>CAUJCT010000001.1 GCA_963169345.1 Bacteroidota bacterium
CTGCAAAATGGTCCTGATGGCAGAATATATCTTTCTGCCGAATCATTGCCTTTTATATCTGTTATTAACTTTCCTGATAAACTGGTGAATGGCTCTGATAACGCCTGTGATTATCAACTAGAAGGACCATCCATTTCTGAAAATGGAATAGGAGGTTTCAGCAATTTGGATCTACCCAATTTTGCTAATACGACAAGGGAAAATAGCCTTTCTTTGGATTTTACGGCAATCGTAAAAGGATGCACTGCACTTGATCTGGTAAGTAATCAGTCTTGCATGGAAAATCACCGCTGGTTTTTTGGAGATGGGGATAGCAGCCACAGCGAAAATCCGACTCATACATATTCAGAGAATGGCACATACACAATTACGCTAATAATCGGTTTAGATACCCTTTCCAGAGAAGTTTCCATTGAACTACCCAAATCTCAATACAGGATAATTGGAGACACTGCCTCATGTAATCTTAACCAGCTATTCAACTACGAGACCAAAACCGGTTCAGAAATGACTTATACTTGGGGTTGTACCAATTGCTCCGGTTCTACAGCTAACGGACATTTGTTCGAGACAAAATTCGACGGTAACGGCAAGGTCAGGCTGACCATAAAGGATGGTAAGACGGGATGCCAGTTCAAGGACAGCATTGACTTTGAATTCATAAATGCCATTGGAAACAACGTAATAACCCTTGACAATGACTGCGTAACGCCTCAGATTATTGGTAGCACGCCTACCGGAGGCAATGGGACTTTCGAGTACCGATGGGTGATGCAGGGTGAGGGTATGGGCTTGGAGATACTGCCGAGCGAACGGAATAAGGATCTGACCCCCGCCAAGACACTGAACAACACCAAATATTTCCGCATGGTACAATCAGGAAACTGCGCTACCAACAGCAACGTCATTACAATGGCTGACCTTAATTTGAACAACAGGATTTTCAAGTCCGTTTCCGGTTCGGACACATGCGCTTCCATCCTGCTTGGAACTGACATCAAGAAAATATTTCCTGATGCGGTAATCCAATGGCAGGTAAGTACAAACCAGATGACATTTACGGATATACCTGGTGCGACCGACAAGGATTTCAACCAGTTTATCAACGATACCATCGTTCGGTATTTCAGGCGCATGGTGACCGACAGCGTCTGCGAGTCTTTCTCCGATACGATTGAGAACCGCATGGTGAAAATTTCCAAACAGCCCGTGCAACAGCACAACTGTTATTCGAGTTTCTTCCCAGTCAGGTACAAATACGCTTTTGAAAGCCCAAACTCACTTCGTCCGATCACTATTGTATGGCAGCACAAAAGACCTGGATCAAGTAGCTGGTCGAGTTTCATCGTGCTGACCTCGACCGATACCATGACCTCCTTGCAAGAAACGTTCAACAACACCTTAAACCAGCCAGATACGCTCAAGCTTGGCGACACGGTCAGATTCAGGTATTTCTACAACTGCGGCAATTCCTATAATTTCTATTCTTCAAGTGTTGTGCTGAAAACCACCGATACCCTGAGAATCATAAGCCAGCCGCAGAACAAGAACATCACTGCGGGAAATCCTGTCATGTTCCGTGTCGTGGTAAATGAGCCGGAACACTGCACCTACCAGTGGCAGTACTCTCGCAACGGCATTAACAACTGGAAGAATATGCCTGACTCAGATGATGATACGCTTGACATACCCTATACCGGGGGGTGCTACGACAGTCTCTACTACCGGGTACGTATCACCCATCCCTGCAATGTGAAATATTCAAGCAATGCGCTGTTAAAGACGGATACCAACAGTCCGTCTTTCGACTACTGGATGAAAGACATGAAAGTGGACGTGGGACTGGAACCCCATGATTCACTCAATATTGTCAGAAGCCCTGATATATGGGTCAGGCACAAGAATGACGGTATCAAGGTGCATCAGGAGCCTGCCTATAACCTCAAGACCAACTGGGTGTACGCTACAGTAAGGAACAGGGGACAATTCCCTACCAACACGGCCAAGCTTTACCTTTATTGGACATGGGCTTCCACTGGTGAGACTTGGGATAGGGCATGGACTCATAATCCAAATAACATCGTAAATGGAAAATACATGGGAGGCCAGATCAACAAGTTCGGAATCGTCATTGATTCAACGATGAATTATGGAGACACCGTGAATATTTCCGTACCGTGGACGGAAATCCCCCAGCTTGACTGGTACGACCTGAGCAATACATGGTATCAGCACAAAATCAACGTCTGTTTTCTGGCAAGGATACAGACTTGCCCTGAAGCACCTTTCGGCATGACCCATACCGAGACCACTGATGTCAAGTATAATGTGCGTTACAATAACAACATTGCCACTAGGAACGCCTGGGTGGTTTATCTCATCCCTGAATGGGATACCGACAATACGGGTGGTAAAGGTGGAAGTCAGACCAAGAGATCGGCCAGACCTTCAACCGGAAATGATAGCGACAACCTCGTTTCAGGAGGAATAGTCAAGGTGACAAATACCACAGATGAATCCACTACGATCAAGTTGTGTATAAAACTCAGACAAGCGGCTTATCTCGCCAAGGCCAACGCCTACATCGAGATGAGCGACGCCCTTCACACGGCTTGGGTTTCAGGAGGCTCATATAGCTCAGGACTCGTTCATGTCGTGGGAAACGTTTACAGGCTCACCA
The DNA here is from genome assembly GCA_963169345.1 of Bacteroidota bacterium. GTDB lineage: Bacteria > Bacteroidota > Bacteroidia > NS11-12g > UBA955 > JABMMZ01. The sequence goes on from CAUJCT010000001.1 coordinate 2,681, forward strand.
GTACCAACGCCTGTATCTGGGGCATCACTGCCGTGGCGGGTTTTGACGAGCCTGTCAGCTATTACTTCTCATATAAGGACAAGGCAAACCGTCTTGACAAAGCCCAGGTTTATGAGTTTGAAGTGACGCAGTACGATGAAAGTGACGAGATCACAGGTCAGGGCTGGTTTGAGGTATGGGACAACCCGTTCATCCCACCGACCGTCATTGAGTCCGAGGAAAATCTCACGGCTTGCGACTGGGATATGTCGGGCGGTGTCGCAACCTATACCGTTCTTTATCCGCAATTGCCTTATACAATATACGATAAAACTGCTGAGGATTATATCGAGAATAATGAGAGCGGTATTTATGCTTTTACCGAGGGAGAATACCTTGTAAAAATTACGGATGAGGATTACAACCGTATCTACGAGACAACAATTAATGTGTATTCATCTAATCCAACGCCTGTCAATATTTTAGATACCGTCTGGTACGACTGCGACTATCCCGATTCAGTTGATTATCTCAAAACATGTGAAAACGGTGTGATGTATGATAGGTTCGATCAAGAAATTGATGAATCTTCTCCAGGTCATTATACCTTAGACCCTCAAGAACCTTGGTACACCTTTGTCTGTGCAGATTCGACCAATTGTATCAAGTACAGCACCCAGCTTCAATTCATGGACATTACTCAGGTGCCAAGCTCAACTTCCAATTACCTGACCGGAATGTATAACAGGGAAGAACATCCATGCTGCTTTATAGACCTGACCGAGGCAGAATGCGATGGGGAAACACCTCTTACTTTCGGACAGGAAATCCAGGTTTATGACATGAATGCAGATTTCCTATACCAGACCAATCTGGAGCTTTATGGAGGTACTGTGCTTGGTTTTAGATTCTGTCCTCCTCAATGGGATACAAATTCAAATGTCATTAGTAACTGGTACAGCATAGTTATAAGAAATGACGAGTGTAGTTTCTGCCGTATGGATTTTATGTGCGATTCGCTTGGAGATCCCGAGCCATTTGTAATTCTGAATTACCCTTCAGGCAAACTGAAAGGAAGCGTAAGTCAGGATAATGGAAAGGCAAACGTGAATGGAGCCGTATTAGGAAATGAGAAACAATCTGCTGATAAATTACCTACCAGTGTTTCTGTGTATCCGAATCCGGCAGAATCCGAGGTGAACGTGAAGGTCATCAGTGTCAATAACACAAACCTAAGTGTACAGATCAATGATGCCGCAGGAAAACCTGTTTATGGTGGTAGTTATCAAACGACAAACAATTCACTGAATGTTAAAATCGATTTATCAGGGCTTGCAAGCGGTGTTTACACCGTTTACATTCCTGAACTGAACTACTATTACAAGCTTGTAATCATCAAATAATATCGATAAAAAAATATCCCCGATTATTTAAATCATCGGGGATATGTTCAAAATGAATGTACTTATAAGTCATCAAATTTATTGACTTAAATTTGGAACTCACATTTTATTTTTGATTTTAATCCTAATTAAGCATTTGGACTACTATTATTATAAAAATAAAATTGATGTGTTCTTCAAATGCTTAAACCATCAATTCTTCATCAACACGCCTGCAACCTTCCCTGCTATCAGCCATCTGCCTTTTTGATCGTAATGTTCGGTGGTCCAGTTTTTTTCACCAAAGGATTCGGCCGGAACTAGTTCGAGGTTATCAATAACTGTTGCGCCCATTGCGGTGTAACGCCTTACCAAAACATCGCGGTTGTATTGCATTACTTTTACCAAATCCGGCCCTACTAAACTGTCTGCCCATTGAAGATTTTCGGAGAGCAAATTAAAATACAACTTGATGCCCTTTGATTTACAAACTCTGACAATTTCATCGAAATCTTTAATTCTGGGATTATTTAGAGTATCAATGCTAAAAGCATAAGCTTTCACATAATGATGAGCAAGTGCTTGTTTCTCTTCATCAGTAGACCCATCTGGTTTGGTGTAAAGCACATGGTCTTTCCAGGAATTGATGGTGTACCACTTCAGAGGGAAATTCACTTTTATTGAATCGTGTTCAAATGCATGTAGCATTAATTTGTCCTGTATATCGGCACTGGGATTGTCGTAATAGCCCAAAGTGGCGCACAAGCGATTGTAGAGCGGATGATAATCGTAATAAAAGCATTTTGTTCTGAGCAATGCTCCTTCCTGAGTGGAGTATATCCAGGGTTGATCAAATGATCGCAGATTCATGGTTACAACCAAATATTTAACTCTGGATTTAGGGTCAATTTGTTTGATGACCGGGAGAAACATACCGGCGTGATAGGCAGGTACCTGCAAGCCACTTAATCTCATACCTTCCAGACTATCATTGATCATATCGCTAATAGTCCGCTTATCTGTATCATCCGGAGATACCCAATAATTAGAAGATTCGCCCATATAAAGTGCGTCGTTATGCCATTGATATTCAAGCAAATTATAGAGCATCGGACCCTGATCTTTGAGTTCAGGAATCCAGTAAATTTTTTTATATACAAAAGCTGAAATCAGAATTGTTGTCAGAATGACTATTACACGAGGGGCGATATGTCTGAAACTCCATTCCATCAGAATCGGAAATAAATAAATGCCTGGTATTCTGAGCCACTTAAAACAAGGATACAAAAAATCAGAAAGGCGTACAAGCCCCATCTCCCAACAGCATTAAACCTGTTGCAGAAAGCATCGAAACGCTGGTTAGAGCGCCAGAGTTCAATAGCACCAAAAATGGCCAGTAACACAAAGACGAATGCCGGAGTATCCAATTGTTTTTCGCCACCCAATTGAGCCAACATACCTTTCATAACATCCAAAGCCTGATTAAAATCTGCTGCTCTGAAAAAAATCCAGGCAAAACAAACTCCAATAAAAGTTAAAAGACCTTTGGAGAATACAGATTTAATTTTAAAGGGAGAGAAACTTTCAATCAGATAATAAATTCCATGCAGAGCGCCCCATACAATGAAGGTATAATTGGCACCATGCCAGAGACCACTTAAAAGAAATACGAGTAAAACATTGAAAGTCCAGCGACTTTTAGAGACTCTGTTACCACCTAGCGGGATATACAGATAATCTTTAAACCAGGTGCTAAGGGAGATATGCCAGCGTTTCCAAAAATCGGTAATACCTAGAGCCAGATAAGGACGATTAAAATTATCCATGAGGTCGACCCCAAAGAGCTTTGCAGTACCTTGAGCAATTAAGGAGTATCCAAAAAAATCGGCGTAAATTTGAAAAGCAAAAGTGAGAACACCAATAATGTTCCAATAGTACACCCATTTACCAGGATTATCAAAAACAGAAGTTACAGTATAAGACAGATTATCGGCAATAACCATTTTTACAAAGAACCCATAGAGCATTAAGCGAAAGCCAGCCTGAATATTAGAATAAAGAACGGTTTGTTTTTTCTTGAGTTGTTCATTTAAATGTGAGAAGCGTTCGATTGGTCCAGCAACCAGTTGAGGGAAATAGGCTATGAATACAGCGAATTGTCCGAGGTTTCTTTCAGCTTTACTTCTGCCATAATAGACATCGAGCACATAGCTCATACTTTGAAAAGTATAAAACGAAATACCTACTGGTAAGCTTTTACTTAAAAATTCAATAAGTTCTTTAACTGATTGATGGTCGTGGGCAAATCTTTGAACGACTTCAGTGCTACCTACAAAGAAATAAAAGTATTTAAAGAAAAATAGGATACCCAGGTTAATGCAGAGACTAAAAATCAGCCATAATTTTTTACTTTTAAGTGAAGAAGCTTTTTCAATCTGACGGGCGGAAGTAAAATCAAAAGCAGTTGAGAACCCGAGTAAAAGTAAGAATTCCCATTTCCACCAGCCATAAAAAACATAGGAAGTTATTAAGAGAAGTAACCAGCGCCATTTATGAGGCAGAGCAAAATAGCCAGCAAAGACTACAGGTAAAAACAAGAAATATATCCAGGAATTAAACAGCACTTCTTAGAAGGCAAATCTAATCCAGCCAGGTATAAAAATACAAGCTACTGTAATTATTTTTATCCATGCTCATAATTTTAGTCAAATCGAGAAGTACCAAGTCCGGTCGTATCACACCTGTTTCCCAGAAATCGTTACCACCTGACAGGTTCTCTCTTTTGTTATAATTGAATACCATTTTATTTTGAAATGCATTAAATAGACGGTATCTTTTTTCGGATTCCAACATTTGTTGTCTCGATTTGAACTGATTAACATGTATCCAGACATCTGCTTTTGAAGCTGAGCTCAGCACAGTTTCAAGATTTAGCGGAAACGTATAAAATTCTTTTTTATCAGCAAATACATATAAACCGCCGGCATCATGAATGAGCTGAGCTGTGTAACTATTTCCACCGGGCACATTCCAGGCATCCTGATAAAGTGCATCTGTTAATACCAAAGGTTTAGTTGCTCGTGAAGCATTCTCATCCTTAATTTGGTTATAGTTTTTTGCTACAACATTAAAGACAGAATCAGCTTTATTTTTTTGATCGGTGATAAAGCCGAAGAATTTAATCCACTCAGCCCTTGCAAGAGGATTTTGTTCTTTAAAATTATCACAAAACAGCACTTTGGTTCCTGAGGCCTGCAAGCGCTTTACCAAAGCTTTATTGTTGTAGGTATATGAACTGCCGATTACAAAATCAGCTTTAAGTGCCAGTAAGGTTTCAAGTTTTAATTGCCCCTCCTCTCCTACCTCAGTAATCGTTTTATCTCTGAATCGTTGTAAGATAATTGAATCGCTGTAGTAGTTTATTTTATCAACTCCAATGATGCAAGTCTGCATATTAATACCTTCCAGAAAGCCTGCAAAAACAGAGGATAAAACAACAATTTTGGGTGTTGATTTTAGTTTTTCATCAGAACGAATACTCCAGATAGTATCATTCTGATTACAGTAAAAGAGTTGATCATAGTTTTCGAATTTTGCAATTCCAAAAGATTCTGAATATTGCAAAGTATCGTATCCAATTAAACCCGGGCTTGCTGTTTTATTGTTGTTATTACAAGAAAACAGCAAACCAAGGAATACGGAGAAATAAATGTATTTTAAATTCATTAATCGTTTACCCAAACTGCACTTGGGGCAATACCAGCACTAAATTCGTTGGTTTTTGTACCGGCCGAATTATAGACATATACTTTTCCGGCAGAGTTAAAATCACCGGCATCAGTTACATATAAATTTCCATTAGTATCAATAGACAATCCATAAACAGACACACCAGAAGGTAAAGTAATGTATGTACTGATTAATCCTGCAAGGGTCATTTTCTGAATGACGTTATTACCTAAATTAAAGTAAACAGCAGCTGCAGAAGCGTCATAAACCATGGAACCACCATATCCGGCACCACTTAATGGAACAGATAAGGTAATTTTACCTGAATCGGAATTGTAAATTTGAATTGTTCCGTTTTCTAATGTATTTCCAGAATTCCAATCTATAAGACCTGTGCATAAAAAAGCCAGGTTATCCGGTCCTAAGTTCACCACTTTGCTCAAACCTGTTGCTGTGGATACGGAATCCATTAAGGACTGTTTTTTATTATTGAGCAACATAACTTTATTATCGAGAGTTGCAATATAGGTAACACTATCCAATACAGACAAAGCATCACTCCAATGATTGATATTCACCTGAGCGCTGATAGCATTTGTGTTAAGGTCAACTATCTTGACTGAATTATCATACAAATTACTTAAAACTGCTTTGTTATTACCTATGTTAACCATAAATCTCGGGGAAGTAGAAGATATACTTGTCACAGATTTGAAATCAGACTTATTGATTACTTCTATTTTATTGGAATTATTAACCACTATATACAATTTGCCGTTCATTTCAGCAATTGATTGAACTACATCACCAAGGGGGCGGTCATTGGCTTTTTTAAATGCATCGAAATATGTTTTAGTACCGGGTTTATACACACCCAGACTGCCATTTGATTTATTGAATCCGCCTTCATTGACTACTATTAATCCTTTATAGTCTTCAGTTTCTTTGGTTATTTCAGAATCTTTTTTACATGAAGAGAATGTCAGGGCAAGGATAGAAAAGCCGAGAGCGAATTTGATGTTATTTGTCATAATTGATATTGAATTTAAATGCTATTTGAAAATTTCTAAGAGGCATGGGTCTGTTTTCCATTACCTGATAAGTTTTATTGGTCAGATTAAGAACCTTTATGGACAGTTCTCCACTGTGATTTTTGAAATTGAATGCATACGCCAAAGTTGAATTGAACAAGACGTAAGCAGGTAATTGGTTGTCTATGGCATTATCGGCAGTCGTGAAAACACTTCCGGTATAGTTCATGCCAATATTCAAAAAGAAAGATTTAATCCTGTATTGTGCCTGCAAACTGGCAGTGTTAACGGGAGTATAGAACAACTGTTTACCAAGAGCAGTTGAGTCGTGCGAATAAACCTGAGTATTGATACTTCTGACAAATTGGTAACGTCCAAAAAATTTCAAATCGTGCCAGTTAGAAAATTTGTATCTATATTCAGTTGATAGTTCGAGTCCACTGCTTCTGACGGATTTGGCATTATTGGCTTTCCAGATTTGAGAAACAGGGTCAGGTGTCCAAAGAATCCAATCATTGACATGATGAAGAAATCCTGTAGTAGCAAATTTGAAACCTGATACATTCAGTTCCAGAGACGATTCAGCTTTTTTACTGATTTCCGGTTTGAGTTCAGTATTGCCACCAGCTTGCCAATATAAATCATTGAAAGAAGGTATTCTGTATCCGGCAGCCAGATTGGATTTCCATTTTAAATTAGAGTAAATTTTAAATTCAAAACCGAGATCAGGAGAAGCCGGCACCATATTACCATTGACCATCAATTGACGTGAGCCTATACTTACTCTGCTTCTTTTATTTTTAGACGTATAATTGATGTTTTGCCAAAGAGATATTAAATGCCTTTGTTTGCCCAAATGATATCCATCGGTTTTAGCCTCTTGCAAGGTATAATTTAAAGAGCTTGAAAATTCAATCAGTGGAGAAAGCTTCCAATTTAATTGAGACTCTGCCAGCCAGGTTGAAGCGTCATTAAAAGCAGGTAGAAGCAAATCGTGGTAATAATTGATTTGTTCATTGATAAAAGCTGCCTTATTTATGAGATTAATTTTCGATGATAGAGCGCCATTGTGTTTTACAATAAACTTATGGCTGTAGTCATCCTGATGCTCATTATAAGTATTGGCTATTCCCATAGCGGGAGGTAAATCTCTATCGGTTTGAATATACCAGTAGTTAACGTAGACAGAGTGATTGGAGTTGATATCGAAATCCAATTCCTGCATAAAACCAGATTGTTTAAATCCACTGTTTCTTAAACGTTCAATAGGTTTATTAGCAGAAAAATAATTGACGTATTCAAAGTTATTAAGAGCGGTACGATTGATGAATCTGGAGTTCAGGAATAGTTTACCGAAATTATAAGAAGACCCCAAAGCGAGAGAATTGAGACCAAAGCTACCAGACAAAATTTCACCATAAGTTTTATTTAATTTTCTGGGTAGGTTATTGAGATAAATAGCACCAGCCAGAGCGCCATTAGCAGCAGAGGCGGCATTAGCACCGGTTTCAATAGCTGCCTGATCGAAGAAAAACACAGGTAAGAGATTGAGGTCGATATTGCTGTTCATCATACTTTGGAGATTGATACCATTCCAGAGTACAGCGGTGTGTTGGGCACCCATACCTCTCATAGAAGTTGTAGCTAGGTTTCCGGGGCTGTAAGATTTGACAAATAGGGCGCTGTAGGAACCAATGACATCGGCAATAGAGCCAGAGTAAGGAAGGGGCAGATTTATTTTAAGGGCACCCGCGCTTGAGTTAGCTTTCGAGCTGATGAGTTCGAAGGGGGCCATAGTGAGGGTATCCTTAATTTGTGCAAAACAAATCAGGTGAATACACCATAATGATATCAGCCAGACGTACTTCATTTTTAAAGTGGTCAGGTGACAAAGCGGGGGTTAAAAATCGGGCTACAAATGTTTAATCTGCAAGTCCAAGCCTTTTCTCCGAAAGCTCTGAAACCAATGTTGACATCGGCAGGTCTTCTGACTTACTCCTTATCTTTTGGACCTTCCCGTCGGCTTGAGGCGGACAGTGGTTATAGAACCATCAGACTGCGTAATAACGCGGAGATTACAGCATCGGGAAATGTTCCGGACTTACACCGGATTCCCTTTTAATCCTGATTCAAATAAATGAATTTAGGAACCGTTATCGGGTGCAAATATAGGAGCGAAAACAAATAAAGCAAAAAAATGTTTTAGAAAATTTTAATTATTTTTGAGGAGCAGTCAAGTTTAATTAATAGGGAGCCATATACAAGTCGAAATGGCAATTACCGCGGCCCAATTTAGCTTTTCAGCCTTTCAGCAATTCAGCATTCCCGATTGCTTTTTTAACGCTGATATCGCAGATATTTTTTATTTGTTTATACTAATGTTAGTCGTAATTTAAATGATTGCTTTTTTTTTGAACTATCCGCCATATCCGGTGGGATGGCGCTGAAAGATTCGCAGATGATCCAAGGCTTTCTTTAATGTATATTGGGATAACACAAATAGCATTGGGACAATAACGTTCTGTGCAATTCTACGTTAAAAAAGTCCTCAACATTTCTATTCCACCCACCGATGCCCCCTCCATTTCGACACAATTCAGCTATTCGATGCGTCGCGATCAGCCTGAGGCTGACAGGTATCAGCGACGTCTTCCAATTTCTGGAGCGTCGCGATAAATCGACGACGCCTACAAAACCGACAAACATGCTTAGAGACTAACATTAAGATCTTCCGAAAGTTTATCGACAAACCCCACGACTTAACGACTTAACGACTCAACGACTTAACATCGCAGCTCATCACCGCGACACAATTCAGCCTTTCAGCTCTTCAGCCTTTCAGTTATCTACAAACACACGTTAACAAAATAAAGGGCATATTCGTTTAATAGCGGTATGCATTGTTTATTTTTGCCTATCATGCGCTATTTGTTTGTCATTTTATTCTTTGTTTTATTTCATTCTGCTTATTCCCAGACTACTGTAAAGGGTCGGGTAATAGATGTTAAGACAGGAGAACCCATAACCGGAGCAAGTGTTTACTTTGATGAAACAGGCGATTATACAACCACTAATTTTGATGGTAAATTCAGTATAACATCTAATTCGAAGAGCGATACTCTGGTGGTGTATTATGTTGGATATGTTAAGCAGAAAATTTATGTGGCCAGAGGTTCCAATATTACCATAGAAGTGAAAATGGTGGTTAAAGAACAAGAGTTTGATAAAGTTAAAATTGTCAGTAAAGTCAATCGTGCATTGCGTGTCATTGAAATGGCTCAAAACAACAAGCATTTATACAATTTTGAACAATTAAATTCTTTCGAATGTGAAAGTTTTACCAAAATACAGATAGCAGTCAACAATGTGTCGGATGATTTAAAGAACAAAAGACTCTTAAAAGGAGTAGAAGGCATATTTGATACCATGTCATACCTGAGTGAGGACAAAACCAAACAAGTATTACCTATATTTTTATCGGAGAACCTCAGTAATTTTTATTACAACAAAAATCCGAGGCAAAATAAAGAAGTCATTATAGCATCGAGAGTGAAAGGTGTTGGTGTTGAAGATGGTTCCTTTCTTTCACAACTTTTAGGCAGTACATTCCAGCAATATAATTTCAACGATAATATTCTGCCGATTCTGGATAAAAACTTTATATCTCCGATTGCCAAATCATCGTTTACATATTACAACTACAAATTGATTGGATCAGATTATATAGGATTAAAGAAAATCTATCAGATAGAAGTGACACCGAAGAATCCCTTAGATTTAGTATTTACGGGTTATATCTGGATTGAAGATTCGACTTTTGCATTAACCAGATTGAGTTTAAGTATCACCAACAAAGCCAATTTAAATTTCGTTGAGAAACTTAAGATTACCCAGGAATTAGAGAGGACCAGCTCTGGTGCGTATGTTCCTGTTCGTTCGAGAATTCTAATAGACATTGCTGAGATATCTAAAAACTCTGCAGGTATGATAGCCTTGTTCAGCAATTCTTATGAGAAATTAGTCGTTAATCAAGAGCGTTCAAAAAAATTCTTTGATTATCCCATCACATTAATGGAAGATGCCACTCAGAAATCAGATGAATTCTGGGATTCAGTCAGACACGAAGAACTCTCGGCGGATGAAAAGAGAGCATTATCAAAGATAGATACACTTACCAATGTAAAAGTCATCAAGAACTATGTAGAATTTATCAATATTATCTTTAATGGTTATAAAACGATTGGCAAATTTGATTTCGGACCTTATGCCTTATTATATGGATACAATGTATTGGAAGGTCACAGAGTCAGATTAGGCGCAAAGACCAATTTCAATTTCAGTAAAACTTATATTTTCGGAGCTTATGGAGCTTATGGCTTTACCGACCAGCGTTGGAAATATAAGGTGCAGGCAGAAAAGATACTTTCCAGAAAGCACTGGACAATGGTTGGTGCTTCTTATAAAAACGATGTAGAACAAATTGGGGTAACAGATGATTATTACGGAGCCAGTAATTTATTTACAACCGTTTCAGTATTTTCTGCCAGTCAGTTAAACAGAGCTAAAGAATCGAAAATTTGGTTCAACAGTGAATTTACAAAAGGCTGGAATGCCAAATTTGTGTTCATGCACAAGGAATACAAGTTCGAGCCCGTCAATAAATTCAATTTTGCCTATTTCGAAAGCCAGGAAGACACCAGCAACAAGACCAGTGATTTTACCAATGCGGCATTTACTTTTAGTTTGCGCTGGGCTCCAAAAGAGTATTATTTACAAAACGACAACGAGCGCGTCAGACAAAGTAAACCCGGAGGACTGGCTTTATCCATCAATTATACCAGAGGTATCAAAGGCTTTTATGGCAGTAAGTTTGATTACAACAGGGTAACAGCATCCATAGAGAAAGGCTTGAGCTTTGGGTATTGGGGTCGAACTGATTTTACCTTATCTGCTACAAAAATATTTGAAACCCTTCCCTATCCATTATTAGAAGTACACAGAGGCAATCAATCATTTATTTATACAACTTCTGCATACAATCAGATGGATTTTTTTGAGTTCATTACCGATCAGAGTTTGTTTTTTAAAATGGAGCATCATTTCAATGGCGCAATTTTTAACCGCATACCATTGATGAAGAAACTAAAGTGGAGAGAATTTTTTGAAGGTCGTGCCGTAATGGGCAGTTTAAGTCAGTCGAACATGAATTTAATTCCGCAATACGATGTCAATGGCATTCCGGTCACTCCTTTAAAAAACAATATTAACCGCGAACCGTATATGGAAGTAGCGTATGGGATAGAGAATATTTTCAAAGTATTGCAAGTAGTGGCGATTCACAGATTGTCGCCATTGTATGGTACAGGTTATAGAAGATTTGGGTTGAAAGTTGGAATGGCTGTGAGTTTTTGAGATTTTTTTCTTTTTAATTTTAATTATTCCAATATAGCATAAATTTTATTTAAGCCTGCTCATGCCGCAGGCGTGGCATTTACTTTTTTTTATGGCAAAAAAAAGTAAACAAAAAAAGGCCACCACGAACCAAAATTTCAATCATGGCTTTGCCGCTGCATATCCAACCTGCTCGTGGCTGCCATGATTTAAATTCTACGCGTTCGTGGACTCAACCCGCACATCCTCTTCCAAAAATGTTTTGTTGAAAAATCAAAGTTTATATTAAATCAAAATAATAAATATATTGACCAATTTATATTTTCAATATAAGAGAGGTAGGAGCCCTTAAAATTAAAAAATTCAAGTATTACTAATTTAGTTCAACTTTTAATTGACCAAAATTTTTATCATAATTATTAGTAAATTACTCAATTCAAAATAAAATCCTATTTCAAAACTTAAGGCAAAAGCAAAGGACCGAGCAAATACATCCACAGCACCCAACCAATAGAACAACCTAAAGCGCCACCAAATAAAAATGGTTTAAGTTTGTCTTTAGGGATGATTTTAAATGTTAAATAGCTTAGAATAGAAACCGAAGCAATCCATAAAACGGCATACAACACATTTGGATTTATTTGATATAAGGAAGCCAATTTATCTTCATCGCCGCACGACTTAAATCCTAAAAAACCGGCAATAAAATGATGCGTGGCATTTGCTGTAAATCGAGAAAGAAACAAAGTCAAGAATACGGCTAACCAATCAACACTTGTAAATATGCCATTGAGGTGGCTTTTTCTTCTAATCAACAGAATAAGGCATCCAATCAAACCTGTCAGCAAAGTTTGTAAAGGGCCTGATAGAGTTATAGCTTTGCCTTCCAAAATGTAATTTCTAACTGCTGACTTATATGACTGCTTTTGTTCCTGACTCCAAGAATCGCCGTCAATACTGTATGCCTCGATGACTTCCAAAAACTTTTTCTGAGTTTCTCCGTGATAAGAGACAGAAGCATAATGCAACTCTGTATGATTTCCAAAATAACGCGCGGTTATCCAATGAGCAGATTCATGCGTCAGCGTTCCTACAGGAACCATCATTATAAAAATAAGCGTAAAATGAAGTGTTTTCATAGTTGAATAAAACGAAATTAAAACTTTTATATAAAGCTACCAATAATTTGAAACACAAATTATATTCGCAGGCATGAAAGTGTTGATAGTGATTCCATCCCGATACGGTTCAACGAGATTTGAAGGCAAGCCATTAGTAGACATTGCAGGCAAGTCACTGGTTCGAAGGACCTACGAGCAGGCTTTAAAAGCCAATCTGGATGCTGAAGTAGTGGTTGCAACAGACGATGATCGTATTTACAATCACGTAAAATCGTTTGGACAATGTATGATGACTTCAACGGAGCATGTCAGTGGCACGGACAGATGTTTTGAAGTCTTATCGAGAATCAATGGTCGTTTTGATGTACTGATTAACTTACAGGGAGATGAGCCATTTATATTACCAGAGCAAATAGAGAGTCTGGTTGCGGAGTTTAAAGAACACCATACGGATATTGCGACACTTCAGAAACCAATCAGGCAGGAGGAAGAGTTGTTTAATCCAAATGTAGTGAAGGTGATATCCAATTCGGACAATAAGGCCATATATTTTTCGAGGCAAGCGATTCCATATCAAAGAGGGATTGAGCCAAAGGACTGGGTTAATGTGTATCCATTTAAGCGACACATAGGCATATATGCCTTCAGAACTGAGATTTGTCAGTCTTTGAGTCAGCTGGATACCGGTAATTTAGAAAAATCGGAAAGTCTGGAGCAGTTAAGATGGCTGGAGAATGGCTATACGATTAGCCTGGCCGACACTGATTTTGTGAGTCCGGCGATAGACAGTCCGGAAGACTTGGTCACTGTTGACAATTTCTTGAAAATGAATCCGGATAGAATTTAGTAAAAATAACTACCTTTGTCATCCGGTTATCTGCTCCATCTGTTATTTATTTAAAACTAGACGAGTTGATTGAAAACAATCAATAACAGGCCCCCATTTAACCATCGCAACATTGACATGGAACAGAAGTGCAAATACGTTTTCGTAACCGGAGGTGTTACATCATCATTAGGCAAGGGTATCATTTCGGCATCATTGGCCAAATTACTCCAGGCCAGAGGCTACAGGGTCACCATTCAAAAATTCGACCCATATATCAACGTCGACCCGGGAACATTAAATCCCTATGAACATGGCGAATGCTATGTAACGGAAGACGGAGCTGAAACCGACCTCGACTTAGGGCATTACGAAAGATTTTTAAATGTTCCTACCTCTCAGGCCAACAACGTTACTACAGGAAGAATTTATCAGACTGTAATTGAAAATGAGAGACGCGGAGAATATCTCGGAAAAACTGTTCAGGTTGTTCCGCATATTACCGATGAAATCAAACGCAGAATGAAGTTGCTTGGAGAATCCGGCAATTTTGATATCGTGATTACTGAGATAGGTGGTACTGTTGGTGACATTGAATCCCTTCCATTTATTGAAGCTGTGAGACAGTTACAATGGGAACTGGGCAATGACAATACAATAGTTATACACCTGACCTTGATCCCCTATTTGTCTGCGGCAGGTGAGTTAAAAACCAAACCTACACAGCACTCCGTCAGATTCTTACTGGAAAGCGGTATACAACCAGATATATTGGTTTGCCGCACTGAGCATCACTTAAGCGCAGAAATACGAAGAAAAGTTGCCTTGTTCTGTAATGTCAATGTCAACGCAGTTATCGAGTCGATAGACGTAGATACCATCTACGATGTGCCTTTGGTGATGATGAAGGAGAAGCTGGACAAGGTCGTTTTGAGTAAATTGAAACTGGCTTCCAAGCAGGATCCTGAACTGGTTCAATGGAAAGAGTTCCTGTATCATATACGCCATCCAAAAAATGAAGTTCATATTGCACTGGTAGGTAAATATGTTGAGCTGCCTGACGCATATAAATCCATTAATGAAGCCTTTATACATGCAGGTGCAGCAAACGAATGCAGTGTTAAAGTTAAGTACATACACAGTGAATTGTTGACCGACGATAATGTACACGATAAATTAAAAGATTTTCAAGGTATATTGGTTGCACCGGGATTTGGTGGCAGAGGTATTGACGGAAAACTGGTTGCTATTAAATACGCCAGAGAAAACAATGTACCATTCTTTGGTATTTGCCTTGGTATGCAATGCAGTGTGATAGAATTTGCCAGAAATGTACTTGGATATAAGGATGCACATAGCACCGAAATGAATGACAATTCAAAGCACCCGGTCATAGATATGATGGCTGGTCAAAAGACAGTGACTCACAAAGGTGGCACTATGCGTTTGGGCGCATACGATTGTGTTCTTGAAAAAGGTTCATTAGCTTCTAAAATTTATGGTAAATCGAAGATTAGTGAGCGTCACAGACACCGTTACGAGTTTAACAATAAATTTACTGCTGCATTCGAAAAGCATGGTATGATGATCACCGGAACTAATCCTGATACAGGTTTGGCTGAGATTGTTGAAATTCCTAAGCATCCATTTTTCATAGGCGTTCAGTTTCACCCAGAACTTAAGAGTACAGTAGAAAACCCACATCCGATTTTTGTTAAATTCATCAAGAAAGCCATTGAAGGCGTGAGAGGTATTTAACTTATCAGTCAAGGTCAATGAGCCCTAAAATAGAAATTACAGGTAAAAAATATTTGGTTGGCATCAGGATGGAAATGTCTTTGATTGCCGACCAAACACCTCAATTGTTTGGGACTTTTATGCCTAAAAGAAACGCCATTCCCGACAAGGCAAATGGCAATGTTATTTTGGCAAAGTTTTATTCCCAGGATTATTTTTCAAATTTCAATCCGTCAACTTCATTTACCAAAATGGCGGCTGTTGAAGTTAATGCACCCACTGATGTTGATGGATTTGAATCCATTGAAACAGAAGAAGGCTTGTATGCCATATTTGAACATACCGGTGGTCCGGGAGATTCTTCAATTTTTGAATATATATTCAGAGAATGGTTGCCGCAATCTGCCTACGAATTGGACAACAGGCCGCATTTTGATATTATGCCTGCAGATTATTTCAGCAGTGAAGTAAAGAGAGAAGAGATTCTGATTCCAATTAAAGCAGATCTCAAAAATAACCTTTAGGCCAAACTGATAATTTATGATATATATTCGATGGCGTCTTTTTTATTCATACGTCGTTGTATTTCTTGCTCAGACCACTGTAGGTATGAGCTTCAAAATACGCCTAGTCTGAATAAAAAATACTTGTTTTTGGCTCTAAATCCTATTTTTGAGACCAGCATAAGAAAAAAAGTTGAATTTACTCTTTAACCAGTTCAATTTGATTTGGTGAAATGACTATTCGCTTTTGTTTGTACAGTGCTCCCAATGCCTTTTTGAATAGCTTTTTACTCATTCCCAGAGTTTCATAAATTAATTCGGGAGAGCTGTTATCACTCAATTCGAGACGACCACCATTTTTATTCAATACTTTTAGAATTTTATCGGCATTCGGTTCAATGGAAGCCAATCCAATAGGCTGAAGTGAGATATCCAGTTTATTCTGTTCCCTGATTTTTTTGATATAGCCTTTTAATCTGTCACCGGTATCAATTTCCTGAAAAATTTCATCGTGATAAATTAGTCCTTTGTGCTTGCCATTTACAATTACATTACCACCAAGAGGGGTATTATCAGCAATTATAATTTCGACTTCGTCACCTTCTTTGAAATCAATAGTTTCATTGCTTAAAAATTTGGAATACTTTTGGGTACCGACTAATCTGCCGCTGGCTTCATCAAAATACATATAGATGAGATAGCGATTGCCCACACGCATACTGGTTAGCTGCTCACTGAAAGGCACCAGTAAATCTTTTTCAAGTCCCCAGTTCATGAACACCCCAATATTACTTTTGTCTACTACACGCAGCATGGCCGCTGTGTTGAGGGTAATTTTAGGTTCGAGCGTTGTAGCCACTACCCTTTCATCGAAATCCTGATAAACGAAAACTTGAATTTTATCTCCGATATTATATTCTTTCGGAATGTATTTGTTAGGCAGAAGGACTTCATTTTCTTTATTGCCATCACCTAGAAAAAGACCAGGAGGTGTTAATCTTAATATTTCGAGGGTGTGATATGTTCCTATTTGCAGCATTTTACGATTCTATCCATTGAAAAACAGAATAAGTCAAAGAAACAACAATAAATCCTATAATCGATATATAAATTATGTACTGGCCTTTCTTGTCATATTTTTTGACATACTCATCCATGTCTTTTTTATACGCGAAAACCAAGGCTATGATAAATAATGGGAGCATTTAAACTTTTAATAATTCCTTCGCATTTTTCTTGGCAATATCCGTTGCTTCATCTCCACTTAACATTTTAGCCAGTTCTTCAACTCTCTCTTCTTTATTCAAATCCTTCATGTAAGAAACAGTGGTATTATTTTTTACAATTTTACCTACAAAGAAATGCTTGTCACCATACCCTGCCACCTGAGGAAGATGTGTAATAGCCAGCACCTGATGTGAGCCAGCAATTTGCTTAAACATTTTACCTATTGTATCCGCCACTTTTCCGGAAACACCTGTATCAATTTCATCGAAAATAAGTGTATTCAACTGTCGATTTCCAGCTTCAATGGCTCGAATGCTCAGTGCAAGTCGACTCAATTCACCACCGGAGGCTACTTTATTTAAACTTTGAGGTGCAATACCCGGATTGGCAGAGAACAAACAATTCAATGAGGTTCTTCCAAAATCGTCCAGCTCTTCTTTTAAATCCATAGCAAACTCGATAACTGCGTGAGGCATTTCGAGCGTTTTTAGAGAAGATTCAATTTGCGATTTAATGTCTTTAGAAGCCTTAAGTCTTTTGTCATGTAATTTATCAGCCATCGAAAACAACTGCTTTCTGAGTTGATCAATCTCCATTTGAGTTTTTTCAACTTTAGCATCCATTTGACCAATGGCAATCAGCTGATCGGCGATTTGTTCACTCACTTTTAAAAGTTCGCTAAACTCAGACACATTGTGCTTTCTCTTTAAATGTTGAATGGAAGCTAGTCTGGTATTGATTTCTTCCATGCGATTTTCATCGAATATAACCGATTCTTTAAGGCTGAATGAATCATCGACAACATCCTTCAATTCTATGATTACCGAGTTTAAACGATTGGCTATTTCACGCGCTTTTTCACTTACATTTTCCAATGAGCGAGCTTTATTTTTTAACTGAGTTAAAGCATCAATCAGAGAAGATTCTGATTCGCTCAAACTTGTAGAAATGGCATCAGCAACCTGAACAATTTGGTCGGCGTTGCTTAGTATTCTGAGTTCATTTTCGAGCACAGGTTCTTCATTTTCTTTGAGATTGAGCTGTTCGAACTCATTGATAAGGAATTCGAGATAATCTTTTTCCTTAATTAATCTGTCTTGTTCAGATTTCAGTTCCGACAATTCACTTAAAAGTTGTTTTAGATGAGAGAACTGAAGTTTGTATTTTTTTACATCTTCAGAGAGACCTGCGAATCCATCTATAAGATTAAATTGAAAGTCTCTGTCGTTGAGGTGGGTATTTTCGTGTTGAGAATGGAGACTAACGAGCCTTTCACCAATTTCTTTCAGTTGTTGAAGACTTACCGGGGTATCATTGATAAATGAGCGCGACTTACCATTTGTACTGATTTCACGGCGAATGATGGTAGTTTCTTCGAAATCTATATCATTAGACGAAAAGAAATCCTCAAACTTATCTTTATTAAGAGCGAATTCACCTTCAACCACACATTTTTCAGTTGGGTCACCGAGGGTTTTGACATCAGCTCTTGCACCCAGAATAAGGTCGAAGGCATCGAGAATAATCGATTTACCAGCTCCCGTTTCACCAGTGATAATATTTAAGCCTTTAGAAGGTTCAAACACCACATTTCTGATGATGGCGAAATTATTAACAGAGAGTTTGAGCAGCATCAGTGACTAAGGATTTTTGAAAGGTTCCAGAGCATTGGGTCGATAGATTTGCGGTTATGAATAGCATCATCATAACTGGTGATATTGACCTTATGATTAACCACACCTACACAAACATTGGTATTACCAGCGAGCAATTGTTCAACAGCGGCATTACCTAGAGTTGAGGCCAGAATTCTGTCATTGGCAGTAGGTTTACCACCTCTTTGTATATGACCCAGCACAGACACTCGTACATCATTATCCGGGAATTGACTGTTAAATTTATCGGCAATTGCAAATGCGTGGCCTTCGGTTTCACCTTCAGCAACCACAATGATACTGAACTCTTTTTTGCGTTTGGATTTATTTTCAAAATGCTTGATGAGGTCATCAAAATCATTCATTATTTCGGGTAGTAAAATACCTTCGGCACCACCTGCCAGACCGCTGTTGAGGGCGATAAAACCACTATCACGACCCATCACTTCTATAAAAAAAACCCGATTATGAGAATCTGCTGTATCCCTGATTTTGTCGATAGCGTCCAGGGCTGTATTTACAGCAGTATCGAAACCAATGGTATAGTCGGTGCCATACAAGTCATTATCGATGGTACCGGGAGCACCAACACTTGGGATACCGAATTCCTTATAAAAAATACCTGCACCAGTGTAGGTACCATTACCACCGATACATACTAAACCTTCTACACCGTGATTTTTAAGATTATCAAACGCTTTTTTTCTGCCATCATAAGACATAAAATCTTTACTTCTGGCAGATTTGAGGATGGTACCACCATATTGAATAATATTGGCAACATCTTTAACATTAAGAAGGTTCATTTCATTTTCAATCATGCCCTGAAACCCTCTTTTAATACCGACAACTTCCAGACCATTATAGGCAGCGGCTCTCACAACGGCACGAATACAGGCATTCATACCGGGAGAATCTCCACCAGAGGTCATTACTCCTATTCTCTTCATCAATAGCAAAAGTAAAAAAAAAGCCGACATTGCTGTCGGCCTTTCTTCAATAATTTATTCACTTATTTCAGTGTGAATTTAGCGGAGCCAATTCTATAACCTTCTGCAAACAATTCGACAATGTATTCACCTTTGGTAAAGCTACCTTGTTTTTTGCAATAAACTACTTCATCCACTTTTTCATTTTTGTAGTCAATTGTTTTCTTTTCGGTGTAGCTAACATCAGTGCCATCGACTTTTGTCACCTGTAATTTAGTTAAAATCGGAGAGCCATCAGGAGCAACAAGTTTAATAAAGATGTCTTTATCACCTTCATCGGCTAATTCATTTTTATCGATAGAGAAAGACACTTTAATTTCTTCCACTTTGCTGGCTTTATCAGTTTCCACTTCTTTTTTGCCGAACAATTTTCTTTCTCTCACACCAACAGCGCGGATACTACCTGCATGAAGTTTCTTAGCCTGAGCAATTTTTTTGTTACCTGCTTCAATGGTTCTGTCTTTTTCGGCAGAACGGGCTTGTTCAGTAGACAAATCCTGAGTCAACTGAGTTTTTTCAGTTGTCAGAACTTCCACTTGTTGAGTTAATTCAGCTACTCTAAGCTTGTAATCTTCTACCATACTTCTAAGGCTTAAGATTTCAGCTTTTGCTTTTTTGTACTCAGCATCTGAAAGTTTGCCCTTATTAAGGAGCAATTTGATTTGTTTGATCTTTTGTTCGATAGCCAGGTCCTTTTCATTGAGTTGATCATTCAGAGATTGGTTTTCTGAGTGGAGTTGTTCCAGTTCAGTTTCCATCTTTTTGATCTCATCATTGAGGACATTTTTATCGTTAGTAAGACCCTCGACCCTTGTTGCTAATTCTTTCTTTTCTTTATTACCCAGCCATAGATTAATACCTATCCCTACATTCAGTGCCAATAAGGCTCCAATGAGGATCATTAAATAGGTTTTACTCTTCTTGTCTTTTTCATTTTGTTGAATTTCCATTTTGCGCTAAATTTATTTTGTACAAAGTTATAATAAATATAACGGAGAAACCTATAAATTTATTTACAGATTTTGTTTCAGTTCGACCAAAAATGCTTTAATTTTTTCCAGACTTTTAAGCATTTCGACATTTTTATCCGTTACATTTCTGTTGCCAAGCATATATTCATTAGCCCCTTGCAGCGTATATCCCTTTTCCTTAACCAGATAGTGTATGGTTTTTAGGTCTTCGATATTCTGAGCTGTGTATAAACGGTCACCTTTTCTATTTTTGTTAAGATTTTTAAGGCAGTCAAATTCTTTTTCCCAAAAACGGAGCATAGAAGCCGGAACGCCAATCATCTTGGACACCTCTCCCATTTTATAGAACAATTTTTGTATTTCCTTATCTGTATTCAGTTTTGGCATTAGTCGAATGATTGAGTTGGTGCAGAGGCTCTTTCAAGCATTTGCTGATATTCTTCGTTACTTAAGTCGTTGTAAAAGAAGAAAGCCGGATTGAGTTTTTCTCCGTTTTTATGTACTTCGTAATGTAAGTGCGGGCCGGTAGACTTACCTGTAGATCCTATTAAACCTATAAGTTGTCCTCTTGTTACTTTCTGGCCTCGTTTCACTTTAAATTTGCTTAAGTGCCCGTATAAAGTCTTAAATCCATTGCCATGATTAATGATAATATGCTGACCATATCCCCATATTTCTGAAGTAACAGATTCGACTACCCCATCAGCCGTGGCATATACTTCAACACCTCTTGGCGCAGTAAAGTCGATACCCGCATGGAATCTTTGAGTTCGGTAAAAGGGGTCAGTTCTGTAACCGAAACCGGAGCCAATTCTATCCAGATTTTTATTGGCAACGGGTTGTATAGCCGGGATTCGGGAGAGATAATCCTTTTTGTTTTTTGCCATTGCCAGCAACTGATCAAAACTGCTGCTTTGCAATTTAAACTCCTTGTTGAGTTTATCCAATTCCTGATTAAGCGCGATCAATAATTCGGAATTAGGGAGTTTTCGCAAATCATCGTATTTTTCAAATGAACCTTCTTTGATAGAGTTTTCATTAACAGGAGCACTTTCATAGATGGCTCTGTAAACTGTATTGTCTTTATTTCTGAGTTTATTGAGTTCATCATTTAAAACTGCCACTCTCTGGTTAAGGTGTTCGAGTTCGGCTATAACATCTGTATTTTCAGATTTAAGCTTCTTTTCAGCCGGAGAATCAACAAAACGGTTAAAAATGAGGAAAAACACAAAACCCAGAATTAGAGAAAAGGAAAAGACACCAATACCTCTCAACAGCAATATCCATCGGCTCAGTTTATATTTTTCGTAACTGAGTGTTTTGGGGTTGAAGAAATATTTGGTTTTAGCCATATTAAATTACCTAAGCTATTTTGTATTTTCGCGCATTCAAAAATAAATCGCTCAAAAATAATAGAATTTTTCAATTCATGATATCATCCAGAGAAATACGGATAAGTTTTTTGGAATTCTTTCAGAATAAGCAGCACACAATTGTGCCCTCTGCTCCTATTGTTGTTAAGAATGATCCAACATTAATGTTTACCAATGCAGGAATGAATCAATTTAAAGATTACTTCCTAGGCAACAAAAAAGCACCATACAACAGAGCAGCCGATACTCAGAAGTGTTTAAGAGTAAGCGGCAAGCACAACGATTTAGAAGAAGTTGGGGTCGACCATTACCACCATACCATGTTTGAGATGCTGGGTAACTGGAGTTTTGGTGATTATTTCAAGAAAGAAGCCATTGCCTGGAGTTGGGAATTACTGACAGAAATATACAAAATAGACAAAAACCGTTTATACGTCACTGTTTTTGAAGGTGATAATAAAGAAGGTTTGCCATTCGACCAGGAAGCATACGACTGTTGGGCTAAACTTATTGCACCGGAGCGCATTTTGAAGGGCAACAAGAAAGACAATTTCTGGGAAATGGGAGATACAGGTCCTTGTGGTCCATGTTCCGAAATACATGTCGATATGCGTGATGATGCCGAAAGAGCCACTACCGGGGGCGATCAACTGGTGAACAAAGACCATCCTGAAGTGATTGAAATCTGGAACAATGTGTTTATGGAATTCAATCGCAAAGCTGATGGTTCACTTGAAAAATTACCTGCACAACACGTCGATACGGGTATGGGATTTGAGCGCTTGACCAGAGTTTTACAGGGTAAGAAGTCGAATTACGATACTGATATCTTTCAACCAATCATCAAAGAACTTGAAATCATTTCAGGAAAGTCCTATAGCGGTACAGACAGCAAGCAGGATATTGCATTCAGAGTAATAGCAGACCATATCAGAGCAGTGACTTTTTGCATAGCGGATGGTCAATTGCCTTCCAATACCGGTGCCGGATATGTTATCAGAAGAATATTAAGACGTGCCCTAAGATATGGCTATTCCTACCTTGGCATGCGCGAGCCGTTTATGTATAGATTAGTGCCGGTTTTATGTAAAGAAATGGGCATGGTTTTTCCGGAAATCGAGCAGCAAAAGTCATTTATTGCCAAAGTTATTCAGGAAGAAGGCAATACATTCCTTAAAACATTATCATTTGGGCTTGATCGTATAAATACATACTTAAGTAGCTCCAAGAAAGTCATTGAGGGAAATGTTGCATTTGAATTATACGATACATTTGGTTTTCCTATTGATTTAACTAATTTAATAGCCTCTGAGAATGGATTTACTGTTGATCTGGAAGGATTCGAAAAACATTTACAAGAGCAAAAAGAGCGCAGCAGAAAAGACGCCAAGAAAGAGACCGGCGACTGGACTTATTTGCTGGATGATGATCAGGAAGAGTTTATTGGATATGACTATTTGGAAGCAAACGTCAAAGTTGCCAGATACAGAATCATCAAACAGAAAGACAAACAACAATTTCAACTGGTATTTAATCTAACCCCTTTCTATGCTGAGAGTGGCGGGCAGGTTGGTGATACAGGCACAATGACAGGCGTTGTCAACGGAGAAACCATCAAAATTTTAGATACTCAAAAAGAGAACGATTTAATTATACATGTTGTTGACCATTTACCAAAAGACAATGTTCAGTCGTTTGAAGTAAGAGTTGATGAGCATAAAAGACTTTTAACAGCCAATAACCACAGTGCCACCCATCTTTTGCATGCGGCATTGAAACAAGTACTTGGACAACACGTAGCACAGAAAGGTTCATTGGTCAATTCAGATTACCTGCGTTTCGATTTCAGTCATTTTTCTAAACTGAGTGATGAGGAGATAGAACAGATAGAACAAATTGTCAATGAGAAAATCATTGAAAACATAAGCCTGGATGAAAAACGCATGGTACCTATCAAACAAGCAGTTGATGAGATGGGAGCCACTGCATTGTTTGGCGAAAAATATGGAGATTTGGTAAGGGTGATTACCTTCGACAGACAATATTCAGTTGAATTATGCGGGGGTACTCATGTTAAGAGTACTGGACAAATCAGAAGATTTAAAATACAGTCGGAAAGTTCAGTTGCGGCAGGTGTGCGCAGAATTGAAGCCATAACCAGCGACAAAGTGGATGCTTATTACAATGGACTTGAGCAGGAAATAAAAGAAGTAAAAGAGCTATTAGGCGATTCTAAAGACATTAAAGCCGGCATTCGGAGATTGATTCAAGAGCGCAGTGATTTGCAAAAAAAGCTGGAGCAATTAGAATTGGAAAGTACTGCCCGAATTAAGCAGGATATTTCGAGCCGAATAAAAACAGGTGAAAAGCATAAAGTACTCTTAGAACAAATCAACGGATTAAGTTCGGAAGCGCTTAAAACCTTGAGTTTTCAGATGCGCAATGAGCACGACAATTTATTAGGTGTCATTACTTCCGTTATTGATGGCAAACCAATGATAACAGTTTTTGCCAGTGATGATGTGGTACAAAATGCCAATGTCAACTGTTCGAATATTGTCAGAGAATTGGCTAAGTCTATCAAAGGAGGCGGAGGCGGGCAAGCATTTTATGCAACTGCCGGAGGAAAAGAAGTTGAAGGATTGGATGCCGCAATGAAAGCTGCTGAGTCGATGTTTCTTTAACCGATTTGTTATATTTTCTGAATGTATTTGTAATACATCTGTCCCTGAATCTGAACTCTGATGATGTAAATACCTGCACTTAAATGATGCAAATTCACTTCACATGAAGTTGAACCGCACTGTATGTTCAGAGGTAATAACTGACCACTGGAATTCATCAAATACAGATTTTCTATTGTTTTCTCTGATTGAATAAGCAGTACATCCTTAACAGGGTTTGGATAGAACAGTAATTTTGTTAATTCATTCGTATGAATAGTCGTCTTTTCCATTACATGAATGGTATCAGTCAATTCACCGCAGAGATTACTTTGGGTTAGCCAATAAGTTCCTGGTGCATTGACAATTATGGAATTGGAAGAATCACCCGTATTCCACTTTAATTTACCACGTACATAATCTGCTTGTATTTTAAGGTAAACTGGTTTCAAAGTTGTATCAGCCGGCAGTTTAAAAGAAGGAAATGAATCAGATTCTACAACAAAAGTATCATTGACATTACCGCAATAATTACCCGCCCACAATGTATAAGTTCCGGGAGATTGAATGGAAATTGATTGTGAATTAATCTGATTGTTCCATTTATAATCACACGAATTGCAGAATGGTTTTAGAATTAAAACAAATGGTTCGCATAAAAAAGTATCCTTATATGGTTTTATAAAAGGTGTAGACTGATTTACTATCAAAACTGAATCTCTATACACTCCGCAATTATTCGTAGCCTGAGCCCAGAGCAAGCCTGCTTTAAACGCATGGTAAACTTTATCAGTTCTGGCATCCGACCAAATAATTGAAGCATTAATAGAACTGAGGTCAAACCTTGGATAACGACCATTGCAAACAATTGTATCGTTTGGCAGATAGAATGAAGGTGCATTTAAGAATTCAACATAAATTGAATCACTATCCTGACCACAATTGTTATTGATGCTTATTGAGTAAAGTCCGCTTGAATCAACTGTTCTTAAACTATCTGTTAAAAGATTATCCCAAAGCAATGATCCACTACCCTTCCCTGTAGCATGAATCTGCCAGGAAGAACTGTTGCAAATGAGTGTATCGGAAGGTAAGTTGACTTGAGGACTGGAGTTGCGCTGAACATAGACTGAATCAGTTGAAGAACCACAGACATTTGTGCCTGTTACAGAAACCCATCCGGTGTCTCTAAAATAAATAAATGAATATTTCTGAGTTGAATCTCTATTCCATTTATAGCGAACAAAAGGATCGAAAGGTGCAGCTACAGTAATTTGAGCATTCGGGACCTGATTACAAATCACCGTATCATTTCCCAAATACACATCCGGTTTCTGATTTATTTCTTTTAATTTTATGGAATCTTTTACGATACATCCGTTGCGATTGACTTCCAGATAATAAGTACCGGCATTAGTAGCGGTGTAAGATTTAAATGTATCCGTAATGGAATTGTTCCATTTGTATTTACCTGTAATATTGGATTGAAGATTATATGTTGAATTTTTGCAAATAACAGTATCGTTTCCCAGATTCAAATCAGAGTTAACAAATATGTTAATGGCGATTTGTTGAGGATTGATAGAGAATACATTTTCATTAATGAAATTAATATATAAAATGTAGGGTTCTTTCCGGATGTCTTCACATTCGGGCGTCCAGGTAAATGTCAGATCAGGTCGCCATTTTTTGCTAATAGAAACAGAAGAACCTTTAATGGGATTAAAGCAGGTCAATATCACTGAATCGACTTTATTAGTATCATTGTGTTGAGTAGCTAAAAAGATGGTTCCTGTTTTTCCGGCAGTAAACTGATGCTGGAGTTTTAGAGAGTTTTTAGTTATGACAGGATTGGTATATCCGCTTTGAGTCCCTACAAAATAATTATCGATATAATAATAACCAATCAAACGTTTGACTCCATTGATGTATCTGTATTCTTTTGCTTTATATACAATGCTGCCAACTTCGAGAGAGTTGGTTGATGTGAAGATCAGATTGCCATTCAGTGAATCGAAATACAAGCCACGGGGTGGAGTTGACAGAGGTAATTCCGTACAATTCAACTGCCCAGACTGAAGGCAAAATGGAGACAAAGGATATCTGGCGGAATATGGAGAGTTGAATGTTTCATTGCTATTAAAATCATTGAGAGGTGCTACCATTTCAAATTCCAGAAAATCATTATCAATAGTATCAGAAGCGATGGGATTAAAGTACTTTGTATTGTTTACATAAAAATAACTCATGTGCAGATTTTGTACTGAAGGTCCTGAATTATTTTGAGAATAACATCTGTCCATCATACAGGTAACATAGCCATTTCCAGGACCATACGTACTGATTGCGCTATTTCGACAGCACATCTGACCTGACATATAGATTTTACAAACAGACTTGAGAGCACCACCGAGCAATGAATCCAGATTCATGATATATTCATACGTCAGAAGTTGGACTCCAAAACTTTTAGAACTGCAACTGCCGATTTTATTCCATGATATCTCCTTGATAGAAGTCCGATTCATAGTAAGATTCGCACTGTTATTGGTGTTGATATTATCGCGCACATTCAGATTCATGGTACTACCCGGATCAATGGCACGGCAATCGTGGGTGATTTGGAAGATGATTTTAAACTTATTTCCGGAAATATGTTTATAGGTAATAAATCCCGAGCTAAAGAAACCCGCATTTAGTTTTGTCAGAAGACCGATGAAGAAAAGTCCCAGTAAAATTCTTTTCATGGTAATTAGACACATAGAAAATGAATTGTTGCAAAATGACTAAAAGAGGATTCCATTTTGATTGGTTAAAGTATATTTCTTCACCACATTGATTGAATTATTTCAATGATGATACCCAGTTCCCTTCAAAATAGTAAAGGCTCTGAAAATCTGCTCAAGTAAAATGACTCTTACCATTTGATGATTAAAGGTCATGGCCGACAAACTGATGCTCTCTCCTCTTTTCTTTATTTCAGAGCTAAGGCCATAAGAGCCTCCGATAACGAATACGATATTGGAAGCTTCGAGAGATTTTTTTTCTAAATATTGAGCAAATTTTGGTGAATCCATAGTTTTACCTGTTTCATCCAAAAACAGAATGACCGACTTTTCCGGAAGATGTTGTTGTAAAAGCTTTGCTTCCTCATCTTTCAATTTCTCAGGTGGTAATTTATTGGCATTTTTCACATCGTTAAGTTCGATGAGATTGGGTTTGCAATATTTGCTCAATAGCTTCCAATATTTATCCAAACCTTCCTTAACATAAGATTCGTTGGTTTTACCGATACAGATAAGTGTAAGATGAAGCATTTAGTAATAAATGTATGCAAACCTAATTGTTTGTAGCAACAAATTGAAAAAAAATCACATCTTGCTCAACTATAAAATCTTAATTATAATAAATGAGAGATTCTACTCTCACTTATCATAATGAAACCTGCATTTGACTATAAAGATATCCAAATCTTTCACTTTATATATGAGGCGATGTTCATCATCAATTCGCCTAGACCAAAAACCGGCATATTTAAATTTCAATGGTTCTGGTTTTCCTAATCCTTCGAAAGGATGTCGTGCTATATCCTTTAAGAGTTCATTTATCCGTTTTAGTTTATTTTTATCTGTTTTTTGCCAATAGAGATAATCCTCCCACGATTCATCAACAAACACATATCTCATTTAAGTATCAACTTTCTTTTTTTTACTTTACCAGAATTTAAATTTTCAATTGCAGAATCTAATCGTTTTTCATTTAAGGCTGAAGACAACTCATGTTTTGTGGCACATAGAGAATTGTATTCCGATAATGAAATAATAACAACACCATTTTCATTCCCCCTGTTGATTATTAATGTGTCAAAATTTTCAGTGACACGATCGAAGTACTTTTTAATATCTTTCCTAAAATCCGATAATGTTGTTATAATCATATTTGTACAAATTTATGTACAAATATATGTACATTTATTGAAAATTACAAGAGCTATTTAATGCAGAAAAATACCTGTTTTTAGCTCAATTAGCCGTTACCAAATCAACTGATCCATATGAACCGGGAAAGCCTGATGCAAGGCAGCCGAATCTGCGCTTAAAGTATCAATGCCTTTATTTGTCCATCTGGTATGCAGGAAAGATTGTTGCACATCTATTCTTGTATCGGCTGAGTCTTCAACACTGTGATCGTATGACCAATACGAACGATTGAGTACATTGATCTGTTTATTATTATTGAAAAACAGATACGAATTAGAAATCAAACAATCACCTGCATCACCGAACAATGCCGCAATATCCATAGATGCTACTATTTCATCCTTTTGACGATTAAAAATCCACAGTGAAAAGTCTGATGAAGTATATTCACCCGGAACACGAGTTATGAATCCACTATAAATCGAATCAATTGTAAATCTATAAACACCATGAAAGGCATCGTCCCAGCTTAAATCTTTAGCCGCAAAATAGGGCAACAGAGCTAATACATTTGAATCAATTGGCGTACCTTTAAATACAAACACAGAATCTACATAAGCTGTGTCAGGATATATATAAATGCCATTAAAGGATGTGTCTTTGTAAAATTTTGAAAGCTTGCTGTAAAGTGATTCTATATTTTTGTTTGTAATTTGAGGATTGCTTTTAACATGATTTTGACATGACTGAATTGATACGAAGATTATCAGAATTAAAGACAGTAAGAATATTGTTTTATCTTTCATTTTTTAGTTTTTGTTAAAAGCCTGATGTAATTTTATCATCGTTCGGAATGATAAATCGGGATAAGCAATTTGATTAACAGTACCTGCGATATAAGTTTCGGTTTTGGGGCAATAATAAGCCAAAGCGCCCGATAAACCTGAATGTCCCATAAAATAAGGCACAGTTCCAAAAGGGTTAAAAATCCAGGGAAGTTTAAATAAATGCATGCCCACTCCAGACTGCATTGGAAAAAATATACTGTTCCAATGCTGCATATTCAGTAATTCTTCTTTCGGAAAAATTTTACCTTCAAAAAACGCCTCAATAAATCTGAGCAAATCATGACTTGTTGATACCATTCCTCCATCAGCTCTAAAGGAAGTCATGGCTTTTGGAATTGGTAAAACTGATGATTTAAAATACAATTGAGCAGGTGTCTTATCAGATGAATCAGTATAAAGATACGTGTCATTGAGTTGCAAGGGTTGAATTATGCTCTCCAGACAATTTGTAGCATAACTTTTACCACTCAGAATTTCTATAATCCTGCCCAACAATTGAAAATTTGAATCGGAGTAATGTGCCTTGCCTTTTGTGCCAGGTATAAACAAAGCTTGCATGACTCTGGTTCTCTCCATAGCCTGATCGAAAGACCATGCCTGATCACGACCATCTTTAAGTTCATCTTCAAGACTAACACCATTAGGCCCTTTATTTTGAAAATAATCAGGCAATCCGGAGGTATGAGACAAGAGATGTTTGATAGTCATATTTTGAGTGTAGTCGCTTCCTTTTATGTGATGCAGTCCATTCAGAAAAGATGAATCAAAATAATCACAGACAGGTTGATCTAATTTAAGACGACCTTCTGCTTTAAGCAAATAAATAAGTGCAGTTGTAAATAATTTAGTGGTACTGGCTATAAAATATGGATCTTCAGTCTTGAGATTTCCTGAAGCACCCTGCCACATTGCGTTCTTGTTTTTTAAAGCAAATGAAGTCCCGAATATTTTCTTATTGTCAACCGTGTCATTTAAAATGGATTGTAATTTACTTTGAAGCATATCAACTATCTATTTAAAAACTACTGACTATTTAAAGCAGTCTATTATGATTTTTTTGAGAACAACCAGATCAACATCTTTAAGTTGTTTAATATACAGACACCCAGCACCCGTCTTGTATTTACCTAGTTGCTCCAATAATTTTTGATGTTGACTTAAATTGATAAGGTGTAAAGACAAATTAGCCTTTCGTGGAGAGAATCCAATTTTAAACCAATCGACTTCCCTTCCGGTAGCAGGACTTTTATATCTATGCAATCCAAAACCGACCATAGAACTCCCCCACATTTTGGGATCATCCATTGATGCTTGTTTCATCATTTCCAAAATCGTAAAACTGTCTTTGCGCTTAACTTCATCTTCAATTGTATTGATGAACTCTTCGACACTGGCTTCTGTTGCCTTGGTTTTTATTTCTACTAATTTACCCATATTTATTAATTAGAGAACAATCTGTAATTAGGCTCCTTATGTTTGATAAAGCCATATTTAATGTAAACCGGCTCGCCCTCTTCTGTAGCATTTAAATCAAACAATTTAATACCTGATTGTCTGCCGATTTCAAGTAATTTATCGAGAACAGACAAGGCAATACCTCTCCTTCTATAAGCGGGAATTGTATACATATTCATGATGTATCCACTCTTTCCATTCGGCAATCGGAAACTCCCCGGTCGGCATTGAATACTCATACCTCCCACCCCTACCCATGTTTCACCATCGAATGCTAAAACAGAAATATAGGCTTGATTTGGAATGGTTTCCTTAAAGAACATTTCGAGTTCCTTTTCAAGAGTAGATATTGTTTGTTCATCCTGTTCACCCCAATAATCTTTCATAAATTCAACTCTCGAATTGATCAGTATATTTATATCGTTTAAGGTCGCTTGTCTGTATGTAATCATTTTCAACTATTGGATTCAGTATACAAGATTTAATAAAATTTCACATCTACAATATTCAATATTTTTTATAAATAAATAACATCATTGTATAAAAATAGAAGTTCCTAAATTATCAGTAAAACAACACAAATAAAAAAACCGTGCAATAGTTGCACGGTCTTCTATTTAACCCAAAATTACTTCTTATTGGTTCCCTAAAATCTGGAACAGTTCATCCAGTTTAGGAGTTAAAATGATTTCAGTCCTTCTGTTTTTTGCTCTTCCTTCCGGAGTATCATTGGAAGCAATCGGATAGTTTTCTCCTCTACCTGCTGAAGTGATGCGTTTTGGATCAACTTTACCCTGAACGATGAGAATACGGGCAATTGAAGTAGCTCTTAAGACACTTAAATCAAGGTTGTCTTTGATAGTTGGTGATTTCATTGGAACATTATCGGTATGCCCTTCAACCAATATACTTACATCATTATTCATATTAAGCGCTTTTGCCAATTCGAGCAAAGCCTGAACACCTTTGGAATCCACATCAATTGAACCAGATTTAAACATCAGTTTTTCTTCCATGCTCACATATACTTTACCATTTCTGGTTTCAACTGTTAAGCCTTGATTCTGGAATCCGAGCAATGCTTTTTGTATGGTTGCTTTGAGCGCATTCACTGCACTGTCTTTAGCTTTAAGAATAGCTTCAAGTTCCTTAACGCGTTTTTCTCTTTGTTTCAAATCAGCCTCAGTTGTGGCCAGATTGGCGGATAATTCTCTGTTTTTATTCTGAGAATACATCAGTGAAGCTTCTTTTTCATTGAGTTCTTTCTCTTTGTTTTTAAGTGCTTCATTTTTAGCATTCAGTTCAGCCGCTAATTTTTCATTTTCATAACGGTTGTTATCGATGATTTTCTGAGAGGTTTGTTCCGACTGAGCGTACAATTTCTGAGTTCTTTCGAGTGCAGTGAAACATTCAATAGAATCGGCCTGAAGAGCAGCTACCCAGGTTTTATAGATGCTATTGGAGGTATTGCATTGATCGAGACTAAGTTTAGCTGAGTCGAGCGAAGCTTTAGTCAATGCGTTGGATTGTTGACAATTGTCGTATAATTTTTGGAGATCATCCAACTTACGTTGAGGAACGCAAGCTGCAAAGACTATAGTTGGAATTATATATTTAATTGACTTTTTCATTTTAAAAGAGTGTTCTAAGTAATATGAGCAAAGTTACTGAGAATGAAAAAGTAATAAAGTTTGAGTTTTAAACAGAGGGAAATGAGTGTATGGAAAAGAAGAAAAGCTGAAAGGCTGAATAGCTGAAAAGCTGAATTGTGTCGCGGTAGAAGAGCTTTGCTGTTAAGTCGTAGGAAAGGCTGAAAGGCTGAATAGCTGAATAGCTGAATTGTGTCGCGGTATAAGAGCTTCGCTGTTAAGTCGTCGAGTCGTAGTGCATGTAGTTGCTATTTAAGTTTATCCGCTTTCCAATATCAGTGAATTCCGTTTGCGCAAGCAAACTCTGCCGTGACAATGAATAGAGTTAAGTCGTTAAGTTGTTAAGTTGTTAAGTCGTAGAGTTTGTCGATGTTCCTTAAGTTACATTAGTTTCTTAGTAAAAGAAACCCGGCTATCGTCCGATGTAGAAAACTCTGGAAATATTAAAACCGAAATGAATATCCCCTTTCAAAAAATTTCCATCGGTTTCGGCGATGTATCCCTTTTCGTTCATAGAACGGCTATTGGTAAAATGTAGTTGGAAAACGTGACCACCGGTCTCAATGTCAAATCCAAGGGAAAGTGAGTTGTAATAAGTCTCTTTTATTTGACCAGGCAACACATAAAAGTACTCGTAAGTAATGGCAGTTTTACGTGTGATTTTATTTCTGCCAGCTATACCAATACTAAATACATCGTTTTTATACTTTTGAGAATCTATCAAATTTCTGTGTACCAATGTAGGCATTAACTGTAAAGAAAAACCCTTGCTGAATTTTCGAGACAAAAGCAATTGATGGGTATAAAATAATCTATGTGTAAAGTAATACGGCGTTGGACCGGTCACTTTCAAGGTCTGTACAGCTATATTTGACAAAAACACTATACTCATTGGTCGTTTTGAATCGCCTTTAGCTTGCCTCATGAATTTAAATTTGACTGTGCCGTCATACACCTTACCAACAGAACTTCTTCCAATTTCGAGATTGATTAAATCCGTTAATCCGTACGTAAAGCTGATTCTTTGAGTAGCGACATCCAAACCAAACAAAGTATATGTTCCTTCATTTACACGACCGAATCGGTGACATATTCTGAAATCGAGATTCTTTTTACCAATCATTTCGGTTGAATTAGAATTAATGACCCTGTTGCCTTTAAAAATATTCTGTTCGAAATCCGGCCCTTCATCCATATCAATATCATCCAGCATACTAGATGTATCACCCACTAATCCGGGTGTATCTGATACCGAACTCGGGTTTTGATTTTTTTTTGTTGTGTCAGTCTGTGCATCTGAAACGATTGCAACAGATAAAAGGCAGGTCAATAATGCTATTCTCATTCTTTTTTAGCGTAGTCCATGGTAATATCCACATCGATTACTTCAGCAATTTTAGCTGCAGCAGTAGCGGGAATTGAAATATTGTAATCTTTAGGTTTAATTTTAAGTTTTGAAGTTGCGGTAGCTTTGTCACCCTTAACTACTATTGTTGCAGTACCGGTGATATCCTTAGTAACATCTTTTATGGTCAGTTTTCCCGAGTAATTGACATTGTATGAACCATCTTTGGTGAAGTCAACTGTTGCTATATCGGTTATTTTACCTTTAAAGGTAGCTTTGGGATATTTATCACTTTCGAGATACGATTCGTTGAAATGTTGCTCCATTAAATCATTCGTAAAATCAAAACTTTTCAGGAGCAGAGAGAACTCCATAGCACCGGTTTTACTATCCAGTACACTGACAACTTTTCTGTTTTCTGCTTTGATATCCTCCATGGTAGTTTTGGAGAAAAATTTAATAGTACCTGTTTTTGTCATGTATTTTTGAGCAAACAAGGACATACTTGATAGAAGTAACAGGGTGAGATAAGTTTTTTTAAACATAATGCGGATTTATTTATCAGGTTAATACAATTATTTTGCCAATTTACATCTGAACATTTGAACATCCATCAGGTAACCATTACAGAAGCCAATAATGTTGACACTATCTTCCATATTAAGCTTTTCGATTTGATTATTTTCAACAGAGTCCATTTCACAGATAATGGCTCCCATATCATCTCCGGTATGAAGGGATAATGTATATCGATTGTTCAATATCTCTTTATTTGAAATTCGTCCAGAAACATTGATGGCCTTATCTCTGACCGCATAGAGTTTAGTTGCACTGTCTTCATAATTTGAAAACATTCTGTACAATTCCTGAGCGGTTATATGAATTTGTTCCTTTTTAGTAGGGTCGGCGTGTTTGGCCGAAAAAAATTTGATATAGGCAAATACTGCAATTGCAGATACTAAACCTATTACAAACAGCCATATTATTATTTTCTTCATCGTTTTTTTCTAATTAATTATCTTTAGCTCCCCTGTTGATCCAAACTTGTATTTTAGATAAATCACAATCATTGATTTTAGGAGCACTTGGAGGCATATTTTTACTGCTACCAGGAGCGTAAATCTGATTTAAGGCATTCATTAGTTTGTTATTGGTTAATGAATTCTGTACACCTGAATAATCTTGCAAAGTAATTGATCCATTTGGATTTCCTGAAGTATGACAGGCTAAGTCCGTACAGTTCACTTTAAGAATTGGAAGAATATCCCTTGAGAACAACACTTCAGTCGTATCGCAAGTCACATTTGGATACAATTTATCGGCCTTATCATAATAACATCCATTGGAAAGTGACAGGATAATGGCTGCTAAACTGCTAAATTTAATTATTCGGAGCACCATCTTTAATCCAGTTTTTTATTTTCGTCATTTGGCAATTACTAATATAAGATGCAGCGTTAGGCATTGGTAAAAAGCCTGAAGTATGACTAAGAGCACCAACTAATCTGCCATTTAAAGCAACGGTTTGCAAAGCAGCATGATTAGTCAATATAAGGTTTCCACCGCCATGACAGGAAGTTGCACCACAATTATTGCTAATAATAGGGGCAATATCAGCAGTGTATTTGAATTTACTTGTATCACATCCCGAGTTACAGGAATTGTTGAGGGCACCCTGATTGATCCACTTGGCTATTTTATCAATGATATCCTGAGGCAGTTTTGATGAATTATAAGGCATTTTACCTTTGTTTATCTGTTCAAAAAAATCAGAATTCAGACCTTTATTACCAATTTCATTTTTGACATTATTATAATTATTCAGCTTAACTCCATCTTCAGCTTTAATATCATTGTGGCAATTGACCTGATTAGCACCATTGGTGCAATAAGCTGTCATAATAGGCATTATATCATTTACAAAATAGACTGAATCCGGATCACAATTCCCTGAATCATTGGTATTGCCTCCGTTATTATTATTTGTTTTACCAATCTGTATAGGCTGATGCTCGCATGCATTCAGGAGAATGACAAGTGTTGACAGACCGGCAAAAAATGATACTTGTTTCAACATATATTATTTACAAATTTAAGGTTTAACTTTGATTCTTACTGTGACTTATGTCTCAGAGCATACAAAAATCATACATGTTTTTTCAACACATCATAAACGCAGTTGACTAATATCTTAGTAATAAATACAATATACTTCTGAACTTGAGACATAAAAACAATCATCTGAAATCAGAATATTTCAATATGAGAAATATTACAACATTTTGACAATTGACAAAAAACAGTCAAAAAAAAGCCCCGGAGGTTCCGGGGCTTTCATATATTAAATTTCGCGGTTAATATCCCATTGTTCGAGGTAGTCAGCTACCCTTCTTACAAATGCACCACCTAAAGCACCATCAACAATTCTGTGGTCGTATGAGTGACTCAGGAACATCATGTGTCTGATGGCAATTACATCTCCGTATTCGGTTTCCAGAACAGCAGGTTTCTTTCTGATGGCACCGATCGCTAAAATAGCTACCTGAGGTTGGTTGATGATTGGCGTTCCCATCACATTACCGAATGTACCCACATTGGTAATGGTATACGTACCACCAGATATTTCATCCGGTTGTAATTTGTTTTCTCTTGCGCGTTTTGCCAGATCGTTAACATCTTTAACCAGGCCAAGTAAGTTCTTAGTATCTGCATTTTTGATAACAGGCACGATAAGGTTACCTGAAGGCAAAGCAGCAGCCATTCCAATATTGATGTTTTTTCTCTTAATGATATTCTGACCATCCAGAGAAATATTGATCATTGGGTAGTCTTTGATAGCTTTTACGACAGCTTCGATAAATATTGGAGTAAAGGTAATTTTTTCACCTTCTTTTTTCTCAAATTTCGATTTAATTTTATCTCTCCATTGAACGAGGTTGGTAACATCCACTTCAACAAAAGAGGTAACGTGCGGACTGGTAGACTTACTCATCACCATGTGATCAGCAATCAATTTGCGCATTCTGTCCATTTCGATGATTTCATCACCAGGCATCATGCTGATTTTAGAAGCAGCTGGTGCGGCTTTCACAGGAGCAGGAGTTGAAGTGCTCACGTTAACAACCTGACTTGGAGTTGAAACAGCAGGAGCAGCAGATTGTCTGCCATTTTCGAGGTATTTCAAAATATCACCTTTGGTCACGCGATTGTCTTTACCAGAACCAGGAATTGCATCCAACTCAGCCATTCCAATACCTTCCGTTCTTGCTATATTGAGAACTAGAGGAGAATAAAATCTACCGGCTTCTCCATTAGAAGTTACAGGAGCAGAATGAGAGACAACAGCTTGTTGAGCAATTTTAGATGCATGAATAACAGTCTCATCCGGTTGTTCTTTTTTGGCAGGAGCAGCTTTTTCAGAAGCAGGAGCAGCAGAAGCATCGGAACCAATGATTGCAATTGGAGCACCAACTGGCACAACATCACCTTCATTAAAGAGCTTTTTAATCAAAACACCTTCAGCTGTGGAAGGTACTTCTGAGTCAACCTTATCCGTTGCAATTTCTACAACAGCTTCGTCCATTTTAATGGTATCACCTTCATTTTTCAACCACTTGGTAATAGTAGCTTCGGCAATACTTTCGCCCATTTTAGGCATTATCAATTCAACTTGAGCCATAGATTAAGGGTGCAAAGATAGTATTTTTTAATATAAGTAGAAATGAACATCATTAGGATGAAATGATAATGAGAATCTTGCTAGATTTAAATGCTAAATAAAATGTGCAAAAATCTAACTAATATCAATGAATTAAGGCAGATAGCCTCTAAAACAATCAGACAAATCTTTA
The DNA here is from genome assembly GCA_963169345.1 of Bacteroidota bacterium. Lineage (GTDB taxonomy): Bacteria > Bacteroidota > Bacteroidia > NS11-12g > UBA955 > JABMMZ01. Next base: position 40,326 of record CAUJCT010000001.1, read on the forward strand.
TGTATAAGAGTTGGTAAATCAGGCAGTAAAAAATCACAAAAGCCCCTATCTTCGCGCTGTGAAATTCAGTGTAGAAAAAGTAGATAATGCTCAACTGGCAGCAGAGTTTCTTGCATTTCCAAAAAGATTATACGCCAACGATGCCAATTACATCATGCCATTGGATATTGACATTGAAAATGTATTTAACCGTTCTTACAATCCCGCCTTTAAACTTGGCGATTGCGAGCGCTGGTTGCTAAAAGAAGGTGGTAAGACAGTAGGAAGAATAGCAGGATTCTATGTTTTTGTTGAAAAACTCCAAATGAAAAATGGCGGATGTGGTTTTTTTGAGTGTATCGACTCCCAGGAAGCTGCCAATCAGTTATTTGACACCGCAAAAGCTTGGTTAATTGAAAAAGGTTGCCAGTTTATGGATGGTCCAATCAACTTTGGTGACCGTGACAGTTTTTGGGGTTTAATGGTAGATGGATTTGCTAGTCCGTCGTACCGCGAAAACTACAACTTTCCTTACTATAAAGCTTTATTTGAAAACTACGGATTCAAATTTGAAATTGGACAAACCACTTCCTTAATTGAAGAGAATATGTTCAACTTCGAACGATTCAGCAAACTGGCTTCCAGGGTTTTTAACAATCCTTCTTACACTTTCGAAAATTTTAAAACTTCCAAAATAGATAAGTACGCAGAGGATTTTGTGACCATCTACAACAAAGCCTGGGCATTTCACGAAGATTTTGTTCCAATGACCAAGGAAAAAATTCTTTTGAGAATGGAAGAAATGAAGCCTATAGTTGTAGAAGACCTCAATATTTTTGCCTATCACGATGGCGTTCCGGTTGGATTTTACCTGACAGTTTTGGATGTCAACCAGATTTTCAAACATGTGAACGGGAAAATGAACTGGATTGGTAAATTAAAGTTCCTGTATTATAAAAGAAAAATAAAAAGGATCAGAGGTATCATTTTCGGTGTGGTGCCTGAGTTCCACAATCTGGGAATTGAAGTTGCTTTGATAATGAAGTTCAGAGAAGCACTGTTAAGAGGCGGACAATTCACTCAAAATGAACTGGCATGGATTGGCGATTTTAATCCAAAAATGCTCAGTATGTTTGAATCAATGGGCGCTCAACCTATCAAAAGACACATCACGTACCGCTACACTTTTAACTAAACAAATTTGAAAATTCTTTTCATAGCCAATAGATTTCCATATCCGCCTTTCAGAGGGGATAAGCTAAAAATTTACAATCTGGCTAAAAGGATTGCTCAACATCACGAATTACATTTAATCACTTTTGCAGAAAACAAAGACGATTTAAAGTACCTGCCGGAATTACAAAAGATCTTTACCAAAACCATAATTGTTGATTTGCCTAAATGGAAAAGTGTTCTCAATGTTGGTATTGGTATGTTGGGTTCGAAGCCATTGCAGGTGAACTATTTTAAATCAGGTAAATTCAAACGGGAGCTTAGTTTATTGTTAAAAAACAATGAATATGATGCCATTCACGTTCAGCATTTGAGGATGGCACAGTATGCCATGGATTTGAAGTCAGACTTTCGTATTTTAGACTTGCCTGATGCCTTCTCTTTATACTGGCAAAGGCGCAAATCTGTAGCTAGAAGCTTACCCAGCAGAATCCTGGACAACATTGAATCAGCGAGAGTTTTAAAGTATGAAAAACTGATTTTGCAAGCTTTTAACTTGAATCTGGTTTGTTCAATGGAAGACTTAAAATTCCTTAAAGACAAACACAAAATCGAACATATACGATTATTGCCAAATGGAGTTGATACGGATAAATTCCATCCCCAAAATCACGATTATACACATGCACATACTTTGCTGTTTACCGGTAATATGGACTATGATCCAAATGTGGATGCAGTTTTGTATTTTGTAGAGCAAATATTTCCTACCATTGTTAAGACTTTTCCAAATGTGAAGTTTGTTATCGCTGGTCAGCGTCCAATTGATAAGGTGAAGTCATTACATAATGGCAAAAATATAGAGGTTACCGGTTTTATACCCGAGTTATCCGACATGTACAATCAAGCCTCAGTTGTAGTAGCTCCATTGAGATTTGGAGCGGGTACCCAGAACAAAGTACTGGAAGCAATGTCTATGGGAATTCCGGTAGTATGTTCACATATAGGATTTGAAGGATTGGGTATTCAGGATGGAGAAGGTGCTTTTATGAGAAAAGATGCCGACACGTTTGCCCAGCAGGTTATTACACTTCTCAGCGATGAATCGTTAAGATTAAGTACCGGTCAAAAAGGCATTGAAGTGATACAAAACAATTTCAGCTGGGATAAAGTAGCAGGCATTTTAGAAGCTTATTTAGAGAAGCGTTTTTAAAAATCGTACTTAAGAAAACAGGAAGGCTATTCAGATTGGAAAAATCCTTTTTATATTCGCTGCATGCAATCCCCTTCTACTCAGAATCGTTCACTGGCATTAATATTTATAACTCTGCTTATTGATGTAATTGGCATAGGCATCATTATACCGGTCATACCAAAACTATTAGGAGAGCTTGGGAATTACACTGTATCTGAGGCATCAGCAGTCGGAGCCTGGATGACAGTAGCGTTTGCATTACCACAATTCATTTTCTCCCCGATATTCGGAGGATTAAGTGATATGTATGGCCGAAGACCAATAATTATTTTATCCTTACTGGGCTTAGGAGTTGATTTCGTCATTCATGCTGTGGCACCGACAATTTCCATCTTATTTATTGGCAGAATACTGGCGGGAATATGTGGTGCCAGCTTTACAACAGCAACATCCTACTTAGCAGATATCAGTACTCCTGAGAAACGAGCACAGAATTTTGGTTTAATCGGTATGGCATTTGGATTAGGATTCATACTTGGACCAATGATTGGAGGGCTTGTGGGCAATGAAAATGTGCGAATGCCATTTTGGATTGCGGCGTGTTTATCATTTCTAAATGCCATTTTGTGTTTGATGGCTTTACCAGAGAGTTTAAATAAAGAGCACAGGCGTTCATTTGACATCAAAAGAGCAAATCCATTGGGGACATTGCGACAAATGAGAAAATATCCGGCAGTATTGCGCATGATGGTGCCATTGTTTCTCATATACATTGCTGCACATGCAGTTCAATCCAACTGGTCGTTTTACACCAAATACAAATTCAAATGGGATGAAAAGACAATAGGTTTATCATTGACTATGGTTGGATTAATGATTGCTATTGTACAAGGCGGATTAATACGGGTAATTGTTCCAAAGTTAGGCAACAGAAAATCTATTGAATATGGATTTTTATTATATGCACTAGGCATGTTGTTGTTTGCATTAGCGGATAAAACATGGATGATGTTTGCAGTGACGATAGTTTATTGTTTAGGAGGCATTGCAGGTCCGGCCTTGCAAGGAGAAATGTCTAAGGCAGTACCAGCCAATGCACAAGGAGAGCTCAGTGGAGGCATGACAGCATTGATGAGTATCTCATCGGTATTTGGACCATTGATTATGAATTCCATATTTGCTGTATTTTCGGGCAAGAAAGCGATAATCGAATTACCCGGAGCCCCGATGATGTTAGGAGCATTGTTGATATTGATATCGTATGTGTTGGTGTGGAGGAGCTATAGGTTAAAGAGTGTGTGAGAAATAAAATCAGTATGCATTCTTAATATTCATTATTTTTTTGATTTCCCTTTTTTAACGCAGATATCGCAGATTTTTTATTATCTGTTAATTAAAATATTGACATAATGTTTTTAATATCTTTCCTTTTTTCGAACTATCCGCCATAGGCGGAAGGATGTCGCAGAAAGATTCGCGGATGATATAGGTGTTTCTCTAATGAATTGGGGGGATAGCGCAAATGGCTTAGGGACAATAAAGATCTGTGAAATCTGCGTCAAAAAAGTCCTCAACATTCACTTACAACTCCATTATCACATCCACCGCGACACAATTCAGCATTTCAGCATATCAGCATATCAGCAGCTTAGCAATTCTGCCATCCCATAAGTGTTAACAGTTTCGTTTTTAAACACAGATATCGCAGAATATTATTTATAGAATATTTAAATTTTATATACAAATGTAGAAGTGATTTTGGAACTGTCCGCCATAGGCGGAAGGAAGTCGTTGAAAGATTCGCAGATGATTTTGGGATAATCTTTAAAAGTCAGGAACTGCGCAAATAGTTCGTCTTAAAAAAACAAACGTTTATAAATGTTTAATTTAAGCATAAATTTAAACGCCCCACTTAATTTTGCTGAGATGATATTAGAGAATAAATTAAGTTTCTTGATAAGAAAAGCCATTTTTGAGGTTAATAAAAACTTAGGCCCGGGATTGAATGAATCAATATATGAAGAAGCACTCAATTACGAGTTATTAAAAATGAATTTAAACGTTGAAAGACAAGTAGTCTTTCCTGTTTTTTATAAAGATATATATCTACAAAAGACATTTGCTGTAGATATGGTCATTAATAAAGCAGTAATTATTGAATCAAAATCTGTTGAAAGTATTAATGAAATTCACAAAAGTCAATTATTAAACTACCTTAAATTATCAGGTATACAATTGGGAATATTAATAAATTTCAACACAAACTATATCCTCGATAAGAGAGATATTTTTAGAATTGTCAATTCGATTAATAACAGAATTAAAAAATGAATCGTTCAAAACGAGTTCCCAGGTATTTATAAATCATCTTATACACTCCATATACCTTAAAAATTCGTAAGATTATAAGGTGGAAATCGAAGTTAAAAATATTAATAAGCTGTAATAAATCGAAAAATTTCTGTGCAATCTGCGTCAAAAAAAGTCCTCAACATTCAATTACCACATTGCTGTCAACTCAACCGCCAAACAATTCAGCATTTAAGCAGCGCAACGATATAGACAATTCATAAGTCTTAACAGTTCCGTTTTTTAACGCAGAAATCGCAGAATGTTATTTATAGAATATTTAAATTTTAAATACAAATATAGAAATGATTTTTGGAACTGTCCGCCATATGCGGAAGGATGGCGCTGAAAGATTCGCAGATGATACATTATTTGCTTCTAATAATTTTGTGATAGCACAAATGGATATTGGATAAAAATGTTCTGTGCAATCTGTGTCAAAAAAGTCCTCAACATTTTTGGAAGAAAAACTGTTGCTTTCCTCATAACTTTCTGCGCCATCTGCCGGTATTCTGCAAAGCAGATATACCGGAAAAATCCTAAAAAATAAATTAAACACAATATAAAGTTCTGAGTAATCTGCGTTAAAAAAGTCCTCAACATTCAAATACCTCATAGCTGTCAATTCCACCGCAAAACAATTCAGCTATTTAGCATTTCAGCTATTCAGCTTTCTCTTAGACTTATGCATCGCGATCTGCTTGAGGCTGACAGGTAACGATGACGCCTATGGAAGTGACAATAATGTTTCGAGTCATGAATTATGAGAATCTTTAAGAATATCGACAAGCTCTACGACTTAACGACTTAACAACTTAATAACTTAACAACTTAACGACTTAACAACTTCTCTTTCACTTTTCCACTTTTTCTCTATATTGCAAGCCGAAACAATGAAAGACAGACGCTACATTATCAGCGGTGCTGGCAGTGGTATAGGCCGCGCTATTGCACTTAAACTGGCAAGTGAAGGTGCCGGTATTATTCTTGCCGGTCGCAATATGGAGAAACTTGAAGAGACTATGAAATTGCTTCCTAAAGGCAACCATCTAATCGTTTCTACCGATATTCGTATAAAGAAAAACTGTGAAGAGGTTTCTGAAATCTTAAATGGCACTCACCTGGATGGTATAATTGCTAATGCCGGTGTTGGTGGTGAAAATTATTACGGAGAAAATGATCGCTGGGACGAAATTATTGATACCAATCTCAGTGGAACTTATCATTTTGTCAGCTCATTTCTCGAACAACTCAAAAACAGCAGAGGCGAACAAAAACATATTTTGGTTACATCATCAGTATTGGCTCGACTGGGTGTTAAAAATTACACTGCCTACTGTGCCTCAAAGGCAGGACTACTTGGTTTGATGCGTTCATGGGCTATGGAACTTGCAGAACACAATATTTTAGTCAATGCCATCAGTCCCGGATGGGTCAATACCAATATGGCAAGAGAAGGCATGGAAGGCATTGCCAAAAGTATGGGCATCAGTTATGACGAATTTAAAAAACTGGCAATGCAAAGTGTACCATTGGGCAGAATGGCTGAGCCAAATGAAATAGCCGATTTAGTACATTATCTGCTGACACAAAGTGCCATTACCGGACAGGTTGTAGATATTAATTGCGGAAGCGTGATGAGCAGTTAAACTCTGATAAAATTATTTCACAACAACAAATGCTGTTTGATAGTAATTATTAACAGCACCAATCAATTTAAATTCTCTGTAAAATGTCTTTTGATAAATGCTCAATGCGTAATACTCGTGATTAGGCACATTAAATTCGTCAAAGAAAACAAGGTCACCGGGTTTTATAAATTCGTTAAGTGTTGAGAGAGCATAAAGAGTAGATGAGAATAAATCGGCATCCAGATGCACGACTTTTTTTCTGCCTTTATCCATGGGATGAGATTTTAAAAAACCCGGTAAAGTATCCTGAAACAACCCTTTAATAAAGTGTACTCTATTGTCTTCGAAGTTAGGCATATCGGCACTCATGGCACCTTTTTTAAATGCCAGGCCCCAATCTTCAGGCAAACCTTCGAATGTATCAAAACCGTAGAATCGGGTGGATGGATTTTGGTTATTTTGAATCCACCACTGCATAGATTCACCTCTGCATACACCAAATTCGAGATAATCAAATTCCCCTTCCTTCAACCCATGTTTGGACATCACATCCGCGTATAAATTGTACCTGCGTTTATGGTCTCTGGTCCAGGTAAAGAAGTCATTAAACATTGACTTATCATTGTTTTTGGCAATGAATTTGGTCAGACCAAGAATATTGTGAAAAAACAAGGTAGGATGACTTAAAAATCCAAGCCAGGTACCTGGTCGTGCGAGTAACACGAGGCCTTTAGCAGTTACATTCAGTGTTTTGAGAAAACTCATTATAGTTGCGGGGGTTATGATAAACGTTCAGTTGAATTACCAGCCTAAAATCCAGGCGAAGATTAAAGGAGCTACAATAGTTGCATCACTTTCAACGATAAATTTAGGTGTATGAATATCCAGTTTTCCCCAGGTTATTTTTTCGTTAGGAACAGCACCTGAATAAGAGCCATAGCTGGTTGTAGAATCAGAAATCTGGCAGAAATAACTCCAGAAAGGCACATCATGCCATTCTAAGTCCTGATACATCATTGGTACAACACAAATTGGGAAATCACCTGCTATACCACCACCAATCTGGAAGAAACCTACACCTTTACCGGCACTGTTGTTTCTGTACCAATCGGCCAGCCATACCATGTATTCGATACCACTTTTCATAGTTGAAGCTTTAAGTTCGCCTTTGATGACATAACTGGCAAATATATTACCCATTGTACTGTCTTCCCAGCCTGGAACAACGATAGGGATATTCTTTTCGGCAGCGGCCAGCATCCAGCTGTTTTTCGGATCAATCTCATAGTATTGTTCAAGGTCGCCACTCAGCAACATTTTATACATGAATTCATGCGGAAAGAACCTTTCACCTTTATCATCCGCATCTTTCCAAACTTTGTGAATGTGTTTTTGCAAACGTCTGAATGCTTCTTCTTCAGGAATGCAGGTATCAGTTACTCTGTTGTAATGATTTTCGAGCAAATCCCATTCCTCCTGAGGACTGAGGTCGCGGTAGTTTGGAACTCTTTTATAGTGACTGTGAGCAACAAGATTCATGATATCCTCTTCGAGATTGGCACCGGTACAGCTGATGATATCTACCTTATCCTGACGAATCATTTCAGCAAGTGACAAACCTAATTCAGCAGTACTCATAGCACCTGCAAGAGTAATCATCATTTTACCACCTTCGATTAAGTGGGTTTCATATCCTTTGGCAGCGTCCATAAGTGCAGCTGCATTAAAATGTCTGTAGTGATGCTCGATGTATTGAGATACAGGTCCTTTGTTCATTTCTAAAAAATTTGTCGCGAATATAATAGAAATTAATGAGGACTGTATGATGTAAAAACAAGCAAAAAGCAGGGGAAAAACTTACTGGATAAATAAATCAATTATCCAATTAAAATATACGATAGATTAACCATTCACAGCATCAATCACATCGTATTTTGTAATGATGTGAACATTGCCTCCCAGGTCGGTCATTAAAACTGCCTGATTGTTTTTATTGATTAATTTAGAAACTTGTTGAATTTCAGTATCCGGTTTAACCATTGGAAAAGGTTTTTGCATCACCTTGTCAATATTGGCAGATTTCAAATCTGGTTGATCAACAAGAGTTTCAAACAAATACGAGTCATTCAGAGAACCCACAAATTCACCGGCATCATTCACTACCGGAATTTGAGAAATATCAAACTTTTTCATCATTTGATAGGCGTCGTTTACTGACTGACTGGATTTGACTGTGACCAGTTTTTGGTTCTTATGATTTTGAATCAGGTCGATAGCTGTAGCTGCTTTTTTAGATTCAATGAAACCTCTTTCTCTCATCCAGTCTTCATTGAACATTTTACCCAGATATCTTGTACCATGATCGTGAAAAATCACCACAACAACATCGTCTTTTTTGAATTTATTTTTCATTTGCAGGAGACCGCCAATAGCAGCTCCGGCACTGTTCCCTACAAATATGCCTTCCATTCTCGGTATGAGTCGGGTGTAAATAGCAGCATTTTTATCTGTAACTTTTTCAAAATGATCTATGATACTAAAATCGACATTGGCCGGAAGGAAGTCCTCTCCTATTCCTTCAGTGATGTAAGGGTAAATTTCCTCTTTATCAAAAACACCTGTTTCCTTGTATTTTTTAAAAACTGAACCGTAAGTATCGATGCCAAATATTTTAATATTGGGATTTTTTTCTTTCAAGTATTTTCCTGTACCACATATAGTACCGCCGGTTCCAACACCTACTACCAGATGGGTGATTTTACCTTCAGTTTGTTCCCAGATTTCAGGTCCTGTTGATTCATAATGTGCCAAAGAGTTACTAGGATTGTCATATTGATTGGGTTTCCAACTGTTGGGTACTTCGTCCACCAGGCGAGATGAAACAGAATAATATGAACGAGGGTCTTCGGGTTCAACATCTGTAGGACAAACTATGACTTCGGCTCCAAATGCTTTGAGTGCATCTACCTTTTCACGACTTTGTTTATCAGTAGTAGTGAAGATACATTTATAGCCTTTAATAACGGCAGCAATTGCCAGCCCCATACCGGTATTACCGCTGGTTCCTTCAATAATGGTTCCACCTGGTTTAAGCTGACCGGATTTTTCGGCATCTTCAATCATTTTGAGCGCCATTCTATCCTTAATGCTATTGCCAGGATTGGTTGTTTCAATCTTTGCCAAAACAGTACATGGCAAATCCGCCACAATTTTATTAAGTTTAACCAATGGCGTATTGCCAATAGTTTCCAGAATATTGTTAAAGTAGGACATTGGGGCAAAGATAATGAAAGTTCCGATTTGAGTTGGAGTAAAAGGTGTGCTCTAAATTTGGCAGTTTGCCTATTTTTCTATTTATTTGAAGTTTATCCATAAGATTATGAAGCATTTCAAATTACTTTTCCTATTGCTCTGCGTTTCATTTGGTCGCAACACAGAGGCTCAAAATTTTGACATCCAAAGTTTCGAATTAAAGTACAAATACGTTTATTATACGTTTACCATCGGCAATTATTACTACTTCAAAAACTACAACAATGAATTTATCAGGGTAAATAAAAACTCCCCAAGTAAAATTGAAGAATTTACAATAAAACCGGATTCAGATGATGAGGCTATGATTTCATTATTTGAAACAAATGGTAAAATTTTTGGTATAGCTACTTACACAGAAGATAAGGTGAAGAGCGTAGCTAAATCATCTACCACAAGCTCAACAAAGTCAAGTACAACAACCTCAAATACCAGTACAACCAGTACTGTAAGGTTCAGAACAAAGATTTATTTATACTTATACGATGAAATGGGTAATAAAGTAAAGAAAGTATTTCAAAAGGTGAATAAAACTGACTCATTTGAAATAGACTATAAATACAATTTTGATGATGAGATTGTTTATATCTATCAAAAAGATTCGGTCATTCAGGCTTATGGCTTTGATTTAAACGAAAAATCAAACAAAAAATTACCTAAGTACCACTCAACTGAAGGTTCTACATATAATTTCCTGGATGCTTTTAAAGTCCTTTTCAAAAATTTAAACATCAATTTCGGTTTGGATGCAGATTTATCATTTCTGAATACGGGTCTTTTTGACACTACTAAATTTGAGCATTACGCTGTGAGTTATATGAAGAATGAGAAGGAAATGGCTCATTTTGATAAGTATTACACCAATTTAACCGTTCATACCAATAATGAAGGTAAATTAGGTAAAGAAATAGAAGTTGATTTAGGCTCTGATAAGTTAATTGTTGAAGCGGAATACAGAATTCTAAAAAACACCAATATACTTATATTTGGTAAATACATGGAAAAAACCACCTCAGCAAATCCAATGTATGGTATCTTCTCCTGTGTTTTAAATAAGAGTCTCGATTTTGTAAAAGATGTACAGACTCAGGAATTGACCAGGGTCAACAATGAAGGTCCTGTTGTTTTAAACAGATATGTTGGTTTTATTTTAACTAAACTGCACATGCCAAAGAAAGCCTTTCATATTAAAAAATCTGAAGAGGAAATGTTTATTAGCACCCATCAGGTGACATTTAAAAACTTTGTTGACCATATTTACGTTTTAAGAGTAAGTGAGACAGGCGAAATGGATATCAATCAAATTGGCACAAACACTGCCACTTCAAAAAGCGCACCTGACTATCACGCTGCATTCAAACTTAAAAATAAAATCATCTTTTATTTCTACGATAACCCTGAAAACATCAATAACAAAGCGACTGACATGACTTGCAAGATGACAAAACCAGGTAAAAAAAGCAATTTATTAGTAGCCTGTTATTACGATTATGTCAATAATGAATTCAGTCAGAAGTTCACCGTATCCGACAGAAAAACGCTTAAAGTTTGTCCTGTTTTAAGTGATAGTTATATCAATACAGATGAGGAGAATGGCGTATACACCAGTTTCTTCCTTGGCAAAGACAAAAAAGGTAATATTAAAAAGATGTATTTGATTAAATACGGCGAATAATTTCAGCCATACATTTTGTTCAACAGAATGAATAAAATAAAAAAGCACTTAATATTGATTAAGTGCTTTTTTGTTTTAAGACTATTTTAATAAAGTATTGAACCTTACTTAGTCAGTATTTCTTTAGTGCCATTCAACTGATACAATTTTTGAGCAATTTCAGCTTGTTCATCACTCCATGCATTGTATTTGCGAACAGTTTCGCTAATTTCACTTAAGTATCTGTTGCGTGAAGGCGGTATGATAAAGACTTTCTCACTCATTTCATCAGAAGCCTGGTAATGTGAATTGAATCCTGCCCCTGTTTTACTATCAATTAAGTCGAGCAGATTGCGGTAAAGGGTATTCATTCCCGGATCGTTGAACTGAGAAGCAATCGTTCCATAAACCGGCATTTGATCAGGATCAACATCAAAACGTTTATGATTGCGTTGGTACTGCTTCTTAACATCTCTCAATGCATCTGCAGCTCCTTTTTTATCGAATTTATTGACAGCAATGATATCAGCAAAATCGAGCATGTCAATTTTTTCCAGCTGAGTTGCAGCGCCATATTCAGGAGTCATTACATACATAGCCACATTGCTGTGTTCTGTTATTTCAGTATCACTTTGACCAATACCGCTGGTTTCCAGAATAATCAAATCAAATCCTGCAGCTTTGAGAATTAAAATGGCATCATCCACATGTTTACTCAAAGCCAGATTACTTTGTCTTGTAGCGAGCGAACGCATGTAAACTCTGTTATTTCTGATGCTGTTCATACGAATTCTGTCGCCCAATAAAGCGCCACCTGTTTTTCTTTTGCTAGGGTCAACGGATATGATAGCGATGGTTTTATCTTTCATATCAAACAGGAATCTTCTGACAAACTCGTCAACAAGACTACTTTTACCAGCGCCACCGGTACCAGTAATACCTAATACAGGAACATTTTTATTAGATGCTGCGATATGGTCGTTTATGGTATTGCGGTATTTGGCAAATTCCTCCGGATTATTTTCAGCACAGGAAATGGTTTTGGCAATATAAGTAGGATTTTTGGCCAATATTTCTTCCAGTTTGAAATCGATGTTCTGACCAGTAGCAAAATCGGCTTTTTGAACCAGATCATTGATCATACCTTGCAATCCAAGAGCACGGCCATCGTCTGGGTGATAGAGTTTCGTAATACCATAAGCTTCGAGGTCACTGATTTCTTCGGGAAGAATAGTACCTCCACCACCACCAAATATTTTAATATGACCGGCACCTTTTTGCTGCAATAAATCGTACATATATTTAAAGTACTCATTATGCCCGCCCTGATAGCTTGTCATAGCAATGGCATTGGCATCTTCCTGAATAGCGGTATCCACTACTTCTTCGGCACTGCGGTCGTGACCAAGGTGAATGACTTCGCAGCCTGTGGACTGGATGATACGTCTCATAACATTGATGGCAGCATCGTGACCATCGAAAAGAGAAGCGGCAGTTACTATTCTGACTTTGTGCTTAGGTTGGTATACAGTATCTTGCATGGATTAAGAATGTACGCCGCAAAAGTACAAAATTATAGGCAAAGAGGACAACATTCCTCTTCAGATAAAAAAATGTAAAATTTTTAAGCTTATTTGAAACTTTTTAAGCTTTCATGGAACTTATAGACAAGCTGATTGGATAAAGAAACAAAAGATAGCGTTTTTAAAGGATTGTATTTACAGCATTACAAAGAACTGGAGCGGTATTGCAGAGCCATGTTCCCGGATGATGATTTAGCTAAAGACCTGCTATCGGAAACCATATCCAAAGCTTACCAGAATTTTGAGAGAATCAAAGATGTTAACAGTTTTAAAGCTTATGTATTTGGCATTTGTCGGAATCTGTTCAAAAAGCATATTCGAGACAGAAAGTACTTTGAGAATCTAGCTATTGCAGAACATATTCCGGCTGAAATGCCCGGAGATAAAGCTGAAATAGACAGATTATACAAAGCACTGGCAATGCTGGATGATAAGCAGAGAGAGATCATTACTTTATTTGAACTGACAGGTTTTAAACTGCAGGAAATCGCCGACATGTTGGAAATGCCCGTCAATACAGTAAAAACTCATCTCAGTAGAGGAAAGGAAAAACTTCGATTGATTCTTAAAGAAGAAAACATTTCAACCAGTAAAACATGAAAGAACAAAATTTTTTAGACGAACTCTTTGACAAAGCCAGAAATGAAAAGAATCGATTTGATCCGGATGAGGTTTTAAAAGCCGCAACTGATCCAAAACCTTCATTTAAGATGCCATTCAAACAACTGTGGATTGCCGCAGCGGCTAGTTTGCTTATTATTTTAGGTATTGTTGGTTTTGAAAACCTTAAACAATCCAGGCAAAACAATCCGGAGTCAGTTGTCATAACCGATTCAGTCAGTAATACATTGGCCGTGAATGAACATAATGACTCAGCTTCTCAAGTTAACTCCTCTGATTTTGATGCTTCAATGGATAATAGTCAGGCTATTCCTTTAGATGAAGATAGCATTCACCGGATTCCATCTGTTAATTCTCAACACGAAGTTCCCCTTAACAATTCAAAACAAATTTCCACAGCAACAACAAAAGTGGAGGTATTAAGTGGTGAGCCGGAAAAACTGAGACTTTTGCAACAAGTGCCGGTACAACACTTCGAAATTTTGGCCAACAGAGACACTATGATTATGACAGAGGACGGTTTAAGATTGTATTTTGAAGGTCAGGGCATAATCAACAAGCAAAATCAGGTTGTTCAGGGATTGGTTCAGGTGGATGTTAAAAATTGCTTTGGATTGAATCAATATGTAAGAGAAGATTTGAGCACCTTTTCGAATGGTAACTTATTGGAAACTGCAGGTATGTTCAGAATTGAATTAACGCAAGGCAAAGACACCTTGCAAATCAGACAGGGCTATGATTATGGAGTAGGGTTAAACAGAGAAATTCCTGAACGTATGCAATTGTATTACGGAAATGCAGATATCAAAAACGGTATCAACTGGAAACTGGATCCGGTAGGGAAAACTCCGGCGCCGATAGTAGTAGTAACAGGTGGTAAATATGAAAAAGTAACAGACCCGTTTTTTTACAAGAATTACCGCTTCAAGAAAAGTGATATGCTTCAACTGTTGGATAGTTCATGGTTAGCGCATTTTACATCGGATAACAGACAAATCATTGGTCGACGCTCCTGCAATGGAGAAACAGATGCCTACCTATCAGCGTGCCTGACCTTTAATGAGCAATTGGCCCCGGAGCTGGCAAAAATGGAAATGTTTAACATTAACAGCCGAATGACAGAATTTACTTTCACTTGTTATTCGAAAGACAAATACGCCTATGCTATAACTAAAGGTGCTATAGACAGTGTCAAATCCTACGTACCACCAAGTGATTTCAATTATTTATCCATGCCAATGTTGTTTCCAATTACAACAGGATGGATCAACGTGGATTGTGTGCCAAGACTGGAAGTCAAATGGAGAAAACTGAATCGGGTTGAAAAAACAGATGTTAAGGTAGTGCTTCCGGAAGCATTAAAAGTTAAAGCCTACTTGTACATACCTGAGACAAATTCCATAGCCAGATTAATGAACACTGATAGCAGGGTATTAATATTTAAAAACATTCCGGCTGGTTATGATGTCAGACTGATTATAACCTCCTTTGATAAAGAACAGTTCATCGTTTATTCAGGCGATTTTAATGTAAACGGACAAGCCTTAGAAGTTGATGCCTTTACCCGCTTGAATGGGTTGGATGAATATCTGGACTGGTTGAAAAAAGTATGTGCAGAGGTAGATGCTGCAAAATCACTATAGTTATAACTTATCGTAAAACTGTCAAAGAACCAGATTCGTTATGCAGTTTATTGTGAATGTCTTTAGCAAAAATTCTGTAGACATATACATCTTGCTGCACCAATTCATCCTTATAAGTGCCATCCCAGCCAATATCCGGATCATCCGTTCTGAAAAGCAATTCACCCCATCTGTTGTATATTTCTAAAGTATAGCTGATGATGTGATTGGTGTAAGGTTTAAATTCGGAAGTTTTTGGATTGAAAGCATTAGGCACAAACAGAAAAACTTCGTTGTTATAAATCACTAAAACAGAATCGCTGTAACAACCTTTATCGTTATACACCCTAAGTCGCACCTGATAAGCAGAGGTATCTAAAATGATTCTTTGAAGTTGTTTGGCCCAAAGACTATCTGTTTCATAAAACCATTGATACCGGTATGTCAAATTAAAATTAACTGGAAAAAATTGGTATTCATTTTTACCAGTGACAAGTACAGAAAAAAACGGGTCCGGTTTTAAATAAGAGGAAATTGTTCCGTAAAAGGTATCTTTACATGAATTGGAATCGATCGAAAATAAACCAATTGAATAAATTCTTTCAGATTCAGGTATTAGCACCAGTTCTTTTTCGATGTGTAAGACAGTATCAACACGCCATGTGTACGAACTATTTTTAGTAAGATGTGCCGGGACTATTGTTAAAGTATCTCCAATACATACCTGAGTTTCCTTAAAACTGACACCATGTTTATGATTGACAATATTTAAGTTCTGAATTATTGAATCAATACAAAATGAATCTTTTGAGAGGAGTTTTACATTGTAGGTACCCGGTTGATTAAATTTGTGGTAAATACCTGGCGTATTGTTACTGACAACCGAGGCTCCATCATCAAAATCCCATTCATACTTATTGAATCCGACACTAAAGTTTTTGAAAAAAATGGTTTCGTATAAACAGTATTTTGACTGCACCTGATAATCAACAAATCTGTCATCTTCACTTACCGGGATAGTATATTCAGTTGCGCAGCTTTTATCATCTCTATAGATTAGTTTTAAGTTCTGTCTTTCATTCAATTTAACATAAAATCTATCTGTATCACCCTGAGTTAAAAGTTTTGATTTGTAATCATAAACATTAAAGCTATAGCGATTATTCAACAATACATTGATATCATCGTTGCATTGATACACATTTGGGTGCGTATTCAGATTCTGACATTCAAAATCAATCCACATGAGTGCAGTATGTCCCCCTTCAGAACAACCCTTGACTTCGAATTTAAGTGTAACTGTTTTACCTTTCAGATTCAGCAATTTTATGACTGCAGGTTTCCATTTAATAAACCGGTTATATAAATTTCCTTTGACAAAAAAACTATAACCCTGAAAGCTAAAATCGAGAGTACTTGAATTCTGATAATAAACATCAGAGCTATCGTAAACACTGATACTATAATAAGCATCATGAATTTCATAGTACATAGCATACCAGTATGGCAATTGAAAAGTATCGCTGTCTATATATAACTCTCGTTCTATACTGTATAAATTGTGTGTATAGCTATTTCTTAAAAAAGTACCTAATCTGAGAGAATACAAGCCTCCACTAGGGCAAACAGCTGGTTCATTAACATCTGCATGGATTTTATCTGTATCGCCAGTTATATAAAAGCCCGAATAATTGACACCTAAATTTGGGCTAACTACTGCCCCATTCAACCTGGCAGTCCAGGCACCTAAGTCAGCATTCTCAAACCCATAGTTATTTTGAGCATGCACGACATGACTGCACACAAACATTAAGAAAGCAAGGCAACAATACTTTGTCCTTGAATACTTCATAACATAGTTTTAATGCTTGGATTGATTTATCACCAACACAATAATTCAAATATAACTATTTAAAGTTTAATATAAAAACAAAGAAACGAGAATAAAGGCCAGATTCAGCCTGTTTGCAAATTTTAGATTATCAGAATGATGCGCTATAACTTAAAGCAGGCATGATTGGCAGCTGATTAACGCGGGTAAAATTCACTCGGTCAAAATAGAATATGTTTTGTCTGTTGTAGATATTGGTAACCGATAAAACGACATGACTTTTGAACTCTTTGGTATTTCTAATGTTGTATCTCACAGATGCATCTAATCTGTGATAGGCAGGCAATCGACCGCCATTTAATTCACCGTAGAGAATACCCAGCTGACCATTGGACTGCATATAATTGAAACTTGGTCCACTTTGGAAATCAAATTTCTCGTAGAATCCTGTGGTTTGGGTAAAAGGAAATCCTGAACCAAAATTCCAGCGCAGGTTTGCAGATAATTTATTTTTCTTATCAAGGACATAATCAATGACAAAATTGGCATTGTGTCTTCTGTCCCAGTGAGGATTATATGAAACTATACCATCCGTTCTGGTGACATAAGTCAAAGAATAAACAGCCCAGATAAATAATTTCTTTCCATCATCATATTTAAATTTAAAATCACCACCGTATGCATTACCCTTTTCTATAAGAAAATCTTTTTTCAATCTTTCTGAGAATACAGAATAGTCACCATCATCATCAAACAATTTATCTCTGTTGATATTGGTAATCTGGTCGAAGGATTTGAAAAAACCTTCAATACCAAAATCCATATATTTATTGATATCGTAATCGAAACCCAATACAGCCTGTCGTGCAAGTTGCAATCTGCTTTTAACTTCTTTACCATCAAATTTTTTAGGTAAATTATCAGGACCACTTAAAAATCCGTAAAACAAGTTGACTACATCTCTATCGCTAAAAGCTGAAAGTAAATTTTGAGAGTATTTACCAATACCGCCTTTAAGTGTTAGTTTTTTATTGATAAGGTATTTACCATTGATGCGGGGTTCAAGAGAAGTATTTCCCAGGGAAGCGTAATACTGCAATCTTGTTCCTGCCTCCAGAGCAAATTTATTCCTCACCCATTTATATAAGGCAAATCCACAAATTTCAGTGGTAAACTGTTCCTGGGAAATATAGCGGTTATTGGAATTATAGATATTGAAATAGGTACTGAAAGCATTGATTTCAAAACCGTATTTAATTTCGTCTTTATTATTATAGCCGAGAGCACTTACCCCCATATTTAAACCTGAGATAGAACTTTGTCTTGGTTTTAAATCAATTTCTTTTTGTTGAATATCGTAATCTGAATAAGCGATGAAGGCATCAATTTTAGATTGCTTTCCTTCCGGAATGAGTGTGAAACGGGCACTTGCACCAGTCTGATTCCAACTATATTTTGTGGAGCCAGGGAAGTTAACATTGTCTCTGAAATTAAAACCAAACAATCGAATACTACTTCCATTTGGAGAGTTAAAAGTAATTTTACCATATATATCGTTGAAATTATATGGCAGTTTATCCGGATCAGCATACTGATAAAACACTTTGGAGCTTCTGTCAAGAAATGAATTTTTAATTGAAAGTATAAAACTTGAACTACCTCTGCCCGGTATAAATTTCTTTAATGGACCTTCAAGTGAGAGTTTACCGAGAAATGGACTTAAACTAAAATTACCACTGAGCTTATTTCTGTTCCCGTCTCTGGTTTTAACATCAACAATTGCAGACACCCTTCCACCGTGTTCAGCTCCAAATGCAGCAGAATATACATCTGCTGATTTCATAAGGTCGGCATCAAATATGGAGAATAATCCAATAGAATGAAACGGATTGTAAATGGTCATCCCATCCAACAAAATCTTATTCATTACCGGACTTCCACCTCTTATGTACAATTGACCACCCTGGTCACCACTAAAAACAACGCCAGGCAAAATCTGCAGGTATTGAACTAAATCGGGAGTGCCACCAACAGTCGGAATTTTGAATAAATGTGCAGGTTTAATTTTTGTATTCCCTATCTCTATATCTTCCTTTTTATGTTTGCGAATGACTGTTTTTCGGGCCTCATCAAAACTATTGACATTGGGATTTAAAAAGATATTATGAACAGAAATGGTTCCACTTAATATGGTAAATTTAAAGGTATCTGTTTCGTAACCGGCGAGAGAAACAATAAAGGTGTATTTCTGAGGCTCAAGTCCATTGACTATATAATAACCTTCCGCATTAGAATTTGAACTCTTATCGGTTCCTTTAACGGTAATCAGAACATTATCCAGCTCAACACCAGATACGGCATCTTTAATAAAACCTTTCAATCCGCCCGTTTGGGCATTCGAATTAAAAATAATTGAAACAAATAAAAACAGCAGCAAAAAACGCAAAAACATAAATGCAAACTTAGGGAAATGTAAACGCAATACCATATTTCTTTTACCTTTACTGGCTTATGATTGGAAATTAGAGGAATGCAATTTCTGTCTTCCTGATGTAAGCAGGTTAATAATAAAATAGGTACTGAAAAATACCACTAAAAATAAACAGAGTTCAAGAGCAAAGGTTTCGTTTGCCCAATCATATACAGGAAGATGCATCACCAATTTAGACAAAAACAATGAGCAAAACGCTGCGACCAATGAAAAAGCTGCTATATAAATATGCCATCTCACATTGTAATGACCGATATTTTGCCAATAATAGACAAAAATAAAAGCTGTCATTGAGCAAGATAATCCAATACTCCAGGCATTGGCAGCACCCTGAATGCCATTTTCCGGAATTAAAACTAAAGCAGATATTCCTCCACAAATCAGACCAATTAAATTACAAACTAAAATGGTTTTAAATTTATTGGCAGCATGTAAACCATGACTGATAATATTTGTAACACTAAATGCTAATACCCCCGAAGCAAGATTTAAAAACAATGGTCTTACCTCTTCAAATCCATTACCGAATAAAAATGACCAGAAATCAGTTGGCAACAACATCATCAACAGCATGGCCAGCAATGTACCGAAGAAATTGATTGTCATTATTTTTTCAGTAATTTTAAAATGTTGGCTCTCTCCTACTGTGTTGAGAATTTTCATGTGCTGCATTTGCGCCATACTATGACCTAAAATCCAGATAGACTCACACAAAATAACAGCATTGTTGTAGACGCCCAAAGCAGCTTCACTTATAAAAAATGCGACCAGAAAAAAGTTGAGTCTGTAGTTTAAAAACTGAATGGCCTGTGCACTCTGAATCCATACGCCACTTCTAAGTATCTCCGGTTCAAATACAAAAGTACTGTCTCCAAATTTTAAATGAGATTGAACCATCCTGTAAGACACCATTACACTAATTAAGAGCGCTAAAAAAAACGCAAGGATATAATTACGAGAATGATAATCACCCAGCAGACCACTAAGAAAAAACCCAATCAGTAATAAAACTGGAACAACCAGAAGAGATATGTTTCTTTTATGTACTTCCTGTTTGCCCATCAATAAAAGATGATGGAGATTTACAACGGATAGTAATAAAGCCGCAGGAGCAATGAAATATTTATAAGGTAATTGAGTAAATACCAATATTGGTAAAGACAAGAGACAAACTCCGGTAATCCATAGCAAACTGCTGTTCCAAAGTCTTCTTTGTGCATATTTATAAGACAAATTTATAATAGCAGTGCTGTTTCCGAAATCACAAAACAATTGTAAGAGCGCAACAGAAGACATAAAAAGACCAATTTCTCCGCGACCTTCCGGTCCAAGATATCGGGAAACCAGGATAACAGTCAGCAGCCCGATAACTGCAACTAAAGTTTTAGAAACAAAATTGGATAATATGCCTTTGACAAATGCAGTCAAGACTAAATATTATTGGTTTTATAACCTTTAGAAACCAGGTAATCCTTTACCTTTTTTACATTGTCGCCCTGAATCAGGATTTCGCCATCAACAATGCTGCCACCGGTTCCACAAAAGTTTTTGAGCTGTTTGGCAAGCGCTTCCATATCAGATAATTTTCCAACAAAACCTTTTATTAGAGTAGCTTTTTTACCGCCTCTTTGTTTGGTTTCCAATCTGATGATTAGTTTTTGTAAACGGGGTTCCAGTGTTTCAGATTCTTCAAATTCAGAGTTAAATTCAAAATCTGAATCGGTGCTGTAGACCATTCCATCTGATTCGCGTTTCACTTTTTTACTCATAACAAAGGATTTTCAAACTTGATGGTTCAATATTAACATTTATTTCCTTACCCAGCCAAATCGGTTCACCATCAACATGCACCGGACCTTCATTTTCACGTCTGATTACAAAATCGGAACCTACAAACACTTCGCTGTGTTTGTTTTTATGAAGATTTCCTTTCATGAGACTGCTGACAATAAACGGCAAATCAATTGAGGTGAATTTTTTTAGCACCACTACATTGAATTCGCCATCATCAGGCAATGCTCCCGGATGCACCATAACATTATTGCCCCATTGAGTTGCATTGGCAATAGCAATCATAAAAGCATTGCCCTCCCATACCCTTTTACCATTTTTATAGACCTGATAAAACTGGCTTTTGTAGTTAAGCTGACCAATAATGGTTTTGACATAACCCTGTAGCCCTCTTTTCTTTTTATTTGCAAAAGCTGAACTAATGTGTGCATCAAAACCTATTCCCCCAATATTGATCATACAATGCCTGTTGAACCACACAGTATCAATTGGCTTAACCTTGTATTTACCAATCTCACTGATGGCTTTTGCTGTATCCAATGGCATTTTAAAATGTCTGGCAAAACCATTGCCGGAGCCAAGTGGAATAACGCCAAGTGCTATACCTGTATTGACCAGCCTGGATGCAATCTGATTGATAGTACCATCTCCACCTGCACCCATTACTATGTCTGCTTTTTCTTTGATAGCCTTCTCTGTTAACAACAGCACATCATCAGCTTTTTCAGTAGGCCAAATCGAAACATCAAAAAGCGAATGGTCAATATGGCGTTCTATAAGTTTAGGCAAATCCTTTACTTTTTTTCGCCCTGAAAACGGATTATATATGACGACTAATTTATGCAATCTGAATTTGAAAACTATTAGAAGACCTACCGCTTTTAAAATAAATACAGGAATGGCCAAAATAAATTAAGCTCACATCTACATTCAATGCAGGCTTATTCAACCTATCAAATATTTTTTGTAGTAAAACTTTAAATTTAAATATGGAAAAGTTGGACACGTTTATTTATTGAATGCAAACTGAATAATGTTGGCGCCCATTTTTAAAGCCTCCTGCCTTTTCTCCTCAGGGTCGTTGTATACAGACTGATCTTCCCAACCATTTCCAAGGTCACACTCGTAAGAGAAAAAACAAACCAGACGACCTTCGTATATCAAACCGAAACCCTGAGGCGCCTTACCTTCGTGTTCGTGTATTTTTGGAAGACCTTTGTCGAAGTTGTAAGACTGGTGGTATATAGCATGAGAAAAAGGCAATTCAATAAATTCCAGTTCCGGGAAAACCTTTTTCATTTGAGGCACTATAAATGGTTTTAAACCATAGTTATCGTCAATATGAAGAAATCCACCTGCTACCAGATATTTTCTAAGATTGTTGGCTTCAGCATCAGAAAAAACTACATTGCCATGACCGGTTAGATACAGCCAGGGGTAATTAAAAATTTCAGGAGAACCAATTTCTACAACAGCATCAGAAGGATTGATAGATGTTTTGATGTTTCTATTGCAGAAGTTAATAAGATTTGGCAAAGCAGTTTTATTGGCATACCAATCGCCTCCGCCTTTGTATTTAACTTTTGCTATTTTAAATCCATAATCGGTTGTTGCAGAAGAGAACAACATCACTATTAAAACAAGAGGTAAAAAAGTCTTTAACATAGCTATACAATTTTAAGCAATAGGATTCAATTTTAGAAATTTATTCGTTACCCGGAAAATTGAATTCAGATAAACCTTCATGTCTGATCCACTTGCCTTTCTTCTTTAGTTCGTAATAATCTATGCGACCATCGGGAATATAATACTGGTACATCCCCATTTTTTCGGGGTTACTTGGAACCAGATTAGAAAAGGTGATTAATTTTTCGGTGGGCTCAAATCTCAGTACCATAGTGCCTTCATCCGCGTATTCAAAGAACACTCTGTATTGAGGCGTATAATCTCTTTCGTTAGAATAGAACACTGGAGCGCCGATATGCAATTCTTCTTCTTTATCCACCCATAACACATCAATTATTTTCCTGTTGGAAAAACTGGTTTTACCATTGAAACCCAGTACACAATAGTAAGTTTTTCCTTTCTTTTTAAACTGATACATTTGGTAATACAAGGCTCCTGGCCAAAAATCAGAAGTGAAATCTTCATAAAGTGAATCCGATTTTGGTTCTATTTTATCTCTTAGCCAATAGGATTTGTGCGGCTTCCCGGGTTTACTTCTGTACATAACGAGACAATGATTAATGTACTCCTGCATATCCGTCAGGCAAATCCAGGATATGACTTTCATTTTGCCGTCCTCTGAATTTAATACAGAAATAGTCGATTTAACAGAATCCAAAGACAAGTCAAATCCATTGTCCTCATCCGCTAAAGTTAAAAGTAAATTTTTGAAAGAGTCGTTGTAAGTAAAACGAACTGACTGTGATTTACTATATCTCAGACTGTCTGAATAATGTTTAAGCAAACGCGTTGAATCGTTGGCATAAACATTTAATGCAGAAAATAAAAACAGGCTAATACACAATCTCAGAGCACTCATATGTATTCTTAATACAAAACTGTACCAAAATATTGTGTCAGAAAAAATTACATTAATTCAATGACCATAGCACTGGCACCACCACCACCATTACAAATGGCTGCACCACCAATTTTAGCATTGTTTTGTTTCAATACATTGATAAGCGTAACAATGATTCTTGCGCCACTGGCACCAAGCGGGTGACCTAAAGCCACTGCTCCGCCATTGACATTGATTTTATTAGGATCAAGTTTCATCAGTTGAGTGTTAACCAATCCTACAACAGAGAAAGCTTCATTAAATTCGAAGTACTCAATATCTTCCATTTTAACACCTGCGTGCTGAGCTGCTTTTGGCATTGCTTTAGAAGGTGCTGTAGTAAACCATTCAGGTTCATGTTCAGCATCAGCAAACCCTTTTATTTTTGCAATTGGTTTTAAACCAAGAGCATCCATTTTTTCTTTACTCATTAAGATAAGTGCTGCTGCACCATCATTCATAGTAGAGGCATTAGCTGCAGTAACTGTACCGTCTTTGCTGAAAGCAGGTTTTAAAGCAGGGATTTTGTCAAAAAATACATTCTTGTATTCTTCATCATGGTTAAACTGAGTAACATTGCCTTTTCTGTCCACCAATTCAACCGGAACAATCTCCTCATTGAATTTTCCTTCAGCCCACGCTGCAGCAGCTTTTTTATAAGAGCTAATTGCAAACTCATCCTGAGCTTCACGTGAAAAAGCATATTCTTTGGCACAAAGGTCGGCACACCATCCCATCATTTGCTGGTTGTATGCATCCATTAAACCATCATTAGACAAACCATCCACCATATTGAAGTTGCCATATTTATAGCCGGTACGACTACCCATCATATAATGAGGTACCATACTCATATTTTCCATACCACCTGCCACAACCACATCTGCCATACCAAGCATAATTTGCTGAGCAGCCAGACTAATAGATTTCATACCACTGGCACAAACTTTATTGACAGTCGTACACTGAACAGTGTTAGGCAGTCCTGCATATTTAGCAGCTTGTCTTGCAGGAGCCTGACCCAGTCCGGCTTGCAGAACGCTTCCAAAGTACACTTCCTGAACTTCTTCAGGATTTAGACTTATTTTTTCAATCGCACCTTTAATGGCTGCTGCACCTAATTTTGTTGCAGGTACTGAAGATAAGGCACCCATAAAACTTCCCATTGCGGTTCTGACTGCTGAAACTACGTATACGTCTTTCATTTTTCTTAATAAAATTTGCGCGAAATTAAGTCATTTTTTGCAACCGATTAAGTAAATTTTAAGTTTAATTTGCGAACGAATGAAATACTATCTGATTGCCGGAGAAGCCAGCGGTGACTTACATGGATCCAATCTCATGAAACACATCTTGAATTTTGATCCAAAGGCTGAATTTCGTTTCTGGGGCGGTGATTTAATGAAGGAACAAGGCGGAACGATGGAAAAACACTATAGAGAAACCGCTTTCATGGGATTAACAGATGTCCTTTTAAACATTGGCAAAATTTTCAAATTCCTGAAAATATGTAAAGCCGATATCCTTCAATTTAAGCCTGATGCCTTAATACTGATTGATTATCCAGGATTCAATTTAAAAATGGCAGCTTTCGCTAAGGAAAACGGAATTCCAACGCATTATTACATTTCACCTAAAGTTTGGGCATGGAATACTAAAAGAGCCTATAAAATTAAAAAGAATGTCGATTATCTTTACTCCATCTTACCTTTCGAAACTGAATTTTACAAACCATTCGGTGTTCGACCGGATTATATAGGGAATCCATTATGCGACGCTATTGAATCGTATCCGTTCGATACAGAATTTAAGGCTAATAATGCTTTGAGTAAACCTTTTATAGCCCTTTTACCCGGCAGCAGAATGAGTGAATTAAAGCATGTTTTGCCTACAATGATTGCCACAAGAAAACTTTTCAAAGATTACGATTTTGTATTGGCTGGTGCCGCACATATAAGTGATGATATTTATCAATCGTATATTAAAGATGAAAATATACGACTAATAAAAGGTAAAACTTATGATGTGTTAAACAATGCCCATGCAGCCTTGGTTTGCAGTGGTACGGCAACTTTAGAAACTGCCTTGCTGAATTGCCCTCAGGTGGTATGCTATAAATTCAGTCGTTTGAGTTACGAAATTGGAAAACTCGTCATAAAAGTTAAGTTCATTTCTCTGGTCAATTTAATCATGGACCGAAAACTGGTAAACGAGTTGATTCAAGTAGATTATACCCCTGAAACTACAGCAAGAGAATTAAAAAAGATATTGGATGGTCCTGAAAGGGAAGCCATGTTGAAATCGTATGCTGCATTGCGAATAAAAGTTGGGGAGCCAGGCGCGAGTAAGAGGGCTGCTCAGCTGATAGTTAATCGCACTATTAAATAATCTATCGCAGAAGTACAATCAGGATTTTGGTCTCAAATGGAATCGAATACAGAGTATATGAGAGAGCAAAACCAAAGGCACAATCATACAAGGTAACCAAATAAAAGGAAAATAGAATACCCCTTTATTGGGATGATCAAATTCGATTTGCTGCAGGGGTGTTGGCGCACTTAATATAGCAGTGGTGACAATATTGATTAATAATACCAGACAAATTACATTCCACAGAATAATCCATTTTCTGTCTAAATTGCGTTTGACATAAGCCCAATAAGCAATGAATGGTGCTGATAAACCTGACAGAATATCAAAATTCCTTCCTTCGAAAGTCATGACTTCCGGAATTTGATTGTAAATAAACAACCAATACAAAACCAATTCTACAGGAAATCTTACAATGTGCAAAAATGTGAGCCAACCCGGGTCAAAATTATCCATGACTTTTCTGGTATTAGGGACGAGCATCACTAATATTATTAACAACATGGAAGGTGCCAGTAAAATTGGAAACCTCATTGGATGTTCTTCAAATTGCACATAGAAATCAGAGAATGCCAATACGCCCTGTATAAAGACGATAAAAAGAGGCATAATAAGAATTTTCCAATTATTTCCGGAGGCGCGGTAGAAACAAAAAAGTGCCAGAGCAAGGCATAATATAAGTAGTAAGCCTATAAATGCCGGCAAGTGTAGATTCATGTATGCTTTGTTTTTAGTTGGGCAAACATAGTGGAATTTTTAAATAAAACGAACGCTTTAAATGAATTCCGTACCTACAGATAGTCTGTAAATAAAAATAGCCCGCATTGGTAGCGGGCTATAGTCTCTAGTGTTTGTGTATTTGTGTATTTGTGTGTGTGTCTAAATTGAGTTGTGTGTGTAAAAGGTGAAGACGGTTTATTCACTAGCTATATCCATCGAGCATACCTTATAGTTATAGTCGTCTTTCATCTGCTTAATTTCATGATTGGAAGCTTGCATTTCATTGAGCAGGAAAAACGTTAGAATGAGCAATGCGATAATTGACTTAAGCATAAGGATTTCTGTAAAATAGTAGCTCCTTTTTGCTGGTTTTGTGTTGGTGGTTGAGGCGGCAGTATTCATATTATATTTATTTTTTTTAAGTTCTTTTTTTGTAAGTTTTTCTACCTAAGGTGTATTAATACTTAAATTGTTTTAACTTGCTATACCCAAATATAAAAAACCCTTTAAATAAAAATTCATTTTGAGAAAAAAATGCGATAATTTTTCCTATATTATTGATATTCAGCTATATTAATTTATTATCACATGTGTCATTTTGCTATAAAATGTTAAAGGGGGGATACCAATGATTGCCAATAAGGAGTCCAAAATGCTGTATAAACTAAAAAACGACACCTGTATTTTAAACAAGTGTCGTTTTTGTAAAATTAAATACGTTTAAATCTGAGTTAATAGCTCATCAAGATTTTCGAGAGCAGCAGTGAATCCTTCCTTGAATCCCATTTCAATGATTTGATTCAAAGTTTCTTCAGAAGGATAAACGACTTTAACATGAACTATGGTTTGTTGACCACTTTCCTCGAACGAATTGTGCCAGTCGTGCATAGGCATTTCCTTATTAAAGACGCCATTTTCATCGCAGAAACCATCCAGGCCGGCGTAACTTGATTTAGGTTGTATGTCTGTAAACTCATTTTTACACCAAAATAACTCCCCATTAGGACCTTTCATTGCGTAGAGCCAATGACCTCCAACTTTGAAGTCCATAGATATTGTTTCTGTTTTGAAAGGCTTTGGCGCCCACCACTGATCGAGTAATTCAGGATTTGTCCAGGCTTCCCAAACTGTTTCGATTGGGGCATTGAAAGAGCGATTAACTCTGATTTCCTTGTTTTCTTTGTCGACAATAAAGTCGAATAATAATGCATTGTTCATTTTTTTGAATTGTTTTTAATTTGATTTAATAAGGTATCCAATTGATTAAAGCGTGTCTCCCAGATTTTTCTGAACTGTTCGAGCCACTTGTCTATTTGTTTCATTTTTTCTATTTCTAATATATAGTGTATTTCTCTGCCTTTATGTTCTGCCTTAACCAGTTCGCACTCACTTAAAATACCGATGTGTTTTGAAACTGCCTGTCGTGAAATATCAAAATGTTCGGCTAAGGCATTTGGAGTCATTGCCTGAAGAGCTATCATACTTAATATAGCCCGGCGGGTTGGATCTGCTATTGCCTGGAATATATCTCTCCTCGGTTGTTTTTCTTTTATGGCTTTACTCATATATGCAACTTTATGGTTGCAAATATATATGCAACTTTTTAGTTGCGCAAATTATTTTTGATATTTTTTTTGACATCCTATAAATAGAACTCGATAAGTTAATCCAGAGTTTATTTTACTATAAAAACAAGTTATTAAAATTAAATGGGATTAAAAACTAATTTCAAGCAGAAAATTTAGTTTAATTTTGAGAAAACAGATTTTAACTCGTGTCTTTAAGCGAATAAATAAGCTTTGTTTTTAATTTTTTCTATCTGAAAATCTGAAAGATATAAATCTTTTGAAATTTTTTTGAGAAAATTTAGTTCACAGAAATTCTACTTTCTATATTTGGGTATAGGCGTATTGAAAAAACTGAGTATTAATACATTTTAGGTAAAAAATCTCAATCAATACCCTGAAAAAAACACATACACAAAATGGAAATGAGACATATTACAAACTTCAGTTCGGCTCGCGGTTTAGAGCTACCAAAACAAGGTGAGTTCAATGTGATGCCAACTGAATTTTTAACACACATACATCAACGTAGCGTTCAGTCGCACAAACCGTTCCTTATCTCAGCGGCAGCAGCCGACAGAATAGTAAAGGGCATTGCCGTTGCTTCACTGTTCTGCGCATTATTCCTGATAGGATTAAATGCCTGAGATAGGAATTTACAACACAGCACACACACACAAATACAAATACACAAACTCTAGAGATTATAGCCCGTCAAAAAACGGGCTATTTTTATGCGCTTAATTTGGCAAATAGGTAATAATTCAGGCATATTTGCACTATGAGACTTTATCTTCTCCTTTTTAGTTTAATCATGTTATCAGAAACTTCAGCATTTATACTCAATTACAAAATTGAAATTACCGATCCTAATTCACATTATGCGAATGTTCAAATGGAATTCACTCAGTATGAACAAGGCTCAATATCACTTAAGATGCCTGTTTGGACACCTGGCAGTTATATGGTAAGGGAATTTGAAAAAAACATTGATCGTGTCAGTGCGAGTGCAGATAATAACCCCATCCAAATTTCAAAAACAAATAAAAACACCTGGCATTGTGTAATTCCCAAAGGCAGTAAAACCATACGCATCTCCTACCCTGTTTATTGCTTTGAACAGTCGGTGAGAACTTCCTATATTGATGATGACCACGCCTTTCTTTTGCTCACCAGTTGTTTGATGCATGTAGCCTATAATAAAATGGGCTATAACGGCAACCTCGAATTAAAATATCCAGGCAAATGGACGCAAGTTTCTACCACTCTTAAAAGTGTTTCAAAGAATGTTTATTCATATAATAGCTATGACGAGTTGGTCGATTCTCCAATAGAAATCGGCACACACGAAGAAATCAGTTTTGATGTTGCCGGTGTAACACACAAAGCAGCTTTGGTTGGAAGAAACAATTGCGATAAAACAAAATTCACTGCCGATCTTCAGAAAGTCTGCCAAACCATGTACAACATCATTGGAGAGCATCCCTGCGAATCCTATTTGTTTATCATACATCATGTCGATGAAGGCGGAGGCGGACTCGAGCACGCCAATAGTTGTGTGGTTCAAATGCCGCGTTTTAATTACAGTAACACCGACAGATACAAAGCCTTTCTTGGATTGTGTGCTCACGAGTATTTTCATCTATGGAATGTGAAGCGCATTCGTCCGTTCGAACTGGGACCATTTAACTACAGTAAAGAAAATCACACTAATTTGCTGTGGGTTGCAGAAGGCATAACCAGCTACTACGACGAATTAGGTATGTACAGAGCAGGATTCACTACCCAACCTGACTATTTGAGGTCACTGGCATCCGGTTTTGGAGCCACTTTAAATCGTCAGGGTGGCAAGGTTCAAAGTATGCACGAAGCCTCTTTTGACGCATGGATAAAAGAATACAGAAGTACAGAAAACAGCATCAACAATAATATTTCCTATTATTTAAAGGGTCAGACACTGGCAGCCTTACTGGACATCGAAATTTTATCAGCTACAGGAGGTAAAAAACGACTCGATCATTTGATGCAGCATTTATACAATACCTTTTACAAGAAATTAGGCAGAGGGTTTACTGATGATGAATTTTATGCTGCTATAGATGAAGTGGCGGGTAAGCCTTTAAACTTCAGAGCATGGGCCGAAGGATTAAATGATGAAAACACCTTCACTAAAATAGCAGAGATTGTAAAGAAAGCCGGATGTTCGCTTTCGGACAGAAACAAAGGGCTCATCAATTATTCGGGTTTTACTACTGAAATAAAAGATTCAAAACAACTGATTCGCAATATTGAATTTGGTTCACCAGCTATGACAGCAGGGTTGCAGGTTGGCGATGAGATTATAGCCATCAATGGAGTAAGAGTGAAAGGCAATATTGATGATATGTACAAGCAGATAACAGGACCTTATACTTTCTTAATTTCACGCGGAGGATTGATTAGGTCAGTAGAATTGACCTTAGCAAAAAATCCGAAGTACGATTTGCTTTTAAGTATAGACAATTCTGAGGACCCAATAATGAAGGAATGGTTAAAGACCAATCAAGGTTAAAGAAACGACAAGATAATAAACAACAGAAAGGGAGCAAAAGAGCTCCCTTTCTGTTTAGGTAATCTATAAGCCAGGTTCTGTATTCGCCTAAGGCGAACGCTTGTCATTTATCTAGTGCAGTCTACCCTCCGGGGCTGGGAGCAAGCTCCTGTTCGGACGGGCCATCCTTATACCCCGGTATATTTGACCTTACAACCCACAAGGTTTATCCCCTTTGCACATTACTGAACAAAGATGTAGGCT
Source organism: Bacteroidota bacterium (assembly GCA_963169345.1). Lineage (GTDB taxonomy): Bacteria > Bacteroidota > Bacteroidia > NS11-12g > UBA955 > JABMMZ01. The sequence goes on from CAUJCT010000001.1 coordinate 71,573, forward strand.
CTTACCCCACATTTTCACCCTTACCAACCAAAGGCTGGCGGTAATTTTCTGCGACCCTTTCTGTCGATACGCATCACTTTGTATCTCCCATCCTTTCAAATGGTGTGGTGCCCTTTGTTGCCCGGACTTTCCTCTCCTTACGGAGCGACAAGCCGAATACCTGAGGCAAAGATAAGGGGAAAGGCTGAATTGCTGAAAGGGGAAAGGCTGAATTGCTGAAAGGCTGAATAGCTGAATTGTGTCGAGGTAGAGTTGTTAAGTCGCAGAGCTTCGCTGTTAAGTTGTTAAGTCGTTAAGTTGTTAAGTCGTATAGTTTGTCGATTAGCTAAAATATTGTGCACAATCAAAGTCCCGGAGGGACGACAGTTTCATAGTCGTTAACGTTATCGATAAGCTTTAAGATTTTTCACAATCAAAGTCTCAGCGGGACGACGGTTTCATAGAAACAAACAGGAACGCGATCAAAGTCCCGAAGGGGCGGCGGTTTCATAGTCGTTAACGTTATCGATAAGCTTTAAGATTTTCCACAATCAAAGTCCCAGAGGGACGACGGTTTCATAGAAACAAACAAGAACGCGATCAAAGTCCCGGAGGGACGACAGTTTCATAGTCGTTAACGTTATTGATAAGCTTTAAGATTTTTCACAATCAAAGTCCCAGCGGGACGACTCCCGTACAAAACGGGATAAAAGTTTCATAGAAAGCATCATGGAGCACGAAACAAAGTCCCAGAGGGGCGGCGGTTTCATGTAAATATTTTAAGTCGTTAAGTCGTTAAGTCACAGGGGAAAGTGAAAAAACCTGAAATTTCCTTATATTTAAATTATTAAACTTTCGTTGTGTGCTGCCGCATGCAGCAGCGTCCTTTGAAACTGATGCTAATTAATGTTTAATGAGTGCTAGTAATTAGTACTTTGTCTGGCGAAATTCATCAAATACCTGTTAAAAAGAAGTATCACAAATAATGCAATTAGACCGATGAACCAATACCAGGACTTCATATTTAACCATGAGAAAACAGATGAATTTAAGTCTTTGCTGTTATCAAACTTATCGAAGTCAAGAAACAAAATGCCAGGTTGAGCTTTTTTAAGAGAATCCAGATTGTATTGAAGGCCAAACATAGGGTGATCTTTAATGGCCATTTTAGATTGGTGATTAGACTTATCGGCATGCACCCAGATTTCCATCATTGAGTCATTTGAAATGCGAACGCAAGCTGCCATCTTGTTTGGCAAACCGCTTCCTTTCATCTTGAGCCCGGAAGCCAAGATTTCAGAGGATTTCAAATTGTTATTAGCTTGACTGGCAGATACCTGACTTACACACAAAAAGGAAATGGAAAACAGTACCTGCGTCAAAAAATGACGAAACACACACACGAGGCAAAAATATCTACTTTTTTGCATAAATACAAGAAAATCCGACAAATACGTAAAACAAGCGCATTTAAACGAAAGGGTTTGTATATGCAGCTTAAATATCGGTAATTCGCGACACCAAAAAAAGTATCATAGAATATGAAAAGAATTTACGCACTGTTCACTTTCGCACTCCTGATGATTCAGGTTGCCAAAGCTGATGAAGGCATGTGGCTCTTGTCAATGCTCGACAAGATGAACTTCAAAGACATGGAGGCCAAGGGTCTCAGATTAACTAAAGAGCAATTATACAGCATTAACAACTCCAGTTTAAAGGACGCGTCTATTTGGTTCAACAATGGTTGTACAGGTGAGTTTGTATCCTCTGAAGGTTTGGTTCTTACCAATCACCACTGTGGTTACGATGCCATTGCAGAACTCAGCACAACTCAGGATAATATCCTGGATAATGGATTTTGGGCCAAAGACAGAGCTTCTGAGAGAGTTCCAAAAACTCCTATGGTTGTTACACGTGTAGTAAGAGTAGATGATATTACAGATCAGGTTTTGGCTAAATTAGCCGGTGTAGCAGAAAAAGACAGAGCCAGAAAGCTGACAGAAATATACAAAGAGCTTGAAAAGAAAGCAACTGAAGGCTCTCATTTCACAGCTACTAGTCGCGAGATGTTTAAAGGCAACGCTTACTACCTTTTTGTATTGGAAAAATTCACCGATATCCGTCTGGTTGGAACTCCGCCACAAAACATCGGTAAATTCGGTGGTGAAACTGACAACTGGATGTGGCCTAGACACACAGGTGATTTTAGCATGTTCAGAGTATATTCTGGTGCCGATAACAAACCTGCCAAATACAGTCCAAGCAATGTTGCATATAAACCGCTTAAACATTTAAGTATTTCTTTAAAAGGATACAAAGAAGGCGATTTTGCTATGATTATAGGATTCCCTGGTCGTACCAATCGCTACGAATTCTCACAAGGTGTTGCAATGGCTACCGACATTGTTGACCCAAGCATCGTGAATCTTCGTGACATCAGATTAAAAGCCTGGAAAGAACAAATGATTCAGGATGAAGCAACGAGATTGTTATTGTCCAGCGATTATGCTTCAGTAGCCAATTACTGGAAGTTTTTTGATGGCGAGGCTGAACAATTGAAACGCAATAAAGTATTTGAAAAGAAAGCTGCTGAAGAAAAAGCATTTGGTCAGTGGGCTGCAAACAGAGAAGAATACAAATCTCTTCTTTACGATATAGATCAGGTATACACTCTGTACAAACCGTATGCACTTCAAGCCACCTACATGAGAGAGTGTATTGGTGCTCCTACCATTATGCAATTGGCCAGCCTTGGTTTTTCGCTTGATGCCTTGTATTTTGAAAGAGATACCATCATGAAAAACAAAACCATGAGCAAAGCAGATAAAGCTAAGCGTTTGGCAGATATTGACTCCAACATTGCCAAAACATGTCAGCTTACACTGGTAGCTTTGGATGAATTTAACTACACAGACAGAATTATTGCTGCTGATAAAAAAATCTTTTTAGGTATGTTAAGTATGTACTATAAAAACATTCCATCCAGTCAGTGGCCTGAAGTATTCAAGAAAATTGCCTCAAAGATTAAGAACGGTAACTCTGAAATGGTTTTTGCCAAATACACCGACATGGTATTCAGCAAAAGTATATTTGCATCAAAAGAAAAAATTGCAGCATTCCTTAAAAAGCCAAGTTATTCAAAATTATTGGCTGACCCTGCATTCTCTTTATATAAAGCACACAGAGAAAATTACCTGACCAATTTCAAACCAAAGGTTGATGAATTCATGTCACAATCACTGGCATTGGGCAGAAAGTACATCAAAGGTTTAATGGAAATGTATCCAAACCGTTATTTCTATCCAGATGCCAACTCATGTCAGAGATTGACTTACGGAACAATTCGTTCATACAACCCTAAAGATGGTGTTCATTACGATTACATCACCACTATTGATGGTGTTATGGAAAAATATATTCCTGGTGATTACGAATTCGATTTACCAATGCGTTTGGTTGATCTTTATAAATCAAAAGACTTTGGTCGCTATGCAATGTCAAACGGCAAATTGCCTGTTGCTTTCTTGTCAGACAATGATATAACAGGAGGTAACAGTGGTAGTCCGGTTATGGATGGAGATGGCAATTTGATTGGTATTGCATTTGATGGCAACTGGGAAGCAATGAGTGGAAACATAGATTTTGATCAGACCTACAAACGCACTATCAGTGTAGATATTCGTTATGTATTGTGGTTGATAGACAAATTCGGTGGAGCCAGTCATATTGTTGCAGAAATGACGATTATCGAATAATCATTAAAATATTAAAACAGAGCCGTGTTAAAAGACACGGCTTTTTTTGTTTTACATTGTAACGTAATTCAAACGAATTCGAGTAATTTCGCAAAGAGAATGAATGAGTTTACAGAAATAGCCATGTGGTTTTTGCTTTCGGGTGTGAAATATCTTTTTGCAGCCGGACCATTGCTATTAAAATCGAGCAGAGCATGGTATTTTGATATGATAATTGTTTCTGGAGGTGGTATCCTTGGTGTGTTTGTATTCACCTATCTGGGTGCAGCATTATCCAAGTATTTTGCCCAATTTCATTTATTTAAAATCAAATACAAGAAGCTAAAAAAGTTTGTTAGAATAAAAAACAGTTATGGTTTAATTGGTATTGCAGCTATTAGTCCTGTATTAATTAGTATTCCTGTTGGATGCATTATCAGTGCTTCATTCGAACATGACAAGACAAAAATCATACGTTATCAGGTAATTTCAGTTGTTTTTTGGAGTCTTCTTTTATTTGGCTTAAAAGGCATATTCCATATTACTCTCATACATTAATGTCAGGTAAACTCATACTGGTTCCAACACCAATTGGCAATTTAAAAGATATAACGATGCGCGCACTGGAAGCGTTGCAAACCTGCGATATCATTCTGGCAGAAGATACCCGAAATACCGGTCAGTTGCTGAAGCATTACGAGATTGACAAACCAATGCAAAGTTATCATGCGCACAACGAGCATGATAAATATAAAGATGTATTGAATCAGCTTGAAGCCGGCAAAAACATGTGCCTGGTTACTGATGCAGGTACTCCAGGAATATCAGACCCCGGATTTCTTGTTGTGAGAGCCTGTCTGAAAGCTGAAATAGCTGTTGAGTGTTTGCCGGGTGCTACTGCATTTGTTCCTGCTTTGGTAAAAAGTGGTTTACCAAGTGACAGATTTAGTTTTGAAGGTTTTCTTCCGGTTAAAAAAGGCCGAAAAACCAGACTGGAAGCGTTATCCAATGAAAGCAGAACTATGATATTTTATGAAAGTCCTTATAAACTGAAAGGAACACTTGAAGACTTCATTCAATATTTTGGAGAGGAAAGACAAGTCTCCGTCAGTCGTGAGATTACCAAGATGTTTGAAGAAACCATTAACGGTACATTAAAAGAAGTATTGGCACATTTTGAAATTAAAGCACCCAAAGGAGAATTTGTAATTGTATTAGAAGGAAACAAAGATGAATAAAATAAAGCCTGTTTATTTAAGTTTAATATCAGCCATTATTTTGGTTGCAGGATGGCCGCCATTACCAACGGCTTTCTTACTTTTTGTAGGATTTGTTCCCATATTTATTTTAAGAGAGCAATTAAGCAGTCAATCTAAAAAACATCTGAAATTTTGGGCCTGGGTTTATCTCAGTCTATTTGTTTTCAATACCGGAACAACCTGGTGGGTTTGGAATGCCAGCGCAGGAGGTTCGATTGCAATGCTCATATTTAATAGTTTGCTGATGAGTTTGCCATTTTTGTTTTACTCCTATTTAAGAGAAAGAACACCTCAAATTGCATTAACAGGATTTGTTATTACTTATCTCGCATTCGAATACTGGCATTTTAACTGGAGTGCAGCCTGGCCATGGCTTACATTGGGAAAAGGAATGGCGAGTTTGCCAAGTTTGATTCAATGGTATGAGTACACAGGAGAACTGGGAGGAACGGCTTTGATTTTAACTGTAAATGTATGGATTGCCAATAGTATCATTAAAAACAAACTCAGTAAACTCTGGCAACCGGCTGTTTTATTTTCGGCAATGGCACTCTTTTCTTATACACTGGCTTATCTTGAATTGAGAAAAGAAAAAACATCAAAGACAAGAAGTGTTACTACCGTCATTTCTCAGCCCAATATTGACCCTTATGAAGAAAAATTCGGAGACGGAGATGGTTATCTCTATCCGGAAATTCAATTGGATTATGCTATAGAACCAACGGAGAAGCTGCTTGACAGTACGACAGATATTTTGCTCATGCCTGAAACTGCAATTGTAGGCAATAACGATGAAGCAGATTTAAACGACAATTTCTTATTTCAGCCATTGCGTCAAATGACACAAAATTCGAAACTATGTGTAATAGCAGGAGCCGAAACATTTGGAGTATATAAAAGCAAACAACGACCGACTTCAACTGCACGTTACGATTCTTTTGATGGCAGATGGTTTGACTATTTTAACACAGCCATCAACATTAAAAACGGAGATGTGGCAGAGAAATATCACAAATCGAAGCTGGTACCCGGAGTTGAGAAGATGCCCTTCCCTATTTTAGAAAAACTTAGTATCAATTTAGGTGGCACTTCGGGTAGTTTGGGTATTAGCGACCGAGCTGTTAATTTTCAATTAAACAATGGAGCCAAAGTTGCCCCATTGATTTGTTATGAATCGGTATTTGGGGATTATGCCTGCGAATATGTTAGAGACGGGGCTCAATTACTCTCTGTAGTTACAAACGACGGCTGGTGGGGAGAAACGCCGGGTTACAGACAGCATTTGCTATATGGTGCCATCAGATGTATTGAAACCAGAAGGGATATGATAAGAAGTGCGAATACCGGTGTATCAGCATATATCAATAAATTCGGCAGCATACTTCATCAGACAAAATACAATGAAAGGATTGCGTTTAAGTGCCAGGCAAAACTTTATACAGATCAAACTTTCTACGTGAGGTATGGCAATATCATTGGCCTGTTGTCGTACCTGGGTTTTGTGATTGTATTTGTCTATTACTTTTACAAAAAAATAAGGAGTCGGAAGCTCGACGATCAACCAATCAGTTAATTAACTCTGCTGCATTTTTTGCAAATATTGCCCAAACACTTGCATGTTGAAAGGGTAATTGCACCCAGGCTTTCATAGGTCTTTTTTTACCAGAGGGGTCAAACAATTGAGCTCCTTCAAGAAGCATAGCATTAGTGTGGGCGGCTCCGTCTAACTTAAACACCATTTCATTCTGAAAAAAACAAATAAACGCTTTGCCATTGAGTTTAAAGCAAGGTTTACCAAACATTTGACTTTGCACAGCATTGGGGATGTTGTTACCAATTTCAAGATACAATTTTTCAGCAGCAGACATAGGGCAAAAATAGTTACTTTTTTGAATGCAAAAATTTGTGAATTGAATGGGAGCTATTGGATGGAGAGAGTAAAAGTAATTTGACAGATAAAATATTTACTCTCCTCAGCGCCTAAATTTATCTCTGTACTCAGCAGGTGATATTCCGCAGTATTTCTTAAACACTTCTCTGAAAGCTTTTGGATCGGTATAACCAACTTCGTACATGATTTCAGATACATTTTTATGACCCAGTTCCATTTGCTTCTTAGCTGCCTCTACACGGATGCGCTGAATATATTCTACTATAGTATTGCTGGTCGCTTTCTTAAATCTTCTCTCAAATGTTCGTCTTCCAATGGCATACTTTTCAGATAAATCATCTATCCCCAGCTTCAATTGATAATTGTCTTCCAAAAAACACTGAACTTCCAAAATCAGTTCATCACCGTGTAATTTCTGCCACTTGAATATACTGAACGGCAATTGAGAAGCTTTCGCTGTATCGAGTAAAAAAAACTTAGAGGCCATAATAGCCATTTCCTTAGTGGTATATTTTTCTACCAGGTAAAGCAATAAATTCCAGTAAGAAGAGGCGCCTCCGCTCGAATAGATGCCATTTTGTTCGGTAATAACCCTATCGTCACTTAAGAGTACATTGGGATATTGCTGTTTAAAATCGTTGACAAACAACCAATGTGTTGAACAGGTTTTTCCATCGAGCAATCCGGTTGATGCTAACAAAAAAGCCCCGACACACAGACTAGCTACTTCAGCTCCATTATTGTATTGCTTAACAATCCAATCCTTATATACTTCATTTAATTTTACCGATTGAGCCATATTAACTGTAATAGCCGGAACAATAATCAAATCTGTTTTTGAAACCTCACTTAATAATTTTTCGGGCTTAATAACTACTGAACCTCCATTTAATACGACTTCGGGGCTATGTCCAACCAGATTCACTTTGAAAAAAGGCTGATGACCGGCTGACTTATAAAACTCGTTTACAGCATTGAACATGTACGATGGATCAACGATAGCTGCTGGAACTGCAGTTTCAGGAACCAGAATGGAAACATGCTTCATCTTACAAATTAACACAATAAACCTGTCGCAAACAACCCTCTGAAATGTCGTTTTTCATTCGGTGTATTCATTTGCAATATCCTAAATTTGATTCATGAATTCATACGACTTTCAACTCGAATCGCCATTGATATGCTATTATGTGAGAGCACAAAACTTTCCAGCAGATGCAAAAGCCAGTCATGTTGCTTTGCATGCGCAAGTGTCTTATAGTAACGAGAGACAATATTTTGGATTCTCGAAGTTTAAAAAAGATGGGAGTTTAGAATATCTGGCAGCCTGCACGGAACTATTTGATGGTGAATTAAGCAACACAAGATTAGAAAGAATTGCAATTCCATCCGGACTGTATTTATGTACTGAGCTCGAAAATTACATGGAACAAATTGATAAAATCGGGGTGTTATTTGCTGAATTGGTTAAAGATACTCGATTTGATGCAGAAGCCTGGGCGATAGAATGGTATAAGCAGCAAGTATGTGTTTGTATGGTGCCATTAAAAAGTTGATGAAAACACTTTCCTGAATCATTAATAAAGTTTAAAATTGTAAAGATTATGGCGATGAACAATGCAGATATAAAAAGTATAGATGATTATATTGCTTTATGGCCTAAGCAACAGCAAAAGATTTTAAAGGAAATCAGGGCATGTATAAAAACAATTGTTCCTGAAGCAGAAGAAACCATCAGTTACCAGATGCCAACATATAAATTGGACGGACTCTTGATGCATTTTGCTGTATTTAAAGAACATTACAGTTTATTTCCGGGGCCTGAACCAATTGAATATTTTGCAACAGATTTAAAATCTTATGAGACTTCAAAAGGTACTATTAAGATACCCATGGAAACAGCAGTACCTGTTCAATTAATTGAAAAAATCGTGCTGCATAATTTGGAAAAAAACAGACTAAAGAAATCACTTAGCAAGAAAAAGTAATTATGGGATTTTTAGACGCAATAAAGAAAGCCGCCATGGCATTACTGGGTACCGGCAGTAGTTATACTGCTGATGATTATCTGGAACATATAAAAAGTATTCCAACACTTAAATCTTTAACTCCAGAGGTGATTGATCAAACAGAGGAAGATGATTTTGGAGTACTTATATACAATCACGTATTTGCACTTGCAGAGGCAGACTCAAACGAAGCTTTCAACCGCAATCTGACCAAATTAAACGAACCGAGAAAAACTGCCTATATCCTATCTACTGTTTGTGATCAGTTTGTAACAGACATTGATGAAATTGTGGCTGAACATTTTTCACTGTTACCGGATTTCCCAAGGACTATGGAGATTGTCAACTGTCCGAGTTTAAAAAGATACTACGAGCAGGTTATTGATTTCATATCTACCAATTACAATGGTCAATTGCCATTTGACAACAATCCTGAAAATGATTTTGAATCGACACCGGAATATCAATCATTTTCGAAAGCAATGGCACCATTCAACAAAGCGTTTCAAGATATTTTAGAAGCAGAGAATATCGACAATTATCAAATATTTGTTCGATATGTGAAAGAGAATAAGCACCGCTTTGCTTAATCCAGAATCACAATTTTTTCCATTCTGATTTCCTTATTGGTTTCATCATAAACCCGAAGAAAATAAGTACCCGGACATAAATCAAATTGTATTTCACATTCACCGGAAGGGACTGTAAAATCCTTGAGGTGTCGACCAGACAGGTCAAACAATTGGGCTGAATATACTTCAACATTATAATTAAAAATCCTCATGTAACCTAAGTTTGGATTTGGTCCGATTAACAATGGGATATATCCTGCAATTTGAGTAGAATTGATTTGAGTGGTATAAAGATGGATTCTCAGTTCGAGCAGAGTTCTTCGCATCAATTCTATTTGCTTAATTGTAAAACTCGACCGACAGGCATCATCCGAATAGTCCATGAAATTTTCGAGCATATCAGGCATATCGAGATGGGTTTCTATACAAGTATTCAGAGAATAATCACAAGTAAAATAATTTTGACCATTGACCATTGGTGTATCATCAAGGCCATCATCATATTTGCAAGAATCAGCTAAAACAACTTGTGGATCGCCTGAAACATGTCGTAAGCCAAGGTAATGACCCACTTCATGTGATAAAGTAGAACTATAATATTGATTAATAAGCAAAGAATAATTAATTACAATACCATCCGTTAAGCTATCTCCCCAGTATTCGCTATTCCAGTTACCTGCACCCGGAGGCGCTGTTGCAAATCCGCCGAGATAGACCTGACCATCACTAGCTGCCAAATTGCATATCCAAATGTTCAGATACTTTTTAGTATTCCATGCATTAAATCCTTCAAGAGAATCAAACTTCATTGTATGTCTTGAAGCATAAGGAGCAGATAATTTTGTACCAAAGGTTTTACTGGATTTTCTAATCTCATAACCCAGACTGGGATTGCCTTGTGGATCTTCATCTGCCAGATAAAATTCAATTTTAGTATCCCCTACTCTGTTTCTGAAAATTGATCTCATAGATGCTGTATCTGCATTTCTTCTTCTGAAATCTTTATTGATTTCGTTTAATGCCCAGAAAATATTATCTGGACTAACGCCCTTTGCGGTACCTGTTGGATTAATAACATGAAAGACTACAGGTATTCTATAAATTGTATCGTAAGTATAGGCGCTGCGTTTAGATGTATTGCTGATTTCCAGACAAACCTTTTGATACCAGGCGTCGAAACCCGGTAAAATAGAGTTTCTGTCGTAACCACAAGACTGCGCTGTTAAATAACAGTAAAAAGCAAATGCACAGTTCAGCAGTACGACCCTTTTCATAGTTATACGAAAATACTCTTTTTAAAGATACGATGCACTTATAATTATATAAAAGTGAATTCGAATTTTGCGCTAAGGGCTTTTCTATATAACTGTCAAAAGCAATCAAATTAGAATTTAAACCCTATATGCACGGTTGGAAAAATACTCCACTTCGCCTGTTTATAGCCCGTGTTTTCAAATTGAACTGAATTTAACTTATTATTATAATCTAAGCTTGCCCATGGAGTCAGATAAAGACCTTTGGGAAATAATGAATCAGACTTTTTAAAAGGAAACCATCTGTAACCTGCATGAATTCCAATACTTCCAACTTTAGATACGGCAGTTTCACCGGATTGAACATGACATATTTTATTCTCGACATAACCCATTCCGATTCCTGCAAACACAGTTTCTTTTGCATTAACAAGACGATTGAATTTCAAACCTAATCCAGATGAATAAATAGAGTATCCATCATTAGGTCCATATCCCTTAGGTTGTTCTATAGCAAATACACCAAGATCAGTTCTCCATTTTTGTTTTACATAAATTAAATGCAGTGAATACCCTTTTAAGGCATAAGCAATTGGATCCACTTCAAGTTCAATGCGCTGATTTTTCTGAGCAAACGCTTCCCCGGTCATCATCAAACTGATGATTAAAATTATCAAATGTTTCATTTAAATTAATTAATTATTTTTCTGCAAGTCGTTTGATGGCCTGATTCATCAGAATGAATTTCTCCTTAGTTTCTTCACCAATTTTTTTAAATATAATACCTGCCAAAATCCCTTTAAATCTTTCGCCATGAGACAATTTAACGAATCCTTCACCGGCATATTCAATTTTAAAATAGTGATTCCCATCAAATATACCAGGCATCCACAAGTGCCCCAGCCAGTCGAAATACTGATGTTCTATGACGGTCTTAACAGTTGGTTTAAATGTGATTGTACCTTTGCCATTTTTCATCACATTGATCAGCTTTTCACCCACTGCAATTTTGCCGGTCATGCTCACTATGAAAGGATTCCAGTCTTTGTAATTTGCAGTATCCGTTAAAATATTCCAAACGGTTTGTTTATCAGATTGAATGATAATTTCAGTATGTATTTCCAGTTGTTTTTTCATGATGCAAAACTAGAATCATCTGTTGAATCAAAACGTTAACAATTGTTAAGATTTTTCATCTTTCAGTCTTTTTCTGATTCTGCTCAATGATACATGGGTGATCCCCAGATATGATGCTATGATATGCTGAGGCACTCTTTGCAACAAGTCTTTATTCTGCATTTCAAATTTCCTGTAGCGTTCTTCAGGACTATCTAAAATGAAAGAAGACAGGATCATTTGTGAATTAATAAACCTCTGCTCGGCGACTTTCCTTGTCAGTACATTCACTTTTGGCACCGTTTCATAAAGCATTTCCATTTTCTCTTTTGTTATGACCAATATTTCGCTGTCCTCGAGAGTTTCCAATGTTTGAATGCTTGGCGTTTGTCTGAGAAAGCTATCATAACTCGACCCAAATAAATTTTCTTTAAAAATAAATCCAGTGATTTCCTCGCCATCTTTAGTGTAATACAGTCGAATCAGACCTTTTAAAACGAAGTACAGTTCATTTGCAATCTTTCCTTCTTCAACCAGTTTATATTTTTTAGGAACTTGCCGAAACACAAATTGACTTTCGACCATATCCAGTTCCTTTTCAGTAAAAGGCACAATTTGGCTGAGTAATTGTCTAAATGCTGGATACATTGAAACAAATTAAATATAAAAAAATCAAAATTAAAGTATCGGCTGAGCAAAAGCAATGATGTGTCCGTCAGGATCAGCAAAATAACAGACCTTATCTCCCCAATCTCTATCCTCAAGCGGACTAATCAATTGCGCGCCCATTGCCCGAGCATGCTGGTATTCGGATTCTATATCATCCACCAGACAATACAATTCACAGCGAGGAATTCCATTTCCAATAGCAGGATGAGGTAAATGCTCTGAAAGTATTTTCGCCATCCCATCATTCGTCATAAGACCGAGTTTAAGTCCGGAGGACAATACAAATTCTGTCATTCCCGGAACATTTAAAACAGGTTCCATTCTAAACAGTTTAGAATAAAACTCTGTGCTTCTGTTCTGAATCTGCACATATAAAATGCACAAAGCAGAATGGATTTGAATGGCTTTCATTGTGTCATACAGATTTAAACCTATTCGGTTTTAACCATTATCAGAGTTCTATTTCAACCTGATTTCTGAGCAAATCATCAATGGTTTCACGTTTTCTTATCAGATGCGCTTTGCCATTATAGATAAAGACTTCTGCAGGACGGAAACGCGAGTTATAGTTGGATGACATACTGAAACCATAGGCACCGGCATTGTGGAAAGCCAGTATATCACCTTCTCTTACTTCATTGAGTTTGCGGTCCCATCCAAAAGTATCGGTTTCACATATATAACCCACAACTGCATAAATTCTCTCAATACCTCCCGGGTTGCTTAAATTGGTAATTTTGTGATAAGCATCGTACAACATAGGACGAATCAGGTGATTCAATCCGCTGTCGACACCGGCAAACATAGTACTGGTGGTTTGTTTCACCACATTGGTCTTTACCAGGAAATAACCAGATTCACTGACTAAAAATTTACCTGGTTCAAACCACAATTCAAGTTCACGCCCGTATTGCTTGCAAAAATCTTTAAATCTTTCTGCTATTTTACTTCCAATATCATTGATATCAGTAGTTACATCGGCTTCTTTATAACCAACTTTAAAGCCACTGCCAAAATCCATATAGCGCAAATCCTTGAAATCCTGAGCAGCTTCAAAGAGCAATTCAGCTCCGCGAATAAATACTTCAGCATCCAGGATATCGCTGCCGGTATGCATGTGCAAGCCTTCAACATTGATATCGTATAGTTTTACAACACGTGCTACATGACGCAACTGGTAATAAGAAATTCCAAATTTTGAGTCGATATGACCGGTAGAAATTTTGTGGTTACCACCTGCTAAAATATGAGGATTTACGCGAATGCAAACTGGAATACTCTTACCGTATTTTGCTCCAAATTGTTCCAGTATAGAGATGTTGTCAATATTGATTTTGACACCCTCTTTAACTGCCATATCAATTTCTTCCATGCTAACACCATTAGGTGTATATAGTATTTGCGAAGGTTCGAAGCCAGCTTTTAGTCCAAGCCAAACTTCCTGAATAGACACTGCATCCAAACCTGCACCGAGTTTCTTCATGTACTTGAGAACAGTCAGGTTAGAAAGCGCCTTACAAGCGTAATGCAAACCTAATTTAACACCAGGAAAGGCATTGTTGAGCCTTTCGTACTGTTCGCGCATCTTATCTGCACTGTAGACATAAAGAGGCGAACCAAATTCTTCGACGGTATTCAAAACATCTACGCCGTCTAATTGGTATCTTCCGTTAATCAATTCCATGATGTCGCGAAAATAAAGAATTAAAGTGAAAGAAATTAAAATGTTGAGTCGTTGAGAGGTTAAGTCGTTAAGGCGTTAAGATTATCGAAAATCTTTAAGCTTTCCTTTATCTCAGACCCAGAGGGACAACAGTTTCATAGAAATAAACAAACGGAATAAATCACACCAAACAACAAATTTGTCCCATTCCGCGCCTTCCGTTTGCGCAAGTAAACCCTTGCAGTGTCAAAGAAACGGGTTAAGTCGTTGAGTTGTTAAGTCGTTAAGTCGTAATGCTTATCGATAGCATTATAATTTTCCTCAACCCATCTGTGGGTTCCGTTTGCGCAAGCAAACATTTGCCGTGATGAAAACAAATAATTTTCTGTGTATTTTGCGTGTTCTTTCCTTGTTCTGCGACCTACCAAACGTTGACATCTGTGAATTCCGTTTGCACAAGTAAACCCTTGCCGTGTCAAAGAAACGGGTTAAGTCGTTGAGTTGTTAAGTCGTTAAGTCGTAATGCTTATCGATAGCATTATAATTTTCCTCAACTCATCTGTGGGTTCCGTTTGCGCAAGCAAACAATTGCCGTGACGAAAACAAATAATTTTCTGTGTATTTTGCGTGTTCTTTCCTTGTTCTGCGACCTACCAAACGTTGACATCTGTGAATTCCGTTTGCGCAAGCAAACCCTTACCGTGTCAAAGGCAAAACTTTTTCTGTGTGATCAGCGTGTTCTCTCCTTGTTCTGCGTTCTACAACCTAACTTTTATGATGTAATAATCCAAAGAAATGGGGGTAATAACAATGAAAGTTTATTCCATTATACCTGATATTGATCAAGAAATTTATCAGGTTTTAATGCTGTAAAATACCTCATAGTTTTACCATAAAAATTACCGAAATTGCGACTGATTTGATGAAGCGAATACTTGCGATTGATTATGGCATGCGAAGAGTTGGGCTGGCGGTTACTGACCTTATGCAAATGATTGCTCAACCTCTGGATACCATCGATAACCGAAATATCATCGATTATCTTAAAGCCTACATGCAAAAAGAACCGGTAGAGACCATTGTCTTAGGCGAACCGAAAGATTTAAGCGGAATGGATACTGATTCCAGTGAAGGGGTCAGACAATTTAAAACAAAACTTCAGGAATTATTTCCTGCTATTCCTGTGGTTATGGTGGATGAAAGATTAACCAGTCGCATGGCTAAACAAACACTCATAGATGCCGGTTATAAAAAAAGCGACAGAAGAAATAAAAAACTTGTGGATACAGTTGCTGCGGCATTAATTTTGCAAACTTATTTGGAAACGAAATGATTCTACCGATATACGCATACGGAAGTCCGGTTTTAAGAAAAGTAGGACAAGATATAACTCCCGACTATCCGGGCTTAAAGGAACTGATAGACAACATGTACGAAACCATGTATGAAAGCGATGGCATTGGTCTGGCTGCTCCTCAGATAGGTTTACCAATTCGATTGTTTGTTATAGATGGTAGTCCGATTGAAGATATAGAACCAAAAGGATTCAAGCAGACTTTTATCAATGCCCGCATTGTTGAAGAATGGGGAGAGCCCTGGAAATATGAAGAAGGTTGTCTGAGTATACCCAATATCAGAGAAAGTGTGTCGCGTATGCCCGAACTCACCATTCGTTTTATGGATGAGAATTTTAAAGAGCATGAGAAGACCTATAAAGGCATGGCTGCTCGTATTATTCAGCACGAGTACGACCATATTGAAGGTAAATTATTTGTCGACCATATCAATCCTTTAAAGCGCAATTTGCTCAAGGGTAAGCTCAACAATATCAGTATTGGAAAAGTTGAACATCATTATAAGATGAGATTCCCTAAAAAATGATACCTAATCATCAAAGCGACCCTGACAGAAAACAGAGATGGCAGGACATACTCGAATTTATGAGGCAGAGGTTTGGCAAAAACCCTTCCATGGATGCCCTGTTATTTGTCATTGGCATGAGAGAATTAGGCCATTTAAAGGAAAAACCTTTTAAAAAAGACGAAAAAGTTGGATTAATGCACATTGCCACCTGCAAAATACTCAGCTATTCCGGGCATTATGAATTGCGAGGAATGGATGAAGATGGCTGGCCACATTGGGATTTGGTAAAACCATTGCCGGATATGTCATTATTGGAACAAGAAACTTATATTCGCGAACACATCATAGAATATTTCATTAACGAACAGATCATATGAAACTCTTTTTAAATCAAATCGGCATTGCATCAATTGCCATTCTTTTTGCCACTGCTACCTGTAACAACAGCGCCAGTACTGAAACCGAAACTACTGAAGCAACAGCAACTTCAGAAGAAATGACCGCTATGGAAATGGCTGCCCCCGCTCCTGCTCCCACCGATTCAGTTTCAAAAGTTCAACTGGATACAGTAGCTATAGAAACATCTTTGGGTACCATTACACTTGTATTGTTTGAAGAAACACCATTGCACAAAGCCAATTTTTTAAAGCTTTGCAAAGAAAAATATTATGATGGCTTGTTGTTTCACAGAGTCATTCCTGGTTTCATGATTCAAGGTGGTGACCCAAACAGCAAAACAGCTAAACCTGGTCAAATGCTGGGCAATGGTGGTCCAAACTACACCATTCCAGCAGAATTCAATTCAAATTTACATCATAAAAGAGGTGCATTAGCTGCTGCCAGAACTGAAAATCCTGCAAAAGCCAGCTCTGGTTCTCAATTCTATATTTGCCATGGCTCACCATTTGAACTGGACATGAATTATACTGTCTATGGACAGACTATTGCCGGTTTCGAAGTTATTGACGCTATTGCCAATGCTCAAAGAGACAGATTTGACCGTCCTTTAAATGATATCAAAATCATCAAAACTACGATCAAACCAAAGCATACAGATGCTCCGGCTAAAACTGACAAAACTGCTTCTGACAGCACTTCAAAGTCAAAGCCTGCTAAGAAATCCAAAAAATCTAAGTAATCTTTAATAAGATGAAACATTTATTAACGCTTTTTGCTGCATCAGTTCTATTGGTAACAGCATGTAAAGAAAAGAATGACCCGTCACCTAAGACCAACAGCGACCCTACTTTTCCTGTTATAGAAATGGAAACTGCTTATGGTAGCATGTACATCTGGTTGTATGATTCGACACCTTTACACAAGCAAAATTTCATCACGTTAACAGAGCAAAAATATTTTGATTCCACAACTTTTCACAGAGTCATACCCGGCTTTATGATACAAGGTGGAGACCCAAACAGTAAAGATTCGGATACCACCAACGACGGGTCTGGTGGTCCGGGTTACACCATTCCGGCTGAAATCAAAAGTTACATCTCACACAAACGCGGTGTATTAGCTGCTGCCAGAACCAATAATCCGGCAAAGGCATCCAGCGGATCTCAGTTTTATATCAGTGTAAGTACTTCAGGCACACAACATCTCAATGGCTTGTATACAGTATTTGGGTATGTGATGAAAGGAATGGAGTATGCTGATGCTATAGTTTCACAACCAAGAAATAAAACCAATGACAGACCATTTTCAAATCAATATCTCAAAACCAGAGTGCTGCAAAAAACATTGCAACAGATTAAAGATGAATTTGCTTATGTCCCTGAGTTTTAATTTAAGTTTTAGTTCGAAATAAGTTGTTTTCCGAACATCCTGTTAATTGACATTTTTACTCCCTTTGATTGCAGGATAAATTCCGGTAATCAGTCCCAGGCCAATCGCAGTAGATGCGACTAAAGCAACATCGCTCCAAAGCAATCTGACAGGGTAGTTGTCTATGATGGCCCCTTTCATTTTTATTAAGCCATAATGCTGCTGCAATAACACCAGTGTAATTCCAATTATTAGTCCAGCCAGAGTTCCTAATGCCGAAATCATAAACCCGTTTGTAAAAAAAATATTGCGTATTGTCGCTTTAGAGGCGCCCATACCAACCAGTGTTTTAATGTCTGATTTCTTTTCAATCACAAGCATGGTAAGACTTCCCAATGCATTAAATGCAGCAATCATTAAAATAAAAGTAAGGATAGCAAAGCTTGCCCATTTTTCGCTTTTAAACATTTTAAATAAAGAAGCCTGCTGCGACATTCTGTTTTGAATTTTAAAACCCTTTCCCATCACAGAAGAAATTTTTTCAATGACCTCTTCCTCATCGGTACCTGATTTTAACCTGATTTCAAGCGTTGAAACTTCATTATTTCTCTCAAACAATTTTTGAGCAAAATCTATTGGCACAAATACATAACGGTTATTAATAATATCGTCCATAGTTACAATTCCAGAGGGTTCGATATCCATATCCATTATGGCATCCGGGTCGCTGACATTGTAGTCGCCCCTGCGAGGTGTTATTAAAGACAGCATACTAAATGGTCCACCTATTGAACTATTTATTTTAACAGCTATGCCGGCTCCCAACAACATAAAATTATACGGACCTGATTTTAATATTGGTTCACCATCGTTTACCAGTTGACTTAATCCATTGGCGTCGAAATAATTTGTATCTACACCTTTAACAGTACAAACTGTTTGATAATCGCCATTTCTGATAGCTGCATTATCTTCCATAACAGGCCAGACATGTTTAACCCCCTCGAGTTTAGAGAGTTTATCGGCATAGTTGGCATATTCGAACACTTTCCCATGAACCGGTACAATTTTAATATCAGGATTAAAGCGGTTATAAAGAGATACAATGAGCTGTTCGAAGCCGTTCATTGTACTTAATATAATGATTAAGGCAGCGGTACAAACTGCAAAGGCCAGTACAGCGATAGATGAAATGATATTGATTGCATTGCGTTTTTTACGGGCAAACAAATATCTTTTCGCTATGAAGAAAGTAAAATTCACGCTTATTTAAATGCTTTAACAACAATGCATTTACCTTTTTTATGATTGAAGTTAATATCCAAAAGATTTAGAATAAAGACAAAAGGAATCGTAATAAGCGTGTATATTGGAAGGAAAACAAAAAATAATTTTGATGTTTTAATCATATTGGAAGGCCAGGCGGTAGTCAGTTTCCAGCTTAAAATACCAGGAGTGCCGTATACATAACGCGCTTTGACCTTTGAAAATCCAATACCTTTTAATTTGTGCTTTAATTCGAGAATACCATATCCATCCCGGTACTTCCTATCTTTATAAACACCAATATTGAGTTTACTTGCCTTATCATCGGCATAGTTACTTGAATTAAAAATAATCAGAATACCTGGCTTCTTAAGTGCATGATACATATTGGTGAGCGCTTCGGTGTCATTTTCAACATAATTAAGCAGATTGATAGCCAGACTCAAATCGTAGACTTCCTTCTCATGCAGATCGAGCACATCCGTTGTTCTGCAATAGATGTTGTTGATGTGTTCCTGAAGAAAGTAATTAGAAGACTGGGTCACCATGTTGGTATCCTTATCGATAGCAGTTACAGTGTATTTAGAAGGGTTTCGTGCAAACAAACCGAGCAATTGCCCCATACCAAAACCAGGATAAAGTACATGTTGTGAGCGTTTCTTACGACGACCACACAATTTAATTTCCCTTTTTATGATATTATTTTTCAATAACAAAGAATGGGTGAGCAAAATATAAAATTTACGCGCCCAGGAATGTCTGCTTAAGACATCTGTAAAAATTTCGTTATTGATTCTGGCAGGCATTACGAATCTTTCTTCTCTCGGGATTCTCTTTCTTCTTTGAGTTGATCAAAAATTTTATCAAACTTCATGGCATTCTCCAAACTTTTATCTTCAAAGAAGGTCAGTTCGGGAATAACTCTCACTAAATGTTTGATTTTGTTGGCCAAATCTTTCCTGATGTGCTTGTTGTAGAGATTGACCAAATCCATAATGGCTTGTCTGTTTTTGGTATTATAAATACTGAGATAAGCTTTCACATATCCGAGGTCAGGACTTGAAGCGACTTCTGTTACAGTAATAAAAGCGCCTTCAAACCAGTCGTGCATGCGGGCTTGAAATATGACCCCAAGCTCTCTTTGCATTTCTTTATTGAATTTTTCGGTACGTGTACTCATGATTATCCGCTGCAAAGTTATAATTTGCGCCTCTTATTTAATTGTATTTTTAGAATTAATTTATAAATATTTCGATGCAAATGCTGAATTGTATATGGGAAGGGCTTTTAACTGGCTTTGTATTAAGCATGATGCTGGGGACAGTCTTCTTTGCACTTATTAAAAACAGTCTGGCTTTTGGTCCAAAAACCGGCGTATTTATAGCTACAGGAGTAATTATCTGCGATATCATGTTTATCTCTTTGGCTTTGCTCAGTCAACCTTTTGCCGACTTTTTAAAACAATACAAACATGAAGTCTCGATTGGAGGCGGCATTTTACTTTTAATCTTTGGAATCTTTATGATGGCTCAATCCAAACCAAACATGGAAGCAGGCAAAGTTTTTGGACAGGGTTCTAATTGGTTTTATATTGGCAATGGATTTTTGCTGAATGTTGTCAATCCAGTTAATTTTTTTGTATGGCTGGGCATCAGCTCTTCATTGACCATACAGTTTCAATACGATATCAACGATAAAATCATTTTCTTTACTGCCAGTTTGTTTAGTATTTTCTTTGCTGAAATTGGTATTGCCTTGTTTGCATCCAAATTGCGAAAATGGGTAACACCAACTATCCTTCAGAGAGTCAATCAGATTTCAGGACTGGTGTTTATTGGTGTCGGATTGAAGTTGATTTTCTTTTAACATTTCATCTGACCATTTTCTTCTGGCCCAATAAGAGAAAACAGCAAGCAACAACATTAAAGCCGAATAAAAATACATGCTTTCTCCCTGGAAAGACTGATAGATATACAATGCCGTGTAACCCAAATTACAGGCAATCCAGTAGTCCCAGCATACTATGTCTTTTTTTGTTTCCAACTGAGTTGCCCAAATACTGCCCAGTGCAAATAAAATATCAAAATAATTGTACCCTTTATAAGCACCAAATGAACTGCTTTTAATAAAGAAATATATTCCTACACTAACAGACAGTATGACTAACAATGCAATTACATGATAAGTGAAGGAATACCTTCTGGATGCCTTGCGATTGGATTCAAAATACAACCAGGTGAAAAAACCATTTAGTCCCTGAAGGATATAAAACCACTGTAAAACAGAACTCCCATAAAGTTGAAGTTGCCAAAAGTAAATGGCGCTTAATACAGACGCCAATACCCCAAATATCCACGCTAAAGGTTTTTGCATCGAGGCATAGTACAGATAAACGAGTACAAAAGCGACAGATAGTATTTCCAGTAAACTCAACACCTGTGGCAAAGATAGACTTAGCAGCTTGATATAATGAATTAATTTTGCATCAATTGTGAAGAAGTATTTGCTGTTTTTTTTCCTGATGATTAGCCTCAACAGTTATGCCCAGTTAAAGGGAATAATTGATAGTATCCGTTATGATTTAAAAATGGATAAGAGCTGGTTCATTTGTCTGGACGGCAAAAACAGTATCATCAGAGATTTAAATATCAAATTGTTTGGACTGCAAACAGGATATACTTTTAATGGAAGAACTAATTTGTATGTTGGGTATTACGGCAGTTACAACAACGAACGTATATTGCTTGAAAACCCAACGGCAAAGACAGGAACTTCTGACAGCAATTCAGTATTTGCAAGATATAAATTATCCTACTTCAACTTAGGGTGTGAGTATTATTTTATCAATTCCAGAAAATGGCGCATGTCACTTCCTGTAGCTTTCGGAATAGGTAAAGGCAGTGATTATAAATTTAAAGTACTCAACAACAAGGAACATATATTTGAGAGTTCGAGCAGCACTGTTATGCCGCTTGAATTAGGCTTCTATATCAACTATAAAATTAAATGGTGGATTTGGGCCGGAGCCGGATTAGGCACCAGGTTTTCTTTAAATGCCAGTCAGTACAGCGGCTCCTATTATACATTTGGTTTATCCTTAAGATTTGGAGAAATATATTACAGGGCACGAGCCTGGTACAGAGATAAATCTATTCAATAAAAAAGGCGGACTTTAAACAGACCGCCTTTTTTAAAATATTCAGAATGATATTAATTTTCTTTTAATGTTCCTTCAGTATTGTTGTCTGAATGACTTTCCTCTTCAGGTTTTTCTTTTGGTGGTTCAGGTTTTTCTTTAATCAAACCTTTTTCAAACAATAATGAACCAAGGAAGAAATCCAATTGATGTTCATCTATTTTTTTCCCTAGAATCTTAGCATTCTCATCCAATATAATGATGGTCGGATTGGTTTGAATGTTATAATAATATCTGTTGTAAGGCCAAGGATAGTTCTCATTGGTTTTACATACGTTCAGCCAATCATGCAGATCTTTGTTTTCTTTAACCATTTTCTTCCATTCTGTATATTTACCTTCAGAAGAAACTGCATAAATTTTCACACCTGCTGATTTGTATTTTTGGTAAACAGCATTGACAATAGGTATGGATGCTTTACAGTGACCACAAGTTGGATCATAGAAGAATACAATAGTAAACTTACCCATGTTCTGATACAATCTGTGGAACTTACCTGCAGTATCCGCCAAATATAAATCCGGTGCAGTTTTACCACACATTGTAGGAATTGCCTTAGTGGCCTCTTCACACATTTTCTTTTTACCGGTTGTATCATCGTACCACCAGGCTTGACCAGTGCAATAATATTTGGAAATCAAATGAATCGTAACATTGTCCTGGCACATGATTTTTCTGTCCTGAAATTTCTGAGTTAAATATTGAACAAAGTATTTCTGAATCTCAGTATATGGTTTAGTTTTAGAGATAGCCACATCTACTGCTCTGGTTAAGCTATCATAATCCTGAATGGTAATTTTATCAATAAAATCATCCAGCTTTTTTGTGAGCAAACCCTGAGGTGCGCGAATTAAACCAGATTCATTGAAATCTATATTATCCCAGTAGTGATTTTTATAGTAGAAGTATTCATACATTGAATCATTAGGGTTAGGATTAGTTGGAATCTTAACATTGGTAAAGGCTTTAAAAATCTTTGTCAGGAGGTGATTAGGATTTTGAGCTATATAATCTTCTCTGTATTTAGAATCAAATTTATCGATAGAATCTCTTTGGGCGATGAGTGATTTTTTCAATTCCTCATTTCCGGTATTGTTCAACATTTTAATTTGCTGATCCAGTTCATAACGTTTTCTGCCATTGATGGCTCTTTGAGTTTGGTATTTAACAAAGGCTTCATTTTCCAAACTTCCGGTTACTTTAATTTTGGTTTCATCCATTGAAGTATCTGCTTCAAAATAGAAAGCCTGATCGTCTGTAACTGGCAACTCAAACCAAAAATTCAGTTCAGGGAAAACAATCATATACATTCCTCTTTGAAGTTTAGGTGCGCCGGTAAAAGTACCGGTACCAGTGGCATCTAAAAGGCAGGTATCTCTGAAGTATTGCTTATCGGCAAAATTGTCAGCCAGATAAAGCTTAACATTTTTAAACCCTTTGATACGAACTTTAATGGCATAATTTCCTGGTTCACGACCAATATTTTTAACATTTATCTTTTGAGCACCAACGTTAACTGAGGTACTTGAGCCTGCACTTGCACCCTGAACAGGAACATTTGTTCTTGGTTTTGGGGCTGGTTTAGGTGCTGGCTTAGGAGTAGGTTTCTGAGCCCAGCCATTCATACTGATTGTTAAGCCCAAAATGGCCAGCAATACGGATTTTAGCAAAAATTTATTGTTCATTTCGTTATAACGCAAATTTATTGTCTTCGAATTGAATTATAGACAATAATTTTGCCAAAATAGTTTACTGACACAATAAAAAAGTTTAGTGACAGAATTATGACAGAAAATAACTTCTTTGGAATGGTCTATGAAGTCGTCAAACTGATACCCTACGGCCGAGTGACGAGCTATGGGGCCATTGCGGCATATTTAGGTGCTAAGTCATCCAGCCGAATGGTTGGCTGGGCTTTGAATGTCTCACACGGACCCTTTTCAGAAATTCCTGCTCACAGAGTTGTGAACAGAAACGGGATCTTAAGTGGAAAAGCACATTTTGGTGGTGACAGAATGCAGACTTTACTCGAACAAGAAGGCATACTTGTTAACAATGACAAAATTGTGAACTTCAAAGAAGTTTTTTGGGATCCAAAGGAGTTGGAAAAAGAAATGCTTAAAGGGTAAATTCCTGTTCCATTTCAGGAATCACAGCCGAATCGAGACCTATTCTTTCTTTAAATTTTGTCAGACTATCGGGGTCTCCATGAACCAGAAATATCTGCTTTAATTTTTTATAATCGGAAGCTTCCAGATATTTCATCAGACCTTCCTGGTCGGGATGTGCACTGAATGCATCGGTTCTTTCAATTTTTGCATACACCTGTCTTTCCTTTTTATTGATGCTAACCGAAGGACGACCTTTCAGAAGCTCGGCTCCAAGCGTACCTTCAGCGCAATAACCAGCAATTAAGATTGTACTGTATGCATCTCCTATATTGTGTCGTATATGCTCCTGAATACGTCCGCCTTCAACCATACCTGCTGCAGAAATTATAACAGCCGGTTCTGGCATGGCACTCACCATTTTACTGTCAAAGTCTTCGTCGATGGTATATAAATTCGGGAAAGTAAATAATTTGCCATTTGCTTTAAAAAAAGTCTTGGCTTCATCATTCAGTTGTTCGATAAATTCGGTGTAGAGTCGGGTAGTTTTAATGGCCAGAGGACTATCTGTATAAACTTTCACAGGTGGCAAAAGTCCCTTTGTATGCAACTGATTGAGCGTAAAAATAATCGATTGGGTTCTTCCCACACTAAATGCCGGAATGACCAGCTTGCCTTTATATTTGACACAAGTATCCTCGATGTATTTCAGCATCAAATTTTCTGCATTACTGGTATGAAGGTGCATTCGACCGCCATAAGTACTTTCAGTAATCAGATAATCCAGACCGGGCATTGCATGTGGGTCGACTACCAGTTTAGAATTATAATTCCCCAAATCTCCTGTAAAACCTACAGACTTGGTTTGACCATGTTCTTTGACTGTCAACTTAACCGATGCAGCACCCAGAATATGACCAGCAGGAAAAAACTCAATAGTGAGTTGATCATTGACCTCAAATACCCTGTTGAATTGAATGCCGACCATTGCATCATGCGTCAATTCGATGTGATGTTTGGTGTAAAGAGTTGCTATTTGTTCAGATTTTGCCGGGCGTTTTGATTTTTTTCTGGATTTTCGAGCCGAGTTTTTGCGATTGCTTTCAATTCTCTGGACATTAAGAGAATCGAGCAATAAATTTTTAGCCAGTTCAACTGTAGGGTCGGTGCAAAGTATCTGACCTTTGAAACCCTGCCGGATAAGATTTGGCAGATTTCCGGAGTGGTCGATATGAGCATGTGTAAGAATTACCAAATGAATATCCTCGGGCATAAAAGGGAAATACCGGTTATTAGCTTCAAAATCATCCCGATTTTCGTAATCCAATCCGCAATCAATTAGCACAGTGTAACCGCTGTCCAATTTCAGCATATGCATACTGCCGGTCACTTGCCCTGCTGCACCCCAAAACGTTAACTTCATCTTTCCTATTACTTGAAATTTACCACAATTGTCATTTAGTCATTAAAAAAACATAACTCAAATAATAAGAATATGTTTTTAACGTTGGATGGATTAGTTGGTAAAAAATGCACACAAAACTATTAATAAGGCCTGACACTTTCACTTCACGTTATCAACAATGGAGAGAACTCCGACGTCCTCTTCAGTTGGCTGCATTTAAATCGAGTTTTGAAGCCGAACTTTTTGGAATGGGTGCAGTCGACATGAGGTTTGAACAGGATATACACCATACCCGCTTACTTTGGCAGCCTGAAGATATTTCAAAAGAAGATATGAGTTTTTGGCTGGATGATTTCAGGAATACACTCCTCTCCCAGCGTTACTTTAATCAGTTCAGCGATGAACGAACGGAACATTTTGACTCAGGATTGAAAATGACTGTTCACCGTCATTACATGAAACCACAAATCAGTTTCAAGGAAATTATTACACCTGAAACTTCACATCTTTATGGAAACATATTTTTAGAACATCACTTCAACGATAATTTTAATTCGTTGACCATCCAAATTCATTACTACAGCCACAAATTGTATTTAAGTTTCGAAAAACTCATGGAGATCATGTTAAAATAAACTAATTCCGCCTTGCCAACTTACTATATTACAACACATTAATCTTTATGATATTAATTTGACAAATTAATACAAATTAATATATTATATTTACACACAATAAGGCAGCGAAAGGGTGTATTTGGTGTCTTATTGTGTAAGTTGAAAAAACTATTATTAATATGGAGCCTGTTATGTGTGAGTAATACCTTTGGTCTTACTGCTTCATTTAACAGCACCACCGTCTCAGGATGTGCTCCATTAGTCGTAGATTTTACAGACGCATCCACAGGTGGACCAACATCCTGGAGTTACGATTTTGGGGATGGCGGAAGCAGCAGCGTACAAAATCCCCGTTATACTTTTACAAAACCTGGCAAGTACACTGTCCGATTAACAGTCTCTGACGGCAGCAGCACAAGTTCTGCGACCATGGTTATCCATGTCAGGAAATTACCAGTTGCAGATTTCAAAGTAACTAAATTTGAATATTGTCCCGGAGATGTGGTCAGTTTTTTAAATGCCACTGTTGCCGGAGACACAACGATTAAAAGCACTTCATGGGATTTTGGAGACGGCAATGTTGCCAGTTCTAATGGCAATGTCACCAAGACTTATAACAATGCAGGAAATTTTACTGTTAAGATGACAGTGCGGGACAATCACAACTGTGTTAGCACTGTTAGTAAATCCAATTTTATAACTGTCAATACCAAACCCAATCCAGTTTTTGCATTCAATGCCAAGTACAGCTGCCAGGCGCCTCAAAGAGTTAATCTCATCAACAATTCGAGCAACAGTGTTTCGTTTCTGTGGGATTTAGGTGATGGCACAACCAGCACACAGGCAACACCAATTGTGTTTTACAACGATGCCAAAACATATACCATCAAATTAACTGCGACCAGTGACAAAGGTTGTGTTGCAAGTACAACTCAGAATCTGGTTGTACAATTTGGAAAGGTCAAAGCAGATTTTTCTGCAGATGCTTTCACAGGATGCATACCTTATAATCCGAAGTTTAAAAACAATACACAACCAGTTGGAGCCAAGCTCGATTACACGTGGGATTTTGGTGATGGCACAAAATCGACACTAGAAACACCGAATAAAACCTACATGAAAACCGGGTCATTTACGGTAAAACTTAAAGCAGTGGGAAGTGGTGCCGGGTGTTTGGACAGTATAGTAAAAACTGTACTAATGTCGGACAAACCAAAAGCTACATTGAGTCAAAAAGACACTTTGAATTGTCAGGGGCTTTTATTTAATACTTTTAAAGCCAGTTCATCAAGTACAATCAACAAATACACCTGGTTTATAGATGGTAAAAACATCGATACAAAAGTGGATACGATAGACTATGTATTCAATAAACCAGGTATTTACAATGTGGTCGTTTTGCTTTCAGACAATGCAGGTTGTCAGCAGACATTTGCATTTAAAAAAGTAGTTGTACAACATTTACTTGGAGGGTTTTGGTCGAATTCACTTGGTGGATGTATACCCTATCTTCACGATATTATAGACACCACAAACAGTAAACTTGCATCTACATATACATATACATGGGATGACGGACAGGGCAATATTTCAAACAGCCCAATACCCAGATTGTATTACAAAGACACAGGTGTGTTTGAAATTAAGCTAAAAGTTAAAGATCAGTATGGCTGTGAAGATGAGAGTTGGAATATCATTTCTACTGGTACGAAAATCAAACCAAGTTTTACTATTAATAAAAAAAGCATTTGTAACAACGAGCCAATAAAAATGGTGAATACCACAGCTGATTCACTCAAAAAGCAAGTTGAGAAATGGATTTGGGAATTTGGGAATGCAAAAGGCACAGATCCTGATGATTTTACAGCCAGTATAAGAGATTATCCAAAGACGTATTCTGCATTGCTGATTAGTAATAACAATGAATGTAAGGATACTTGCCTGAAAGAAGATTCTGTAACCATAAAGCCTACATTGGCAGATTTTGTCATTTCATTTGATACCTGCTTCAGCAATACCGGAAAATTAAGACATACCAGTGTTCTCGCAACCGATTTCAAATGGATTTTACCTAATGGAAGCACTTCTAAGGACAGCATTATTTACCACAAATTTAAACCGGGTACCAAAGAGGATTTTAAAGTTGTTGCTGTAAACAATTTGACAGGATGTGTAGATACATTAAAACAGGAAATCAGTCCACCTAACAGTACTTCCAACATCAAAGCTTACAAGTTGAGTGGCTGCACACCTCAGGTATTTAAATTGGAAAATTATATGACGCGTGCCTATCGCAGTCATTGGGATTTTGGCAACGGAGATACATCAGCGGTCAATGATTCATTCAGATACACCTATTTTGTTCCGGGCACATATACTATTAAACATACCGGTTGGGACATACGCAGTTGTCCATATACTTCGCAGGTTAAACTAGTTGTAGATGGCCCTACAGCAGGAGCGCAGATTTGGCCATTAAAGGGTTGCTTGCCTTTAACAATACACCTGATTGATTCAGTTTCTTCTGGTAAAGTAAAACGAAAATACTGGAAATTTGAAGATGACCCACAATGGATAAAAGCTACCAATAAAAATGACACATTTGTTTACACCATTAATTCAATGCCGGTAAGTGGTGATACTTTTTTCCATATTGAGTTATATGTTGAAGACAGCAATGGGTGTAAAACAAGCAAGATTTTTAAAGTAAGACCATCCGGTCCTAAGGCTGGAATACAGGCAACACCTGAATTGAGATGTGATGCTATGGAGTATTATTTTAAAGCCAGTCTGGATTCGGCTTCGGCCAGTTATCCTGTCAGCATATCCTGGGATATGGGTGACGGGCAAACCAAGACTACAGATGAATTTAAATATATTTATGAAAAAGGGGGTAAATACAAAGTAAAAGTCAAACTACTGGATGGCATGGGTTGCAGCTTGAATGAGGAAATGACTATAGTCACTCAAGATCCGGCAATACTGGCTAAATTCAGTGCCAATAACACGACAGCTGTTTGTCCTCCGCTGGTTGTCAATTTCACAGAATCATCCATAACTGATCCAAACAGGCCAGCCATTAGTTTCTTTTGGAATTTTGGTGATGGAACTACTTCAACATTGAGAAACCCTTCTAAGATATATACCAATCCGGGCGTTTATGATGTGACCTTAACCGTACAAAATATGTTTGGTTGCAGCAATACCACAGTTGTTAAGTCGTATATTAAAATAGGTGGGCCAACAGCAATTTACTCATTTACGCCTAAAGATGGATGCTGGCCGGTTCAGGCTAGTTATAAATCGACCCCAA
>CAUJCT010000002.1 GCA_963169345.1 Bacteroidota bacterium
AGATTCTGTGTTGCTTTCCAAACAAAAATTTTAAAAAAAGCGATTTTTTTTATACCTTTGTCATACTTCAGAGCGGACTTGATTCAGCTCGTTAGGGTCGGCTTTAATGGCTGACCCGATTTTTTTATAGCTTTCTGGATCGTATTTCTCATTTGACTTCCATAAGGTGTAAATCAGAACCAATAATTTCCTTTCTATTGCTACCACTCCCTTCATTTTTATATCAAATTTATTGATTTTTCAAACATACGAGGATTTAGGGGTTTGAATTATTTTAATCCAGTATACCCTGCTAGGGTATTAGAAATTAAAAAAACTCCGAGTTCTTTATTTCCATTCACAAAATTTTATACCTAACCTGAAAAAAATTTGTTTGGTTTCAATAAAGTCCTGTTGGAAATTTGATTTAAAAAAGGTACTTACTCTAAAAATTTAGAAACTCAGCAAACCCGCAGCGTAATTAGCCCCTAAAATTGCTTTCCTGTTTTTAACAACTACGTCGATTAATTTCAATCGAGCACTTATGTAACTCAATTCCCGGGCGTTGATCATAAACAAGGAACTCTCCCCTGCCTGAAAAATAGATTTCTCTGAATCCAGTAATCGCCCGTACGCATCCACTGTTAAGGTATACTGATTGATCAACTCGAACGTTGCAGAAAACTCATTGATGGCAGTCAAATTCTTAGTCCGTATCTGCTGCTGCTTCAAAGTGAAATCCCAGGTGGCTTCCTTTATTTTAAATTCCGCTAATTTCAAGTCTCCCCTCTCCTTCCTCAATAATAAAGGCATCTTAAAAGTAATTCCAAATTTGTAGTCATTCATAGAGTAACTGCCTACTGTTGAATTGGTGAAATAAGGCTGATAGGCCAGATTCAAAACCGGTTTTATCTGCTCAGCTTTCCACTTCCTTTCTATTTGCAGATTTTGAATTTTCAGCTGCGTAAATATCAATTCCGGATGCCTCATCCACATAGTAGAATCAGGCAACAACATATTCTCAGGTAATTTGTATTCCTCGAATCCCGGTGCGCGTGTTGTAGCTTCCAGTTCCACTGCCAAAAGCTCTTCTGTCCATAAATAATTAGACAACTCAATTGTCTTATTTGTAAAATCAAGTTTCGCCTGAATCAGACTAAATTCCCGCTCATTCTTCTGAATATAGGCTTCTAGAGTATCTATAAACGGCCTGTCTCCTAAAAATGCAAATTGTCTAACAGATTCCAGTCTTTCAATCGATGCCTGATAAGCATCTTTATATACTTCCAGACTGTGATAGGATGAAAACCAATCCCAATAAGCCTTCCCGGCTTCGTACATCAGATTGTTCAACATAATGGCTCGCTCCGACTGGGTTGAGTTCTTATAAATTTGAGCTTGCTTCAATGCGGCTCTTCTCTCATCTATCAATAATCCCTGGCCAAGCGTAAAGGATAGTCCGGCGTATGTTAATCCACTCGAAGGTAAACTGTTCTCAGGATTTAAATACAAACCCTGATTGCGGTCGTATCCTCCTTTTAATTCTAATCCAAAGTAGGTTGGGATACTGATAGTACCATTCATTAAATTGAAATACTCTTTTCCGGTGTATTGTTTTTGATTTAAACCAAATCCCAACTTGGGGTCAAATCCTCCTCTGGCTTTTAAAAGATTAGCCTGCCCCATCTCCAGTTTCAAATCGGCTTGCCTAACCATTGGATGGTATTGCCTAACCAAATTCATAAACCGCTCCGGACTCAATATTTGCAAGGTATCCGACTTTTGTGCAAAGCCTGATACTAGCGGAAACATGAACAATATGAAGTGAACTAATTTCATTTTTCAGATGCTTTTTTTTCTGAACCGGTGTTTTTATAATATTCTGGTGGGAAGGCATTAATTTGTCTCCATAATTCGTACCAGACAGGCACTTCTTTAAGCAACATCATGGTACTAACACCTCCTCCAACTCTCAATTCTTTTGGCCATGCGTGATCATTCGGATCAGGACCAACCAGCACACGGTATTTCCCATTTTCACTTATGAATCTGTCTATTGCTATTACCCGTCCACCATAAGTTCCATAAGAAACACTTGGCCAACCTGAAAATACTATCGCCGGCCATCCATCAAATTGCACTCGCACCATACTTCCCTTTGTAAGTAATGGCACATCAATTGGCCTGACAAATACTTCAACAGCTAAATCAAATCTGGCAGGCATTATACTGACAATCTCTGTCCCTTCTTTTATGGTTTCACCTATACCCGTCCTTATCGCTTTTGTAATGTATCCATCCTGAGGTGCAGTAACATAATACAGCCCTGAACGTGCCAGGTAGTTGGCATACTGGTTGCGCATCTTGGTCACAATTGCCTCCGCATCATACATGTCACTCATTGCTGCAAACTTATCAGACTCTGTCTTCGATATCTTGTCTGAAAATTCAGCCTCCAGTGAATTCAATTCAATCTGACTGTTGATGACTTGATTTTTAGAAGAAAGTAATTTGTTCTCCTGTGCAATGTATTTCGACTGAGCTTCCTGTAGTTTTAATCTTCTGTTCTCCAAATCTGTCAACGACTTCAATCCTTTTGAATGCAATTCTTCCATTCGCTTAAACTGACTGTTTGCCACATCCAGATTGGTTTTTGACGCCACTAAATCCATACTGTCACTGGTATAAGAATATCTGGCTTGTTTCAACTTATTTCTTGCTTGCTCTTT
The DNA here is from genome assembly GCA_963169345.1 of Bacteroidota bacterium. GTDB lineage: Bacteria > Bacteroidota > Bacteroidia > NS11-12g > UBA955 > JABMMZ01. The sequence continues at coordinate 2,709 of CAUJCT010000002.1, forward strand.
TTTCAATTGTAATGTGGCATTCAAAGCTTGTATCTGTCTTTCATTCGCTCTTATCTTTTCAACATACGAATTGACAGATTGTTCTTTTGCAAGCAATTGTTCATTGGTTCTTTGAAGTAATTTAGGATCGAAATACTCATCTTTTACCTCAGTAATAAATACAATCGTATCGCCTTTTTCAACATATTGTCCTTCCTGAACATACCATTTCTCTATTCTTCCTGGTAATATGGATTGAATGACCTGTGGCCGCTGATCCGGCTTCAAAGCGGTAACCTGACCATAAGCCCTTATATTTTGCGTCCATGGCAATATCATTATAATAAATACAGGTACCAGCAAAAGAAACAATACTCTCCTTTTAACTTTAAGTCCCGGACGTGTGTTAATTATCGCCAAAGACTTTGTTTTATGATGTCTTACATCTTTTCTAATACTATTTTCTGTTATCCCTAACATAATCTATGCTTTCATTTGGTAAATTTGTTTATACTTCAATTTATACTCAGGTGTGTTCGCTGAGGATACAATTGTCCATGGAGCATTTTCAGAAAATAAATAATCCGCAATCGCTCTTCTGGAAGGTTCTTCCATAAAATCTATTCCACTCTCCAATAACAACAATTGAGGCTTATGTACTATCGCTCTTGCCATCAGTATTTTTTGTATGATACTGTTGGACACCCTGCAACCATTTGGTCCGATTAAAGTATCAAATCCCCTTTCCTGCTGTTTGACAAAATCTAATAATAACAATTTTTCTGCCACTTCCTGAATTCGGGCGATATCTATATTCGGTCGACCCAAACTAATATTTTCAGCAATTGTTCCATCAAATATGGTTTCTTGCTTGAAGTAAGTTCCAATGACTGAACGCAATGAATCCATGCTGTAATTATCCATTGGTAAATCATTAAAACAGATATTGCCTTTTTCAGGTTTATATATCCCGGCTAACATGTGCAACAAAGTCGTTTTACCGCTGCCCTGCTCTCCTATTAAATGCGTATGCTGCCCTTTTCCTATTTCTATATTCAGTTGATTGAATACCGGCTGATTGGTTCCGGGATAAGTAAACCTTAAATCTCTTGCTTCAACAGAAAAACCTCCAGTTGGTTGATATATAACGGAATTTTCATTGTTTCTGTCCAATTCAATGTCTGTTACATAACCGATTTTTTCAAGTGAAGTCATCACATCATAAATGTTTTCAATGCTTAGAATGAGTTTCTCAACAGAATTTATCACTAAGAGGATTATAATTTCGGCAGCTATAAACTGACCAATGTTCATTTCTTGATTTAAGACCAGTATACCTCCAATCAGCAATAACCCTGCTGCAACTGAAGCCTTAAAAATTATGAGAAAAACATACTGCAATTTCAAAACCTTAAAGTGGTTTTCTCTGGCATCCAGATATTCGATTACATGTCCATCCATTTTTTGAATTGGCAAATCTGAATCGTGTGCAATCTTAAATGATAACCTGGTTTTAGCCATATCTTCCAACCAGGCCACTACTTTGTACTTAAATTTCGATTCCTTTAAACTGGTTTCTAATCCACGTCTGCCGGTATATCTGAAAATAGCTAGAATTAACAAGAATAAGCCCAATCCAAAAAAGATGAAGAAGGAATGGTAAAATGCCAGTAAAATTAATCCAAAAATGATTTGCAAAGTTGCGGTTGAAAAATCTATCAAAACCTTTGAAAGTCCTTTTTGAATAGAGACAGTATCAAAAAATCTGTTCATCAACTCAGGCGCACTTTGACCAAACATCGCTGAAGCTTTAAATTTGGGTAGTCTGTATGTAAATTCAAAAGCCGCATTTGTAAATAGTTTTTGCTGCAGATTTTCGATAATTCTCATTTGTGCAACCTGTAAAATACCTGTTAACAGAATCCCTGCCACAACTATTATTACCAGTACTATCCATGAAGTTGAAACCTGTCCTCCCTGGATTAAATTAACAATAGCCTGAATACCCAAGGGAATGGACAGATTGACAATTCCCTGAATAATTGCATAAGTGTAGACATTCCAAATGTCTGACTTATCTTCCTTTAACAGCCTTACAAATCGCTCTATTGGACTATAGCTTAGTTTCATCCTTTAATGGTTTTAAAAACAAGTTCCGTAAAAAATTTCTGTATATATAGATTGTCCTTCTGTTTGTTGGTCAATCTTGGTAAATGTTCTGCAAAAAATCTCTGAAGATGTATCCCTTCAATGACTGTAGATATCAACATATTCGGGTATTTATATCTCGAATTTATTTCTTTCACAATATCACTTACCCTTGATACAAATTGTTTATAATTGATGAATGCACCTCCATTGTTAGCTTCATCTACTTCCTTTGTTAAATACGATTTACTCGACTCTGAATTGACTATTCGGGATAATTTTTCAAGTTCAAAATGCTCAAGGTCCAGATTGTCATTCGGTTCATGTGCCAGAAGAGCAATGGCTCGTTCCAGCCTTTTTTCAGGTGAATTGACATTGGTTAGAGCAAGTATGAGACTGTATTCCATCCATGCCCAGTACCATGATGACAAAAATATGAGGAACTTGTACTTGCTCTCAAAGTAACGGTATATAGACGCTTCATTAGAACCTATTTCCATGCCAAGTTTCCTGAATGTAAACTCATCAAAACCCAATTCATCAATCATGCGAATGCCATGTTTCAGAATTTTTTTACCCAGTTCACTCGACTCAGGATCTTTCAAATAAAACGACCCACTGACTTGAAATCTAATATTGTTAGGTAATTTTTGCATTTACAAAGATTAAAATGCAAATTTAATAGTATTACTATCATGTTTGCTATAAATAATTTCTATATGCAATGTTTAACATACTAATCACTTGAATAGCAATATAAATAGGGCATTGAACCCCTCAGTTTGAAAAAAGTAATTTATTAAAATGAATGGAATTTGCCGTATAATGCTTACAGCCCATTTGTTCCTGATTTAAAAATATATCTTACCAGAAACAGAAAACTTTTCAGAATGTCAGAAAGGCCGGATTTAACCCTTACTTAAAAGATTTACTACCCTTCCTTTGCTCGTCTCAATATATACCATATAAATACCAATGGACCAGGATTCTGTGTTAATTTCCATTTGCCCTGAATCACCAGTATATTTATTTGAATAGACTAATTGGCCAGTCGAATTATACACATTCACTTCATCACCAATACTGAGTTCTCCCATCAAAATAAAACTACTGATGGTTGGATTAGGATAAAGTAAAATCCTGGAATTATCCTCAATATTATCTATGTCAGTAATTTGTAATGTGCAATACACCGCATTTGTAGAACCGGCATAACTGTTATCGTAATAAACTGATGCGACATTTTTAAGCATATATCCCTGACTCAATGGTTTTGTATTGACTTTAAAACCAATGTAGGCTCCACTATTTTGATTTTCATAATCCATGGAAGGATTTGGCGCTAACTTAATATTTGGAAAATGCCATATAATAATACCCTTGTACTGGTTATTGGGATCAGTTTGAATCTCGGTATAATAAGCTTTATTGCTGCCTGTCTCTTGAATGAATGACATATCCAGATTCAAATCCAATGTATCTATAACAACTGCATAAAACACAGTGTCAGTACTAAAATTGTTAAATGATATATTGTACCTCAAATCGCGTTCATTTACCTCCAGATAGGTAATAGAATCGCCTAAAACCGGAGTAGGATAAACATCTTTTCTGAAGGCACTTAATCCATTATTAACTTCCTGAGGTATTGAATCAAAATCATCCTCACTGAAATTACTGGTTCCGGAAGTTATTGAAGATGCTACAGCTGCATCAAACTGAAATGCATTATCAAACTCATTCGAACCTGGCAATCCCGAATATACAATCACTTTCCTCTCTCCGGGTTGCAAATTATTGTACGACCACTCAAGAGTTGAATCGTTCACAAAAGTCTGCAATGGCAATGACACCTCTGAACTGAAGTATTTGCTCTTTCTCAATCTGACCTTTCCGCTTATGGCATTCGATCCAACATTCTCATAAACGATTACATACTGGACTCTCTTATTCTTTAATACCAATTTACCTTTTGGCGAAGAAATACTGACTCTTATATCGTTAATATTGGGCACCCGCTTTAAAGGAAACTGAATGCTGTCCTCGTACTGACCGGGATTAAATGTCTTGCTGACAGAGGTATCTGCACAATTGCTTCTTATAAAATTTCTAAATGGTTTTACGACAAATCTATATGTATTCGTATTGAAATTAGGCACCATAAATTCCGTTAATCCATCCTCATTTGTAAATACAGCTTTATTGGTAAATGGCAACTTTACAAATTGCTTAGAGGCTGGCTTTTCATTAGGCTCCCAGATACAGTTATTGTTCGAATCAATAAATGCTTTGACCTTTACTAATGACATTCCGGGATAAAAACGCATAACAAATCTGTTCGGATTCCAAATACTTAAAGGCGCACTGGCATTGCCAATTGCAAAAAGCAAACCTCTTCCTGTTGCTATAAATGAGGCTCCTTTAAAGTTGTTAGAAATATCTGTCCAGTTACCGTTGTCTGACCTGTAAGCTATCCTCATTTTTGTTTTAGGTGAAGATATCAAATCAAAATTACCACATATAACCAGTTTATTATCGTAAACCAATATCTCATTTATAAAAATAGCTGAGTCGATATTGGATTTAATCTCACTGGCAACCCCATTGTCAAACTTAAATAATCTCTTATCTTTTAAAACACCACCTACTCCGTATACAGTTTTACCTCCGGCAGCAATTTTATCTAATGTTTTAAGCGTATTTATAAATGTATCTGTACTTCCATCTTCGTAAATGTTGTATAAAAACTTGGATTTTTTATTGTTGATAGTCGTAAATAATCCTGCAAATGACAGCACTGAATCTGACAAGGCAATATCTGTAACAGAGTAGTCGGGGTCACAATTTTTACAATCAAAAAACCTCGAAAACTTTAGTCCGTTAAATTTGACCAGATACGGCATGGTATCACCGTTCACCGTTTGAAAACCTCCTCCTAACAATAATTGGCCCTGATAAGTCGCCATAGTGTTGATTACCGCTGAAGTCTGATTCAATTTATTAAATATACTTAAGCCCTGCCAACTTACCCCATTAAATCTAACTAGTGAAGTATACTTACCCTGATCAAATAAAAAATTACCGGAAACATAAATCATACCCTGAAACTTTTTAATATCCGTCAACTCAGCTGACTTATTTAAAACCAGTACAGGTAATTTTACCCAGGTTTTTCCATCAGAAACTGACACAACCCAATAAGAGTTATTTATATCAACTCCGCTCCTTCCAATTGTTATAACCTGATTGTCTATCGTCAACAAGCTGGGCTCTGAATTGAGAAATACACCTTCTGGATACCATACTTGTGCCTGCAATTTAAAATCACAAGACAACAAAACGATCAAAAACAAAACATGTTTAATACCCGTTCTTACAACTGTACTTTCGGAGAAATACTTTAGGAACAAGTACCACCATGCCTTGATTCCTATGCCTTTTCGAATATTTAAATTGCTTCGGTGTATTGTCATCATTTGTCGATTTTAATTGTTGAGTAAGTACATGAATTTAATATTGATTCCAATACTGAATGGATAATCCTTTGAATTGAAGGACGGCTTAAACCTCGAATTAGCATACATATTAGCCATACAATTGGTTTGTATCATCCATTTTTCAGCCAAACGGTATTGGAATCCCATTTGTAAAGAAGGCGCAAAAGTAAAAGTTCGTTCAAAGCTCTTCCACCTGTTATAGGAAGATAACTGATTGTTCACAGGATAAAGAATCTTATCTCCTTTCATGCTTGTATTGAAACCAAATACTGCTCCGAAACCTGCACTTAATTGCATTCTATCGTTCAGCTTTTTGAAAGCACTGTACTCGACAGGAATTTCTACCCGGCTAATTGTAATACTGCGCGACTCATCGATGGATGTATCTCTTCCGCGTGTCAGGAAATAACCTATTAAATTGCCCTGTGGATCGTAGAATGGAAGTGAATCATAAATTCTGTAATTAAATTTATAAGCACTGCTCCAGGTTTGTTTGCTCATAGTAACTCCCCCGCTCAATCGTCCCTTCTCATTGATATAACCAAATTCAATTCCGCCAAAATACTGCATAAAAGATTTGTCGGCACTTTGACGAATACTGTTGTAAAAGGCATTATTAGTTTTTGACAAATATCGATCGGTATAAGCAACCTGGTTGACTAATCCTAAATAATAACCTTTAGCTGGTTTAAATTTGGTTTTGGGTTCATCATCTGCATTAGTGTCATCTTTCTTAACTGATGTATCTGTCGTATTTATATTGTTTTGTGTTAAGGTTTCCGGAACTTTACCCTGCTCTTTAACTGAATCTTTTTCTACTGATTGATTACTATTCTCCATTCCATGATCAGTTACATTAAAACTTCCCAATGCATCAGGTTGTTTCAAAATATCTGGACTATGAAATAATGTAGTTGGAGTTTTCTTCGGTAAATCACTGTCCACATTTTCAAGTTTCTGATTTTCCTTTCCAAATTTTAATTTACGGGATAATACATCAGTTGGCGATTTACTGGTAATGGATTGAGCTGTGATAGTCCTGGATGTTTTGACTTGTTGTTTATTATCTGATATAGTCTTCTCATCAGAAACAACTTCATCTTGCTTCGATTCAATTTCCGGAATTGCTATCTCATTATCTTTAATAACATCTTCTTTAATTTCAGGCTTGATATCTTCTGATTTAGGTGTTACAGTTTCAACTTTCACTAATTGCTTTGTTTCAGATGTCTCATTGGAACTGAAAATCATGTAAGACAAGCCGGCAACCAAGAGGATGACTCCGGTACTCATCCACCACCACAGGGCCACTCTTCTGCGCTTGGTTGCTTTGTACTTATCGTATGTAATAGGCCAGTCAGAAGGGTCAGGCTGGATTTCAAATCCATCGAATTTACTTCCTACAGATGTGTCTTTAGACATAGAGAGTTTCTCGTTGTCCAGCTTATTTTTTGTAGCTTGCCAATCGAGATCACTCACTTCAATTTCAAAATCTCCAAATGCTTTTGGATTCAAATCCTGAGCATTGTCCTTGAATACAGAAGATTTATCATCTATTGCATCCAAATCTTTGTCAGTCACAAGAAGACTGAAATTCTTCAATCCATCTCTAAACAGCTTATCAATATGTATCTTTTTGCGTGACAATTTTAATTATTATATGGCTTCCTGTAGTTTTTTAATTTCCGTTTTTAAAAATTGTCTGGCTCTATTGAGTTGCGACTTACTGGTTCCCTCGCTAATACCCAGCATATTTCCTATTTCCTTATGACCAAGACCATCAATTGCATACATATTGAAAACTAATTTGTAGCCATTAGGCAAGCGGTCGATTAAAGCTAAAAGTTGCTGTTGATTTAAACCTTCAGATTCTACAACATCTTCATCAGCCGGACTGTTTTCATCATTAAAGTAATAATCGTCCCTGACAAATTGCACCTTGTTAATTTTCTTAACCATATCGATGGCTGTGTTCATCATAACGCGGGTAATCCAGGTATTGAAACTACTTTTTCCTTCGAACTTATGGATATTGAGAAAAACTTTTACGAAACCGTCCTGCATAGCGTCGCGAGCATCATCAATACTGACCAAATATCTGCGGCAAACTCCCAGCATTCTTGGAGCAAAAAGTTTGAACAGTTTTTCCTGAGCCCAGGCTTGTTCACTTTTACAGTTCGCTATGATTTCATCCAGTTCGTTCAAAATCCTAAATTTGATTTAATGTTATAGACTTCAGGGTGTGCAGATGGTTGCGTCGTTCTCAATAAATATTTCATTAATAACTGATTTACTGGAATTTAAAGAGATAAGGAAGAAAAAATCTTTTAGAATTCACAATAGTATACTTGGCGAATTTCCTTAATTTATTGGTAAAATACCATAATAGAATCCACAATCGTATATTTTTTCAGAAACTTAGTTTGTAAATATCAAAATATCATTTACCTTTGCAGTCCTTTTAAAAAATCACATAGGTCATGAAACGTACATTCCAGCCATCACAACGTAAAAGGCGCAACAAACACGGCTTTAGAGAAAGAATGGCAACTGCCAACGGTCGTAAAGTATTGGCTGCCAGAAGAAAACGCGGTCGTAAAAGGCTGACAGTTTCTGACGAAATTAGACATAAACGCTAAGTCTGAGCTCACCCCATGGGTGATAAAAAGACCTTTGGCTTATCTAAATATGAGCGCCTACATCAGGTAAAGCTCATCGACAATCTTTTTAAACAAGCATTATCTTTTAAGGCATACCCTGTCATTTTCAGTTATAAATATTCTGAAACTCCATTAGAGGCTCCTTTTTCCTTTATTTTTACTGTTTCTAAAAAGAAATATAAACGTGCAGTTGACCGAAACAGAGTGCGCCGACTGATGAAGGAAAGTGTGCGACTAAAAAAACCTCAACTATTAGAGGCGCTGAATGGTCAATATATCTATGCCGCTATGATTTACACATCGCCTCAGCTGCCTGAACTTAAAGATTTAGAAATATCCGTCAATAAATTCATTACAATGATTCATGAAAAAAATCGGAGCTGAAATTGGCGTTTTTCTGATTGTATTGTATCAGAGACTTTTGTCTCCGTTCATTCCACCTTCATGCCGCTATACGCCGACTTGTAGTCAATATGGCATTGAAGCCTTGAGGAAATATGGACTTATTAAAGGCTCCTATCTGACTTTCAAAAGATTAATGAGGTGCAGACCAGGAGGTGGACACGGACATGACCCGGTTCCATAAGGCATAAAAAAAAGCCGGTGGGGGTACCGGCTATTTCATCGCTTTAGATCTATAATTGAAATAATATCCTTTAATAGAGGCATTTAGCCGTTTTTTTCTTCAATTATATCTAAGCATCATTTGAAAATAAGCAATTGGAACACACATTCAAATAGTCAAATCCTGCTAAGAATCTAATTTCAAAATAAATAAATGATTTTGACAACTAGGGTCAATGAATTTGGAAGAGTAAATTTTTTTTTCTTTTTTGCGTATGTTTCCGTTTTCTATATATGCTTAACCAAGTTAAAATCCTCAGGGTCTTACAATTAATCTCTTTATTAAAAAAACCACCAGCTAAAACAATTAAAAGTTTAGCCGGTATACTTAATAATACTGAAAGAACTGTATACCGCTATCTCGATTTAATTAAAGAGCTTGGATTTGACTTGCATAAAGATCAGGCTAACAGATACATAATAATTGGAGATTTTGAAAACGAGGCCAATTCCTTTACACCCGATGAAGCCAATCTCCTCAAAGAACTTTTGCTGTCCTCAGCCAATAAAAGCAAATTAAAAGACTCCCTTCTCAAAAAAATATACCTGCAGTCGGAACTGGCTATTCAGGGAAACAATCTGCTAAATGCTCATCTGGGCAAAATAATAGATTCTCTAAGTCAAGCCATTAACAGTCATAAACAAGTTGTGCTGAAAGGTTACCACTCTGTCTCATCCTCCAATATCTCGGATAGGTTGGTTGAACCCATTAAGTTTACTGAAAACTATTCTTATATATGCGCTTACGAACCTGATTCAAACGAAAACAAATTTTTCAAAATTGAGCGTATAATGGATATCGAAGTACTGGAAAACAAGTTCGAATTCCAGGATAAACACCAATATGCAACACCCGATGCTTTTGGATTTCCACCAAACAACCATCAAGAACCTTATGATGTTGAATTAAGATTAAGGCTCAGAGCGTATATTTTGCTTAAGGAAGAATATCCTGCTGTAGGCTCATTTATAAAACAGGAGCTGGGCAAAGACACTTATATCCTAAAGGTCAAGGTAAATGATCCAAAACCCGTTTTGAGGTTCATCATGGGATTGTTAGATGAGGTGGAAGTCATAGGTTCATTCGAATTTCAGGAATATCTGTTGGGCCATATCGGCCGCTTGTTCATTATGCATCCGGACGACTATTCTCCGGGTGATACATTTAAACGGGATTAGGGGTTTTAAAAAACAAGCTAACAGGTTGTTAAAAATCAACACAACTAATTGAATTTTTGCATCTTATTTTTAAATTTGGGGACCTGACAGGTTGTTTTAATTTACAGTTTATCAAAAAAAACCACTATTCCATACTCTAAAATTCATGTTTCAATAAACCACAGATAATCAATTCTTTTCTTTCAGAAATTTTATATACTATTCCACTCTTAATCCTACTTTTCTTAACGTTTTGCGCAAATCCTTAAACAAATTTTCAGATGGCTGAATTTTTTAGCTTACCTTTGCAGTGCTTTTAATCAAGGAGGATAGTCTATAGAATTGAACTTTATTGAGTGATTCTTGTGTGCGGTGATCTTGAGGTCTCTTAGGTGTTTCACGACTTCTGCTTATTACCTTTACAACTGTTGCAGCATGCTGTCCATTGGTCATTGCTATGTCGTTACTCAGTATTTCAGTCGAAGGGCTAACATAAAAATGAATAGTTCAGACAAATTTTCAAATGACTCAGACCAAAAACTCAAAAGTATAGGGTTTTCAGAAGAGTTCAGCGTATTGTTGGATAAAGACAATCGCATTGTTAAGGCAAGCCCGACATTCAGTCGAATAATCGGACTGGACGATGCTCTTCTGCATGGCCGTCAAATCAGTGAATTCATTGATCATGAAACACAAATGCAAGCCAGCTCTCAAAACCTTTTGGATGGTCAAAAATTAATTCTAAAGTCAAAACTTCATCTCGACAAAAATGCGACTCAGGATATTCAACTTGAAATATCCAAACACAAAGATGCTGAAACTTTATTGATAGCCCGTGCAGCCCGTGATAAAATTGGCGGCAGTGACATGGCTATGGAAGAACTCCTGCATCTGTTCGTTAAACACAGTCCGGCGGCTCTGGCCATGCTCGATAATAACTTAAATTACATCATCACCAGTGACCGATGGATAAAAGATTACAATCTAAAAACAAGCGACCTCAGCGGTAAGAATCATTATGATGTCTTTTCTGGTATTCCAGACAGATGGAAGGAAATTCATAAAAGGTGTTTGAATGGCGCTGTTGAGAAAAGCGATGAAGATTACTTTGAAGACAATCAGGGCAATCTCGTATGGAACAGATGGGAAATTCATCCATGGCATAAATCTAACGGTGAAATCGGCGGTATATTAATGTTTACCGAAGTTATTACTCGTGCCAAAGAAGCTGAAATGAAATTTTCTGATTTAGCAAAAAATCCTTTGGTAGGTGTGTTTATTTTACAAAATGGTCAGTTGAAGTTTGCCAATGAATCGCTTTGTAAAACTCTGGGTTTCGAACATGCTGAATTGGTTAATTACCCTGATTTCAAAAATCTGATTCATCCGGATGATCAGGAAAAAATCATTACGCCAATTCAAAATGGTATGAAAGCCAATAGTTACGACTTGCACATTGAATTCAGGTGCACTCATAAACTTGGTCATACTATCTGGGTGGAGCTTTATGCCAGCAAAACTTTATTTGAGAGTAAACCAGCTTTGATAGGTACTTTGACCGACATCAGTGAGCGTAAACAAAGAGAAAACAGAACCGAACATCAGATTGAATTGTTTAAAGAGTTATCCTTTATCATCTCTCATCAGTTAAGACACGAATATGTCAAGCTGAATGGTGTCGTTAATTTAATCAATCTCAATGAGGAGAAAGACGCTCAGTGGGAACTGCTTCTCAAAGAAAGTCTTATCTCCTTTAATAAGATTGATGAATATATATTTAATCTCAACGACAAACTCGAAAAACTCAATCAGGAACAAATGGCTTAGGCTATTATTCGACCATTAGCTTTTCCATTTTAGTCCCGTACTTTGTTATTACTTTTAGAATATAAATGCCTGTTGCCAGCGTTGGCAAAGGGAAAGACAACTGATTACTTCCGGCTTCGACATTCATAATGTCTTTACCGGAAACGTCCAACAGAACGACGCGTTCGATTTCCAGTTCTGATTCTATATGAACCAACCCTTTGTTTGGATTTGGATATATCTTCAATTCAAATTTCTGTATTTTAGTCAAATTACTTGACCAGTTGGCATAACTTGGAAAGCTATTGTTATTGTACCAGTTCTGCACTCTGAGTAACCCGGACAAAGGTTCCTGACAATTCTCTTTCAGGTAATCGATATCGGGATTATAAAATACCGAATACGACCATTCGATGACATCGCTTGCCCCCGGAACAGTAGCATCCATCTCACTTACCATTAGGAATCTTGTGTCCGATAAACTGCTGCCTCCTGAATACTGACATGGTTGAAATGGTCTGGAATAAGGATTTGCAAATGACTTAATAGTATCCCCATAAACATATTGGTTATTCAACAGAGCATTGAATTCCCTGGCACTATTTCCGGACAAGTTGGTAAGGTTACTTTGAGTCAGGAAATACTTCATTTTTTTATTTAAAAACTTGCAGGCGATTACTGGTGGATTCTTTCCCAGCCCAAATGGACCTTCATCAAAATTATCGGAATTATAAGCATATCCAATGCTATTGACTGTATCGCAGGAAGCCATATCATCTATATAATATCCAATATCTGGATCTGTAAAAATACCCACTTTCATATTGTCAAGAGTGTTAAACCCAATATTGATAATCTGATATCTAAAAAATAAGGTTCTATTGATGATGTAGTCTGAATCAGTCTGATTAAGTTTAACATTTCTGAAAGCATAACAAGAAGCGCTCACCTGAATACCTATTGGTGCACTTTTACTTTCGGTATGTTCTATAAGGTCATTAAATACCCACCACAACATTCTGTCGCCCTTAATCAAAGGATAATCACCTTTTTTAGGGTCATATTTACCATCCAGATCAGCATCAACAAAAGGCGCCATTGTAATAAAATTATCACTTGTGCTATTAGCAGGCCAATCTAAAATCGCTTGTGGAATGGTATAATTTGGATCCTTGTGTTTTAATTTAAACTCATCCACCATTTCTTTATCCATTCTCCATATTTTATTGTACTTAACTGCAATTGAAGAATCGAACTCCGGTTGATTGATACGAACAGGACCTGGAGCAAAATCGGAACCATTTTGTCTGTACTGAATGACGGAAACTCTATCACTATCGTCATTAAAAGCGTGAGCCGACATCCAGATGGAAGAATTGAACAGTAATTCTGTGCATTTAAGTTCAGGTATTGTAAATGTTTTACCACTCAGCATTTTATAAAAGACATCACTTCCATTAAATAAAGTGCCATCATTAGCTACTCCGGCTTTAATGTCATTCAAATCCATAGTTGTAGCGGCATGTGCATAGTTGCCATCTAAACTTTTAACGAAGTTTTCAAAATCATATTGACTTCTATCGATAGAAAAGTATCCCTGATAATTGAAACAGTGGTAATCGCCCCTTCTATCTTCCATGGCAATGAAAAACGGATTCTGAATTCTCATTATATCTACATTAAAATCGTAATACAATCTATCATCCAAAACAGGGAAACAGTGAATATCGGATTCGGATAACTCTATCAGACCATAATAAGTCCCTATAAGAACAGTGCCATTTCTTGCTTTATTTAAACGGTTAACCTGACTGGGTAACAACATATATTCGAGACACTGATCTTTATAATAATCCATAGCAGGTAACCAATCATTAGTGCCCTTCAGCATGATATAAATATTGGAAACAGTATCAGATCTTAAATCATTCAATGACCATATATTTCCATTACCATCCACAAGCACGGAACGAATAAAATTCGATTTTTGCTGATTGATTGAATTGTTGATTAATCGATGCAAGGAAAATTGTCCATCCTGATATTTCAATACGCCTTTGCTGGTGCCTATCCACAATGTTTTACCACTAGCATCTAAAGATAAAATGGTGTCAAAATTTTCACCATTTACTTGAATTTTTCTGGTAAACTGATGACCATCTTTCCAAACCATAAGGCCATTTCCCATAGTTCCAACAAACACTGAATCTTTATACACAGCCAGTGCATTCGCTTTTCCGAACAACTGATTTAGATGTGTTGAATCTTCAATAATTCTGTAAAGTCCATCATAAGAAGCAATAAAAACTTCATTTTTAAATTCAAGGGCGTCTGTATAAATACCGGTCGAACTTTTGGAATGCCATATCCTGGCTGAATCAAAGTACCCAAAGCCAGAACCTGACCTATATCCATTGCTCAATAATAATCCGGTGCCTGTCCAGATTCGGCTTTTTGAATCCTGAAACATAAAATTGTAGCCAGTTCCAATATTTGGTCCATGCAGTGTAACCCCTTTTGGAAAAGCAGCTGAAAGATTTTGAAACAGGAAAAAGAGCAAAAAAGAAAGTAATAGTTTTTTCATACACAAATATTTTCACTATTGGACAAAATGAAAATCTAATATGCTGCATTGAAGTCAGCCTGGTTTTAAAATTCAACGGAAATTACTTCAAAGTTGAACAAATTACTGATTGCGTTTAATCTTTAACCCATTATGAAAACTCAATAAAACAAACATTTTATCAATCCATTAGAACAATTGTACAATATTGGGTAAAAACACCTATAAAGTGAGTGATTTATAGGGTTTTGCACATGTGTCTACTTTTTCAAAATGAATCAAAATGCAAAATTAATTTATCAATTTGAGAAATTTTTTCAAGTTGAGAAATTTTTATTCGATTGATTATCTGCTATTTAAAAAAAAGGGCACATTCTTGATTCCTAATAGACCAAAGTTGTTTTCGTATGGCACATTACACAGAATTTCAGTACACCTTAGGTAAAAATGACCAATTGAAGTCGAGATGGCAAATGAAAGGCATGATGGTCTTCATCCTCCTTTTCTTATTCTCCTTCAAGGCCATTAGTCAAACCACTCCAATTACGTTTTCATTTACGTTAAGTACAGGCGCCAGGACCAGTGCCGGCGTTTATAACTCGAGTGGTACTCTTATCAGAACTTTATGGAGCGGCGTTACTTACACTGCCGGTACATTTTCAGTCACCTGGGATAAAAAAGACGATTACGGTAATCTCATGAATGGTACGGATTACACCATAAAGGTGTTATCTAATAATGTTACCTATAACTGGGATGGTGTAGTCGGCAATACTTCATCCAACAAAACCGGATCAAGCAAAATCAGACACTTGCGTACACCTGAAGATATTTGTATAGCAGGTGGTAAAGGTTTTTACTGCACCGGATTTGTTGAAGGTAACTCTTCAGCCAACATGTTTTCATTGAGCAGTATCCAATCTAAATCAGAAGTAACACCTTCTCAAAACGGAGATGTCAACCTTGAATTAAATTTCAATGCCACCGATGGAAATTATGTTTACTGGTCAGGTTTTGATGCTTATGGTACAGCTTCCGCTACTTACGCGACCAAAGTTTCTGATGGTTCAGAAGTTTTATTCTCAAGCGGTACTTCTGTTTCAATGCAATGGGGCAGAACTTACTCAAAAGCTATTGACGTTCAGAGTGGCAGATCAACAAACCCAAGTGGTTTAGCTGTTCAAAAAACTGGCAACTACCTTTTCATTTCTCACAAAGGACTCAATTACATTGGCATTTTTAATAAAACAACCGGTGCATCTGTTGGTACTTACAACATTACAGCTCCTGGAGATTTAACTTGTGATGCCAATAACGACCTGTGGGCACTATCAGGCAACAACACATTAAAAAGATACACTGTAAGCAATGCTGGTGCTCTCACCGAAGTTGCTTCTATTACAGGATTATCACAACCAATTAGTTTAGCGTCTTATGACACCTTGCTTGCTGTTGCAGATGCAGGAGTAAGTCAGATTATTTTCTATGGTATCAGTTCAGGCACTAAAATCAAAACACTTGGACAATACAATGGATATGCTTCAAGCGCTAAAGTTGAAAATGATAAATTCTATTTCTGGGATAACAACATGAACGTTGTAAAAGGTTTCGTATCATTCGGCACAGATGGTTCTATCTGGGTTGGCGATTGCGGCAACAACCGTATGATTCACTTCTCAGCAGCTGGCGCCTATATCGAACATATTATGTATATGCCGATGAGCTACAGCAGTTCTGTGAATGTATCAGATCCTACCAGAATCTATTCAGACTTCCTGGAATTTAAAGTTGATTACAGCAAAACCCTCGAAGGAACAAATGGTTCATGGTCTTTGGCCTACAACTGGAAACCGGGTCTTAACAGCAATTACTACAAATCCAATTCAGACACCAGAGAAGTTTTCAGAAACTGTGTTACTCTTTCTAATGGTAAAACTTATGGTACAATATTGTATACCGATCCTAACACAGAAATTCGCTATCCTGAAGTAGTAGAATTGGTTGATGGTGGTCGTTTAAGATTAACAGGCATTCGTTTTAATCAATTCTCCAATAACATCATTGATGCAGATGGTACGCACAGATATATGAGCAATGGCAAATATTATGAGCGCAAACTTACTGGCTTTACCAATGGTAATCCTGTTTGGGGTACAGCTTCACAAATAGGTCAGGCTCCAACCGACAGTGACAGTCCATTGAATGGCACATTATCTAATCCGGAAAAAACTTCCGGTGATATGCTTGTATTATTTGATAAAAGCTACACCAATACCGGTTATCACCTGGCTGCGGTTAAAAAAGGTACTTCTACTTATGCCTGGAAAACCTGTCCTTCAACTACCAGATCTTATACTGGAGCTTTCCCTTCAGATGGTAAATTTGACGTAGGAAATAACGTTGAATATGCAGGTGGTATGGTACTTTCTGCTGACAGAAACATTTTCTGGAATTACATTGGTGAATTCTGGAAAAACTCTCAAACCAACAAATGGAACCACTATTATGACAATGGTTTATTTGTTGCTCAGTTTGGTATTACCACTCTTGATGCCGAAAAACTAGATGGCCATAACTCTCCAAGAATGGCTGCTGGTAATGCCTTCTCAGGCGGTATGGTGAAAGTGGGCAGCGATTATTATATCTACCATTGTGATGAAAGTGTTCATGGTGGTGTTCACAGATGGAAAGTTTCAGGATTAAATACTATCCAGGAACAAATTATCAATCTTAATACCAATGCGGTTGCCGAAATTGACATTCAAGGTAACGGTGTAAGCATCGTAAAAGGAGCAACTTCAACTCTTAGTACCAATAACACCGACTTTGGTTCAATCAACAATGGTACAAATACTACTAAAACCTTCACAATTTACAATACCGGAAGTGCGAATCTTAGCATTACCAACATAGCATTCAGTGGCACCAATAATGCAGACTTCAGCTTAACAAGTCAACCAAGTTTCCCACTTACAATTGCAGGAAGTAATTCTTATACTTTCACTGTCAAATTTGCTCCTACAAGCAGCGGAACTAAAACTGCTACTATTACAATTAGCAATGACGACGCAGATGAAGGCACTTACAACTTCGCTATATCAGGTATTTCACTTGTAGTCAATACCGATCCTAAAATTACAGTAAGCGGCAATTTTGCAACCATTGCAGATGGCGACATCACACCATCGACTTCTGACAATACAGATTTTGGCAGCACCACTACCGGAACAAGTATTAGTAAGACATTTGTAATCACCAACACCGGAAAAGGTCCTTTAAGTTTAAGTAACATTACTATAGGTGGCACCAATGCCAGTGACTTTGTCATCAGCAGTAACCCAAGTTTCCCTGTAAGCATAGCCATCTCTGGCACCTATAGTTTTACTATCAGGTTTAACACCAGTGTTGCAGGCAGCAAATCAGCAACCGTTCAGATTTCAAGTAATGATCCAAGTAACGGTACTTACGATTTTTCAATTGCAGCAACAGCAAATGCTCCTAAAACGGTTATCATTGATGTGAAAGGTGGCACTACCAGTATTGCAAATGGTGATAATACGCCTTCTACTTCAGACAATACCGACTTTGGAAGTATTGCATGCAATCAAGCAGTATCGAAGACTTTTGTCATCAACAATACAGGAAACAGCAATTTGACAGTATCAAATATTACAATTGGCGGTACAAATGCAGCTGAGTTTACTTTATCAAATGCTCCAAGCTTCCCGTTAACAATAGCAGGTGGCAGCAGTCAGACAATTACAGTTGTATTCGCTCCAAAAAATACTGGTTCAAGAACTGCCAACATTACTTTCACCAGTGATGCGAGCAATGCTTCAACCTACACCTTTAGTTTACAAGGTACCGGTACAACTACTACCAATACTAAGTTCAAAGATGTTAACACACGATACAGTGCATATCCAAATACCACAGGTGGTAAATTTAAATTGATAAGCAAACGCTCTTCTACTGAAGGTGAGTTCACAATTGTCAACTCAGTTGGTCAGACAATTTTGAATGGTGCATTGACAGAAGAAGAAATTGACATAACCGGAAATGCAGAGGGATATTACTTTGTTTACATTGTAACTCCGGAAGGCACTGATGTTGTGAAAATTCTTTTAAGATATTAAATTTTCCCAATTGACTGATGTTAGGGGGACTTCGTAAAGGAGTCCCCTTTTTTTATTTATACATTATACAAATTAGTTTAAACTTGCGTAATGGATATCGTATTTAAAAGCAAAGTAGATTTGAAAATGCTACTACCGGTTTTTATTATTTGCGGCTTGTTACTGATAATATCATTCATTTCATTTTTATGGCCGCTTGCTTTGGTATCTATAGGTTTATTTGCGTTTGTATATTTAGCTTCTCACAATATCCGTTATTACATTATCGGTCATGAGATGTTGATTCGAACACTAGGTTTTAAGAATATACGATTCGATATAAGGAAAATCACGACAATAACAGAAACTAACGATTCATGGAAATCACCGGCAGCTTCATTGGATCGACTGGATATAAAAATTTCCAGATATGGGAGTGTATTGGTTTCTCCTGAAAGGAAGGAAGAATTCATAGATGTTTTATTAAAGATAAATCCTGAGATAATTGTCAGGCTAAAAAGTCAGAATCAGGGACAATCTAAATAGAAGAAGGCTGTCCAAAATAGAACAGCCCTTCTCCCCCTTTATTTGAAAATAAAAATTTTCTCATTTAAATAATTATAGGAATAAGGTGTCAAAGACCATTATTCTAATAAACCAATTTGTAGTAAATTTTAATTACTTACGATATCAAAACTATGGAATAATTTATCAATTCAGGCAATCAATTTATGAAAATTCCTTGTTGCTTTACGAATTGGTCATTTAGTTGTTCAGGACACTGAAAAACTAGAGAATAATGGAAATATTTTTGGGCAAAATAGGAATAATGAAAACAGGAATCAAGGGCTTTTTAACGAATGGCCCAGGATATTTGACTGGTTGGACAAAATTAAAAAAAAACGATAGGAGTTTTTTTAATTTCCGATACCCTAGCAGGGAATACAGGATTAAAATAATTCAAACCCCTGTTTCCTGTTTCCTGCTTCCTAAATCAGTTATTAGTTATTAGTTATTAGTTATTGGTTATTAGGGGGTGAATAAGGTCAGTTGGATTTCCAATTAACCATTAACTATTAACCAATAACCCCTTAATCATATCCCATATTTAAACGAAATTTCCAATAGCTCTCCATCGAAACCCAATAATTTTTTTTCAGGTTAGGTCTTATATTTTGTGAATGGAAATCGAGAGCTTAGAGTTTTTTTAATTTCTAACACCCTAGCAGAGTGAAACGTATTAAAATAATTCAAACCCCTGTTTCCTATTTCCTTATTCCTTCTCCCTTATCCCTTTTTTAAACCAAATTTCCAATAGCTCTCCATCGAAACCAATCAATTTTTTTTCAGGTTAGGTATAAAATTTTGTGAATGGAAATCGAGAGTTTGGAGTTTTTTTAATTTCTAACACCCTAGCAGAGTGAAACGTATTAAAATAATTCAAACCCCTGTTTCCTGTTTCCTGCTTCCTAAATCAGTTATTAGTTATTAGTTATTAGTTATTGGTTATTGGTTATTAGGGGGTGAATAAGGTCAGTTGGATTTCCAATTAACCATTAACTATTAACCAATAACCCCTTAATCATATCCCATATTTAAACGAAATTTCCAATAGCTCTTCATCGAAACCCAATAATTTTTTTTCAGGTTAGGTATAAAATTTTGTGAATGGAAATCGAGAGCTTGGAGTTTTTTTAATGTAAAACACCCTAGCAGGGTGTTTTACATTAAAAAAAATCAAAAATCCAACTTGTAATAAAACAAAGGCAAAAATCCCAACTGATATTCCTGCTTGTAATACGGCGCCTCATTGATGTACGAATACTTCAAAATATTCTTCCTGTTGGTCAGATTGACAAAATCTATCGCAAACTCATGCGTCACTTTCTTGGCATTGATTTTATAGGATAATCGCAAATCGAATCGGAAATAAGCACTGCCAAATCTCAAACTGTTCTTTAATGAATCCTGCTCAATGTACTCCCTCTTCTTGGCACTGGCTGTTGTGTCCATTGGCGAATATCTGCGTGCACCTGCAGTGGTGATTTTCCCTCCCAAATTAAAAACAGAACGCTTGCCTGTCTTCCATTCTTTCGCAATTAAAGCGTTATAGGCATAATTGGTGTTGAAATCTGAATTCCTTAATACACCATCACTGCCTTTGTATTTGGCTTCAAATACACTCAGTGTCGTAATGTAATAATACCCCTTGGTGAATGACTTCTCAAAAGTCAATTCTATACCATAATTGAAACCGGTGCCGTTATTTAATAATGTGTCCGGAAAAAATCTGGTAAATCCTGTGCCCGTATTCGCCAAACTGAATGAACTCAGCTTCTTCTCAACCGGAATATTTGACAACTGCTGATAATACACCTCTGCCTTGAATCGCTTGTCTTTGCCAATAGCCAAATCATATCCCAAAATATAATGTATACTTCTGGTCAAGCCCATTGACAAATTATGTGGCTCATTGTTTCCTGGCAAAATGTAATAATAAGTATAAGCAGGTTGCATCTGACTGTGAACACCAAACCCAAAGTTTAATGATTGCTTTTTATTCAACTGATAACGCATCCCTAATCTGGGTTGAATCAACTCCGAATTTGAAGTCGATTTATTGCTGGCTTTATCGGCAATCATCATATACTGCGCTGTCAATCCTGCCGAAATACTTAATTTAGGCAAAGCCTGCCATTTCACCTGTACATAAGGCATTACTGTCAACCCGGTTCCATCCGACTTCCATCTTACAAACCACTTGTCGTAATTCGGATCGCTTGGATCAAAGGTGTATGCACTGTCTCTGAACCTGAAATTATATGAGGTAATATTCACCCCATATCTCATGTTGGTGCGACTGTTAAACTTAGTGTTCACAAAAAGATTGGCACCAGTTGTATTGATTCTGAATCTGTAATCCAGTATCTTCTTCAAAGAATCCAATCTGAATTTGTATATCAATTTATCCTCTCTCATAAATGAATCGACCTTTGTTCTGAAAACCAAATCATGTATGGCATCAACTTCCTGGTGACTCTTGGATATCACTGCTCTGAAATAGCTGCGTTTATTGAGATTCCACATGAAGGTAGCTCCGATAACGCCCATACTTGAACCAAACAACTGATCGCGATCGTCTTCTCCGTATATCTCCGAACTGCTTTCTTTTTGATCACTAATCATAATATCAATACGGCTTTTACCGCCAATACCAAAGAAAGCCAGATTACCTCTTGTTCCAATTGGAAAATTGAGTTTAAATGAAGCATCCTGGTAACGAGGCACTGCATCTGTTCCAATCTTGATGTTAAAGGCTTCAAACATTGCCAGCGTAGAATATCTGTAAGTAAACAAAAACGAGGCTTTGCTCTTCTTCGAAAACGGACCTTCTGCCATTAAATCCCAACCCAAAAAACCAAACTGTGTGCTGAATTCATATTTTCGATTGTTGCCATTGCGCATTTTCAAATCGAAAACACCGGCAGTACTGTTGCCATACTCAGCCGGAAAAGCACCGGTAAAGAAATCACTGTTGGCTAAGATTTTATTATTCAATATCGAAACAGGACCACCAGTTGTTCCAGGTATCGCGAAATGGTTGGGATTCGGAATATCAATTCCCTCCAGTCGCCAAAGCACACCCTGCGGACTATTTCCTCTCACTACAATATCATTTCTCGAATCATCTGCACCTTGTACACCGGCGAAGTTACTGGCCATTCTGGCAGGATCTCCCCTGCTACC
The DNA here is from genome assembly GCA_963169345.1 of Bacteroidota bacterium. GTDB lineage: Bacteria > Bacteroidota > Bacteroidia > NS11-12g > UBA955 > JABMMZ01. Next base: position 25,006 of record CAUJCT010000002.1, read on the forward strand.
GGCAAATCTATCCGTTTCATCAACTGTAAAGGGACGTGCACTCACCAATGCATTGTCGTTATTGAGCTTTGCTCTTGGTCGGGATTTTACTTTTGCCTGGTCGAAGTCCTTAATTGCTTCAACCATCTCTATATTCAATATAACTTCCTTAGCTGAAGTAATGATGATGTTCTGCAAATTGACTTCATAATACCCCTCACGACTCACCAACAAATTATGTCTGCCTGTTGCCACATCATTTAATTGATAGTCGCCTAAGGAATCTGTTAAAGCAAATTTCCCGCTGTCTTTGCCAGTGGTTATTACCATTACTTTGACATTAGACAAACCCTGTCCAGACTCTTTGTCCTTTACATGTCCTCTGATATCTTGTGTTTGAGCGCTTAAGGATAATCTTAATCCTATTAAAAAGCACATTAGTATGATTCTTTGCATATACCCCTTGCAAATAAATGTAAACTTATCCTAAATCAACAAGTCTATCTTCAAATATTAATAAGGCGAATCATAAAAGGTGTCCAAATTATTTTTCAATAAATACCAAAACCTGGCTGCTTTTTACGGCTTAACACAACATCTCATCATGCTTGAATCTACTTCTAAATCTTTTAATTATTCCTTCTATTCAGAAACTTGATTCAATAAAAAACATACTAATTTTTGCATTTTATAATATCAAACAAGAACTATTTTAGTATTTTTTGCAATATATTGATTAATTATCTAGGATATTATACTTATCTGGTTACATTAATTTATAGATATCAGTGCATAATTGTCAATATTTACCATACGCCCAAATCGATTATCAATATTTGCAAATTTAAGGACTCTGGATGATGGCATCTTTGCATCAACAAAAAACAATTTATCATGAAAAGTAAATTCACAATCTTCGCTCTTATGGCCCTTATCCTTTTGCCATCATGTGTAGTCACCCGTAGCAGATACGGTAATGGTCTCTCAATTGAAATGCCTGAAGTCTTTAAAAAAGGCGACAAAACCAACAAGGAAACCAAACAAAAACCAGCTAAAAGACAAATCCGCTTCAGTTCAGTTCAAAGTCAGGATACAGTTTTACTGACTAACAATGATAGCACTGAAATTCCACAAATAGATTCATCCATCATTTCTACAACATCTGCAATTGCCAGCACTGTAGAGATTCAAACTACAAAAACCAGCACTCACAAAATCAAAAAACAAGCAAAACATCCAATCCATTCTAAATCTAAAACCCAAACCCAATCCGCAACTTCTACTGCAGCTGAAGTTAAAAATTATAAACAAAACCAAACCACTCACGATGGTGGTGATATCATTGAAATGGTATTCGATCTGATTGTAGCCTTCATTGTGGGTATGGCGATTATTGGTGCAATCGTTTACATATTAATCCTGATATTACCAGCTGATGTCATTGCGATGATGTTCATAGTTATCTGCATCTTAGGCTGGTTAATCGATTTGCTTAGCTAAGCGTTTGATTACAGCAAGTCTGATTTAAAGCATACATCCTCCATGACCGGCATCATGCAAATAATTAATAGAAACAACAAAATTTGAATGAGCAAATTGCTCAGCAACATCAAACAAACAACAGTATGAAATTCAAATTACTTTTAATTATTATCATGTCCGGTTTAATTGGAGATATTCAAGCTCAGTATCAATTTGAGTTGATGAAACTTTTCAAATCAGGCGGTGAATCATCCAATAACTTTACAGTCATTGGCAGCAAGATATTTTTTACAGTTGAAGACAGCACCCATGGGACAGAATTGTGGGTAAGCGACGGAACATCTGCTGGCACACATCTCACCAAAGACATTAGTACAGGCTCGGAAGGCAGCAGTCCATCTTCATTAATTGCCTTTAATGGTGTTGTACTTTTCCTGGCACGAAATGACAGCTCCGGTTTCGAACTCTGGAGAAGCGATGGCACTGCATCAGGTACCATCATGCTAAAAGACATCTATCCTGGCCTGGCTTCTTCTTTTCCGGATGAGTTTTTCGTTTACCAAAATAAAGTGTACTTCAGAGCAGACGATGGCACTCATGGCAATGAATTATGGGTAACAGACGGTAGTTCTTCTGGTACTGTGCTTTTCAAAGACCTCAACTCAGGTACAGGCAACGGCTATCCAAATAACTTTATAATCTACAAAGGGATGTTGGTTTTCAATGCCTGCATTTCGGATGGCAATTTCGAGATTTGGACCAGCGACGGAACAGCAAGTGGTACTTCTTTATTATTTGATACTTACCCTGGCACACCTGATGGCAATCCAAGAAACTTCACTGAATACAACAACATGCTGTACTTTATGGCACATGATGCAACACATGGTGATGAACTCTGGGTCACTGATGGAACACCCGCCGGAACCAAAATGCTCAAAGATATTCGTCCCGGTGGCTTCAATTCAGGTATCGCTGCATTTATCGTATACAATAATTATCTTTATTTCAATGCTACTGATGGTGTTAATGGCTCAGAGTTATGGAGAAGTGATGGCACTGCCAATGGCACTCAACTATTTATGAATATTGCCCCAGGAGAAAACGCGAGTTATCCCAATTTATTTACTATAATGGACAACAAACTTTACTTTTCTGCTGACGACAGTACACATGGTCAGGAATTATGGGTAAGTGACGGCACGACTCAGGGCACTCATTTAATAAAGGATATACATAAAATCCAAACACAAGGTGCCAATATCCATCGTATATACGTACTGGGTCACAGATTGTATTTTGACGCAAGCGATGAAAACTATGTAAAATTGTATACCAGTGAAGGCAGTGAAGACAGCACTTACAGCATTCAGCCTGTCAGTTCATCTGTTGGAAATACTATGCCAGGCTCCTACTTCATGGGCATCATGAATGGGGCTTTATATTGTGCAGCTAATTTCAGTGGTAACAAAAATGAACTCTGGAAAATCACTTATCATCCCAGATCTTCTGTCAATTCGTTCCAGATGAATGATTGGAAAATATATCCGAATCCTGCACATAATAAAGTCACTATAGAATCTGAGAATGTCTTAAACGCAGCTGTTTCCATGTTTGACCTTCAAGGCAGATTGCTTATTTGTGCAGAGTTAACAGATGGTCGTGTTACACTCAATATAGAATCATTGGCCTCAGGTGTATATTCATTGAAAATTGGAGACTATACATTTAGAATCGTCAAAGAATAAAGCAGATTCTACGTACTTAACTTCAATACGACTATTTTTTCTTTAGGTTCAACAAAGAATCCGAGAAAATCTCAGAAAACACTTTAGCACCTTTGTAGTTGAGGTGATCGAGGTCGGCAAAGCATGAGTCGTGAAGAGGCAAATGAGCAAAATCAAATACTTTGCAGTTTGATTTTTTACTAAAATCACCCAGCCATTTTAATGTTTTCTCATCATTGTTGATTCCTTTTAGTATTTCAAAATACTGAGGATGCATAGGAGTACGAACAAGGACAAACTTAATTTCAGGATGTGCCTCTATTAATCGCTTCAATGAATTTACACCTAAATCAACATCATTTTCATTCTCTAAGGCCGTGTATTGAACTTTGATGCGTTCCCCACGGTCTTTGATATCTTCCTTTAATCTGTTCTTTTCATTTATCCCAAATTTTCCATCCAGTTTAGTTGAAGGGAAAGGCAGAGTTGCCAGAAATTTAATCGTTTTACCCGGATTGTTTTTAAGCAGGTAATTGAATTCTTCCCAACTTAGCTGGTAGAGTTTATCTATTTCTCTAAGTACACGGGTATCGTCGTATATCCACCAGTCGGTAGTAAAACTGTTATTTGTAAACTCCACATAAATGATTGGATGATCAATTTGTGCAATCTTCTTTTCTATGCCTTTTACAGTCCAAAACATAGCCTGTCCATTTGAGGCATAACTTCTGAATTCATCTCCGGTCAATTTCGAAATCAACTCAGGGTCCATAGAACTCATTGCATGCGAATTGCCGAAGATGATGTGCTGCTTAGCCTTTACTTTCTCACGCATGAGGTTATTATCGGCATATCTGAACACGAAAAACAATAACAGATATAATCCAAATATCAGAGCTAAAACTGAGCCTATATTTTTTAAAAATCCCTGCATTAGAATTGGAAGTAAATAAAACTGTTTGATTCATCAATATGCGCCATACCACGTATGAGCAAAACTATCAACACTGCATAAATAGACCATCGAAGCAACTTATTGGCCGGCACCCTTAACTGTCTGTTGTCTCTTCTCAGCCACCAGTCGGCTAGCACTAGCAAAACAGATAATACTAAAACTGTTTTCTCGCGAGGTATACTCAAAAACTGAGTTGGATAATTGACAGCATCAACCACTATTCTTTTGGTATATAAATAAGCACTGTTCAAATCCTTTGCTCTGAAGAAAATCCAGGCAAAAGACACAAACGAAAAAGTTACCAGCATTTGCAAGAGTTCCTTAAAACTCGGCAGGCGACTATTTTCTGCTACCACATCATGTATGTTCTTTTTATTTCTTCCTAATAACAGGATGGGTAAAAAACCACAGGCGTGAATAAAACCCCAGACAATAAAATTCCAGCTTGCTCCATGCCAAAATCCACTTACTAAAAAGATGATAAAAGTATTTCTTACGGCTTTAGCCATTCCATTTCTTGATCCACCCAAAGGGATGTATAAATAATCTCTGAACCACGAAGAAAGTGATATGTGCCATCTCTTCCAGAATTCGGCTATATCTCTCGAAAAATAAGGAAATTTAAAATTCGTCAGGAGTTCAAAACCAAACAACTTGGCTGTTCCTAAAGCAATATCGGTGTATCCGCTGAAGTCACAATAAATCTGAAAACTAAAAGCCAATACACCAATTATCAATGAAAGTGCATTAAATTGTTCAGGCGCCAGAAAAATCTCATCAGCAGTAACAGCCATTACATCCGCAATAAGAACCTTTTTGAAGAGTCCCCAAAGTATTAATCTTCCACCTTGAACTGCTTGCTGATAATCAAAGGATCTTGGTTTTTGAATCTGAGGTAATAAGTGGTTGGCTCTTTCTATTGGACCTGCTACCAACAATGGGAAGAAACTCACAAAAACCGCGTAATCAATGAAGCTTCTGACAGGTTTAAGCTGGTCTCTGTATATGTCGAACACATAAGACATGCCATGAAATGTGTAAAACGATATACCGACTGGCAATGCAACATCTATCAATACAGGATGACATTGCATACCCATTTGTCCTAATAAGGTTTGTAATTCTGTCGCAAAAAAATTGTAGTATTTAAAAACTGCCAGAATTCCCAGATTGTTAATAATGCTGAGCCATAAAAACATCTTTGCCTTACGTTTATTGGGTGATGCTACCCAAAAACCATAAGCAAAATCCAACAGTGTACTTAAGGCCAGTAATCCAAGAAATCTCCAGTCCCACCAGGCATAGAAAAAATAGCTCGCAACTAATACAAGTCCGTTTTGCCATTTATATGATTGCTTGAAAACAAACCAATACAGTATAAAGACAACAGGTAAAAATATAAAATACTCGAATGTATTAAAGAGCATCTATTGAGGTTTTAGCTGATGGACAAAAATAGATGAATTAGAACTCTGAAACTCTTTTAAGGAATTTATATTATCAACATGAGTTCCAACTTTTTAAGACACAAAGAAAATAGAAATTGTGAGCAAAGCTGATCCTTTTGCACAAATATACTAAAACATCAATATCTTGTTTAATCCTGTACTATTGTTTCACCAATCTATAAAGAAATGTTCCGGTGCTTGTCTTAACCTTAATGAAATAAACCCCGGGAACATACTGGATTTGCATATCAAGTTCCTGCATATTTGAATATGTGTTTTTAGATAGTAGCTGACCATTAACGTCGCAAATTTCAATTTCTATATCTGACTCTTGCTTATCAAATCTGATGTGTAAATTATCATTTACCGGATTTGGATAAACTTGCACAGATGTTGCACCCGGAGTCTCTATACTTAAATTGCTTATTGTATAACAAATGGAGGTATCCCTGCAATTATTTGCTTCTACCTCTACAGCATACTGACCATTCTTTACTGCTGTGAAAACTCTTGAATTTGCCCCTGCAATGGCACTGTAATCACTGCAATTCAACCATCTGAAATTGCCGGTAACTGACTCTGCAGTTAATACCTCGTCATTCACACTTACATTGGTGTTTAGTGTATCTATTATCAACTGAAAATTGATAGTACTGTCACAACCTGCATTGTTTAACAGTTTAGCCGAATAAGAGCCTGAACGTGTATAGAATTGACCATCCGCTGCAATAAATATCCTGCATGCACGGTATGCTGTATCTAACTGAGTACTCAAAATCTTCAATCTGACTCGAATCAAACTATCACAAGCTTTTGAATTCAGAATATGAATATCATAAACTCCTGTTTTATTTAATATGCTGCCATCAGGCGCCGTATAAGAACTGCAGGCGTAAACGGATGTATCATAATAGCTGTTCAAGATATCCAAACGAAGATGAATGATACTGTCGCAACCTCTGTAATTGCTGATGTGTATTTTGTACTGACCGCTTTGCTTTAATATGCTTCCATCAGCCGCTTTAAAACTATCACAGGTAGCAACAATCTGATTTGAAGAGGTAGAATCCAGTAACAACAGGTCTATCTGCATAATACTGTCGCATCCGGATTTAGCCTGAATTGTATCAGTGTATAAACCACTTTGATTCCAGATGTACTTACCGCTTGGAGAACTCATGCTGTAACAAGCACTCATTTTAAGAAATGCCCTGCTTGGGCGACAATATTCTATCAGTTCACCAGATGGATTCTGACCACTTACTCCATCAAAATAGGCATTGCTGTACAAACTGTCTTTTATTGGTTCGTAAACAAAAACAACGCCTTTGTTATCATATCCTCCTTGTCTTGTTGTTCCAACAATATACCCTTTGCTGTTGATCATCAGATTACCTGAAGATCCGCTTTCAGTTGCAGCTCCCAAATCCTTTCTTTTTTGAAAATTCGTACTTGAAGGCTGATAAGAAAACAAAACCCCGTCGAAGTACATGCCTCCTGATTGTGTAACCCCGTACAATGTAGAATCACTGAGGTCAAGAACCAATTTGCCCTGAGGATATGAGCCGGTATTTAATCCGTCGAAATGATGCAATACCTCATAATGACCAGTTTTGATATTATACTTAAATACAACACCCAGATCATTATCTCCGCCCTGATAGGTACAGCCGTATAAAGTAACACTGTCATAAACTGTCAAAGTGCCAAAAGGTATGATACCCAAACTGTCCTTAAATTCGAAAACTGTGTTGACTATATCAGCACTTGGGTCATATTGCAGAATCACTCCAAAATCATCAGTTCCACCAAAAGCCACCATGCCATACAATTTGTTGTCAGGAGCCAGAATGAGTGAACCATAAGGGTTGCGACCCAGATAGTAATCATCCAGAACAGCTACAGAAAAAAGAGTATCATTGACAAAATCGTATTTGAATATGGTACCGTAATTATTGCTTCCACCCTGATAACAAAAGCCATATAAGGCATTGTTGCCGGCTTCGCAAAGTGTGCCATAAGGATTCTTACCGGTATTGGTACCATCGAATTCGGCTTTTAAAGTATAGGTATTTGTCTCAGGAATGTATTCAAAAAGCACACCCGCATTGTGTTTTCCTCCTTCATAAGTCAAACCATAGTATTTGCCATTGGATGCTTTGAATAATCCTCCATAAGGCTCTGCGCCTTTATCTGCAGAATTCAAATCCAGCAATTTTGAATATGACTTTTTAATAGGGTTGTATTTGAAAATAACACCTGAAGAAAAAGTCCCACCCTGATAAGTGCATCCGTAAAAATCGGTACCACAAAGTGTAAGAGTACCATAAGGATTGAAACCATTGCCGCTTCCGGGCAAATCCAGTTCCTTACTCATCGTCTTACTCTGAACATCTAAAGAGAATATTGCACCGCCGTTATTAGTACCTCCAAACGGTGTCATAGAATACAATAGTCCGTTAAACTCTGTTAATTCAGCATAAGGGTTTCTACCACCAGTACTACCTGCGAAATCGTAGTGTTTATAACAAGTATCTAAAACCGGATCATATTCTATGATAGTTCCAAAATTACCGGAACCACCCAAATAAGTCAGGGCAAAAAGATTGCCATTTGAACATTGTACCGGTGTTCCATAAGGATTGCTGCCAAGAACAGATCCGTTAAAATCAAACTTAACTGCAAAAACATTTGTACCGGGCTCGAATGAAAAGAAAGTACCATAGTTCATACTTCCACCCTGATAGCTCATACCATACAGTGCTCCGTTGGATGCCTGCACCAGCGAACCATAAGGGTTTCTGCCTTTAACAGACCCATCAAAATCTACATGCTTGTAAACAGTATCATTGAGTATGTCATACTGAAACAAAACGCCTTCGTTGAACAAGCCGCCCTGATAACACAGTCCGTATAAATGGCCATTACTTGCCTGAACCAAATTTGAAAATGGAAACCGTCCGGTACCGGTGCCATCAAAATCGTGCAACTTTGTCAAGGTATTGTTATTGATATCAAACTCAAACAAAGTTCCAAAACCATTGGCACCTCCCTGATTGCACATACCATACATCTTGCCGTTTCCTGCCAGAATCAAACTACCTCTGGGAGAAGAGCCGAAATTCTGTCCATCAAAATCTATAATTTTCTGATACTGGCCACTAAGTGTATCAAATGAAAACAAGACACCGTAATTGTAACGACCACCCATAGAGGTCAAGCCATATAATTTGCCGTTCTTACCGTCACATAATTTAGAGAAATATGGGAATGCACCGGGATTGCCTTCAAATATGTATTCACTTTTCAGGTTGGCACCATTGACATCGGTGCTGTAAATAGTGCCAAAAACATCACCACCCTGAGGCGAGAGACCAATTAATCTAGGTTGTGCCTTTACATCTAAATGCAATAAGCATGTCAAGGCAATACATAAGAGGTAACTGTATTTTAAGAGCTTGCTGCAATTCATTTTATAGCTTAATATCTTCTGCTTTCTATTTATCAGTGTGCTCAAATATATACAAAAAATCAAAAATGAGAGATTAGAATGGGATTAGAATGTCTATCTATAGGGATAAAGACATTCAATAACATAAACATTCCTTATTCATTGTACTCATATTTATTTATATAATTTATCTATAAAAACCGTCAATTTTGCCAAAGTTAGAATAATATCTATAGTCAGAATCCTAAAATGAATTACTTAAAAAACTGTGCTATAGAAAAAGTTCAATTTCTATACTCTTAAATAACCATCAATACATTTTAAGACTCAGTTATTGAATTCATATAAACTCTCATTAATTAAAGTGCCAATATTAAATATTTTTGTACATTTGAATAACTAAATTACACATTATGATTATACTACTCTCCAAAAATAGGACCATTGGCATAGTTATCCTGAAATTCAATGACTGTTCCGGGTTCAATTATTAATATACTATCTTTAGGAATAGATATATTCCCTTGGATTTTGTATGGGCTGGAGGATTTGGCCCAAAGGCCTGAAACAAATCCTGAAGGTATAATTGTTTGCGAAATTGTAAAATTTGTAAATGTAGCAATACAAAAAAGCAAGAAGAATTTGTATTGAATTTGATATTTTTTTAATTTAATACTCATTTCAATACTTATTAAGTTCAGCGTATTTTATCATTATTCCCATTGAGTCTCTATATAAAGTAACTATAGAGCTATTAGAATCCTTATGAATTGAATCACCTATTTCCAATATTTTATCTTGCAATGGCGTTGTGGAAATTTTCGTATAACACACAAATGTATCATTATTAGAAACTCTTACTAGATATATAGATCTTGGTTGAACTTCAATTTTTGTAATTACACCATTAACTTCCATTCGTTTATATTTTTTCCAATAAGGAGAATTACCACAAGAATAAGTCACCATCATTAGGGACAATACTATTAATAATGTGAACTTATTTAACTCCTGATTATTTGTATGAGGCATTTTCATTAATTAACTCTATTGATTAAATCTTTAATTAAATCCTCTACTTTTTCCTGCGAAAAATAAGTATTTATTACCTGAACGAAAATATTTCTATTCCCTTGGTCTGAAAAATCGTAATAATTATCAACTTTTTCGCCCATTTCAATCAATTTTTTCATAGTTACCTTTTTAGGTAAACTATCATTATGAGTTATGAGATTCAAATATTCTATGAATCTAACTTTTTCATAATCTACCTCTGTAAAATTAAAAATAGAATCCTCGAAATATCGCCAGGGTTTAAGTTTGCTCCAATCATAATTTCTTATATCTGCAGGAACACTTTTATGAGGAGGGATGACTTTGCTGAAGTTTTCATTCCTACCTATTAATTTCCAAGCATTCTTACCCTTAGTATTGGGATATTTAATTATGTTAAGTGGCCCCATATAAATACCAGAACTTACTATTCTACTTATATCCATGCACATTTCACCTTGGTCAAAGAAGTTGTAAATAATAGCTAAATACTCCCAAGTTTTACTATCCGAAGAATCTAATATCTCAGAATAACCATAACCTAGTCCTTTTTCAAGTGGAAACCTAAAAATAAATCCAGAATTTTTATTTATCATTTTTATAAAAGTTTGGTAGGTGGCTGCTTTTTTTTAGTCAGGTTGTAAAATAAATCTCGATCAAATATAAAGAAATTCTAATGAGCTTCAGTAAAAATGAAAACACACAAACAATACCTACTTTTCATGCTATATCCATATTTTTATACGCCATTATTTGCCTTTTTTGTTCTTTAGTGAATTTGCAGTCATAAAAGCTAATCTTAAATTTGGACAATCGCTCCAGCTCTGTGTTCTTAAATATAAAATTTTTGAAATCCATATTGTAAACACTTATTTGTCCTATGTTCTCCATATTTGAAAGGATATTAAAATTCTCAGTTAAAAATGGATTAAAACATAATGAAATTGTATGTAGTCGCTTAAACAATAAATAAGAACTATCTAAAACAACTTCTTGATTTGACACTAAAAATAGAACTTTAAGCGTATTATTTGAATCTGATATCATATGGTTTACATTCCCATATTCAAAGCTAACATCCAATAAAACGAGATTAAGATCAAGCAATAATTTTCTATTGAATGTATCTGCTATGTAGGATAAACTTCCAAGATTCTTAAATTTTAAGAAAATTGAATCATTTTTACATTGATGCATATTTATAAAATACAATCTCATTTGAATTAAACTTTCCGGAAGTAACACAGATTTTCTTCTATTGTAAATCCATAATTCGTTAACGTTTTGGGTATTCTCCAAAATTGACATCCCCTTTGAAAATCGACTATAAATATGCATTGAATTGCATGAATCTTTTATTCTAGAATTGAATCTTGATACGAAACACTGTCCAAACATTTCAATATTGGCCATACTAACCAATATTAAAAAAAATAATTTTAACGCCCTAGTTTCCATGCTTCTTTTATATTTTGTATACTTTTTTACTCGTTCTTCATCACCTTTTTTTCCGGTGTTATAAATAAAGTTGTGATTTTCACCACCAGTTATTCTATTGTGTTCTTTCAACCAAAGTGTAATTTTCATTTACATAAATTTTAATCTTAAACATTTGCTTTTTCTGCACTTCGTTTCTTAAAGTAAGAATCAAAAAAAGCACTAATTAAAAACAAATATAAAAACCCAATTAAAGTATAATTAAAAATAAAATTCAAAGCATTCTCATTATCATGTAAATCGACATTATATTTCGAAATCATAATTATAGAAAACACTTCCCCACCAATAATAAACAATGAGATAAGTACAAAAAAATAATAAATATAAATATATTTACTATAATACTCAAAGAAAATTTTCACACTCCAAATCAATATAAAACAAAGTATTAGATTAAATAAAATAGTAAAGTCATACAAATTACTTTGCACAACATTAAATGGAAGTGAATACTCATAAATATTTATTAACATTAAACTTCGATCAAGCAAAATTGCGAGTATAAAAGCAACCACTATTGATGGAATAACTAGTAATTTACAAAAATGCTTATTATTATCTTTCTTCAATATTCTTAATATTATTATACCCTTTGTCCTACCCCCCCTGATGTCTTTGTCAAATATATTACTACAAGTATACTAAAACTTAAAACTAACAAAACAAGACCTGATAATAAAATCAACCATCCTAAATTTTTATTATATTTCTTTTTTCCTGATTTACTATTAAAATAGGCGTAAATTTTACGATACTTTCTACCCCTTTCAAAGTAAAACAAATTTAGAATCCATAACAGAGTCGTCATAATAAATCCACCATAAAAATATAAATTAAAATCAAAAGGAATGAACAGACTGGATAATATTAAAATATTTATTGTTACTAATACTGCATAAATGTAACTAGCGCCTTCTGAATACATGCCATTATAACTTCGAACATATGACTTGTATATCAAATAATATAAATATTGATAGTAATTCATTACAGCTATGATACTATTGACAAAGATATTATATTTGGGGAAAGCTTAACAGAAACAAATGAAAGAATTCTCATCTCGAATACTACTTCTTATTTTCTATCTGATTTCTACTGTGATTCATTCACAAACAGTCAAAACAAACTTCATAGTCATTGACAAGGCAAACAATCTGCCACACTCCAATGAACTTTTTGCAAAATTGGCCTCAGTATTGAGTACCAACTACAACCTTAATACTAACAACATAAATAACTTTAAATTAGCTTATCTCTCCAATGCTTCATTTATCTTAAAAATTGACTATTTAAACTATTGCAGATATATCTGTATCATATCGGATTCGCTGCCAAAACAACTTATTGATTCTAGTTTAAATATCCAGTCGGGAAGCTGTGCCATGAATGATTCCGTACTAAATTTACCACCGGAAACATGACCATTGTAATTGACAGAAAATCTAAAAAACTATTAGAATTTAACCGGTTCAAAAATGATAATGATTCCATAGACTTTACTTCGTTTAACATAGACAGAACAGTTTTTAATGGTTCTGCCTTTGATTATTATTTCCCAATTCAATGGTACTTGAATGGAAATTTAAAATCAAATATCAGATATGAAAATTCATATATTTATCTTACAAAATACGATTCAAGCGGAAATTTAAAATCTCTATTGATATATCAAATGCTTAGTGACGAATATGGCCCCAATTGCATCCTGACTAAAGAGATTATCTACTGAAAAAACCATGATTTCATGGGACTTCTAAGCACTAACTCCATTAAAAACCAATAGATACTTTAGCCAATAAGTTGGCAGAGGATTAATTTCTACATCCATCCAAAATCCTGTATTTTGTCTTAATTATTCGCTTGTAAAACTGTTTATCTGAACCTATAAATTTAGATTTTACTCTTATTGCTTTTGGCCCAATTGCTTTTAAATACTGTGGCATGTACCTGTTTAATTCCAAGTCAATAAATCGCAAAACTTTTCCAGGCTTCAATACTATCCACTCAGTTGCAAGAACACTGTCTATGACTTTAACTTCTATACCTATTATGGAATCTTTAAATAATAGAATTTTCTTGTTCTGCTTACCCACTTGTACAGTTGACTGACCCACTAGACTAAATGTAAGACTTTGTGCTACTTCAATTCCATTCGATATTTTATTATTTCTTGACAATGCAATATTGCTTGTATCTATTGCAAAATCATTTCTATGAATCAGATTCGACTCAATATATTCATAAACTGTAAATGTATCCAAAACCCAATTCTGGGAAAGCCTATACTTATTTTTAAATTTTGTCACAGATCCGCTTATTTCTGAGTTAAGAGTATTCAAATCCGTGTGAAGTTTAATTCTAAATTTTCCGCTACTGTCAATCACCAAAGTCTCATAAACATATCTACTTTTCTGAGAAACGTATTCTTTACCATGTTTAATTTTACAAGCCGCAGCAAACAATAGTATGATAAAATATATAGCTCTCATATTTATATGTTCAGGAAACTTCAGAGGATATGATAAATTCAAGTCAAATAGCTTAGCAAACCAACTCATGAAGTAGTCCACATAACCTGAAACAAAAATAAATTATTTCCTCAAAAAATAGAGAAGTGGAAATTTGAGACTAATCCAGAAATCAATAACAACATGTTTACCAATTTAAGACATAATGAGTGCTTCTTCCACCTGAACTTGCTTTTAATAATATCCCTTTATTGACCAAATCCGTTATATCTCTCAATGCAGTATCTTGTGAAGTTCCGGTCATCTTAGCCCATTTGGAAGTTGTAAGATTTCCCTCAAAATTAAACATGAGTTTATTGAGTATTTTAAGCTGACGTTCATTACTTATCAATCCTGCATGTTGTATCCAAAACTGATGCTTTTTGACTACTTTGTCTATAACGGTATTAGAAGAGCGTATAGCATTCTTCAAACATTCAAGAAACCAGACTATCCATTCGGTAATATCTAAATAGCCTTTTTGTGTTCGTTCCAAAATTTTATAATACGATTTTCTTTCATTCATTATCTGTGCCGACATACTGTAAAAACGTTGGTTTACACCATCCGCTTTAGACAATTGCATATCGGTAATAGCTCTAGCTATACGCCCATTTCCATCATCAAAAGGATGCACAGTTACAAACCACAAATGTGCAATTGCAGCTATTAAAATTGGGTCTAAATTAGAATCTTTATTAAACCAACCTATAAATTGCTTCATTTCCTTTTCCAAAAGCTCCGCTTTAGGCGCTTCGTAATGCACTTTTTCTTTGCCCATAGCACCCGAAACAACTTGCATATCGCCTGTGCGCCATTGGGCTACTTCAATTTTATACATGCCGCTTCTTCCGGTTGGAAATAAAGCAGCGTGCCAAGCAAACAGCCTCTCCTTATTCAGTGTTTTGTCATTGTTTTGGGTTGCATTCAGCATCATTTCTACAACACCCTCGATATGCCTGTCTGAATGTTGAAGGCCTGAATCTTTTAAACCTAATCTGGTAGCTATCGACGAACGAACCTGTTCCGGATTTAATATTTCCCCTTCTATTTCCGAAGATTGAACCACATCTTGAATCAGTGTTTCCAAATTTGCTTCATCTTTCAATTCAAAACCAAGCAATTCAACTTTACCCATAAGTTTACCTTGCAAATGCCTGACTTCGCTTAAAAGTCCGATAAATGCCCCTTCATTCCATTGAAATTGAGTCCAGTTCTTAATTTGATGAATATAGGTTGCCATCACAATTTAAATTATGCGGCAAATATACGAATTATTCTCCGCATTTTTTGCGGTGATTATGTTAAATTTTCTCCGCAATGATATTCTATGCCATACAAGCACCTCGATATTTAAGCTAAATTTCAAACAAAAAAGATTTGGCTGGAGCGATTTGAATTGCATTAACGACTTAATGAATACTTCAGTTCTTACATTATTGAGCGCAAATAATAATAACTTCACCATAAGCTTCAATTAGGTAATTAACTAAACTTATAACATAAGTATTGGGATGAAGACGGAAGCTATGGAGCAATGATCCGTTATAGAGCCTCACTGATATACTTGCGATGCTAAAGGAAATACCAATATGGCCTTGCAGATAAAAAGTATATCTTTGTTTTAATGGATGTGTATTTCAAAGTGGGCATACATTTTAGCGATACAAAAACAATCATACTAAACCCTTAATAATATGAGTAGAAGTAGTGCAGCAATATACTTTTGTTTTAGAGAAATTGTTATCCAAGCTGAATTTATTGAATTAATGGCACACTATCTTGCAAGAGAGATGGAGAGCAATGGAATACAAAACTACAGTCAGGGCATGCAAGTCATGTATAATATGTCCATTGAATTTTTAACCGGAGATCCTTTTTGGGGGGGAGGGGATAATTTATACACTTTAAATTGTATAGAAACAACTCAAGACAAGTCAGAATTTACCACACTTGTGAATTCCACTAAATCGATTATATCTAATATTGGAGAAGAAATTTCTGTCTCCACTCTTCTGGCAATAGAAATTCAAAATAAACCGGATATAAGTTTAAGAGAACAATGGAGCAAATCAGTCAAAACCAGGAGTCTAAACAATTTGCTGGAAGCAACACTAAAACTTGTCCATGATGAAAGTTATGAAGGTATGTGGGCTGTTTTTGAAGGTTGGGAGGATGATTTTGGTGGTAAGGGAAATACAGAATTAACCATCTTATAATCCAAACAAAGTGGGAAATGCCCTGTTGTCTTATACAGCTGATATATTGGACAAATTAAAAAATTAAATTTATCATACAATAGAAAGATGAAACAGTGTGTTAAACAAGTAAAAATTACACAAGGAAACAAATCTAAACTATATTTACACCCAGTCAAAAAAAGTAGCTTTGTACATGGTCAATTAAGATTTATAAAGCTTTGGTTTCAGGAACGGGCAAATGCCAGGAGTTGGCTATAATCGCCTTTGTCGGCTGCCTTTATGGCCCTTAGGTAAGCCGAACGAGCTTCTCCTTCGCCTGAAAGATTGGCAGCCCCCCAGGTGAAAACAGGCAGTTTGTAAATTTTCTCTATGATAATATCGGCCATAAGACGGCTATGCCTGCCATTGCCATTGGCAAAACTATGAATGCTAACAAGGCGATGTTTGAACCTCACTGCAATTTCATCGGGTGAATAGGTATTGTTTTCAGTCCAGTATCGGACATCATCCAGCAAGTATTTAAGTTCTGCGGGTATTTGCCATTTATCTATTCCAATGTTCTTGTTGGTTTTACGAAACTCACCCGCCCATGCCCATACATTGGCATACATGCGCCTATGCAGCATCCGTACAAATTCCTCTGTAAATACCTTGTCCCACTTAAATGACCGCCCCATTGCCCACTGCACAGCCTGTTCTATGTTTTGCTGCTCAAATTCGTCCAGCTCGCTACGGGTAGCTATAGTAGGTATAAGCAGTCCTTCTTTTTCCTCTTCATCTATGGGAGTTTGACCATCTATGTACTCTAAATCTAATCCCATAACATTTTAGGCATTTCATTTTGAATGGCTTTTGCCCTTTCTTTGATGGCGGCTTGAATTCTCTTTTTTGAGTTGGCTTGATTTTCCAGCTTCATGGAGTTGGCGGTTCGCATGACAATTTGCGCAGCCAATTCGGTGGCCCTCTTTTCAATTAGAGCATCCAGCGAACCTTCATTGGGAACAAAGCCATACACTAACTGCATATCCATAACACGCGCAATTTCCCTTAGTGACCTGATCGTTATAGAGCCTTCTTTTTCCCGCTTTTCAATATCCATAACGCCTTGTTTTGAAACATTCAACTTGTTGCCCAACTGTTGCATAGACATACCAATTGCGGTGCGAATGGCTTTTATCCATCCTGTAGGCGGCACTGCCACTTTTTTGAGCGCAGCAAAGCTTAGCATTTTGCTATTAAGCTGTTGCAATTGAAGAGATTTCTTGTTCATAAAGTAAAGTTATATATTGACTTTTACAAAGCAAATATAAAGCTATTACTTGACTTATGCAAACTTTTTGTAAAGTTATTACTTGACTTTATAATATTTAGTAAAGCTATAGGTTGACTATTTTTGTCGCGCAATAAAAAGGTTCCCTTAAAAAAACTTAGAGGACAATAGATTATTATATTTGTGGTATGCGTTATTTTACAGATAAAATGAAGCAAGATATTTTTGACTATTATTCTTCTTCACATCCAAATCAACAATTAGTTGAACTTTTTTTAAGCGATACAAAAACAATCATACTAAACCCATAATAAAATGAGTAGATCAAGAGCAGAAATATTATATGGTAAAAGAGCAATCTATATTCCAGCTGAATTTATTGAATTAATGGCCCATTACCTCGCTAGGGAAATGGAGAGCAATGGAATACAAAACTATAGTCAAGGAATGACATATTTTTATAAAATGTCAATGGACTTTTTGACTGGTGATCCCCCTTGGGGCGAAAGTTATTACATATTAAATGATATAAAAACAAATAATGAAAAGACAGAATTTTCAACATTAATTAATTTAACAATAGCGACAATTTCCTCTATAGGGGAAGAAATTTCCGTTTCAACCCTTTCGGCAATAGAAATTCAGAATAAACCCATTGCTGATAATAGAGAACAATGGGGCAAGTCGGTAAAAACCAAGAGTCTAAAGAATTTGCTAGATTTGACATTAAAGCTTGTCCAAGATGACAGTTTTGAGGATGTTTGGGCCACATTTGAAGGTTGGGAGGATGAATGGGGCGGTAAGGCAAATACAGAATTAACCATCTTGTAATCCATACAAAGTGGGAAATGCTCAGTTATCTTATTCAACTGATGCTTTGGACAAAATTAAAATATTATTTTTGACCTATGAGCCTAAAACAACCTGAAAAAATCCGAGTAGATTTTGACTCCCTAGAACCTTATGGTCAGACAGCGGAGGAATTGTACTCGTATGAAGGCAAGTTATTTTCTGGTTATGCAGTCTATGACTACTTCCCGAATTCCACTGACATTGAGTTTGAAAAGGAATTTAAGAATGGACGTGGGATTGGTTGGGAAAACACTTATCATTCTAATGGGCAGCTAGCTGAAGAAATCTTATGTGTATATGCCACCACTCTTGAATTCAAAGAATATGATGTGAATGGAAATTTAACCAGAAGTGGCAGGGTTGTGTCTGAAACAGATTATTTGGATATGGTGGAACGATACAAACTTTTAGACTAAAATAAAATGGTACTAGCAGTAGATGTAAATTATTCCGAACGAAATGCAAAGGCTGTAGGAGTGGTATTTGACTGGACGGATGTAAAAGCCAGTGATGTTATCATTGTGCATTTAACTGATGTTGAGGAATATATCCCAGGAGAGTTTTACAAAAGAGAATTGCCATGTATATTAAAAGTCATTAGTAAGGTAAAAATTGAAGATATTCAAGCAATTGTTGTTGATGGATATGTCTATCTTGATAATGATAAAAAGTATGGTCTTGGAGCCTATTTATGGGAGGCCTTAGAAAAAAGTATACCTGTTATTGGCGTTGCGAAAAAGACTTATCATGAGAATGAAAAAAACGTATTTGCATTAACAAGAGGTGAATCCAAAAATCCTCTTTACATTTCTGCAATAGGAATTGAACTTGAGCATGCTGTTGAACTGGTGCGTCATATGCAGGGAAATCACCGGATTCCAACGATTTTAAAAGATTTAGACAAACTATCGATGGAACATTAAATACTCTAAGCTAATAAATTTAAATCAAGAGAAATAACATCCCGGTCAAAAAAAGCTATTACTCCAAACTATCCCTTTAAAAAGTACACATAAACCTCAAAATTATGGAACTTGTTTGTTTTCAGCAGTCCATTTTAAATGTAAACTTAATTTGAAACTATGCTTTGCTCTAGTTTTTATATAAATTTGAATCATAAACTGATTTTTAATTGAGTATAGTCAAACAATACGGATTAAATTTTTACAGAATGAAAGATACTGATGGCCGAATACGCCATTTTGTAAGGGGTGGGGATGCAATTGGAGATTTTCTTGATTCATTAGATGATTTAGACATCATTGATGCAGGATTGTCCAATGTGAATTATTATATAAATAACGGAGTCTATGACTCTGACAAGGAATATATTTCTTCGGATTTATATTCAGCTAGGCTCGACAATTCAGATGTGGATATTTATTTTGACGCTGGAGATGAATGCGATGTGTCATTAATGACCTTACCCATTGAGGATTTTCGAGAAATTTTGCAAGCTTGGAAAGACTTTTTACAATAAGTCGATAACATGGTTTTAACCTGCCTATTGTTTAGAAGTATTGTTCAATTCCAACCTCATTTTATTTCCAAAAAAACCAAACATTGCTTTCATTTTGCGCTTTCAGTTGAATAACAACGAAAGGGTAAGAATAAATCCAAATTGTAACAAAGCAAAAAGGGTTCTCATTCTAACTCATCATGTATAAAATTAAGGCGATGAGAGATATGCCTTAATAATTTGGTCTAATATTTGACTGTGATAAAAGTATACACAATAACTAATCGAAGGGATACGCACATGACCATACTCAACACCGAAGGATGATACTGATTTAGCTACTTCCTTTGCTATTTGCTCTATGATACCGATTTTTCCAGAGTTGGCCTTGTCTTCAAGCAAACTAAAATAGACTGAAGTGCTATTATCATATTTATATAAGCTATCTTTGGGAAAGCTTGCATATATACACTCACATAAGAAAACTTCTTTTAAAATCTGATCATTGGGTGGTATAATTTCATAGTGAATGCTATCCAGAGTCATATATTTAACCAAAGAATCCACCAAGCTTATAAACCTCGTAGAATCTTCGACATAAATCTTCCTAATTTCCTTTAACAAGGTATCATTTTTACTCAACCTTGTATCTTCCCAACCTTGAGCCTTTAATGTAAGAGAAACCAATAAAACAACGCCAATACAAATTGTGTTTTTCATAATTAATTTAATCTACTAAGTTTTAATTTCAATTTTCACACTTTAGTGTCAAATTTTCTTTGAAAGGTAAGAAAACCGGAGATTATATTGCCTCTCAGAATCTTAAAGTGTAAAGCAAATGTATTAACATTTAACGGATGAACAATGAGTAATTATTGCATATATGCTATAAAAAAACAAAAGCAAAAAGGAAATAGCCATGGAATTTGGTTGCAGTTTCAGGGTATGTGGAAGACTTTTTCGACAGATTAAAAGTATTCATAGTCTTAAACTAGTCCAAGGATTTAGGGGGTTAAGACAACTAACTATACTCAAAATGCAGACTTAAAATTAAAATTCATTATAACAAAAATTAAAATTTTAATAACCCTAACAATAAATCCAATTAATAAAATCGTCCATCCCAAATTCTCATTATATTTTAAACGTCCAGCACTACTCTTAAAGTACCTATAATCCATGTAATACCTTTTTTTTCTTCCAAAATAAAATAAATTAAATATCCAAATTATAGACATCAAAATAAAACCAATTAATAACCAATTAAATCCAATATTTAAGAAAAGACTCGACAAAAGTATTATGTTTATTGTGACAAGGTTAGCAAGTAAAAGACTTGCTCCTTCTGAATAAACACCATATTTAATAAAATCAATATTTTCTCTCACATACGCTTTATAGATTATAAAATATAGATATCTGTAATAATTCATAATTAGAATAGTTTAAAGTACTAAGGTGGAAAAGCCGACGAAATTGCCTCGCTTGCGACGAAGTATATTGACCCCTTGTTTTGAGAATAAAAATCCATCATTATTCATCTTAGTTTTTTAGGTTAACACGAATGTATATTTTTTCTGTTAATTTTTGTTGATTGTAGGCTCCCCCGAAAAGAGTACGATCTAAAAATAACGAAAAATATTTATTTTAAGAGAAAATAAAAAATGATAAAGACGTATTTGCACCTAATTTGGTGGTAATTTAATTCTATACCCATTTTAATCTTGATTAAGTTCCGCATATTTTATCATTCTTCCCATTGAATCTCTATATAAAGTAACTGTATAGCTATTCGAATCCTTATGAATTGAATCACCTAATTCCAATATGATTTCTTGCCTATGAATTGTGGAAATTTTCGTATAACACACAAATGAATCATGATTAGAAACTCTTACAAGATATATAAATCTTGGTTGAACTTCAATTCTTGAAATTACACCATTTACCTCACTTCTCTTATATTTTTCCCAATAAGAAGAATCACCACAAGAACCAAGGATTGACATAGTAAAAATCAATAAAAGTGAATTATACAAAATATACATAACTATTTAGAATATTTTTTGGTTTAGTAGCATTATTAGTATTGATCCATTTCATTTAAGATTTCTTTGTTTCTTTGCAATTAGACTTGTAGAAAAATATGATAATTACATTGTAAGAAAATAAAAACTTGGCCAACCGCTTGGATCTGTCAGATATATGAAAAAAGAATACCTATCACCTCTTCTGAAAATAGGCTTGACTTCTGAAAATTCATAAGACTCGCCTATTCCAATCACTTTTTCACGAAATTCTAACTGTCCACTCTTGTTATAAAGGTATAAATAGGCCGAATACTCCGAATAATAATGTCGATACACAAACAGCCCACCACTATTTATGCTGTCTTTAATTGGAACATAGAATTCAAATGAATCATTAAAAAAAGATGAATCAAAGACTTTATTGTAGTTGTTATGTATCATTCGAGTTTCCCTGAAAACATTCCAACTTCCATTGATTCTATAGAAATCATATTCGTATCTATGATTTCTTTTTACTTCCTTACTGCTAAGCAAAATAACTGAGGTATCTGTGACATTATAAATATTTTCTTTGTATGCATACATATTCTCATCATACTCCCACACAACTATCCGAAACTTTTTTGAAAAAGTTTGAATAAGCCTTATTTTGGCAATGTACCACCAGAACCGCAATGGGCCTATTCAAACGAACCAAAAATAATAACAAACCAGTACTTCGCCAAATTTTAGATTTAATCCCTGACTGGTTAGTTCAATCTTGTATAAGCAAATACCAATCAGATAAGGGCTGCCACAAGTATATGACCTATGATCAACTGGTCGCATTAAGTTTCGGACAGCTTTGCAAATGCACGACACTAGCCGATATTAGTGCGGGATTGTCTGTTAGCGAAACATTTATTCGTGATCTTAAATTGAAACAAAATCCGGCTAAAAGCACGATGAGTGATGGGAATAAAAACCGCAACTGGCGTGTGTTTGAAATGTTATATTATAAATTATTGTCTCATTATACCCAAGTGCTAAAAGTAAAGCATAGAACTGATATCATTGATGAGGTGAAACACCACACCATCAAAA
This sequence comes from Bacteroidota bacterium, assembly GCA_963169345.1. GTDB lineage: Bacteria > Bacteroidota > Bacteroidia > NS11-12g > UBA955 > JABMMZ01. Next base: position 48,006 of record CAUJCT010000002.1, read on the forward strand.
TTATCGACAGTACCACTATCAGTCTGAGCCTTGGTTTATTTGATTGGGCGAAGTTTCGGACAGCTAAAGGCGGCATTAAAATACACACATGTTGGGATGATTCCTTGCAAATACCAGACATGATAAATATAACACCTGCAAAAGTGCATGACAGCAAAGGATTTGAGCAGCAAGTGTTTAAGAAAGATACAATCATTGTCGAAGACAAAGGCTATTTTGATTTTAAATTAATGCGTTCTCGAATTGATGCAAAAAACATATTTGTAACCAGAATTAAGGATAATACGCTGTTCGAAAGAATTGAAGAATTAGATCTCCCTGATGAAAAGCACTATCATATACTCAAGGACGAGATCATCACACTCACTGGAGTGAAGGCTAAAGAATGTGGCATGGAGGGACTAAGCTTAAGATTAATTCATGTTTATGATGAGGTGAATAATAAAGTCATAGAAATATTTACGAATCAACTCACTTGGGAGGCCGCTACAATTGCAGCTTTATACAAAAAAAGATGGGATATCGAACTTTTTTTCAAAGGTCTCAAACAGAACCTGCAAGTAAAAACCTTTGTCGGTACAAACGAAAACGCGGTAAAATCACAAATCTATGTCGCCTTGATACAATATCTACTATTAGAATTACTCAGACGTAATACTTGTAAAATTAAGCAGGGAATGAGCAATTTTAGCGAGAAAATCAGGATTTGTCTCACGTATTACCTATCAATTGAATATGTCTGCAATGTCGTCAAACCGAAAGTATTCAGGATTAAAAACAAGGAACCAGATTGGATTCAGGTAGATATTTTCCAAAAAACCAAACTAAGTCTGTAGTATTTGCTGGGCCTCTGGAGGATTGTTTTGCAGTATTAGAAAACTTTCGGACAGCAGTGAATTTAAATCTAATAGTCTTTCCCTTGAACAAGGTTGCTGTATAATAAGCGCTTTCACAAGAATTATACCATGCAAATAATCTGATTTTACTTTTTCTTTTAAATTTCCTTTTCCAATTAAGATGAGTTATTTTATTGATATCTATTTTGGTATAGCAACGATTGGTTAGATTAGTAACTGAATCAAGATGGGAAATATCGAATATTATTTTAAATTTATTAAACTCAATCAAGTATCTACCTTTTTATGAATTAACGATTAAACCATTTGAATCACAATAGTTAATCTTAATTGAACTATCTATTACTCCAAATGAATCCTTATAAACTAATTGACCATCAACAAATATTTGATTTACAAAATGTGGATGAAAGCTTTGAGAATTTAAATCAAAACAAATAAACAACAATAAAAGCCGAATTCTAGTCATTCTCTTTTCCATTATATGATAATCTACTAGCCCAACTCGCAACACTCCAAACCCGCGTTGGCATTATGCTCCCAAAGGGGGAAGGAAATGAGGGTGAGAGTGGGAGTGAGTGTGAGGAAGGTTTAGTCATAGAGCGAAGATAAATAAAAAATGAGTTTTACCCCAGTTCAAGACATAACTTCTAAACAATTAAGTTAGTGTTCATTCAAGATTAGATGAATAAAATCAAAATCGTTCTTTAACAATTTTGGCTTGCATTTTTATTTTTCTCATTTCCAATATATAATTTCTATTAGAATCGTTAATAGCGATGATTTTGCAATTCAACAAACTTGAGTAATACACCAGATCATAGTAAAAATCTGAGTCATTTAAGTAGTTAATTCCAAATGTCCCCTTATTTATTAAACTCTCTTCATTACTCATTTTCTCAATTGCTGTTACTATCGTACCTACCTCAACACCATTATGAAATTTGTACTCATAATACAATGCGTTTAAATATTCACATTGGTTGCAGGTATCTTTTCCACTCTGAGGACTGACAATGATATTACTTCTTTTATCACTTGAGCAAAATGATAGAAGTAATAGCAAGAACAATACAACTAGACTTTTTTTAACCACCATAACGATATGTACCTCTTCCTATATTATATGTTTTTATCATTTTTTATTGTCTCCATGTCTTAGCCCACCTAATTCTTGGACATTATTTACTAAATGGTTTAAGTTCATATTCTTTTCGGTTTTAATATCCTTGAAGATCATTTATAAAATAGAACACTAGATGAGAATTATTAACTTTGAATCTTTTACTAAAAAAGGGAGGGTTACATTTAAAATAACATTTATTTTTTTTTAACTAAATCAAATAATTCGTTTATAACATTCCTTAATTCATCATCAAAATCAATATTATTATAATCTGTTTTGTAATAATGCTGATAAATATAATCTCGCTTATCCAATGGAATTTCGGTAAAACAAAGTTTTGAATCAAAGTAAATTTTAAAGAAAAAAGTCAAATATTTCTTTAAAGCTCCATTATTTCGTTCGTTAACAAATCCATAATCTGAGATTAGAATTGGGGAATCAGGGTAAAACTTTAATTGGATAACATTGAAAAGGGCATTCGCAATTTCAAAAAAAGATGTGTCATCTGTAAATCTATCTTCTAATCTGAATAAAATATTAGAAAAATAGTCTTTGTCTTTCAATACAAATTTTGCGCTGAATTCAGTGTAATAAGTACTGACATTCACTTCACCTAACTTATATGGATATATTTTACCGATCAACAGGATATTATTCCTTTCGATATCCGTATTCAGACTTTCAATTAAATTCTTGCATAGAATTGTGTCTAGTTTGTCCTTCTCAAATGAGATACTTAGCAAAGTGTCAAAATAATACTTGTATTGGACCGGATAGTGACAAAAAATGTACTTATTGTTAAATATTATCTTGTAAAAATCTGTTATAATTTCTCTTCTTATTATTTCATGTAAATTTGAATCATTGTCAAGAGACGGCGCATATTCTTCTGAATCTTCATATGCTCCAAAAGAAATTCCTGATAAATATTCCAACATATTTGAAAAATAGTAAAACTGGCTTTTAGGTAGGTTTTTATCCAGAAATCTTTTTTGAAATTCGACGATTTTCAAAGTATCCTTCTTTATCCAAGATTCACATACATGAGAAACATAAGTATAAATACTATCATGATAAAACTTACAATCTTCACAAGAAACTCTTGTAGAATTCGCTTTAATCAGAAATGTAAAAGAAATAATTATTAAAAAAAGAAATGTTTTTCTCATAAGTCAAGTTTCCATAATTATCTAATTATTTAAAATTCCATACTTAACTTTTAGCCATTAGCTGAATCTTTATCCTTCCCATTACCTTTCGCTTGAAGGAGCCAGTCATATACATCCCATTTATATCGCTCCAAACCCTCGTTGGCATAATACTCCCTAAAGGGATGTGATGGAAGATATGTGTAAAATATAGTTTGAGTCATAAAGCGAATATAAGAAAATTTCAGGATAAAAACGTTTCAAGTTTCCTCAGAAATAAACTTCCTATTGTCTTTTGACCTAGCCTTAATTCACTCTTAATGTTGTGAAAAATACCCGTTTAATATATTTCGAGTAATTACTCTCTTGTTTAAATTTGCGCCTGAAAAAACGCTTCATATTGGTTGTTCTATTAATCACTGGATAAAGCTTCTCATACATCGATAAATAATGCGGATGTTTCAACAAGTATTTTTGATGTTTTTTGTCATTTTCACTGAAACCATAAACTTTAATAAGATAAAAATTTGTTAAACGCATTCCCTTTGGACCTTCATAGTACATTAAAAGCAAATTATCATCCTGAAGTACTGTATCAATTACTCGAATGTATAAACACTTCCTGACAACATCCAGATACCAAAATGTTTTCATCTGATTCAATTCATCTTGAATTGGATTACTATAAATTGTGTCAAAATAACAATTATTCACACCGGGACTAATACACATTAATTTGGCTTTCAAAATAATCTGGTCGATGCTACATTTACAGATTCCCGAAATGCTTGAGTCTTGTTCAATTGGCTCGATACTGTTCCTGTAATTACTAACCTCTATTGCCTTTACATTTGACGTCAACATCAACAATGCTCCAATCAAAATTTTTAACTTCATATACAATTCATTTTTTCTTAGGAGTAACTAAATAATTCATTTTTCACTTTATGTACAATATTTACATTTTTGAATTTCCTCGTAGGCATATTTTGGATTTAGTTTTGGAATCAATCCAAGCCCATTGAAGCTGCAGAATTCATGCTGCAATCTTTTGATTTTCCATAACTTTTGGATTAAATACTTGTTAATATTGTTGGTTAGTTAATTTGGGCAAACTTATTACATCTCTATTAACCCTCGTTGGCTTTATACCCCCAAAGAGATATGATGGTGAGCGTGAGAACGAAGAAGTTTGAGTCATAAAGCGAAGATAGGAAAATATTTCTCTATTACATTAAACATAAACTCATCACATAGAGAAATGTCATTACAGTGTTTTAAACTATTTTAATATATAACTTAAAACTTAATTTTAGTTAATTCCATAACAGTTTGCTCAAACGCATTGATATATTCAAAAGTATAATACTTATCCATATTTCTCTTGCTTGAAACTATAAATTCTTGATATTTTAGTGAAGTTGAATCATCTGAATTACCATAGGCTCCTACCGTACCTGCCCTAAAAACGAACTTTGAAGAATCGTCACTCAATTTACTTTCTTCTTTAATGGCAATGATTTCCTTTCTATTTCCATTAGAGTCTATTAAATAAAACTGTTGATCAAGGTTCCCATAAATATCTTTAAATTTAGTAAGTAATATCCCATTTTGGGGAATAACATAAACTCTTACATTGTTTTCATATTTTTCTTCAGCACCCTCCTTTATATTATATATAATATTTACTTTTCCAATATATGTTTCTGGAATTAAAAATACCTCCTTTATCAAATTACTAGATGAAGAACATGAAACAGAAATTAAAATTAAAATTAGATACTTATACATTACTTGTTTTCTATTAAATTGAAAATTTCACCATTTACTTAATGATCTTTATGAGTGGGTGTGAGTGTGAGGAATTAATAGTCATAAAGCGAATTTAAGAAAAAAATTAAAATCTTGATGGATTTGCTTTCAAAAATACAAATTGATATCAAATCGAAAGACCTGTTTAGTGAATAAAAATCAGTGAGTATTAATTTTCCTCTATGTTAAATGAAAAGAACTCCTCTACATCTTCACTAAAATTAACTGGCTCATCATTCACTTGAATTAAGATATACTTTAGAGTATAATTATAATTATATGCTATCACCCAAAAGTCTTTCAAAAACAAATATGAATATTGCTCATCTGACATTCTATCAATATCAAACTTATAATAGTAAAGTTTTTTTGCCTTATTCTGCTTCTGAATAGTTGAAAAATAGTTATAGTCGATGTTTTTTCTCAGTGTATCAAAATCCGCTAAAATATTTTTATCGTATATATCTATTACTTTTGAATCCCTTACTAAGTAAAGACTTCTAAAACGCTGCTCTTCTAAGTACTTTTCATCAAACAAACTTTCAAAACTTAGACTATCATAATTTTCAATACTATCACTGGAATCCAGACCAAATTCAACACTTTGATGGAATATAGAATCATGATGTCTCTCTAACCTATCCACCATAAAAATAAAAGCACTCAAGCTTGATTTATAAATTAGAAAATTCACCCCTTCATTTAATTTCAGCCCATCACTCTTAGCATCTGGAATTCTACAACTGGCACATAATACAATCAAAGCTAAACATACAATTTTATATAAATAAAAATTACTCATTTTGACTTTATATTTCTCAAGTTTTTAAATCCCCACCTGCTTATTCAAGTTGGAACAACACAATTCGCTCCAAAAAGTATTGATGCCATACACCTAGTGAGGCACGATATTGAGTGTACTAGTGCGAGTGAGGAAGTTTGAGTCATAAAGCGAAGATAGGGAATATTAAGAAAAAAGTTGCAGTTTGTTCTCCGCGATATACAACTTAAAACAATCTAATCCAGAATTTTAACATCCCTCAAAATATAGCCTTTTGTTAAAGTATTAAGGTGTTTCCGTTTATTATAAGGGTAATCCAGTTTATTTAAGTAAGGCCACATATATCCATCGATAAATTGTGTCTTATTTTTAGCATGTAGTATTTTCCTTCTGAATGTTTTAAATCGAAACCCTTTAAACAATTTCTTTTCATCCTTTTTTAAATATATCAGATGAACTCTTTTAAAATATCTTGAATACAACCAGAACTCATTTACAAAAAGACCCCTATCCAGACTCAAGATGTCATTTAGTTCAAGAAAAAAGCCTGTATCTGAATACTTCTCGCCTCTTTTTATAACACAATCCACAGCAGTATTAACTTGGTCAGGATAAGAAAAACTATAAAGAAACAAATTCCGGCCAGTGTCCATCAAACATGAAAAGCAAACTTCAGAAGTATCCATTTCAGAAGTAATATCTTGAGATTTTATTGATTCACTTTTGTGAACATTGAAAACTAGCAGAAGGATTATGATATGCTTTATCATTTAGTTTTAGTGGTTTATAAATTGGAGAGTAAAATACTTGAATTGAAAATCAAATTGAAAAATTAAATACACTCAAATCCCCAATCTTTTAAATTTCCTCCTATTATCAGACGTCTGAGAAAAATAAGGCTATTGCTTATGTTTAGTTCTTTATATAGTTTGTTATTTACAATTACTTGAAAAGTATCTGAATTGATTTTCTCAATATTGAAGTTCAATTTTCTAATTTTGAGTACCTCCTTTATCAAAATATAACACTCATCAATATCAGTATAATTAATTGAATCTGTTTCAAAAATTGCAGATATGATCGAATCTTTAAGTATTGGTCTGATATCCTCAAAAAAATAGCATCCATTTAAAACAATATTCCCTTTAGTGTGACTTATGAAATACACTGTATCACCAGCATATTGTTCAAAATAATCGGAACCATGAACAATAGCTACTTCAAATTCGCAAGTATGAACGTCGAAATAAGCATTTTTTGAAACAACTCTTTTTTCGATCAAAATAGTATCTTTCATCAAGTAATTATAATGTGAAAGACTATTTTTTAAAACAAAAAATACAGGACTTTTTAAAAATGCATAAAGACCAGAATCCGTCCTCTCAATATCACTTATAGATGCTTGATTAAATTTAACTGGTATTTCCAAAATTTTCGAGAAGCAAGAAACTACGTTATACGTAGCCAGATAATTGTATTTATATTTAATAGAAAACTGCTTTAATGAATCATTTTTCAATAATTCACAATCTGCATCAAAGGAGTCCCTAATTTTAACTACTTCTGTCTTCGAATCTTGAGCAAGTGTTGGTTCAAAAACAGACAGTACAAGCCCCAAAATCAGGTTTCTTAAACTTTTTACTGAAATGCACTTAAATAAAAGTTCTAATTTTAGAGCTTTTTTTTCATCGTTTTTCATGTCTTGGAATTTGTTAGCCTTTTTCGCCAGCTTGTATATATATAGTTCATAGTTTTGAATGAGAAGGTAGTATAGGAATTGGCAATGTTTTATACCAAAGTGATATAGGTTTTCGTTTGTATTGTTTTTTTCTTTTAATAATGTAAAAATCACTTATTGTCGTTAAATCTAACCAACTAAAACCATTAAAATAAAACTTCCTAATTTTGCCATATACAATAATATATTGTTTAAAAACAGAGTCTTTTAAAATTAATTCATTGTTGTAAATTATATTTCCGGTTTTATCCTTATTTATAGTGATTAAAAATTTACGATTAATTGTGTCTCTACTGATTAACTTTGATTTAAATTTATATATTTGATTGTTCTTTTTAATAACCAATTCGGGGTATCCTTTTATATTCAAATTTATTGGTATATAGAAATACATAGAATCAATAGATTGAGCTCTAATTCTTGAACCATAAACGAATATCAAAAACAAAAAACATAAGTAAATATGAGTTTGGGGGTTCGATTTCAGCAGGTTCAATAATTTTGTCTTCATTTAAATTTTAATCTTTTACTTTCAAATTTAGCATTTCTTGAATGATTTCTTGCACCTGTTATTTAATAGCTAATTTATTACCTTCTAAATTGCATCATTAACTTGTAGAATTAATAGAAATTAATATATTTGAATAAATTTTAACTCTAAAATATGAAACTTTATTTTTCTTCTCATTTCTTATTATTAACCACAGTTTTATTTCTTTCTAACACCAACATCAGTTCACAAACATTCAATTGGGCGAAGGCCTGGGGATCTACTGCCGGAGATGAAAACACGGCAACAGTGGTTAAGAACGGCTTTATTTACAATACAGGTCACTTTACAGGAACTTGTGATTTTGATCCGGGACCAGGAACAAATAATAAGGTATTTGTTGGTGTTTGGGATATTTATATTAGCAAGTCGGATACTTCAGGCAACCTGATCTGGGTAGCTACATTTGGGTCTACTGACGAAGATAAGGGAATTGCATTAGCGGTTGATGATAGCGGCTTTGTCTATGGAACTGGATTCTTTAAAGGTACAGTTGACTTTGATCCGGGTTCAGGAACAGTCAACAAGACTTCAAAAGGAGCTGCTGATGTCTATGTCATCAGATTAGACCCAAATGGCAACTTAAGCTGGATTGCAACCAGTGGGTCTAACAGTGAAGACAGAGCTAGTACTATTTGCCTTGATTCAAACAGGAATGTTTATGTATCAGGTTCATTTTATAATACAGTGGACTTCGATCCGGGGACATCTACTTTTAATTTGACCTCAAAGGGGAATCAGGAAATTTTTATACAAAAACTTAGTGCGAAAGGTAATTTTATAGATGCCATTAGATTTGGAGATTGGTCTAATGACTATGGAACTAGTATGTGGAGTGATAAAAACAATCTTTATATCACAGGTGGGTTTTCTGGTATGATCGATTTTAATCCAGGCCAGGATACCTTGGATATTATCAGCTCATCCTACGATCCATTCGTTGTAAAATTTGATTTTAATATTATTCCAAAGTGGGCTCGTAGATTTGGATCTAATACCGGCGATGAAGGTAAAGTTATCACAGTAGATCTGGAAGGTAATGTCATAAGTGCAGGGTATTTTCAAATTACAGGTGACTTCGATCCGGGCATTGGGAAATACAATTTGAGCAGCAAAGGTGGAGGAGATATCTATATACACAAACTCGATTCTAATGGATATTTCCTTTGGGCAAGGTCTTTTGGGAACTCTGGAAATGAAACAGTCACACATATCAACACAGATGCTGCTGGAAATATTTATATAGTAGGGAATTTCAAAGGGAGCATCGACTTAGATCCGGGGCCAGGGGTGAGTATGTTTAATTCGGGCACTAAGTTTCATTCTTTCATCCTGAAGTTGGATAGAGCAGGAAATTTCGTCTGGGCACAAAGTATAGGTTCAGCTTTTGGTGATGCATGCACCAATTCCATTTGTATAGATGAGGATAAGTTCATTTATGCCAGCGGTTATTTTAGTCAAACTACAGATTTTGATCCGACTTCTTCTACAAAACTTGTATACAGTAATATGAATAGTGCCGATGCATTTATATTAAAGTGGGGGCAGGATAAGTGTTCGGATATGACAATTGTCTTTGATTCTGTTTTCAATTTTGATTGCGATACGGTAGGCAGGATTTTTGCAAAAGGATTACATGGCAAGAAACCTTATTCTTACCAATGGTCTACTTCTCCTGTTTCTTACGACTCAGTTCTGAAAGTAAGCTCAAGAGGTTTTTACGAACTCAGTCTAAAGGATTCTAATCTCTGCACACGAACAACAAATATTTTGATAGGCGGCCCTGACACCATGCAGGGATTTGACCTAAACGCAACGTTGGTTCATTCACCATTCAGGACAGGATTTAATGCGTATATCTATCTGGATGTGTTTAACGACCTCTGTACTCCTGTAAGTGGTGAAGTTAAATTATTGCTTAACAGTAATGTCAAATATGACAGTGCAAACGTTACACCCATTCGTGTGAATGGAGATACAATTGTATGGTCAATCTCAAACTTGAATTATGGCAATGAACATTTCAATACTTTAGTGTATTTAACAACCAAGACAAGTGCCATACTCGGTGATAAGGTATGTTTTAAAGTATTTTTAGGACCTAAAACAGGAGACAGAGACACCCTTAACAACATTAAAGAATATTGTTCAAAAATTATCAATGCATATGACCCGAATGATAAAAACATATATCCTGAAGGAAAATGTTCAGAAGCATATATTCTAAAAGATCAACCTATCGAATACAGAATCCGTTTTCAGAATACAGGCAATGCAGATGCTATAAATATTTTAATTACTGATACTTTGAGCAATTTGCTCGACGTGTCCACTTTAGAAATTAAAAGCCAAAGTCATCCGGGCTTGATTACAGAACTTGTTCAGGGGAATGTAATTCGTTTCAATTTCAAAGGAATTCATTTGCCGGATAGTTTAACCAGCCCTGCCGGTAGCCAGGGTTATATCGTCTATGTCATTAAACCAAAATTAGGTATTGCTGAAGGAAGTAAACTCAAGAACAGGGCATCCATATATTTCGATTACAATCCTGCAGTAATAACAAATTCGACTTTAAACACAATGGTATCAAGTATCCCATTCGAATCAACTTCAATAAACAAAAGCGTTTGCAGAAGTTACGTTTTTGATAAAAAGGTGTTAACCAAGAGCGGGGTGTATAATGCCACTTATCAGTCAATATCCGGATGCGACAGTTTTGTCACATTAACACTGGACGTCTCAAATATTGATACTACAATTACGCAAAATGGTTCAACTTTAAGAGTCGGTCAGCAAGGGGCTACATACAGGTGGCTCGATTGCAATGATGGTTTCAAATCGATTCCAGGAGCAATCACAAGGGAATTTACTTTTCAAAAAAGTGGTACATACGCAGCTGAAGTCACTGTGAACGGATGCAGCGATACCACAGAGTGCTATAATTTAAATACAACAAGTTTGAATTATAACACCATCAATAATCAGATAAAAATATGGCCAAATCCAAGTAATGGGATATTTAATATTAATCTTAATCTGATAGAAGGATCATGTGAGTTGAGGTTATACAATTCAACGGGACAATTGATTAAGAACTGCACCAGCAATTCAGACCAGACTCTAATGGAGCTTAAGGTTGAAGGTTCGGGTATATATTTACTGGAAATTGAATATGGTGGAAAAGTGTACAGATTTAAACTGATTAATGAATGATTCGTTTGATTGCATTGATAATAAATTATTTAAGTACATATTCTAATTGATTCAATTTATTCATGAATTGATATGATATTTTTGATGAAAGCTAATTACGAAGTGTGTAAAAGAATGGTCTTATAAATTACCTCTTTACGTAATTGGATTGTTATTTTAATTAAATTGATGCGCATTGAGAATTAAAAAATCCAATTTATGAAACCGCCGCCCCTCTGGGACTTTATCTTCGTTTTCATTCATGTTTCTATGATACCGCCGACCCTCTGGAACTTTGTTCGCGGATAATATTTTTGCTATGAAACCGCCGCCCCTTCGGGACTTTGATTGCGGAAAGAATTAAGTTTATCGACATAATATAAGAATTAAGAATTCTACCACGAAACAATTCAGATTTTCAGATTTTCCGTTCGGTGAGTTCTGCCTGTTTCTGCGTATATAGTTGCTTTAGCAACCGCCGCGACAAAGTAAAACACCCTTCTGCGTACTCTGCGTGTTCTTTCCTTGTTCTGTGATCTACCTCCTAATCTGCCTCAACTCAATTCAACAGCGAAGCTATTAGCATAGCCCCTTCTACCGCGAAACAATTCAGCTATTCAGCTTTTCAGCAGCGGAGCGTCAGCTATACAGCCTTTCATCCTTCCCCTCATCCGTGCGTTCCCGTTTGCGCCAGCAAACCAATGCCGTGTCAAAGAATTATGTTAAGTCGTTGAGTAGTTAAGTCGTTAAGTCGTAGAACTTGTCGACATCTTTAAGTTAATCCGTATTCCAGCATCCGCGTATTCCGTTTGCGTAAGCAAACCAATGCCGTGTCAAAAGCAAAATCCCTTCTGTGTACTCTGCGTGTTCTTTCCTTGTTCTGTGATCTACCTCCTTTGCCATAACCCTGCTATTCAGCCTTCCCTTCCCTCTTCCAAAAATAAATTTTTTAATTCAGTTTTATATAGTATCATTGCAGTGTTGAAGCAGGAATCTTCTTGTCTAAGTTATCAAAATTCAACACCCCCCAAAGTTTGTCAAATCATTTAACTGTTTTAAAAACAAAGATATTATTTATTCCACAACGTAATGGATAACAAAGAGTTATTAGGAAAGCCGGTTGAAGAGCTCAGAATAATCGGAACGGCTGTAGGCATTGAAGGTGCTATGGAAATGAGCAAAGAAGAATTAGTGAATAAACTCTCCGCAATTGAATCCGGTGAATTGAATAACAATAACAATTCAAATAATCCGGAATCTAAACAAGATAATTCCAAAAAGAAAAGAGGCCCAAAAGCTAAAAAATCTGAGGATAATCATAAATCTGATAAACCTGCTAAGTCTGAACCTAAAAAGGAATCTATTCGCGAAGAAATTGAATTTTTAGAAACTAGTGAACCGGAGTTACCGCTTGTATTGTCTCAGGAACTGGAAACTGAATCTGTTAACAATGAAAGTACTGAATTAAATGCTGTTCCTGAAACAGAAGTGCCTGTTATGGAAGCCCCTAATACCGATGCTCCTGTTAACGATAAGCATAAACACAAATCGCATAACGAAGAACATCAAAAGCAACAGGAACAACAAAGACAGGAACGCGAACGCCAGGAAAGAGAAAGACAGGAAAGAGAAGCAGCGAAAAGAGACCGCGTTCAACAATTGTTAGAATTGGAAGGTGTTGTTACTACTCAGGGTGTACTGGAAGTTGTTCAGGATGGATTTGGTTTTTTGCGCTCTTCTGATTACAACTACATGGCATCTCCTGACGATGTTTATCTGGCGCCGCATCAGGTGCGTTCTTACGGACTAAAAACCGGTGATACTGTTCTATGTACCATTCGTCCACCTAAAGAAGGCGAAAAGTACTTTGCAATGGTAAAAGTGGAACGTATCAATGGTAAAACTGTAGAAGAGATTCGCGACAGGGTGTCTTTCGAACACTTAACTCCGTTATTCCCTGAAGAAAAACTGAATCTTGTAGATAAAAACGATAACTATAGCAACCGTATCATCGACCTGGTCTCTCCTATCGGTAAAGGTCAGCGTGGATTGATTGTTGCTCAGCCTAAAACAGGTAAAACCCAGTTGTTGAAAGGTCTTGCCAATGCTATTGCGGCCAATCACCCTGAAATCTATATGATTATTCTGTTGATTGACGAACGTCCTGAAGAGGTAACTGATATGGCCCGCAGTGTTAAAGCTGAAGTTGTTGCCAGTACCTTTGATGAACCGGCAGATAAACACGTGAAACTTGCCAATATAGTTTTAGAAAAATCTAAACGCTTAACTGAAAGCGGTCACGATGTTGTGATATTACTCGACTCTATCACCCGTTTAGCTCGTGCCTACAATACTGTTCAACCGGCTTCAGGTAAAATTCTCTCAGGTGGTGTGGATGCCAATGCACTTCAAAAACCAAAACGTTTCTTCGGTGCTGCACGTAACATTGAAAACGGAGGTTCACTTACAATCATTGCTACTGCATTGACCGATACAGGTAGTAAAATGGACGAGGTTATTTTCGAAGAATTTAAAGGTACCGGTAATATGGAATTGCAATTAGACAGAAAACTGTCAAACAAACGTATTTACCCGGCTATAGATATTGTTAGCTCAAGTACGCGTCGTGACGACATGTTACTCGATAAGGGTACTATGCAGAAGATGTGGGTATTGAGAAATCACCTCGCTGATATGAACAGTGAAGAAGCCATGAAAATGATGCTGAAATACATGGAGGGCACCAAGAGCAATCAGGAGTTCCTGATTAGCATGAATGGTTAATCCAGTATAGCTTTTCATAAATTACAAACTCTATTATTACATAAATTGAACATCTTTGTAAGAAAATAATCATTCTTATGAAATCGTTTGTTCTAATTTTATTGCTGAGCGCCGGTATTTCCGGACTAAAGGCCAAATCTTTGGATTCAGCTACTGTTGTTATCTTCGGAAAGTCCTATACCATACATGTTGGAGATACATTAAAGTTAGGCTACGGTTCTAATCCTGATGGGTCTTTCATGTACATCACAGGAATGGATAAAAGCGGTGCCAGCAAAACAGTTGTCATTAAAAGCATCCGCTACTTCCGAAGTTTGGATTTAACTGAAATAAGAATCAAAGGAAAAGGCATTAATCATATGGCTCAGATACCCCAGGCCTTCGAAAAAATGGAAATTGTAAGCATCAATGGTGTAACAATCAAATCGAGCTAGACAAAACAAAAAGGGGCATCTAAAAAGATACCCCTCTCTGACATTTGAAGGTTACATACTAAACATTATTCGCAGCAAGTGCAACCGCATTCGCAATTTTCACCGCTGCATTCTGAACCACAAGTGCAATCTGTGCAAGCACCTTCTGTGCAGCACTCTGACTTAGTGCAGCAAGAGCCTGAGCAAGATGCTTCGTTACTTGAATTGTTATTAAGAGCGAATAAAACGCCGGAACCGGCTATAGCGACAAATGCAGTTAGCATTAAAACTTTCTTTTTCATGATTGTATTATTTAAAATTTAATTTATCCATTTTAAACGCAATGGAAATAGGCGTTGATGACCCAAAAATTGCGACGTAGCTGGAATCATGCGCAGTTATGCGGCATACTACGTAACACTTTCATGATACCTCATAAAAGGTTATGGCCAGTAAATCTCAAATTGTAAGGACGCGCTTCTTCAGCAGAATTGGAATAGGATAATTCGCGTCGTCATTTGTATCATCGATGTAATTATCGATTTTGCCCTCATTTAATACAATTGATGAGGCAATTACTTTCACTGGATTTAAGACTACCAGTGGTTTCTTTAATGACTTATAAGTTTTTGATAATCCCGGAACGTGATTGATTACGGTGCTGATGACCATATTCTCACAACACATTTTGCCAGGTTTAATAGTTTTAAATACCGGGCAGCAAGATTCATCCGCTTTATGGGCTTCTGATTTTGCAAATCCAAGAGAGATACCAGCCAGATTATCGCAACATTTTGCAATATCTACGCTCAGACCATTTCCTCCTAAGAGAAATATAAAAATCAATATGATGGCCTTAACTCTCAACGTAATACAAATATACAAAAATCTTACCAAACTTGCAAATAATTCCCAAAAAACGAGAAAGTTACATGGAAGCGACAAAACTTACGTACATCCTGTTATTCAAATACCTGTCAAATGAATATTCCAGTCGCATACAATAGTCGTAAAACAACACCATATTAAACCCTACGCCACCGCCATTTTGCAATGAGTTGGGCAATCTGTTACCATTCAAGTTGCCATTCTGTTGGTCAAAATTCACAACGTATCCGGCATCGAAGTATCCACTTAAAAATAAACTTAAAGGCGCTATTTCATAATTTTTAGTATGGTCTAAAAACTTGAATTTTTTACTTAGAAAACGGTATTTCAATTCGGCTTTTCCTAAAGCGAAACGACTGCCATCAATCACAAATAATTCGTAACCTCTTATATAATCCTTACCATATCCCAAAGCCTGTACATTGGTATATTGCGGAAAGTTATTGGAATACCATCTGGCAGTGCCGTGTAAAGAACCAAAGAATCTGCCCTTAACAGGAAAATATCTGGAATAAGCCACTTTAAACATCAATGTTTGCAGGTCTTCTACCGGCACCAAAAAATTGGCCATTTCACCATTGACCTTCAAAAGATGGCCGGACAATGGAAACCCTTTAAAATCGCGCTTATCATAAACAAACTGATACCCGGCATACAATTCTTTTTGCTGATTGAGGCCATACAATAAATAACCTCTGTTGACTTCATTGCTTACTACAGTATCATTAACTCGTATTCTTCTGAATCCGCCATAAAAATTGTGGTAACTAAAAAATTTCTTGCGATGCGTCAATACCAACTCCCCCATTTCACGTCTTATCAACTGCTGGTCATTATCGTTAAAAAATACGACTTTATCACTTTTGGTGGCATACCAAACTTCGCGATTCGCATTGGCTATCAGTTTCAATTGTACCCCCCAGGTTTTCTTCTTATTAAAAAAAGGTATTCTGTAGGTGAGTCCGGCCGATTTAGTATAACCCATAACCAGGTTGAGCACCATCGTTTCATTTCGGCCACGCAAATTGTACCAGGATAGGTCTACCCCGTAAATCAATCGTTTGGGGTCTTTGGTCAACCACCACTGATTAAAATTTCTATCGGCATAATCTAAAATTGGAATAGGCCACAAATACCAGCGTTCAGTAACATGAATGGTTACCTGACCATTATTGTGAGACAGTTGAATTTCATTAAAAAGAAATAGATTGATCAGTTGCTTTCGACTTTGTTCTGCGTGATAATTCCAGTTGACTATGGTATCTCCAACCTTAAATGTCAGTTCTCTGAGAATGATACCATCCTTTGTTTTTTTATTGCCAATGATCTCAATTGATTCAATCTTAAAAGTAGAATCAAAAGACTGTGAATAAGAATAAGAAGACAGGAAAAACAGAAAAAAAACAAATATCGACTTAAGAGTCATGGAATCAATTG
Source organism: Bacteroidota bacterium (assembly GCA_963169345.1). Lineage (GTDB taxonomy): Bacteria > Bacteroidota > Bacteroidia > NS11-12g > UBA955 > JABMMZ01. Next base: position 64,732 of record CAUJCT010000002.1, read on the forward strand.
TCTATGAAATTCATCAGATTCTCATATCTTTCATCCATATCGTCTGCCAAGTCCTCGCGGTTAAAGTATTGTATCACTTTATAATCATAACGTTCAAGAGTGGCAAGAATGTGCTTGAGAGTGGTTGTATTTAATTTTAAATGCACTTCCAGTTCGTTGCTGTCTTCCACCTCAAAAATAAAGAATCCCAGTATTTTAGCGTCACTGTATTCAATAACCCTCGACAAATCACTTAAGGAATAATCATTTGGACGCATTCTTAATACAATGATACTGCCACTGGATTTAATACTTAAACTGGAGCTTAAAGCTTTCACTACATCTTTAGTTTTAAGTATGCCCAGATATTCGCCATCCTCGTCAATAACAGCCATGAGTGAAACATTTAATGATTTGAGATGAGTCAGTGCATGTAAGAGGTGTTGTCCGCTGTTTACTATAGGTAAAACAGTTGAGTATTGTTCAATATCAGCCATTTTAAGTGCAGGATTTAAATGCTCAATAGTTTCAAATGATGCATAATTTATCAAATGATGATTGTGCACTATCGGCAAAATATCAATATGGAACCTGTTCATTTGAGCTATGGCATCAGCCACTGTTTGCTCCGGAATTAAAGGCTCTATATCACTCGTCAGATATTGATCCGTAATCATGTAATTATTTACAAATATACCCAATACAATTCAAACTACCAATCTGTTACGTTTTTGGTTGCAAAACTTCTAAAAACTGAAACAACTGGATTTCCCTTTTTTAGTTTTCAGCAATTTGGCTCTGGCTTGTTTTCTGAAGCTAAATTCAGACAGATTCCCAAACGCTATCCCTACAAAAATATCTGCATCGCGCACTGCTCTGGTATTGACAAATGTCATCAGACTGTTAGTGCCTACATATAAAGGACCAAGCCTTACAGAAGCGCCCATTCTGAATGCCCTGTAATCATATTCCAAAAGCATGGGAACCGATACTTCAAACAATCTGTATTCGAGCCTTGGAGATACCATCATATAGTTCTGATATCGGGCATGTCTGCTGTCTTTGTCTCTTAAACTTTGTTGTATGATACCGGCTACAAATACATTTTTGCGCAATTGAAAATCACCACTCATAACCAGGCGGGTCGGCAAACCAACAGTATAATTGTTTTTTGAGACAGACAAATTACCGTAATCTGATAAAAAATCGGTCACAGCCTGAGCGTAATCCGAATTTCCGGTATAGCTTACAGAGTCCATATCAATAGTCACAGGACTGGTAATAGATAATTGTCTTATTGTAGCATCTTTGTAACGAATAGAGCCGATATCCATTATTGAGAAACCGATTTTTGCAAAATACTTAGTATGCATTTTTGCATATTGGCCATGTCGTTTGAAATCTTTTTTGTGAAATACATAAGTGGCACCCAAATCAACACCCCATCCCTGCCCTATTTTCTGGCCGTAATCAACAAGTTGTATCTGAGTCGGCAAGACAGAAATGGTATGATCATTTACTTGTTCATAAGCTAAACCATCGGTATTAAAGTGGAATCCCTGAAATCCCCATACCTTCTTTACACTGGCACCAATTAAAACCTGGCGTTTCCAATCTAGTTGCATACTTTTGGCCACATTAATTCCCAATCCGGCGCGAGCATTACCCGAAGCATTAAACGGGTCAATTTTAGGTTCGGAACCAAATAATTTAAATGCTCCACTAGCTGAATCAAATTCCTGAAAAGCCGCATGGGCAAATGCCTCCGACACTCTGTTCAATCTAACATTTGAAGCGGCATAGGTGAACAATCCAAAATGCCAGGACTTAGATTTAAATGTGAATGCAGGACCATAAAAATCAGAAGAAGCTGAAACAAATTTTGGTCTGCCATTGAGTTGTTCTGTGAGCCAGTTTTTGTCAAATCGAGGATTACCACTTTCAGTTAAATATTGAGATGGTATGCTGTTAGGCGCCCTGTAAATGGAATAAGGCAACCTTAATGTCAAATAGTTGTTATTGACATTCGCCCAAATTCCGGCTAAATTAATCTGCCAGTTATACGCCGAATAGGCATTTAATGAAGGATTAATGTAAAATGAATGAACCGCTCCGTAATTACCAAGCCCAACCTGAGTATGATATTGAGCTTTTGCTGCTGTCACACACACCAAGAATACCGGCAGCAATGTCTTATGTATTCTGTGTACTTGCATATCTATTAGAACCTAATATCAGTCTAAAAGTTGCATGAATCGAAAAAAAATATTTTTTAAACCTTGAGTGTCAGGGAGATTCGTTTCCGTTCAAAGTCAATTTCCTTTACTTTTAACTCCAGTTTTTGTTGCAGCTTGAGCACTTCCGTTGGGCTTTTTATGAATTTATCCGACATTTCAGAAATATGCAATAACCCATTTTCCTTGATACCGATATCAATGAAAGCTCCAAAATTGGTCAGATTGGTGACGATACCCTTCACTTTCATACCCGGTTTTAAATCTGCCATTGTTCTGATATGATCATCAAAAGTATCTTCACTTAGCATATCCCGCGGATCTAGTCCGGGTTTTTCAAGTTCCGTCAAAATATCATTGAAAGTGTAAACACCAATTTCTTCTTTCAAAGCCTGCATATTATTCAATTTCTCAATTGCACTTTTGTTACCAATCAACTGATCGAGCGTTAATCCCGCAGATTCAACCATTTTTTTCACATTGCGGTACTGCTCTGGGTGAACAGCACTTCTGTCTAAAACGTTATGACTGTTTGGTACTCTTAAAAATCCTGCACTTTGTTCGAACGCTTTATCTCCAAGTCTGGGCACTTTTTTCAGCTCATCTCTTGATTTAAATTCACCGTTTTTATCCCTATAGGCGACAATATTAGTAGCTAATGCAGGGCCGAGTCCGGAGACATGACTGAGCAATTCAACTCCAGCCGTGTTTAAATTGACACCAACTCTGTTAACACAAACTTCTACAGTTGCCTGAAGTGTTTTCTTCAGTAATGTTTGATTGACATCGTGCTGGTATTGTCCAACTCCTATACTCTTGGCATCAATTTTAACCAGTTCTGCCAATGGGTCCATCAAGCGCCTTCCAATACTGACAGCTCCTCTTACAGTAACATCATGTTCGGGGAACTCTCTCCTGGCCACTTCCGATACCGAATAGACTGATGCACCATCTTCATTGACTAAAAATACGGGGACTGAACACGATTTTCTGACTATATCGGCGGTTTCTCTTCCTGCTGTACCATTGCCGATGGCTATTGCCTCCGACTTATATTTCAATATCAACTCCTTAATTTTTTGTTCGGATTGCATCTTCTCTGCCCCTGAATTGAAAAACAAAACTGTGTGGTATAATAGATTGCCATTTTCATTCAGGCAAACCGTTTTACAGCCTGTTCTGATGCCAGGGTCAATTGCCAGAATGCGCTTTGAACCCAATGGAGAAGACAATAACAACTGCTGAAGATTATCTGCAAAAACTTTAATGGCTTCGAGCTCGGCTTTTTCAAAAAGAACCTGTACAGTTTCATTTTCCATAGAAGGCTGTAAAAGCCGCTTGTATGCATCTTTCACTATATCCAACATAAAAGGTTTACTGGCGCTATCGCGTTTGATCCACTTTCTGTCTAAAGCCTCAAGCGTTCGGTCTTCATCAGGCTCTATCGACATTTTTAATATCCCTTCATCAACTGCTCTCATAACAGCCATGATTCTGTGTGAAGGCATATTGGCAGTTCGCTCCGTATAATTGAAATAATCACGGTATTTTTCACCGTCTTTGTCTTTTCCCTTTGCAACTTTTGTAGTTAATACTGCGTATTGCTCGAATCGTTCCCTCAGCATACTTCTGGTTTCCGCATCATCCGAAATCCATTGAGCAACGATATCAGAAGCTCCATCAATAGCCGCTTCAGCATCCTTTACATCCTGATTAATGTAGCGATCGGCCAATTGCTCTATACGCGACTCCCTCTGACCTAATATTAATTTTGCCAAAGGTTCTAAACCTCTTTCACGCGCTAAATCTGCACGGGTCTTCTTTCTCTGCTTGTAAGGTAAATACAAATCTTCCAATTGAGTTTTATCCCAGCAATCCTGAATTTTTTTCTCAAGCTCAGGAGTTAGTTTACCTTGAGAGGTAATACTCTCCAATACAAATTCTTTTCGTTTAACCAGTTCATCATATTCATCAGAAAATTTAATGACATCCATAATACTGGTCTCTTCCATATTACCGGTATTGTCTTTTCTGTATCGGGCAATAAATGCAACTGTTGCACCCTCTTCACTTAATTTGACAACTGCGTCTATATGCTTTTCATTCAGTTGTGTCTGTTGCCTGATGTAGGCCGATTTACTCCAATTCATTTTTTCTTCTTCTTTTTCTTTTTTTCTACTACCAAGCCAATAAATTTTAATTCATCCATAATATACCAGTTGTGATTGATACATAGAAATAAAGCCCTGTAATGGTATTTTCTCTTGTTGTTATATTTTACAAACCAGTTGACATAAGCATACTGTACTGTTCCAGAAATCCCCGAATCAATATAAAATGAATCCAAAACTGTTTTGTTCCAGTCTATACCCGCCTTCTTCGATTTCACCATCATTTTTGTATGCTGATAACGCAGTCCATTCCATACCTGATTGTACATATAATACTTGGTGATTTCACTTTGCTTTCCGGCCTGAGTAGAGTCTATAAGCGATTTGTAAGTTGAGTAGGTTGGGTAAAATACCCTCAGACTGCTGAATTTATATGTCTTGAAAGCTTTATATGAACTGTCTTTTATCCATATTAAATCATCCAGATGTTCGCAGGTTTTCTGATCTGTTGTGTCAATTTCCTCTTGCGCATGCAGTATAGGAAAAATCGATAAACATAAAATTAAAATAAGGTACTTTTGCATGAGGAATAGTTCCTACAAATTTATTTTGGAAAAGCAAGAACACAAAACAAATCAACTTATAAATTCTTCCAGCCCCTATTTGAGGCAACATGCCTATAATCCGGTGAATTGGGTAGAGTGGAATGAAACAGCTTTCGAAAAAGCAGCCAGTGAAGATAAACTTGTCATCGTTAGTATTGGATACAGCGCTTGTCACTGGTGTCATGTAATGGCTCACGAAAGCTTCGAAGACGAATTGTGCGCTCAGTTTATGAACGAACATTTTGTTTGTGTAAAAGTTGACAGAGAAGAATTGCCGGATGTGGACCAAACGTATATGGATGCCTGTCAATTGATCAATGGCAATGGCGGCTGGCCTCTCAACGCTTTTGTATTGCCTGATAAAAGACCAGTACATGCCATGACTTATGCGCCAAAGGAACAATGGTTAAAGTTGATGAAAACTTTACACGACCTGTGGCAAAACAATCGTGAAGCTGCTCTCGATTATGCTGCTAAACTTGAAAACGGCTTAAAAGGCATGAGTTTATCGCCTGAACTAACTCAAAACACTTCAAACTCTGTTATCCATGAACAACTGTTTCAGGCATTCGTAAAACGCTATGATGAAACATACGGCGGTTTTGGTCAGGCGCCCAAATTTCCAATGCCAAATAATCTTCAGTTTCTTCTGAATTATCACCAATACAAAGGCAGTGACCAGGCATTAAAAATGTTCAGTCATACCCTGGACAGTATGGCACTTGGTGGAATTTACGATCATGTTGGAGGAGGATTTGCGCGGTACTCCGTCGACCAAAAATGGTTTGCTCCTCATTTTGAAAAAATGCTGTATGACAATGCACAATTAATCGAATTATACGCCGCATCCTATAGCATAAACAACAATCTTCATCACAAAAAAATCGCATTGGATACCATTACATTTTGTGAAAGAGAATTAAAAAACAGCTATGGTTTGTATGGTTCAGCATTAGATGCCGATAGTGACGGAATTGAAGGCTTGTTCTATACTTTCACTTACAACGAGCTGGAAGAAGTATTGGGCAAAGACTCTGTATTTTTCTCACAATATTTTCAATGCCGAAGAGATGGCAATTGGGAACACAACAGAAACATCCTTTATGCCATAGACAACATTCCTAAAGCTGCTCAGCAATTTGAAACAGATGTTACATTATTCGAAACAAAAATTAATGAGTGCTTAAACAAATTGTTTCATTTCAGAGACAAACGGAACCGCCCCGGACTGGATGACAAATGTATTTGTTCGTGGAACAGCTTATATCTCAAAGGACTTGCCGAAGCTGGATTTTATCTTCAGGATGATGAACTTATAAAATTGGCAGAACAACTGGCATCCAATATTTTAAAACACTTTGATTCAGATTCAGAATTAAAACGCATATTCTCAAATGGCAAAGCCAGCATTTCTGCTTACCTCGAAGATTACGCCACTTTGATTGATGCTTTAATTAGCCTATACAAATCAACACGCAATGAATCTTATTTGATGACAGCAGCTGATTTAACTAAAAAAACGATACAATTGTTTTATGATAAAGATAAAGGTTTTTTCAGATTCAATTCGGGAGGCGCAGTATTGCATCACAAATTCGATACTTCAGACGATGTTATCAACTCCGGCAACAGCATGATGGCGCGCAATCTCAACAATCTCTCCTGGTATTTCGACCGACAAGACTGGCGTAAAATGTCTAATGAAATGTTAAATGCCATGCAGGTACTATATGCCGAAAATGCACCCTGGTACAGCAATTGGGCTTCTTTGAAACTGCGTGAAGAATTTGGTTTCGAGCAGTTCGTTATTGCTGGTCCTGAAACAGACAGAAAATTTAAAATGCCAAAAGAAATGTCCGGAAAGTTTGATTGTCTGATAGGCTTCACTAACGGACAATCTGAATTGCCTTTGCTTCAACACAAATCTTATAATCAAAAGTCTTTGTTGTACCTTTGTAAGGACATGACCTGCCAGAGTCCAGTGGACATTCAACTTGAAACGACATGAGCCAGTTACTGATTAACAACATACAGAAATACGTTCAGTTAAACGACGAAGAAAAGTATATGTTGCTTTCCATTATGCAAAACAGAAAACTAAGAAAACGTCAATATCTGTTGCAGGAAGGCGACCACAGCAAATATTCTGCATTTGTGCTCTCGGGATGTCTGCGTTCCTACTTTGTAGACAGCAATGGATTCGAACACATATTACAATTTGCCATTGAAGACTGGTGGATCACCGATATGATGAGTTACATCAGCGGCAAACCAGGAAAACTCAATATTGATGCTTTAGAAGACAGTGAAGTTCTGCTCATTTCAAGAGAAGATCAATTGTCGCTCTTCGAAAAAAGCCCGAAATTTGAGAAATATTTTCGCATCATCACAGAAAATGGTATGGTCAGCAATCAACAAAGATTATTGGATAACTTGAGCCTGCCTGCCATAGAACGATACAAAAACTTCATTCAGAAATATCCTTTGTTTATGCAAAGAATTCCTCAGGTTCAAATTGCCGCTTTTCTTGGTATCACTCCTGAATTCTTAAGCAAAATAAGAGGTCAAATCTCAAAATCTTAATCTAGTTTAAGATAATTTATTAATTTGGGTTAAGGCATTGAGGCCTTATACGGTGGTAGTTTTGCATCAAAAAAAACGATATGTCCAACTTTCAATTAGACCCAATGCACTCAGAGGTGAGCTTCAAAGTAAGACACCTTATGATTTCTACTGTATCAGGTTCATTCTCAAAATTTGATGCAAGTTTTACTTCTGATAAAGAAGATTTCAGTGATGCTTCAGTACAATTTGAAGCAGAAATTGATTCCATCAGTACAAACAATGGTCAAAGAGACGAGCACTTAAAAAGCGCTGACTTTTTTGATGCTGCTAATCATCCAAAACTGTCCTTCAAGTCAACCAATATGAAACATTTGTCAGGTAACAACTACGAATTACATGGTAACCTGACCATGCGTGGTGTAGAAAAACCAGTTGTTTTACATGTAGAATACTCAGGTAAAATGACCGATTTCTATGGCAATGAAAAGCACGGATTCGAAATCAGTGGTAAAATCAACCGCAAAGAATTCGGTTTGGCCTGGGATGCCGTAACAGAAGCCGGTGGTGTTGTGGTATCTGACGAAGTGAAACTGGCTGTCAATGCACAGTTTGCAAAAGTAGCTCCTGCAACTGCTTAAATAGAATAATCATGTGTTTTTAAGGTTAATAGAATTTGAAATAACCAAAATCTAAAGAGACTTCGAAAGGAGTCTCTTTTTTTGTCTCAATTAAATGATAGAGTTTCTGTTTTGCATCGTAAAGTACTTTAGAACAAATCAATCTGTGTGAAATCAAATTTTACAACACTGTATTTAACATTGATAAAGCATACTACACAACGCTGAAAAACAAAATTGAAGCATTTAAAAAAGACACACTTACCAGAAAAAACATATATCTCACCTTTATCTCTACCTTCGGTCTAAAAAACAACACTTACGCAAAAAAACTGATTCAAAATCATCTCGACATGAGGGCACTTTTTTCGTTTTAACAAGCCAATTCTTACTATTTTTGTGAGTTTTAGCTCGTTATATCAAGCACAAATTTACAATATACTCTTTCTATATCATTGTATTTCTGATATTTACATGCATTATATAAAATCTTACTTTTCTCCGACACAAAGGGCCGACCGATACTTCATACATGCAATCGAACTGTGTCGGATTTTTCAATAAAACCTCAAAAATTTGATTTGCGAATTCCATGTTAACCTGTGCCCCTTTTTTTAAGAACGAATTCGTCATTATTAAAACTTTCTTACCCTCCTGACCTGCCATAACGTCAGTGTTTCAAAGTCTTATTTGCATCGGCACAGTCTTTGGTGACTTTACTCTAAAATTTAGCAACAAAACAATATCTTTGTACCTTTATGTTTAATAGTCTAATATCCAGTATATCGAAAATATTCGGAGGCAATAAAAGTGAGAAGGACGTTAAGTCCCTTGAACCTCTTGTGGAGAAAATAAACGAGTTTTATGAATCGTTTCACAGCTTAAGCAATGATGAATTACGTGCCAAAACTGCTGAATTCAAAAGCAGAATAGCAGATGGATTAAAGGATATAGATGTCAAATTGGCTGAAATTCAAGCCGAAATTTCTGCACTGGATGCCGAAGATGTCATTGAAAAGGACAGACTATTCAACGAAATTGAAGAAATTGAAAAGGATAAAAACGATATCATCGAAAAGATTTTGATGGATATCCTTCCGGAAGCATTTGCAGTAGTTAAAGAAACCGCTAAACGCTTATCAGAAAATGAGCAATTAGAGGTCACCGCTACAGAAATGGACCGCTCTCTGGCTCCTCGCAGAAAAAACATCAGCATTCAGGGTGAAAAAGCTTTTTATAAAAACGAATGGGAAGCCGCCGGTGGTTTGGTTAAATGGAATATGATCCATTATGATGTGCAGCTGATTGGTGGTATTGTTTTACACCAGGGTAAAATTGCTGAAATGGCAACAGGTGAAGGTAAAACTCTGGTGTCTACTTTGCCGGCTTACCTTAATGCGCTTGCAGGTCGCGGTGTCCATATTGTTACTGTCAACGATTACCTGGCCAGAAGGGACTGCGAATGGAATGGACCTCTATTCGAATTCCACGGCATCTCTGTAGACTGCATAGATTATCACCGTCCAAACAGCGATGAAAGAAGAAAAGCTTATCAAGCCGATATCACTTATGGTACCAATAACGAATTTGGTTTCGATTACCTAAGAGATAACATGACGCATAGTCCTGAAGAACTTGTTCAAAGAAGACACCACTATGCTATGGTCGACGAGGTTGACTCCGTTTTGATTGACGATGCCCGTACCCCCTTGATTATATCAGGTCCTGTTCCAAGAGGCGACGTTCAGGAATTCTCGAACTTAAAACCAAGAATCGAAAAATTAGTTGAGGCTCAGAAAAAAGCCATCAATACGTTTTTAAATGATGCTAAAAAATTAATTGAAGCCGGCAACACAGGCGAAAAAGAAGGTGGTGGAGGTCTTGCCTTACTGCGTGCTTACCGCGGTTTGCCAAAACATAAACCCCTCATTAAATTCTTAGGGGAACAAGGTGTTAAAGCCATTCTGACAAAAGCTGAAAACTTTTATATGCAAGACCAGCAAAAGGAAATGCATAAAGCGGATGCTGAATTGTACTTTGTGATAGACGAAAAAAATAATCAGGTTGAATTGACTGAAAAAGGTATTGAAACCATCACTCAGTCGGGTGAAGAAAAAGACTTCTTCATTATTCCTGATGTGGGTTCTGAAATTGCCGAAATTGAAAAGAGCAATTTGACCCAGGATGAAAAAGTGGCTAAAAAAGAAGAGCTGATGAGAGAATTCTCTATCAAATCTGAGAGAATACACTCCATCAACCAGTTGCTGAAAGCTTATACATTATTCGAAAAAGATGTTGAGTATATCCTGGCAGATGGAAAAGTCAAGATAGTTGACGAACAAACCGGCCGTGTACTGGAAGGCCGAAGATACAGCGATGGATTGCACCAGGCGATTGAAGCCAAAGAAAATGTTAAAGTTGAAGCTGCAACTCAAACATTTGCAACCATCACACTTCAGAACTATTTCAGAATGTATCATAAGCTAGCTGGTATGACCGGTACTGCTGAAACTGAAGCTGGCGAATTCTGGGAAATTTACAAACTGGATGTTGTGGTTATTCCAACCAACAAACCAATATCAAGAAAAGACGATGACGATCAGATTTATAAAACAGTCAGAGAAAAATTCAACGCTGTCATTGACGAAATAGTCAAGATGACTTCAGAAGGCCGACCAGTTCTGGTTGGTACAACATCAGTTGAGATTTCAGAATTGTTGTCGAGGATGTTAAAATTGCGCAATATCAAGCACAATGTATTGAACGCCAAACAGCACCAGCGCGAAGCTGAGATTGTTGCTGAAGCGGGTAAACCGTCTGCAGTAACAATAGCAACCAATATGGCTGGTCGTGGTACGGACATCAAGATTGGTGAAGAGGTGCGCAAAGCAGGTGGATTGGCAATTATTGGTACTGAGCGTCACGACTCAAGACGTGTAGACAGACAGCTCAGAGGTCGTGCCGGTCGTCAGGGAGATCCGGGTTCATCCTTGTTCTTTGTATCTCTCGAAGACGATTTAATGAGAAAATTTGGCAGCGAAAGAGCTTCTAAACTCATGGACAGATTTGGCTACAAAGAGGGCGAAGTGATACAACACTCTCTGATGAGTAAAACCATTGAGCGAAGCCAGAAAAAAGTTGAGCAAAACAACTTTGCCATGCGTAAACGTCTCCTGGAATATGATGACGTTATGAACAAACAAAGAACTGTGGTTTACAAGCGCAGAAAGAACGCTTTGTTTGGTGACAGGCTGGCAATGGATATTCAAAACATTCTGTCGGATTGGTGTGATCAGAAAATTGATGAAGCCAAATCTTCAGGAGATAATTACGATGCTTTGGTATATGATTTAGCCATCGCATTTGCAGCAGAAGTACCATTTACAAAAGAAGAATTTAAAGCCGGCAAACACGAACAACTGGCAGATGATTTGTACCATTCTCTGATAGAAGTTTATCAGCACCGAATGCAACATCTGAAAGATACTGCCATGCCTGTGCTCAACAGAATATATCAGCAGGAAGGCGATAAAGTGGGTTATGTGATGATTCCATTCTCTGATGGTGTTAAAAACTTTGGTCTTCCGGTTGACTTGAAAACTTGCATACAAACTGGTGGAGAAGCTTTAAAAAGAGAATATGAGAAATTTGTATGTCTCGAAACTCTGGATGACGAATGGAAAGACCACCTGCGCGAACTGGATGATTTAAAACAATCGGCCAATAACGCTACATTCGAGCAAAAAGACCCCCTTTTGATTTACAAAATCGAATCCGTTAAATTGTTCCAGGCTATGATTATGCGTATGAACGACAGAATTCTTTCTATGTTGTTCAAAGCTCAGATTGCAGCCGAAGACAATAAAAAGGTACAGCAAACCTCTAATCCTCAAAAAACAGACATGAGTAAAATGAGGCTAACCAGCTCAGACAATTCTGCTCCGGTTGTCAATCAGATGAACCAACAGAATCAAATGAACCAGCTCATGACAAACGGTCCTGAACAGGATATGAAAATGAGTAGAGCTGAAAGAAGAAAAATGGAAAGAGATTCACAGAAGAAACGTTAACATACATGAAAAAGCTATTCATATTTGCTGCAATTTTATCCGCTTCTTATAGTGCCCAGGCACAAATAAAGGTTAGTAAACCTGCCGGATTGGATGGATTGATTGCTTCACGCACAGCTCAGAAAAAGCATCCAAATGCAGAAACCAAAGGTTACCACATTTTGATTTTTAACGGAGACAGCCGTTCGAAAGCCGAAGCCATGAAAGCGCGTTTTGATGCTGAATATCCCGGCTATTTCAGTGAAGTGGTATGGGATGAACCTAATTTTAAAGTGTACGTCGGTTTATTCATCACCAAATACGAATGCCTGAAATTATACGAGGAAATCAAAGGTAAATTTCAAACTGCCATTATTGTCAGTGCCAAAATTGCCTATCAAAAATTAGATTAATCAACATGTTTAAAAAAATTTGGAGCTATATCACTTTCAAAAAACAACCGGAGGTTGAAGGTAAAGATCAGAAATATCTTCGAATGATGCATGGGATTAATCGAATCTCCATTCTGATGTTTCTGGTAGGTATGATTATTGTTATATTAAAAATACTAAAGAAAATTTAATTTCATAAACAAATGGGCTATTTAATTATTGGATTTGTCATCATGCTTGTCAGTATGTGGGTGAGCAACCGACTTAAAAACAAATTCAAATTCTACTCACAAGTACAATTACAGAACCACATGAGTGGTGCCGAGATTGCCGCTAAAATGCTGGCCGATCACGGCATTACAGATGTTAAAATCACACACGTTCAAGGTGAACTAACCGATCACTACAACCCTGTCAATAAAACAGTCAACCTTAGTGAAGTAGTTTACCACGAAAGAAATGCTGCGGCCGCTGCAGTAGCTGCTCACGAATGCGGTCACGCTGTTCAGCACGCCGAAGCTTATGCCATGCTTGGTCTCAGAAGCAAACTGGTACCTATGGTAAATGTCAGTGCAACCATTATGAACTTTGCCAACATGATTATGTTGTTTGCAGGAGGATATCTCTTCTATAACAATAATCCAATTGGTACCACCATCCTGCTTGTTCTCATTGTTGCAAACGTCTTTTTGACTTTGTTTGCAATGATTACACTTCCGGTAGAGTTTGACGCCAGTAATCGTGCGCTCGCCTGGATGAAAAACAATAACGTTGTAACTTCACGCGAATATGATGGGGCGAAAGATTCACTCAAATGGGCTGCAATGACCTATGTAGTTGCTGCAATGGGCGCACTTGCCAACCTTATGTACTTTATTTCAATTTTCCTCGGAAGACGAGATGATTAGACACAATTTGAAACATATTTTAATTTTTAGCCTGCTGACATTCGGCAGGCTTTCTTTTGCACTGGCGGAAGAACCTGTTAAAGTCATTCTGAACAGATATATCCAAGACGAGAAAACGAATCGTATGCAGTCGCTGATACCGGTTTACAGGTATCCTAAAATGCCTTTAGAAGATCCTGTCAATAACGGCGTAAAAACCAAAAAAGATGCAGGAACATTCAATGCAAAATTGCCTGATCTGAAAGGCTATAAGGACACCGAATACGCCTATATTTATTATGGAGGTGTGCTCGAAAGACCCGAACTTAAAGGCTATGTATTATGTATTCTCAGCAGCAACAAAAGGCAATTTAACAAACCAGCCTTACTGTGGATAGACAAAAACTACAACAATGATTTAACAGATGACGGGGCCCCTGATACATTTCCCGAAAAGATAGGTAACATGGATATCGTGTTCTATAATCCTAAAGTTAAAAATGCTACATACACAGTCAATATTGCCCGTTATCCTATCAACTTCAATCCAAAATACATTGGTTTGATGGACGATTTTTACAATGCCAACAGTGGCTCTAAATTTTTCTCAGGCACTCAATATTCTTTTAAAGAACAAAGACTCAATACTATTGCAGGTGAATATTTAACCAGTGAAGACAGTTTTACAATTGCTTTTAAAGACAATAACTGCAACGGGCTCTATAACGATCCTGGTGAAGATGTGATAATCATTGGGGAATATAAGACGAAAGTGATGTCTGAAAACAGCATCGCCATTGATGAAAAAGCAGGTAAAACTTTTTTCGAAAGAAATGGCAAGCGTTACAATATTACTTTCATTGACCCTGTAGGCGGATATGTTTTAATTCAGGTTGATAAAAACGCCAAACTCACCAAAGCACTCATTGTCGGAAAAAAAATCAAAAAATTCAGATTCTATACAACCGATGTTGAGCGAAAATCTGTTTCAATAAGAAAGTACAGACGAAAGCCTACTTACATCTATATCTGGCGATTTGATCAGGTCGGATTTTCTGAAGATACAGCAGCACTTCGAATTATTGCCAGAGATTATGCCAATAAAATTAATTTGTTAACGTTAAATTATGGAGAAACTCCAAAAGAAATACGTAATTTCATAGTACATAACGATATTAACTGGCAGATAGGCTTGTCTACACAAGCGATTAACGATCAACTTTACCTTGAAAAATTCCCTTTGGGCGTTCTGACGTCTAAAAGGCTCAAAGTCAAGCAAACTAGAATAAGTCCTAAAGAAATATTATTATTGCTGAAAAATAATCAGATTTGATATGGAAGATTCAACAGTGGAAACAACGACTAAAGAGCGCAAAGGCAAAGGTGGCATAATTGCCATACTGCTGGGCGTTTTACTTGCCGGTTCATTGGGTGCCAATTACTGGTTATTCGACAAAGAACAAAAAGCCTCAGCTGCTGCAGTTGCTAAAGTCGATTCGCTCAATGCCCTAACAACACTTAAGGACAGCTTATACAAAACCATCAATGAAGAAGAAATTAAAGTTTTCAATCTGAGAACTGAACTGGCTTTGTATCAAAGTGAAAACGATAGCTTAAAGCAACTTATAGAAGAAAAAGAAGCTAAAATCCGTTCACTTCGCGCAGCTATCGGTGTAGGCAGCCCTTCTAAACTCAGAGCACTGAAAGACAGTGTTGCAAAACTGACAGCTGAAAACAATGATTTCAAAGCTAAAGTGCAAACCATCTTAATGGAGAATGAGGATTACAGGGCTAAAATCCTCGAACAACAAGGTAAAATCGAATCACTGGAAGGGCAAAAACAAACCCTGACGGATAAAGTGACCATTGCTTCCCAACCTAGTGTAGGACCAGTTAATGTTACACCACAATACCAGAAAAAAGGTGTATACATTCCTATTTACAAGGCTAAAAAAGTTGAGCGACTGCAAATCACTTTCGATGTCATGAGCAACAAACTGACCGAAAAAACGGTTGAAAAAGAATATATTGTAAGAATCATCAATCCTGATGGAATCGTTTTGAGTACCAGCAACAACAGCCTGGCTAACTCAGATGATGTTTATACAGTTAAACAAACCGTCAGTTTTAATGGCTCTCAGGAAAAAATCAAAGTCAACTATACTCAAAGTCCCGATTACAAAAAGGGTCATTACAAAGTTGAATTGAAAGAAGGTGATGAAGTGCTTCAGACATTTGCATTCGACCTGCTATAAACTTACAATTCTACTCCGTAAAGTTCACTGATTTTTTGTCGCAACTGCTCTAGTTTACTCATAAACTTTCTGCTCTCTTCGGCATCTACTCTTAGAATGCGATGCCTTGACATACTTTGGTATTCGAGCATATCCTTGAGATAAGCTTTACCCGGATCATCCAGATAACATTCACAGAATTTATCCATGACATAGTCTATAGACATCGAATTAGGATGCGCTCCATCCAATTCATAGAATCTGTAATCTCTCAAATCTTCAGCAACCAGTTCGAATGCCGGAAAATACTCAGAAAAGTCAAACTGTTCAGTTAATGTATGTACTGTAGAAAGCAGTATTGCCTTGCTTCTGCTGTTCTCTGCTACTCCGTCTCTCAAATGCTTGACCGGCGATACCGTGAATATCACTTTTAAGTCGGGATAATGTTGATGTAGCTTCTGGAGTATTTCTGCCCAAATCAATTCAATCTGAGATGGATGGAGCAAGTATTTTTCAAACTGATCTTGAGGAATTTTATGGCAATTGGCAAATGTATCACCGCTTTGCTTATATCGATAGGCATAAGCAGTACCAAAGGTGACGAATACATGTGAGCTGTGTTGAAGCGAGCGTTTCAATTCATGTAAATTGTGATTCATCTTGCGCAAAGCATCCTGAACATTGACTTCCGAGAAGCTTCCATGATGATACTTACCATGCCATAATCCCTGATGAAAAACCAAATCGTTCTCAGTATAATCTTTTGATTCAAGAATTCTTTGAAAAGGCTCTGCCAATGAAACAGGATTAAAAACAATTCCATTGGGCATCGCAGTCACTTTCCATGACAATTCCTGTAATCTATCTGAGATATGTTCTGAAAAGCATGAGCCAAGAAATATCAGCTGGTCTTCGTGACTAAACGGGAACCTGCTGGGTGGCACTTGCATATTAAGTGAATAGCGTATCATTTCACTTCAAGTTTAAGCTTTTTATTCGGATTCATCCAAATGAGTTTGCTCATTTTTAAAGGAGCTATGTCTATTTCAACAACTCTGTAACAAACTCATCCCTCATATCGTAAAACACCTGCCTTAAAGCAGTTTTGCCATTGGTTCCATAATTCACCAAATTGATAAAGATCCGATTATTCTTAGTTGGAAAATAATGTGCATCTCCAGAGTACCCCAACTCTCTCCCACTATGACCTATGCCCATATCATTCGGGAAAATTTTCTTGTATTGTTGTAATAATCCTACACCTAAATTCCCTGATTCATCATCCGCAATAAATGTTTGCATGATATCGAGAGAAGCTTGAGAAACCAAGGTCTTGTCGATGAAAAGCGCCTTAATAAATTTATGTAAATCTAAAACATTGCTGTAAATACCATTGTAACCATGCCCGTTTCCGGTTATTAAATTAGAGACATTGACAATGCTACCGTTATTGTATAAGTCGTAATAGCCCTGAGCAACACTCGAAGGCAAATTGTCGTGCGAATGATAAATTGTATTGCTTAACCCTAGCTTCTGAATCACCAGTTCATTCATCCATTTGGCATGAGGCTCTCCGGTAATCTTCTCTATACACATGGTCAGCAATAATGTGTTTGTATTGCTGTATGAACCTTTCAATGCCGGCGTTTTATACTCTAACTTCGTAGGTTTATCATAAGCAAACTTTATCAATTCCTCAGCTTCCCATTTCTTGTTCGGGTTGTTTAAAACTGCAAGATAAAAGTCGCCATCATCAATAATATCATATATCCCTGAGCTGTGCTGAAGCAAATCTCTCAAAGTGGACATTTCAGAATTTTTGACATGTTTAATGATATCCTTATCTATCCATTTTGACACTTTATCATCCAGATTTACTTTTCCTTGTTCTACGAGTTGAAAGACAGCTGAAGCAAACATCATTTTAGTTATACTGGCTACTTTTGAAATGGTGCATGGTTTAAAATCAATACCGGATTTAATATCTGCTTTACCAATACTGCCAACCCAAACGCCATCTTCATCCTCCAGTAACACTGCTATACCGGGCAAACCTCGTTTTTTGTATTTCTCAAGTATCGCTTGATATTGCAAATGTTTAGGATGTTGGTAGCTGCTGTCGGCATAATTCGAACTGCATGTTCCTGTAACACCGACCATCGATTTTCTGCAGCTAAGTATTAATAACGGAAGAGCAATCAACAACGCTGCTATTTTTAATTTACTTAGCATCTTTACCTCCTTTCTTTAAATTGACCATCGGTATAGATATACCCAGATGCAAAACATTGTAAGGAAGCAAAGGCACATATCCCGGCACAAAAGGTGTTTGCAATAGGTTTTGATATCTCACAAACATCTTGTTGTTTTTCTTTCCAACTGTCCGGTCAATGCCCATGCTCAGACTTAGCATGCCTTGCGGTCGTGAAGGTACCTTTACCTGATTCCAATCTCCATTGTCATCTTGCTTAAATTGTTGTGTACCCGGTATCATGTGTAAATACCCTCCCCCCAAAGCCACGGTGTAGCCCCAGTTTTTGGTTTTATACCTGTAGCCAAATTCTGTATAAAGTGTGATGGCTGTTTGAATATAACGATGATAAAAAATACTTGTCTTAAACGCTTGCGACCACGAATGCTTTGGCTTATTGACCCAGTTAAATCCTGTGGAAACTGTTAATCCGGGGTGGAATTGAGAGTAAAACACTTTTGGAAAACCGACAAACGGTTTGGCTGTAACGTAATTGTTTAAAGCAAACGAGACATAACCGAGAGGTTTGGTGGCATAGACGGAACAAACTACCGCCAGCATGAAGATGAACAGTACTTTATATTTCATAAGCAATAGTAACGCTAATTACTTTAACAACAAAAACAAAAAGTAAAATTTATTAAGAAACGTTGCAATTACTGGTAAAACTTAACTCGTCAATTCTTTCAGAAACTCATTCTTCTTTGAACGAGAGATATTGATTTTACTATTGTCTTGCATAATGATGATTCCATCACCATCGTTCTTTTGTAGTTCTTTTATCTTATTCAGATTGACCAGATGACTTCTGTGAACTTTGTAAAAAGGACGTTTCAGTTTGGTTTCATAATACATGATATTTTTGGTAGAACTGAGTTTGCTTCCATTATCCAGAAATATATCTGTATAAGAACCATTCGCTTCTAATCGTACGATTTCTTTGAGTTCCACAAAAACTGCCTTATCCTGCCGGTTGATGATAAGCATATCCGATTTGCTGTAATCCTCATTAAAAACATTCGCCACTTGATTGATCTTGTAAAATCTGGATATAATATTTCTAAGATCCTGAATGGCAATAGGCTTAGGCAAATAATCAAATGCTTCAAATTTAAATGCCTTTACTGCATAACTGGTATGCGAACTGATAATGACAATTTTGGCTTTATGCTCATCAGACAATGCTTTAATGAAATCGAAGCCATCCATCTCTGGCATTTCAATATCCAGAAAAATCAGATCTAATGACATATCCGGAATGTCTTGTAATGCCAAAGTCGGGTTATCATAACATCCTAAAATCTGAAAATCTTCAGGGAAATAGTTGTCACATAATCGATTTAAAAAATTAAGAGTTTTAATGTCGTCATCAATGATAATGGCTTTGATCCTGCCGTAAAAGTTATAAGTTTTTTTCTTCATATTATTTTCTGAACTCGTATGGCATTTGCAATCGGACTTTCGTACCTAATGTTTTGCCATTTGCATCTTCTATATTGGAAACATCAATACTAAAATCAGTACGAAATTTCAATCGGTATAATTCCATTCGCTTTTCTATTAATTTAATTCCTGTAGAACCGGGATTTTTTAATTTGCCTTTATCTAATCCGGCTCCATTATCTGTTAACACAACTTCCAGAAACTTCCCGAAATTTAAGTTTAAATCAATTTTGCGTTTAACATCACCTTGATTCTTGAAACCATGTCTGAATGTGTTTTCCAACAAGGGTTGAAGTATCATGGATGGTATACGCACCTGCTTAAAAGTATTGCCATGTATATGTATGTTAAATTCAATAGGCTGGTTGTAAACAATATTCTCTAACTGAACATAGTTTTTCAAAGCGTTTATTTTATCCTCCAGCAATACAAAATCAAATTCTGATTGTATAAGAATCGTACGCATAACCTTACCATACAAGCCAATAAAATTAATTGCTTTCTCATGTTCACCATCCACGATAAGTTGTTGCAAACCTACAAGAGAGTTACTGAGAAAATGAGGATTCACCTGACTTCTGATGGCTCTCAAATCGCTATCAATTATTCTGTCTGCCAGAAAAATCGTTTTGGACATTAAATGTTTGTATTTAAGTTTGCTTACTACCCATCTGAACACGAATATCAGCAGTAAAATAAACAGCAAAAAATATAAGCCTTTATTCGACCAACTTATGGGAAGCAGTTGTAAAACCTCAGGACTTGGAAATATGAACGGGAAAAACATGACTCTGAATCTCCCAACTTTGGTTGAGCCAATAATAACTTCCTTCATTTTCACTTTTTGACAAAGCAATTTCATAGAATTATACACTCTTTTTCTGATAATTAAATTACATTTTTGAATCAATAGCTTGGAGACATTTCCCGAATTTTGGGAATAAGATGCTACTCCTATGAAGTGCTTCATGAATAAACGAGATTCAGGCTTCTTAAAAGCGCACACTTCTTCCACTTTAGAAAATATTGTTATAAACTAATTCTGTGTTTTGGGTGTCTCAAAGTTTTCACACAATAGTCAACTTACGCTACTATTGCGTTTTAAATTTCTTGCGCTTCAGATAGTTTTAGAGCTGCAGACACTGGCTACAGGAATGCAGTTGTTTTGTAATGTATTTCGATGGTTGCGAATATAGAAGTATTATTTTGACAACTAAGGTCAACATTATTGAAACTACATTTTTTTTTGTTGAAATGTATCTTTTTCTTTATGAGAATTTAAGACAAATGAAATTGATTTTAGACTTCTGAGGATTCAAATAATATGTTAAAACATTTCAAATCCAGATAAATGTAATAGACAGAAATTAAACAGTAATGGTTCAAATGAACACTAATTACTGTTAGTTCGTCCAGTTAGCTCTATCGCTTTGAGAGAACTGCCAGGGCGCACCATTGTTCTCCAGATTGGTCAGCATTCCATTCAGTTCTGCAGGAGCCGAACTTTGTTCCATCACCAGGTATTGACGCATTTGCATGATGATATCCACAGGACTGATATTGACCGGGCAGGCTTCGGCACAGGCATTACAAGTGGTACAAGCCCACAATTCTTCAGAACTGATGCGATCATGTAAGGTTTTACCATCATGAAAATCCTGACCGTTCTTTGCTTTTAATTCACCCAGCTCTTCCAGTCGGTCGCGTGTATCCATCATCACTTTGCGCGGAGATAGTAATTTACCGGTGATATTGGCAGGGCAAACACTGGTGCAACGTCCACATTCCGTACAAGAATACGCCTCCATTAAGTTCTTCCAGCTTAAATCCGTTACATCCTTAACTCCGAATCCTTCAGGTGCTGTGTAACCTTCAGGAGGAACAGCATTAGGATCGAGCATCAATTGAACCTCGGTAGTAACACTCTCCATATTTTTAATTTTGCCTTTAGGCTCAAGATTGGAGTAATAGGTATTTGGGAAGGCCATGAATATGTGTAAATGTTTGCTGAATGGAATATAATTTACAAACAAAAGAATACCCACCCAATGGAACCACCAGGCTATCATAACAACTGTATGAGCACCCGAATCAGACATAGAACTAAACATAGGAGCGAAGAAGCTACTCACCGGCATTCCATAAGCCACTTGAAAATCCTTATCAGCAGCATTCATAATCAGCAACGCCAGCATAAGCACAATCTCTATCATCAAAATAGAATTGGCATCTTTAACAGGCCAGCCTTTCATTTCGACTCCACTAAAACGTTTAACCGCACCGGTATTACGACGCAATAAAAAGACGACACAAGCCACGATAACCAGTAAACCCAGTATTTCGAAGAAGCCAATCAGGAAACCATAGAATCCACCCAGAACAGGTTCAAAAATGCGGTGCGAACCGGTCAAACCATCAATAATAATTTCGAGCACTTCGATATTGATGAG
Organism: Bacteroidota bacterium; assembly: GCA_963169345.1. Classification (GTDB taxonomy): domain Bacteria; phylum Bacteroidota; class Bacteroidia; order NS11-12g; family UBA955; genus JABMMZ01. Next base: position 86,549 of record CAUJCT010000002.1, read on the forward strand.
CACAAAACCCACATAAACGATGATATGCAGAACTGCAGCAAACGGGCGCGTTACCATTTTACTTTGACCTAAGGCAACGAGAGCCATGGTTTTCCAGCGTTCTGAAGGATTATCTGAGCGATTTTCGGGTTTTCCAAGAAAGATATTAGAGCGGATTCTGCCAACGCTTTTAGCGCAGAAATAAACGGCAACTCCGGTTACGAGAATGAAAGCAATAATACTGAGCATCGTGAAAAATAAAGTTCAATAATAAAACAAAAAAAGAAAAATAGTTTGCCAGAATGAAAAAAAAGGATATTTTTGCACTCCCAATTGGAAAACTGGTATCTTAGCTCAGTTGGTAGAGCAAAGGACTGAAAATCCTTGTGTCCGCGGTTCGATTCCGCGAGATACCACCCTATAGCAGAGAAACCCTGAAATAAAATTCAGGGTTTTTTTATGCGAAAAACCCCAACAAAAAAGCCCGCTTAAGCGGGCTTTTTTGACTTTAATATCATCTTACATCATCCCCATCACCTGATCCACCATGTCGGCAGAACCTATGAAAATTGGAGTGCGCTGGTGAAACTCCGTAGGCTGTATCTCCATGATGCGCTGCTGACCATTAGAAGCTTTACCACCTGCCTGCTCAACCAAAAACGACATTGGATTGCACTCATACAACAATCTCAACTTGCCATTCGGAGCCTTAGCTGTTGGCGGATACAGATAAATTCCACCCTTGAGCAGGTTTCTGTGAAAATCCGCTATCAATGAACCAATATAGCGTGCTGAATATGGACGCTTTTCTTCCTTATTTGTGCCTTTGCACCAATTGATATAGTCGATTACCCCTTGCGGAAACTCATTTAAATTACCTTCGTTCACTGAAAATATCTTTCCCGATTTTGGTGTCTGAATATTTGGATGCGATAAACAAAATTCTGAAATGGAATCATCTAATGTAAATCCGTTAACACCATTGCCTGTAGTATATACAAACATAGTCGCTGTACCGTAAATGATATAACCAGCTGCTACTTGTTCAATTCCTTTCTGTAAAATATCCGCTTCTGTTACCGGTTTGTCCATGTCCAAACGCTTGTAAATTGAGAATATTGAACCTATGGAAGCATTAACATCTATATTGGAAGAACCGTCCAATGGGTCGATAGCAAGAATATACTTAGCATCGGCCCCATCAGGACACCAGTGAATACCTTCATCTTCTTCGGATACAACACATACTACAGCACCACTCATATCCATTAATCGCATAAACACTTCATTACTGATGACATCCAGCTTCTTTTGTTCCTCTCCCTGAACATTGGTTTCGCCAAAATTACCCAAAATGTCTATCAAACCGGCCTGACGAACATCGCGATTTATCATTTTTGCAGCTAACTGCAAATCGCGGAAGATCCTTGATAAATTGCCCTGTACAAAGGGAAATTTGTTTTGCTGGTCAGAAATAAACTGGTTGAGTGTAACGACATTATTTTTTTTCATGGATGCTGTAATTATTTTTGCAAAAATAATCATAAAGAATGAAAGTCTTCAAATTTGGTGGCGCTTCTGTAAAAGATGCAGAAGCTGTGAGGAATGTCGGTCGCATTATTGCCCGGTATTCAGGTGAAAAATTATTGGTAGTTATTTCCGCTATGGGAAAGACCACCAATAAGTTAGAAGAATTGATCATGTCCTTTTGGAAGAATGATAACAACAAACATCTCATCATTAAGGAACTCAAAGACTTTCACTTCAATATCGCCAAAGACCTCATCAACGACCCCAAGCACCATATCTTCTCTGACCTTGAAGACCTGTTTATGGAATTGGAATGCATAGTTGAAAAGAAATATCCCAATACCTCTTATGATGAAATCTACGATGGTATCATTTGCTACGGTGAATTATTATCAACCAGAATAGTTTCTGATTATCTACAAAGCACCGAAATCCGCAACAAATGGGTGGATGCCCGCAACTTCATTCAAACGGACAGCAATTTCAGAGAAGGAAGAATCAAATGGAACGAAACAGAAGAAACCGTTAACCGCATACTCCGACCTTATGTCGACAGAAGTGTTGTAATTACTCAAGGTTTTATCGGAAGAGACGACCATAATAATACCACCACTTTAGGCCGTGAAGGCTCAGATTATACAGCAGCTATTTTTGCTTACTGTCTGGATGCAAAAGATGTTACTATTTGGAAAGACGTCGCTGGCGTTATGAATGCCGATCCAAAAAGATTTCCATCTGCAGTTAAATTAAATGCCATAAATTACAACCAGGCTATAGAACTGGCATACTACGGAGCTTCTGTTATCCACCCTAAAACTATACAACCTTTAAAAAGCAAAAACATCAGTTTATTTGTTAACTCATTTGTTCATGTTGAAGACCAGGGTACAGTGGTTAACAACAGCGCACCTCAACTAAATGACGAATGCTATATTGTAAAAGAAGCTCAAACTTTGCTTTCTGTTTCCACTAAAAACTATTCTTTCATTGCCGAAGATAATCTCAGTTACATTTTCGAAGCCTTTGCACGCTTTAAAGTGCGCATCAATGTAATGCAAAATTCTGCCATTAGCTTCTCTGCGTGCTGCGATACAAAAGAAGACAAGATTCAGGAACTGACCGCCTACCTCAATGAAGAATATGTGGTCAATTCAAAACCTGAATGTACATTATTAACAGTTTACAATGGTGGTAGTGAAGCAATCTTGCCGGAGAGTTTTGCCAACAGATCTATACTATTGAGACAGGTTTTGGGACAAACCACCCAATTGGTACTGGAAAGTTAAAAAGTATCGCACAAATGTTCGAGCGCCAGTTTGTAACCATCAGTGCCTAAACCAACAATAGCGCCATCACAGGCCTCCCCAACCAGATCTGAGTGTCTGAAATTTTCTCTTTGATAAATATTGGTAATGTGAACTGCAAGTTTGGGTATTTTAAGAGCTCTTAAAGCATCTGCAATGGCCACTGAAGTGTGCGAAAAAGCACCGGCATTGATGATTAATCCTGAATAGGCACCGGCATTCTGAATGGCATTTACAATATCAGGTTCACTGTTCGATTGACAGTAATCAACTTTGTTGACCAGATTAAGCTTATTCAATCCTTCAACAATTTCATCCGAAGTGAGCTGTCCGTATTTATCAGGTTCGCGCGTACCCAAAAGATTAAGGTTTGGGCCATGTATAAGCAATACCTTACTCATTGTTTCTGTTGGTAATTCGAAGTTCGACTTCCTCGATTCTGGCTTGCTTAACCGAGCGGATACTCAACTCGAACCTATCTGCAAGAATCACTTCCTTTTCTTCGGGAATATTGCCGTGTATATCGATGATAAATCCATTGAGAGTTTCATAGTCGCCAACCGGAATACCCAAATTATATGTCTCATTGAGGTATTCAATAGTATGTCTTCCACTCAACACATAGTGATTTTCACCTAATTTTTGCTCAACCAGGTCTTCAGTATCATACTCATCATCAATTTCACCAAAGATTTCTTCTATTATATCTTCAATTGTGATAATACCCGCAGTACCTCCAAATTCATCCACAACAACAGCCATACTCTTGCTTTTCTGTGTCATCTCTTTCAATTGGTCCTGCAGACTTCTGCTCTCATTAGTGATAAGAATTGGCATAGTGGCTTCTTTGACAGCACCCGGCTTTTTAAACATGTGAACCTGGTGAGCATAACCAACTATGTTATCAATAGAATCTCTGAAAACAGGAATTTTAGAATGTCTTGAATCTATAAATATATTATAAAGTTCTTCGATTGGTGCACTTTCATCAACTGCTATAATTTCAGTTCTTGGCACCATGCAATCACGGACTTTAAGAGCACCAAAATCAAGGGCATTCTTAAACATTTCAGTACTTAAATTTGTTTCATCATTCAGCTCAATTTGTCCGGTTTGAGAGATGAGATGATCTAAATCCAGACGACTAAAAACCGGCTTTGAGGCTACTTGTTTCTCACCGGTCAACAACCTGATTATACCTTTGGATACAAACGTAATAAAAGTGACAACAGGCCACAATAAAAAATAACAGATATGAAAAGGAAGTATCAGCGTATTAAGCACTAAATCTGGATTTAAACGAAACAGTGCTTTGGGCAAAAACTCAGCTGTAATCAACACAACAAGAGTTGATAAAATGGTAATAACAACAAATCTCCAAAATACGTCCTGCATGGCTGTCACCAGCATTTCATCCAGCATTTTACCGCTGTAAATACCATAAACAACCAGAGCAATATTGTTTCCAATGAGTGTTGTGCTAATAAACCTTGAAGGATCTTTCATGTACCAGGCTAATATTCTGGCAGTCCATACCCCTTGCTTGTTCTGAAGTTCAATTCTCAGTTTGTTGGAAGAAATAAAAGCGATTTCAATGCCTGAAAAAAAAGCTGATAAAATAAGTGTAATTAGAATGACCAGGAAATCCGAGTCCATTGATTTGATTGTTATTGGATGCAAATATAAGTATTTGTATTTGATTGTAGCCAGATGGATTTCAACTGACCATTGCAAAAAACTTATCAATTACTAAAGTGTCCGTTTTAATTCACCCGAAATTCTATTTTTAGAAATTTGGTCGATTTTTAACGACGAATGCTAGGTATTATAGGATTAAATCACCAATTCATTAGACAAAGGTATTCGCTTTCGATAGTCCAATTGATTGACTATCAATTCTTTTCACTTTTAATAAAAAAATTAAATAAAAAAGCTATAATAATCCTAATATTTTTTAAATTGCTTCCTTCATTTGAAAATTTATGAACGTGAGCGTTACAAGATGGATTATGGCAGTTTTACTGATGGTGACAGTCGGTACAACGCAAGCACAGGAATTATCGACTTTGGGTAAATCCTTTTGGTTGTCTTTCTATCAAAACTATGGTGGCACAGGGGGGTGCAGCGATAACAGTGCACCTCAGTTAAAAGTGGTAATCAGTTGTACTAAAGCAACAACTGGTACTGTTAAAAACCCAATCACTGGAGTGACAATGCCTTTTTCGATTGGCTTCGGGGGTGGCGTGGACACAGTATTGGTGCCTACTTCACAAGGTTATTGCCAAGGTTCAGAAGCAAGTTCAAACCGCAACATGGGATTACTTGTGACTGCTAATGACACTGTATCTGTATCCGCTCAAAACACCAAACAATACTCTTGTGATGCGACATTGGTTTATCCAACAGAAGCACTTGGCGTCGACTACAGGGTGATTTCTCACATGGGCGATCAATCAGGCAACAGCTCATGTTACAGATCCTGTTTTTTGATAGTAGCAACTGAAAACAATACAACAATAGATATTACGCCAACAGTACAAACTTCTGGAGGCAAGGCGGCCAACACCACTTTTACCATTACTTTGAACAAGGGTGAGACTTATCTGGTGCAGGCAAACACCAATAAACTCGACCTTAGTGGAACATTGATTCAAGCTCTCGATTGTAAGAAAATCGCTGTGTTCAGTGGCTCAACAAGATCTTCCGTATTATATGGTGCCAATAATTCCTGCGGCGCTTCTTATGACATACTTTATGAGCAACTTTTCCCTATTAACATGTGGGGTAAAAAGTTCATCGTCATTCCTACAATTTATCAAAAAAACAAGCAAAGAAAAGCAGATATGGTTAGAATCGTGGCAAGTTTAAATTCTACCACAATTCGTATCGCAGGAAGAGCAACTAAGAGTTTGTCCGCTGGTCAGTCTGATACAGTTTTTATCACTTCCAATACTGTTATCCTTGCCAGTAAACCAGTTGGCGTTTGCCAGTTTGGTTTAGCTGAAGATTGTGACAAAGTCTTTGGTGGATCAGACACCGACCCAATGATGATGTGGGTACCACCGGTAGAACAATCATTAAAGAACTTATCCTTTGTGTGTGAAAACGCACAAACCATTAATAAATTTTTCCTCAATGTAATCGTCAAAACAAGCACGAGAAGCTCTTTTAAAATTGACGGCAATAACCCTACTGCGGCATGGAATCTAGTAACTAAAGACACGAGTTATTCTTACATTCAGCAAGATGGATTAACACTTGGGAAACATAACATTTCAAGTCCTTACGGATTTTCGGCTGTATTATATGCTTATGGCGACCACGGTTCTTATGGTTTCAATGCCGGTTCTTCCATCAAACCTTTGAGTTTCTACTCAGTAATCAACGGAAAAAGCTCAGCAGATTTCGAACCTGACAGTATGTTCTTTACAGTTTGTCAGGGTGCCACTGTACCATTTGATGCCGGTGGTTCCAATACAACGGGTGTGACCTGGAAATGGCTGATTTACGAACCTTCAGGCACAACCATCAAAACAGTTAAAAGTTTTTCGAAAATATTTGTTGACACCGGCCGATTCAATGTTCTGATGATTGCTCAAAGACCTACCAACGGTGTTTGTAATGGATTGACAAGTATAGACGATTCTTTTAAATTAGAAATCCGGGTCTTTAAAAAACCGGACATACGCATTATGAAAGACACCACCATTTGTTTAGGCAATTCGTTGCCATTGCTTTCAACAACAGATGGAGACACAACCTATACCTGGGCACCTGCTACCTGGTTGAACTGCACCAAGTGCTTTCAACCTGTGGCAAAACCATTGATGGATACCATGTATACGGTTACCGCAACATTGAAAGGTTGTTTACCAAGCAGAGATACTATTAGAGTGTATGTGCGGGATAGCTTCTTCCTGAATGTTGCCGGAGACACAACCATTTGCCGGGGCAATAGTACCGACATATCAGCAACTGCCTTCGGAGGCTTGAGTTCGAACCTGACCGTTACCTGGGACCATGGGTTAGGGACAGGATTTTTAAAGACGGTTGCACCAAAAATATCCACTACATACAGAGCCATACTGATGGACAATTGCACTCGGGATGAAAATGGTAATTTTTATGCTGACACAGCCTACGTGCAAGTCAATGTTCGGGATAGTCTGAAAATCACAATGCCAAAGGATACTTTGGTTTGCGAAGGCAATGATGTTAACCTCACAGTTTCAATAGCCGGGGGATATCCCGGAGCATCTGTTGTCACATGGGACCATGGATTGGGAACCGGTCTGAGCAAAACTGTCACTATGGGCTCAAACAATGTAACCTACAAAGCAGTGCTATCAGACAATTGCACAGTGCCAAAAGACAGCGGTTATGTGACCGTTAAAGTTCGTCCAAGTATTAAAATTGATACAATAATGTTTGTCACTCCTGTCTGCAAAAACCAATTGTTCAGAGTGGATGCACGTGCCAGTGGAGGCGACAGTACAGGTTATGTATTTAAGCTGTACGACATCACCAGCGGCGTCAGTTTAATTGATTCTGCAAAAGGCAATACCTACCCTTACTTCAATGTTAAAATTAAGGATGATGCCAACTTCCAAATGAGAATCAATCAGAAATGTAACTCACAACAAATTTCCAAAAAGTTTGATGTAAAAATTAAAAACGGCTTAAGCATCTCCAATCCTATACCTGTTGATACTATTTGTACCGGACAATCCTATACACTTAATATCAATGGTAGCAGCGCAGATAATCTCCCAATTAAATTCGTATTAAAGAAAAAGAATGGCAGTGCTTATACTGCGATAGATTCTGTAGTTCATGCCAGCAAAGGAACATTCACAATCACTCCGAGTACATCCCCTACCGAATACTTAATTATTGGAGATGATAATTGCAGCCGAACAGATTCTACTACCTTTAAACTGTTGGTGAGAACTCCAATGTCTCTGGGCAATTTAACAGGGGATGAAATCTGCAGAAATGGATCTGTTCCTTTCAGTGCCAGTGTTAGCGGAGGCAAAGTACAATCATATAAATATAAGTGGACAGACATGACCAATAATGTAGTGCTCGATTCCTTAAAAAGCGCTATCGTAGTAAGTCCTGCAAATTCAATTGACATCAAACTGGAAGTAAGTGACAACTGTTCTGCTCCTGTAAGTACTACTGCCAGAATATGGGTAGCTCCTGTCGTAACAGATAGTTTAATGACCAATAAAATTGATGGATGTGAACCACTCAATACTGTATTCTTTTATCCTAAAACATTAGCACAGTCACCTTTAAATCCTGCTTTTACCTGGAAATGGTATTTTGATGGTACACCAAATGCCAATACACCATCAACGGGCGGAGCAACACATCCTGATATTCCTAAATCCTATCAAAATGCAGGCACTTACACTGCGAGGGTCGAAATGGTCTTAAGCAATGGAAAAGTTTGTTTTACAAAAACACAATCAGTCACTGCTTTCGAACAAGCTGAAGCCGACTTCAGTTATCTGCCAAGACAGGTAGACATTGTAGAACCGGAAGTGAGCTTCACAGATGAATCTATTAACGCCTTTTCATGGAGATGGAGTTTTGGTGATGGTGGCATTGATAATACTCAAAATCCTAAACACACTTACGGAGATACAGGTCTGTACACCATTATCCTGATTGCCAATAATTCCAACAATCAATGTAATGATACTACTTACCAGACATTGCGTGTTTTGGATATCTATCGCATCTTTATTCCTGAAGCCTTTAGTCCAAATGCCGATGAATTCAACAATATCTGGCAGCCTAGTTTCACGTCTATCTTGACTTTAGAAGTAACCATTTACAACCGTTGGGGAGAGAAGATATATTTCTCTGATGACAACTCAGGAAAATGGGATGGAACATACAATGGTGTAGATTGCGAACAAGGTGTCTACTATTACCATATCAAAGTGAGAGATAACCGAAAGAAGTGGCACTATTACAATGGTACCATTACCTTAATCAGATAATAAAAAAGCCTCGGTTGAATAATCAAAACCGAGGCTTTTTTTTAGATAACAGTTCAATTATTTTATTTGCATTCTTTGAGCAAATGCATCTTTGTAATTCTTTCCAAGAGGGATGCTTTTGTTGCCAATTTTAACTTCGTGAGCACCAATAGCCACAACCTTGTTAATAGCAACGATATAACTTCTGTGTACTCTGGCAAATTTATCTGCAGGTAAACTTTGTTCCATATTCTTCATGGTTTGCAAAGTAACAATACGCTTGTCTTCTCCAGTATAAATTTTGACATAATCTGCAAATGCCTCCACATACCAGATTTCATCGTAGTTAATTTTAATCATCTTTGAATCTGCTTTTACAAACATGAATCCCTCGTTCATTTCAGCCTGAGGCTGCTCCGATTTGTTCTTGATTGAAAAGTATTCTTCTGCTCTGTCGACCGACTTCTTAAAACGATCGAAACTAACAGGCTTAAGAAGATAATCCAAAGCATCCAGTGTAAATGCATCTACTGCATATTCTGTATAAGCTGTTGTAAAGACAACCAAAATTCCACTGTTTTGAAGTGATTTCATAAAATCTATGCCACTGATTTCTGGCATGTGAATATCACAAAAAATCAAATCCGGTTTTTCTCTTTTTATTGCTTCCGCTGCCTCCAGGGCATTGCTGCACTTAGCAATTAATTTGAGGTTATCGCATTTATTGATGTGTGCTTCCATGATTTCCAAAGCAAGTGGCTCATCATCCACTGCCATGCATTTTAAAACCTTATTCATATAGTATGTAAAATAAGCGTGACTGTATATTTATCCTTTTCGTCTACGATTTTAATTTCATGTCTGTTGGGATACAAAATATTCAGACGGGTTTGCACATTTTTTAGACCAATGCCGCCTACTTTTGCTTTATCCAATTCATTCAAAATTGCAGGTTTTGTGTTCGAAATACTGAATGTCAACAAGTTATGTTCAGCATCTATAATATAATCTATAAATATAAATGACTTGGCCAAACTGGGATTAGCGCCATGCTTAAAGGCATTCTCAATAAAATTAATAAACAACAATGGCTCTATCATAATTCCAAATGTGCTTCCATGCACTTCCAGCCTCACATCTGTCCTGTCCCCCAATCGCAATTTTTCCAGCTCTATGTAATCGCGGACAAATTGAATATCATCCTCAATGGCTACTTTTTGTTTTTGACTCTCATACAAACCAAATCGAAGTATGTTGGATAACTTTAAAACTGCATCCGGAGCAAGCTCTGAAGATTTCAATGTCAGTGCATACAGATTATTGAGATTGTTAAACAGAAAATGAGGATTGATCTGAGATTTTAAAAACTTAAGTTCACTTTCAATATTCAACTTCTGTAATTCTTTGTTAGATTGTTCCTTAATGTACCAGTTCCTGAATAATTTAATGGATGTTGTCATCAGAACTGTAAACATGATCATTAAAAAATTACTGATAAAGAAACCAATTGTCCAGATGTTCTGAATGCTCTCCTGGGTTAATGGGATATACTTGTAGGTAGCAATTGCCAGGGGAAAACACATTAATGTAACAGACAAGGAAAGAGAAGCTAAATAACTGAGATATTTCCTCCTGAACAGAAACCATTCTATCAGATAATAATTATTAAAATAGCTGACAGCAATGTGAAAGGACAAGATGATTGTAGCATTTAAAAAGTCTCTCCAAAAAGAAATACCTGATGGCAAAAGCAAGGACCAGGAGCTGATGTACACCAGCCAGAACGCCACATGGTACAATTTGTACCTGTTGACAATGTTCATTACTTCTGAAAAAAACCTGCTTATCAATTTCTAGTTCTATGGATTTCTAAAAAACCTGAGAATATCTCTCGCCATGTCAATAATTCTGCTTCCACTTCCCAACATACTGTTCTCTACTTTCACTTCCTCTATTGCCACACTGTTGATTTTGGAAAAGTAATTATCTGCAACCACGAACGAAATTATATTGGAAACCACCAGAACGGCAATCAAAATCCACGAAAACCATTTTTTCTGTGATAAACCTTTTAATTTCATTTTATGCGACGAAGTTAAACTATTTTTTCATAAAATCTTCGACCAGCACTTGCTGGAATATTTTGCCATCCTTCTGAATCCTTAAACTATCTGAACTGATGCCGAAAAAGTTATATTGGTCAGATAAATTATCCTTCAAACAGGATGAACTGTTTTCAACCCTCCCAAAACCATTGTTATAGTGATACTGAGCAAACGGATGCTTGTTATAGACTCCGGTCTGCCATTTGAATCCTTCATCTGACATCTCCATGGATTTCAATAACAGTGAAGGAATGATGGTTTGAGAAACTACTTGATTAAGCATTTTTCCTCTCCAGAATTCTTGCAAGGCACCTCCTGTAACTATTAAAGGAATATGGTACTTTTCCTTGCCAAAAAACAATTTGTCTTTGAGTCCTATCTCGTGACCATGATCGGCTACCAGCACAATAAGTGTATTTTTATACCATGCTTGCTTCTTACATTGCTCTAAAAAATCTGCCAGACATGAATCCGCATATCTCAATGAATTTTTATACGGATACCATTCGTCTTTTTCCAGATCGCTTGAACTATAAGGCACATCATAAGGTTCATGACTGCTTAAGCTCAAAACATTAGCTAAAAAAGGTTCTTTGAAATATCTAGCATCGCTTAAGAAACGCGAGTAAATAAACCCATCATGAGCACCCCACTTACTGGTTAACCATGATTTATCCAGCGATTTTTTGTCAACAATGTTGTCTATTCCCTGCACTATAAGATACGCTTTCATAGAAGCAAAATCCGCATCTCCTCCATAATAAAAATAGCCCTTATACCCCTCCTTCTTCAACTCTTTACCTAATCCGGGCAATGCTGACATTTTATCGGGAAAAACTATAATAGAAGACAATGGCTGTGCAGGATATCCTGATAATATACTTACCAAACCTTTTTCAGTCCTGTCTCCTGAAGAATAACATTGACTGAAATACAAGTTCTCACGTGCAATTCTATCCAGATTAGGCATGCAATCATTATACCCCTCCAGCAACAATGAACCCGAAGCGGTAAAACTCTCCAGTGTAACTATTAAAATATTGGGACGACTTGTGCTTGTCAGGTCGAACAAAGCTGTATCTTCACCAATCTGATTTCTAAAATCCTGAGTAGCCTGAGAACTTTCCGCAACTTTAAATTTATCATCATATAAACTCTCTACATCATTAAAAATATAGTAAAGAGCATTCCAAAGACTGTTTATAGATGCCGCATTATGCAGGCGATTTTCTGAATAAATAGCCGAAGACTGACTAATGGTTGTAACACCTGTGCCGCCACGTAACAATACAAATGAAACAACAAGAAGTATTAATTCGGTCATTGTATATTGAATCGAATAGGTCCTTTCCTTATTTATAACCTTAAATATCAGCCGGCCTATAATGAACAGACTTATGCTCAAAACTATAGCAAAAACTACTGTTTTGCCCCAATGTACAGCCCCGGTAGAAATAGCCATTTCCTTTGGATGGCTGATATAAACCAAAACCTGATTATTGAATTTACTTCCCCATTGCCTGTATAGCTCAGGGTCGGAAATTGTAATGGCAAATATGCATACCAAATCGAGCAGGATAAAAAACAGATAGAACCAGTTAGGCCATCTTTTTCTGGCAATACCTTCAGCAAACATTAATAAAATCAATGGCGCCACACAGTACATCACAGTTGAGATATCCAAAGCAAAACCACTGTATGTGGACATAGCCCAAACATTAATAAAACGATCACCCAGTTGATCTTTAAGATAGATGAGAAAATACAGCCTTGAAAGTTCAAAGCTTAACAAAAACAAAAAAACAACTTTAAAAAAAACAAATATCCTGTTCAAAACAAAGGTCCAAAATTAAGTGTTAATGGGTTCACTTGAGAATATCATCCAGATTACTGCAGATGGTTTCGCTGATTTGATCAGTCGGCAAGTCATTGTCATCTCTGCCAAAAGGATCTTCAATTTCTTCAGCAATAAGCTCAATACTGCCAAAAATATAGAATAAAAGTGGTACAATCAAAACTGCCCAATAACCAAACTCCATAGCAAAACCAAAGGGCATACTGATGATATATATAAAAATGATCTTCTTTAGGAATATACTGTACGAGTATGGAATTGGTGTTTTCTTGATACGTTCACAAGCTCCGATATTATCAGTGAATGATTGCAACTCACTGTTAAGAAACAGCAACTGTTCCTGAGTTATGACGCCAGTTTTTGTGAGTATGACAACTTCATTATAGATAAACTGCATAATTCTGTTTGGGACATGTGTATGCATTGTCATGTCGGCTATTTCATATTTATCACATGCCTTTAACATTTCAGGATGTACCCCTTCCCTCAAATGTTCTTTAGAAGCCAGGACATAGTTTTGAATCAGGATTTTCAGTCGCTCTCTCTCTACGGGAGATTCAACCAAAGCTGATAATTTCAAAGCGAGATTTCTGGCATTGTTTACAAAACTACCCCATAAACGGCGACCTTCCCACCAACGGTCGTAAGCAGTGTTGGTTCTGAAAACCAATAACATTGACAATACAAAACCAACCAAAGCATGTATACTGGTTGTATTTTTATAATGTAAATCAAATACCACCAATTCAAAATAAACTATCAGCCAGGTAAAAAACGCAATACCAAGAATTCCGGGTAACATCATTCGGAATGTATCGCTTTTCTGAAAGCTTAATATCAGTTTCCACCAATCTTTAGGATTATATATTACCATAAGTCTCTGCAAAAATGCAAACTTGAGTTGACATTGCGAAGACATTATTTTACAGACAGAAAATGCAGAAGCTGAAAGATAGACACTATCAGAAGCTATTTACATGAACAATTCCATTTAAACCTCTGAAATATATCCGATAAAATGTATGAGTACTTGCTCTCAAGTTTTATTTTCAGTTCAGATTTAAAGAATTAATTTTGCCAGTTCATGAACTTACTTTCCGCAGACGGCATTTCCAAAGCTTATACCGAACGTTGGCTTTTCAAAAACATCAGTTTTGGTTTGGCAAAAGGAGAAAAGCTGGCATTGGTTGGCAGTAACGGAACTGGCAAATCTACCCTTTTAAAAGTATTGGCAGGCTTTATAGAACCGGATGATGGCAAAGTAGCCAGAGCCAATGGCGTAAGTATTGGATATCTGCCTCAGGAGCCCGAACTTGAATCCGGAAAGTCTATTGAAGACAGTTTGTTTGGAGCAGACAATCCTGTTCTCAACCTGGTTAAGCGTTATGAAACCGCCATCAATGAGCCTGATTTCAATGCTGATGAAATGCAGAAAATGCTTGAGGACATGGATCGTTATGAGGCTTGGGATTTTGAGAAAAAAGCCCATCAGATTTTAGCCAAATTGGGCATAAAAGACCTGAAACTTAAAAACGACAGTTTGAGTGGTGGACAGAAAAAACGCGTAGCATTGGCCCGACTCTTACTTCAAAATCCGGATATTTTAATTTTGGATGAGCCAACCAATCACCTCGACCTTCAGGCTATTGAATGGTTAGAGAATATCTTAAATGGCCATACCATTTCCCTTATTATGGTGACGCACGACCGCTATTTCCTGGACAATGTTGCAACACAAATTCTGGAATTGGAAAAAGGTCGTATGTTCATACATCATGGCAACTATGCATTTTATCTCGAAAAAAAATCTCAGAGAGAAGCTGTAGAACAGGCAGAAGTAAGCAAAGCCAGAAACCTGCTCGTCAAAGAACTCGAATGGATGCGCCGCATGCCGAAAGCCAGAGGCACTAAATCAAAAAGTAGAATTGAAGTCTATTACGATTTAAAAGAAGTGGCTAGCCGTGACCTCAGTCAAAAGGAACTGGAAATATCTGTTCAGGCCGTGCGATTGGGCAATAAAATCATTGAAGCACATCACATATCCAAAAACTATGGGGATAAAGTCATAGTGGATGATTTTTCCTATATTTTTAAAAAGCGCGACAGAATAGGCATTGTAGGCCAAAATGGAACTGGTAAGTCGACTTTATTGAATATGCTGACGCACCAAATCCAGACAGATAAAGGAGAAGTCATTCATGGCAGTACATTGAAAATTGGTTACTACACTCAGCACAGCGCCGACCTCGACAATAACAACCGCATCATAGATGAAGTCCGTCAAATTGCTGATTACGTCACTTTAGGCAATGGAGAAAGTATTCCCGTTTCCAAACTGCTTGACATGTTCTTGTTTCCACCGGCTATGCAATATACCCCCGTTTCTAAACTCAGCGGTGGTGAGAGAAGACGATTGCAATTGCTGAAAATACTGGTTACAAATCCAAACTTTTTAATACTCGATGAGCCTACAAACGATCTGGACATTGACACTCTGAATGTTCTTGAAGACTTTCTGTACAACTTTGATGGCTGCTTACTACTGGTTAGTCACGATCGCTATTTTATGGACAAATTAGTTGACCATTTATTCGCTTTCGAGGGGCAGGGAAAAATCAGGGATTTCTATGGAAACTACACTGATTACAGAGAGTTGATGGATGCTCATGCAGAAGAAGAAACTCCTGAAAAAGCGAAGACAGAACCGGTTAAGGCCATAGTATCAGAAACTGCTATAAAAGCCGAAGTAAAAAGAAAACTAACATACAAGGAACAGCGCGAACTGGACACCCTGAATACTGAAATTGAATCTTTGGAAAACAGAAAAAAAGAACTTGATAATTTGATGAGCAGTGGCACTACAGATCACACTCAATTGCAAGCCTGGGCCGAAGAACTTCTAAAAATTAATGAAGATCTTGACTTGAAAGGAATGCGCTGGCTTGAATTGTCGGAACTGCTTTAATATCTAAAAATACTATATTTGTCCTGTGCGCATATCCGTTGTCATAATCGCAAAAAACGAAGCATTTAACTTGCGAAAATCGCTCCCTAAGCTGAGCTGGTGTGACGAGATAATTGTTGTGGACGACAACAGCACTGATGAAACAGTTGAAATTGCCAAATCTTTTGCCTGTAAAATATGGACACGTCAATTTGATGGCTTTGGTACTCAAAAAAGATTTGCAGTATCTCAAGCTCAAAATGACTGGATACTAAACATTGATGCCGATGAAGTGCTGAGCGATGAACTTATACAGGAAATCCGGAATATTAAAGACGGACTGGAAATAAGAGCTTATGAGATACCTGTTCGACATGTCTTCTTAGGTAAAGTTTTCAAGTATGGCAAAGAAAGTCGCTACAAACATCTTCGACTGTTTAACCGTTTGTATGGTAACTTCGATGAGGCAACTGTACATGAAAAAGTACATATCGATGGCAAGATTTCTGAACTCAAAGGTCTTATTATGCACCACAGCTACAGAGACCTTGAACACTATTTTGAAAAGTTTAATAAATATACAGAAATAGGCGCAGAAAAATTATTTAAAAAAGGGAAAAACCGAAGTCTTATTTCATGTCTTGCAAGTTTTCCGGTTTACTTTTTTAAACACTATGTAATATACCGCAATTTTATGAATGGCTGGCAAGGACTTGTATGGTCTTATTTAAATGCCTGGTACCACACCGTTAAATATCTGAAATTGTACGCCAAAAAACATCCTTTATGAGCAGTTTAAGGGTTTTTATGTACCATAAAGTTAGTCAGGAAAACAGCGATTTCCTCACTGTTAAATCCTCCGACTTTGAACAACAAATGGCTTTTATAAAAAGTCGATTTAATGTCATCAGTTTAAAAGACATGCTGAATGCTTTGCAAAATGGCAAAGAATTACCCGGTAGAGCGGCGCTAATCACTTTTGATGACGGTTATTTAAACAACTACGAATTGGCCTACCCTGTCTTAAAAAATCTGGAATTGCCGTTTACAGTATTTCTGGTAGGAAAATATGTAGGACAAACAGTGGAACACGATGGACTTGAACAAACTTTCATGTCAGTCGAAAATTTGAAGTATATGCAGCCATTAGGTAGCTATGCTTACCATGGACTTGGACACGAAAACATCATGGATCTCGACGAATCTGTCTGGGAAGCCTATATCACAAATACAATTCAACATTTCAACGAAACCCAACTTGAGATGTTACCTTGCTGGGCCTACACGTATGGAGCCTATCCACGCAAGTCGAAAGACAAGATGAAAAAATTAAAGGAGATTATGGAGACAGCGGGTATACGATGTGCATTCAGAATTGGCAACAGGATCAATTCCTTGCCATTAAGGCAGCCTTATAAAATCCAGAGGATAGATGTTCGGGGCGACCAGCCATATTGGAAATTTAAATTAAAATCCTGGCTAGGTAAACTTTCGGTATAATTTACCCATATCGCATATCTTGTTGATTATTTGATAGTTGCAATTTTTAAAATCGGTTTTTCTCGACCAAAATGGGTTTAAACGGTATAAAAACAAGGGTAAACAGAAAAAAACTTTGATTTTTTTGCAGCGAATAAACTCTTAACTTTGTCTAAGTTGTATCAGTGATACTAATGTTCGCAGAAAAGCAGGTTATAGAAGGTTGCATAAATGGCGATAGACTCGCACAGGAAGCCTTGTATAATCGTTTTGCGGGAAAGATGATGGCAGTTAGTAAACGATACCTTAAAGACCTTGAAACAGCAGAAGATGCGTTTCAGGAAGCTTTTGTGAAAGTGTACAACAATTTAAAAAATTTTACTTTCCAAAGCAGTTTAGAGACCTGGATGACCAGAATCTTCATTAACGAATCCATCAACAAATTAAGATCACTGAAACGTTTGGCCCTGCAAGTCAATATTGACGACCAGACCAAGCAATTTGCAGAAAACAGTTATGACGATGCTCCTGAGAAATTTGATGCCGAGCTGGTTATGATGTTACTGGAAAAATTGCCGGAGAACTACAAAATTGTCTTGATGATGTATGCCATAGATGGCTACAGTCACAAGGAAATAGCTGAAAAGCTTAATATGCCTGAAAGCACTTCCAGAAGTTCTCTGACAAGAGCTAGAAGCCTATTATCGCAACTGTATAATAACGAACAAAAAAAACATGAGTCCAGAAGAATTTGACAACAGATTAAGGTCAACTTTCAAAGATGAATATCTGCCACCACGGGAGCATTTGTGGCAGAACATCAACACGCGCCTTGAACAACCCCAAGGTATCGGTACCAATTGGCATTGGCTGGCTCCCGTAGTAATAACTGTCATCGCAGGTATTGCCTGGCTGACTTATTCCAATGTTAAGCAAACTAAATCCGACAACTCCTATGTTGTTGCAGAAACTACTGTTACTAATCCTAATTCAGTTGATGCCTCTGCTCCAGCTTCATCTGAGAATAACACAAAAAATCCTGCTACACCTAATGAAACTGGTGTTAAGAACAATAACAATTCAGCCTCTGCCTCAATTGCTGACAATAAAGGCAAATTGAATACTACTGCAGAAAGCTACACTAAAAATCAATCAGGTCAAAAAACATCAGGTTCTGATGATCAGTCCAGAAATATCGGATTTAATACGCAGTCTGTAAATAGAACAGGTGGCAGCGATGCTCACTTCTCAAATTCTGGTGACAATTCAGATATTGCCAATAACCATAACCAGTCAAGCGGAAATGGCGGCAACAGCAATTCTGGAGCTAACAGTACTTATACTGACAATACTGTATCTTCATCAAATAATACAGGCAACAACTCACAAGTTGAAGAGGATATTTTCTCCAATTTGAAACTCAGTTTTTTCAAAAAATTTGGATTTAATTTCCATCTAGAAGCCAATGATGCAATTAGATTGTCATTTACCAAACGACCAGAAGTTAAGCCAGCTGCAATGGATAAAGTTTACTATGCCGGTAATTTCGAAAACAACAAACACTGGATTAATTTCGGTATAGGTGCAATAAGAGCTTATAATTCTTTTGACGGTTACATAGACCCAACCTACACTGTTCACAAAGATTTATGGAGCAAACGCGATAAACTCACTAACAGAGGCGCTGGTTTTAATGCCTTCCTCACTTATCAAAGTAAATTTGCCTTCAAAGGTCGTTTGTCCTACGAAACTGGATTCAATTTCACTTCTCGTTCTGAAGACATAAAATTAAACGAGTATTCAAGAGATATAGCCTATCGTTCAGGAGATACCATTAAGCAATATCAACAAGTGGATTTGTGGACAATTGCACCAGGTGGCGATACCAACTGGTACAATCTTGAAACTCCATTTGTATTGGTTTCAAAAAACAGATATTATGTGGTAACCATTCCTGTTAAATTGAATTACGAACAACCAATCAGCAAACATTCTTTCGTAGCTTTTGGTGTAGGTGGCGGCGTATCCTTTATAAGTACAAGAAAATCCAAACATCTTGACTTAGTCCATGAAAATGAATTTGATGCCAAATATACAAATCAGGTAAAGGCCTCATTTAATAGTATGGTATCCTTGTATACCAATTTCAACAGTCTTGGTCAATTGGGCATTTACTGTGGTTATCAGATGTACATAGGTTCATTTAAACTGAATGATCAGTATGGCATTAAAATGAGCGACCTGCAATATGGGTTTACGTTCAGAAGACCCCTCAATTTGTAGCGAACTAATAAATATATATATGGTCAACTTATTTGACCTGAATTGTTAAAAGTGCCTTTATACATGTGTGTTGATTGAACGAATTATGCCGGATACATTCCGGCATTTTCTATATAAAAAAAGCCGGAATGTATCCGGCCTTCTTGTATCTGATGCTTGTTATATTGCTTAATTTTTCTTTGAAAAATGCCTGCCATGTGGCTCTTCATACAAGCGTTCACTAGGCAAAGATTTAAAATACTCATAAGTAATTTTCAATCCTTCTTCTCTGCTAACCTTAGGCTCCCATCCTAAAATAGACTTAGCCTTAGTGATATCAGGTTGTCTTTGCTTTGGATCATCTGTTGGCAAAGGCTTAAATATAACTTTCTGATTGGTACCGGTTAATTTAATAATCTCCTGAGCAAAATCGTTAATGGTGATTTCGCTTGGATTACCAATATTGACAGGAGTTGGACAATCGCTCAATAACAATCTGTATATACCTTCAATCAAATCATCCACATAGCAGAAAGATCTGGTTTGAGTACCATCACCAAATGCAGTGAGGTCTTCACCTCTCAAAGCTTGCCCGATAAATGCAGGCAAAACACGACCATCATTCAGACGCATTCTTGGTCCATAAGTATTAAAAATTCTTACTATACGAGTCTCCAGGTTGTGATAAGTATGATAAGCCATTGTCATTGCCTCCTGGAATCTCTTCGCTTCGTCGTAGACACCGCGAGGACCAACAGGATTGACATTACCCCAATAATCTTCATTCTGAGGATGCACCTGAGGGTCACCATACACTTCGCTGGTAGACGCCACTAAAATTCTGGCTTTTTTAGCCAACGCCAATCCTAGTAAATTATGTGTCCCTAATGACCCCACTTTTAGAGTTTGTATAGGTATTTTCAAATAATCTATTGGGCTGGCAGGTGAAGCAAAATGAAGGATATAATGTAATTCCCCCGGCACATGCACAAACTTGGAAACATCGTGGTGATAGAATTCGAAGTTGGGCAATTTAAATAAATGCTCAATATTGCGTAAATCACCAGTGATGAGGTTATCCATACCTATGACATGTGCACCTTCCTTGATAAATCTGTCGCAAAGGTGCGAACCTAAAAAGCCTGCGGCTCCTGTAATTAATACTCTTTTTCCTTTCATATTAATGGATGATTTCGCGACCTATACATTCGTAATGGAATCCTTTGGCTTTCATTTCCTCAGGTTCGTAAATATTTCTGCCATCAAACAAAGCTTTTTGCTTTAATTTTGACGCTATCAATTCAAAATCCGGTGATCTG
The DNA here is from genome assembly GCA_963169345.1 of Bacteroidota bacterium. Taxonomy (GTDB): domain Bacteria; phylum Bacteroidota; class Bacteroidia; order NS11-12g; family UBA955; genus JABMMZ01. The sequence goes on from CAUJCT010000002.1 coordinate 107,319, forward strand.
AATTCAGGCCATTCTGTCACTACTACCAGAGCGTCGGCGCCTTCTAAAACATCGTATTGCTCTTTGGCGTAGTCAATTCTGGAACCTAATATTCTTTCAGCTTCGTGCATAGCAACCGGGTCGTAAGCATTTACAGTAGCACCTTCAGCTAATAACTGATCGATTAGCACCAAACTCGGAGCTTCGCGCATATCATCTGTTTTTGGTTTAAAAGACAAGCCCCACAATGCAATGCGCTTACCACTTAAACTTCCAAAATGCATTTTCAGTTTGTGATACATACGCGCTTTTTGAGCATCATTTACACTTTCAACAGCTTTTAAAACCTGCATAGTGTATCCATTTTCATCCGCTGTTTTAATGAGGGCCTTCACATCTTTTGGAAAACATGAACCGCCATAACCTATTCCAGGATAAATAAACTTGTGTCCTATACGTGAATCGCTACCTATACCCTTGCGTACTGCATTGACATCAGCACCCATTATCTCGCAAAGGTTGGCAATATCATTCATAAAACTGATCTTGGTAGCAAGCATGCTGTTCGCAGCGTACTTGGTCATTTCAGCACTTGGAATATCCATAAAGATGCAAGGATGACCATTCAATAAAAACGGTTTGTACAAGCGACTCATAACCTCCTCAGCTCTTTCTGATTCAATTCCTATTACTATGCGGTCAGGCTTCATAAAATCTTCAATAGCCGCACCTTCCTTCAAGAATTCAGGATTGCTGGCCACATCAAAATCCATACTGATATTGCGCATAGCTATGGCATCTGTTAATGCTTTCTTTACTTTCTTAGCTGTACCCACCGGAACAGTACTCTTGGTAACTACAACCATGTAATGATTCATGTTTAAACCAATCTCTGTTGCTACTCCGAGAACATACTTCAAATCTGCACTACCATCTTCGTCCGGAGGCGTACCAACTGCGATAAATACAGCTTCACATCCCTGAATGCTCTCAGATAAATTGGTAGAAAAATTTAAACGCCCTTTTGAGTGATTGCGTTTTACCATTTCGTCGAGACCCGGTTCGTAAATTGGCAATATGCCATTCTTCAGATTCTCGATTTTCTTTTGGTCTATGTCTATACATACGACATTCAGACCGACTTCGGCGAAGCAAGTGCCTGTTACCAGACCAACATACCCCGTGCCTACAACTGCTATTTTCATTTGTGTCTTATTGTTTCTATTAAGGTTGTTATTATGTGTTCTATTTGTTCCTGATCCATATCTGTGCCCATTGGCAAACTTAATACTCTGCTGCACAACTCTTCGCTGTTTTTAATTCGAATATGTTGCTTGTATGCCTCTTGCTTATAAATTGGCATTGGATAATACACCATACTTGGAATGCCTTCTGACTTCAGCTTGCTCATTACCAACTCTCTGTTGATGTCTTCGTCGAGCAACAAGGTATATTGATGATACACATGTGTACTGTGAAGAGCTGGAGTTGGTATGCTAATGCCATCAACCTGATTTAGTGCTGAACTGTACTGATTGGCGACGTTTCTTCTTTCTTCTATAAAACTGTTTAAATGTTTTAGTTTAACAGACAACACCGCTGCCTGAATGGTATCCAAACGCGAATTAACACCAATTATCTCGTGATGGTATTTTCTCTTCTGACCATGATTGGCTATCATTCTGATTTTATCAGCCAGCAAATCATCATTGGTACACAAGGCCCCTCCATCGCCATAACATCCCAGATTTTTAGACGGAAAGAAAGACAATGTTCCGATGTCACCAATTGTTCCTGTCATTTTCTTCTGTCCATTGACCTGACAAAACGCCCCTATCGATTGGGCATTATCCTCAATCAGCTTGAGTTTGTGTTTTTTGGCAATTTGAGTGATAGCATCCATATCCGCTGCCTGACCAAAGAGATGCACTGGCACAATTGCGGAAGTTTTATCCGTAATTAACCTTTCAATTTCTTTAGGTAGGATATTGAAGGTATTCAAATCCACATCAGCAAATACCGGTTTTAAACCAAGTAAATGGCAAACTTCGGCAACTGCTGCATAAGAAAATCCGGGAGTAATAACTTCTGAGCCCTTTGGAAGGTCGAGAGCCATAAACGCTATCTGTAGCGCATCTGTTCCATTGGCACAAGGAATAACATGCTTTACATCCATGTAATGAGCCAATTCCTCAGAAAATTGAGCAACCTGTTGACCATTAATGAAAGAGGCATTGTTGAGAACCGCAGAAATTGAGGTGTCAATCTCTTCTTTAAGTCTCTGATACTGAGAGACCAAATCAGTCATTTGAATTTTTTTCAAATTCGTAGCGGTTTTCACAGGCCGCAAAGATAATCCCTTATTGTGAATTGAGTAGCATTCTCAGTTATAATTCCTTTTGGGATCTATTTCCAATTTGTATTTTTGAACTCGCGATGGAATTTGAAACCCACATTGGAAAACTCGACTATCTGCTAGGAGTCAATTACTTGTTTATCCCTAACCATATTGTAAAATCTATGGGCGGATTAAAATGCGGGCGTTTGGTTTGTACACTAAACAAAAAAGAAAAATTCCAATGTGGCTTTATGTCTTTAGGCAATGGCGATGCATATATTACTTTGAATAAGGCGCGCATGAAAAAATTGAAATTGCAGATTGGCGACCAGGTGAATGTGTTTCTCGAGCTCGACCAATCAGAATACGGCATGGATATGTGCGAAGAGTTACAGGAAATCTTCAGGCAAGACCCCTATTCAAAAGAGTTATTCGACTTGCTTAAACCCGGCATGCAAAGAGCTTTGATCTACTATATATCTCAAGCTAAATCGAGTGACAAAAGACTTGAACGAGCGATAACAATAATTGACCGTTTGAAAGAGATACCAACAGAAAAAATCACTTTCAAATTATTGCTTGGCAAGTCATGAACAGATTTGTTGCCATAGATTTTGAGACAGCGAATCACATGCCCTACAGTGCGTGCTCAGTCGCTTTGGTGACTGTAGAAAACAGTATCATAACTGAACGCTACCAAACGCTTATACAACCACCACAAAATTTGTATTTTAAAAAATACTCCGAATTGCATGGTATTTATCCTGAGCACACAATCGAAGCTCCAACATTTGAAGATGTAGCTTATGATATAATAACCAGAATGGAATTTGAAACCATAGTAGCACATAACGAGGGTTTCGACCGCAGTGTATTGAAAGCTGCTTTGGCATACTACGACATAAGTTCCCGAACTTTAAAACTAACTAAAAAATGGGAATGTACTGTCAAAATTTACAGAAAACTGGGATTCAAACCAGCCAACTTGAAAGCCTGTTGTGAACGCATGAATATACCTTTAAAACACCATGATGCTTTATCAGATGCAGAAGCTTGTGCCACTCTTTACGCCTCATATCTCGACAATAAGATTATCTGATAAAACTTGGCTAACAGAATTATGCCAATTAGGCATTTATAATGAAAATCTATTACCATATATACGTTTGTAAAAACCTTAATAATCAGACATTTTTAATAGTTAATTCAAAAAAAACTGCCAATGTGACCATTATCACCGAAAAAGCCTATTTTTGGTTATAATTTTGTATCGTTAAATCAAAGAAAAAACAACATCATGAAAGTAGAACAAATTTACACCGGATGTATAGCACATGCAGCATATTATTTAGAAAACAACGGAGAAGCAGCCATTTTTGACCCACTAAGGGAAGTTCAACCTTATATTGAAAAGGCAAACAAAGATGGTGCAAAAATCAAGTATGTTTTTGAAACGCATTTTCATGCTGATTTTGTATCCGGTCACTTAGACCTGGCAAAAAAAACAGGTGCAACTATTGTTTATGGACCAACAGCAAAACCAGGATTTGAAGCAACCGTTGCCGAAGACAATCAGGTTTTCAAAGTTGGCAATTACAGTATCAAGGTCATTCATACTCCAGGTCATACCATGGAAAGTACCTGCTACCTTCTGACAGATGAAAATGGTAAAGACCATGGCATTATAACCGGCGACACTTTATTTATTGGTGATGTAGGCAGACCTGACCTGGCACAGCATGTAATTTCTGACCTGACTCAGGAAAAACTTGCTTCCATTTTGTACGATTCATTAAGAAATAAATTAATGCCTTTAAGCGATGATCTGATTGTTTATCCTAATCATGGTGCCGGAAGTGCTTGTGGTAAAAACATGAGTAAAGAAACTACCGATACCCTTGGTCATCAAAAAATGGTCAACTATGCATTAAGAGCCAATATGACCCGTGAAGAATTTATGGCTGAATTGCTTGAAGGTTTGACAACGCCTCCAAGTTATTTCCCTAAAAATGTTCTGATGAATATCAAAGGTTACGACAGTATCGATACTGTAATGGAAAGAGGTTTACACGCTATGTCACCGGATGAGTTTGAAGCAGCTGCCAACGAGACAGAAGCTTTAATGCTCGACACCAGAGACCCTGCTGAATTCAGTAAAGGATTTATTCCTAATTCTATCAATATTGGAATTGATGGCAATTTTGCTCCTTGGGTAGGTGCTCTTATACCTGATATCAAACAACAAATTCTGGTAATTGCAGATGAAGGTCGTGAAGAAGAAGTGATTACCCGTATGGCCCGTGTTGGATATGATTTTGCCATAGGATATCTGAAAGGTGGATTTAAAGCCTGGGCAAGTGCCGGAAAAGAAGTTGACAAAGTAGAAAGAATTACTGCAGAAGAACTCGCTTCAAGTGTAAAAGATGATACCATCATCATTGATGTGAGAAATTATGGTGAGTTTAATGCAGAACATTTGGAACAAGCCATTAACATTCCTTTAGATTACATCAACAATCACCTTGCTGAATTTCCAAAAGATAAACCATTTGTGATTCACTGTGCCGGCGGATACAGAAGTATGATTGCTGCATCCATTCTTAAATCAAGAGGATGGGATAATTTTAAGGATGTTGAAGGTGGATTTAAAGCGATATCGGCTACCAATATGCCGAAAACCAACTTCGCCTGTTCTTCTAAATAGTTTTTAAGACATAATGAAAAAGTGGTTAATACCCTCTATTGGAGCGGTAATTGGAGGACTCTTGGGTTATTTGTACTGGAAAAATGTAGGTTGTGAAAGCGGCACCTGTGCCATCACTTCCAGTCCGGTAAACTCCAGTCTCTACGGCATGTTGATGGGAGGCCTTCTATTTAGCTCTATTGAGGACTTTAGAAAAAACAAACAAAAAGAATCATGAAACAGGAAACAATTCTGGTTGCAAATTTAAAATGCCATGGCTGTGCAAACACCATTCGCAAAAATCTTTCACTCCTAAATGGAATGAAACTAGTGGAAGTCGACCATGAAAATGGTGAAGTAAAAATAGAATACGAAGACTCATTAAACAGGAAAACCATTACAGATAACCTGCTGAAACTTGGCTATCCTGAAGCAACTGAAGAGAATGGATTATTGACACAATTAAAAAGCTATGCCAGCTGTGTCATTGGCAGAATTAACGATTAAATTTATAATACAATGAACATAGAACAAATGATCAAAGACAAAACGGCTACCATAGTAGACGTTAGAACTGTCGCCGAATTTATGGGTGGACATGTGGCAGGTTCCATCAACATTCCATTGCAGGAAATTCCTGAAAGAATGGATGAACTTAAAAACTTAAAAGCACCATTAATTCTATGCTGTGCTTCAGGTAACAGAAGCGGACAAGCTGAGCGTTTCCTGTCTCAATCAGGCATCGAATGTTATAACGGTGGTTCATGGTTGGATGTCAATTATCTTCAAGGTCAATTCGCATAAACCATGTTAGCAGCGATTAAAAAACTTCTTGGATTCGGACCTTCAGTTGACCTGGCACAATTGATTAAGGATGGTGGTATGATAGTTGATGTGCGCACCAAAGGTGAATATGCCGGCGGTCACATAAAAGGCTCAGTCAATATCCCACTCGATCAACTGACAGCTAACTTAGCAAAATTCAAGGACAAAGAACAAGCCATCATTACTTGTTGTGCTTCTGGCATGCGCAGTGCTTCAGCTAAAAGTATTCTCAAATCAAAAGGCTATAACAACGTCCATAACGGAGGTTCATGGTTAAGTCTTCGAAACAAATTATAGTGATAGGTGTTTAGATGTTAAGTTCACTCAAATCAACCATACTCTCAGGCTGGAACCTCAACAGATGGTTCCGCCTGGGACTTGGTATTATTATTCTCTTTCAGTACTTCCAACAGAAAGATATTTTTATAGCAATGATTGCTGTAACGCTGCTGCTTCAGGCTATTTTTAATGTGGCATGTTGTGGCTCTGGCAATTGTGCAGTAAACGACAATAAAAACAGCACGAAATCGGTTGAAGATACTACTTACGAAGAAATCAAATAAACTATGTCCAATCAAAAATTCACAGAAATCATCAACAGTGAAACCCCTGTACTGGTCGATTTTTCAGCTGAGTGGTGTGGCCCTTGTAAAATGATGAAGCCCATCCTGAGTGATTTAAAATCGCAAATGGGAGATGATGTAAGAATCATCAAAATAGATGTCGACCAAAATCCACAAATATCTTCTGCTTACGCTATTCAAGGCGTCCCTACTCTTATGGTATTTAAGAAAGGTCAGATGCTATGGAGACAAAGTGGTGTAGTAAGTGCCCCTGACTTAATGAGGGTTATTCAAAAATTTGTCTAATGGCTGAAAGTGCCGATTAAAACTGCACTGTCCAGGATATGACCTTTAATTGTTGCCATGACTTCTTTGCTGTCTGCACCGGTTTGCAATCCTGTAGAAGCGATGTCTAAACCATATAACTTAAAATGGTAATGGTGCAATTGACCCGAAGGAGGACATGGACCACCGTATAAAGTATCACCAAAACTTGTTACACCTCTTTTAGTTCCTGCAGGTAGCGGACCAGCTTGGTTGCTGCCCTCTTGTATGGATTTTGTACCGGCAGGTATATCATAAATCAACCAGTGGTCCCAAACATAACCAGCAACAGGTATGGCATCCGGATCATTCATCAACAGGACAAAACTTTTGTAATCTTTATCATCAGCATTCCAACTCAACTGTGGGAATACCTGGTTTGGGTCATCACAAGTATACTTTACGGGTATTGCTGAATCTGCCTTAAAGGAGGAAGAAGTAAGTTTTAAGTCTTTATTTAAATTTTCATAATTTGTCATATCGTTTCCAGTATCATTGCAGGTAACAATAAAAAACACTAAACTGACCGCGGTAATACAATTTAAAAAGAATTTCATGATGTAATTATAGTAAATAATTATTCTTCAATTACGAAAAAGGACATAAAAATAGCGACTTTTTTTGAAACAGCATTTTTGGGACTTGAAATGGTATTTTTTTGTGTAAACTGTAAAATAAAACAACCTGTCAGGTTGCCGCTTTAGCGGCAAATAAATCGACTTCAACACCACTAAGCATTGATATTCTTATAATTGAAAAACTATTTAACCCAAACAAAAGCAACCTGTCAGGTTCAAATATTTTTCAACCAAAAGACGCCAATTTTCAAATAATTTCTAAGCCCCTAAAACAAAGGGATACGGACTGCAATCAATCTGAATTTTAGATAATTACGATACTTTTTGCCTTAATTCCTTATCTTTGTCCTACAAATTACACTCAATATGAAAAACTTTTTATTCGGTCTGTTGACCTTATGCATGTTTGTGCAGCATAGTAATTTAATTGCTCAAACTATCAACTCAGACCCAAGTTTTAATGTAATAGACGATTGCACTTATGGCAACGGCGAAAGTTTCGACGAATTTGTTTACACCACACAGATACAGCCAGATGGCAAAGTTTTGGTGGGAGGAGCATTTACCATTTACAATGGTGTTAGCAGAAACTGTATCACTCGTCTGAACAGTGACGGAACACTCGACCAAAGTTTCAATCCTGGAACTGGTTGCACAAATTTCTTCACTTCCTACAATCCAACTTATGTGCATACAATAGCCGTTCAAAGTGATGGTAAAATTATAGTAGCTGGAAATTTCCTAAAATACAATGGATTTATTTGCAATGGTCTTGTGCGTCTTAACAGTGATGGCTCAATTGACAAATCCTTTAATGTTGGAAGTGGATTAAATGCTCCGGCATTCAAAGTCCTTATTCAACCAAATGGGAAAATATTAATAGCGGGTAATTTCACCACTTATAATGGTGTTTCAAGAAGTCGAATAGCTCGGATACATGCTAATGGCAGCCTTGATACTACCTTTAAGCCCGGCTCAGGTTTTAACAATTATGTAAAAACCATTACCCTTTTAAGCAATGGAAAAATAATGGTTGGAGGCATATTCAATACCTATAATGGCAATACTGCAATAAGTATAGCAAGATTAAAATCAGATGGCAGTTTTGATGCCGGATTTGTTTCAGGCTCCGGATTTCAAAGTGAAGTCACTACAATACTTCCAACCAATAATGGACGATTGATAGTAATGGGCTTTTTTATTAGTTATAAATCCACATTCAACCCTCGTGTTATAAAACTCGACTCAAATGGAAATGTTGACAATACATTTAATATTGGTGGTAGTTTTAACAACGGTGTTTTATCAGGAGCGATTCAACCAGACGGTAAAATTATTGCTGTTGGAAATTTCACAGAGTATGATTACAAAACAACTAACAGAATCTGCAGATTAAATACAAACGGCTCCTTAGACACCAGCTTCAAATCTCCATTCGATTATGTAGTTGGTGATGCGGTTTATTCTGCGTCTCTTGAATCATCAGGCAGAATCATTATTGGTGGCAATTTTGCCTGCTATGGCGAAAACAAGAACATTCTGAATCATATCAGCAGATTGAATACAGATGGATCTGTTGAACAAGATTACAACCATGGGACAGGGTTTCAGGTTGCAGAAGTCAGTTCATTTGTAACAACTTCCAATCAGAGCATATATGCAGGTGGTACCTTTTACTCTTACAATGGTTTTTTATCCCCTGGAGTAGTTAGATTATTCGGCGATGGTCAAATTGATACTTCATTTGTTTCTCCTGTCAAATATGGTTCGGCAGTTAATACATTATCATTACAAAGCGATGGAAAATTAATAGTGGGGGGTGGATACATTATGGCTGGCTCAATTACCCCTAAGTGTATAGCCCGACTTAATACCGACGGCTCTGTTGACACCACTTTCCAAATAGGAACAGGAACCAACTCACACGTGTATACAACGGCCATTCAAAGTGATGGTAAAATTATACTTGGTGGCAACTTTACCACTTTTAAAGATTCATCAATTACCAGAATTGTGCGTGTCTACCCGAATGGTATAATAGATAAAAGTTTTAATGTCGGCACCAGTTTCAATGATATTGTCTATAAAATATTGATTCAACCAGATGGAAAAATCTTAGTTTGTGGTCGCTTTACTAAATACAACAATGTCACTTACCCCGGAATTATTCGTTTGTTACAAGATGGCAGAATTGATTCAACATTTATTACAGGTACAGGTATGACCAATGGCTTTCCTTCCTCCGGGGGAGCTTTTGCTTACAATATGACGCTTCAAAATGATGGTAAAATCATTATGGTCGGAAACTTTATCAAGTACAACAACTGGTCGGGTAATGGCATTGTCAGAATACTTCCAAACGGCAGATACGATTCAAGTTTTAGCGTCGGTCCAGCTTTCGATGTAATGCCTTATGATGTCATAGTGCAATCAGATGGCAAAGTATTGGTAGGCGGTAGATTTACAACCTACAGAAATGCTTCTAGAAATGGTATTGTCAGAATACTTCCCAATGGAGCCATTGATGCCACTTTTAATCCGGGAACAGGTTTTGACAGATATACTAAGGCACTGGCTTTCCACTATGGAGAACGCATACTTGTCGGTGGTGAATTTACACAATTCAATGGCGCATGCAGAACACGTATTGCACGTCTTTTAAATTGTGAAAGTTTAAGTAAACAAGTGGTAAACAATTGCGGCCCATATTTATGGACGGATGGAAAAACATACAGCAGTTCAACAAAAGCACCTTATATAGAACTTAACAATGCTAATGCCAATGGATGCGATAGTTTTGTAGTATTAAACTTAACAGTTAATCAACCAAAATATGCCGAGCAGATCATTAAATCATGTGGCTCTTATAAATGGATCGATGGCATCACCTACACTGCTTCAACAGATACCGTTAAGCATATAATTTCAGGTGGAGCGAACAACGGCTGCGACAGCATCATCTCACTTAAGTTAACAGTTAATCAACCAACCAATGGATATGATCCAATTATTGCCTGTAAAAAATACAAATGGATTGATGGTGTTACTTATACTTCCTCGAACAGTACCGCAACATACACATATCCCGGGGGTGCCTATAATGGCTGCGACAGTGTTCTACATTTGAGTTTAGGTATCATAAAAGTTACTACAACAGTTTCTAAGAACCTGACCTTTTTAACTTCGAATGAATTTGGAGCAACTTATCAGTGGCTCAATTGTGATTCAGCTAAGCGACCAATTCAAGGCGCAACTGACAGAACTTACGAAGCATTGGTAACAGGCAACTATGCTGTAGTGGTCACAAAAGATAATTGTACTGATACGTCTGAATGCATAGAAGTAATCGTCGACAATTCGTCAGTCTATTCATCAAAGATGATGGACTTAACCGTTTATCCTAACCCTTCAAATGGTCTTTTTAACATTGAATCATCCAATCTGAATCAATTTAAAAAAATAGTCATTCTCGATCAGTTAGGCAGGGAAATCAACACAATCATGATAAACGAAAGCAACTCTGCTAGCATTGATTTGAGTGGGTTAAAAGGTGTTTTCTATATTGAAATCAAAGGCGAAAACAACAGCGTTTACAGAAAGAAGATTGTCGTACTTTAGTAGTAATATCTGATATTCATTAGCTCTGTTTAAACTATGATCTGGTTACTACCGCATCATACAGAACTTTTATATCCTTTAACTCATCATTCAATTGAATCTGTTCCATTAAAGGCTGAGCATATCTCAATTTTAACTGAGCATTTTGGCGAGTCATAATCAATGGTTTTACTTCCACTGAACTCATGACCAGACCTTCCTCTCTCCACAATCTCACTTTGAGATATGCACTTAAATGACACCAGGTGTATATATCATAGGCAATAAAATCGGCGAGGCTGTAAATGGCAAATCCTTTCTTAGAATTTCCTG
>CAUJCT010000003.1 GCA_963169345.1 Bacteroidota bacterium
GTAAGTTTGAAGAACGTATGAAAGCCGTCATGAATGAATTATAAAAAAACGACGACATCATTCTGTTTATAGATGAAATTCATACTATTGTTGGTGCCGGTGGTGCAAGCGGAAGTCTGGATGCCAGCAATATGTTTAAACCTGCCTTAGCAAGAGGCGAAGTTCAATGTATTGGTGCCACCACGCTTGACGAATACCGCCAGTATATCGAGAAAGATGGCGCTCTCGAAAGACGTTTTCAAATGGTGATGATTGAACCGGCTTCTCCTGAAGAGTCGATTGAGATCTTACACAACATCAAAGAAAAATACGAAGATCACCACCATGTCACCTACACACCTGAAGCTATTGAGGCTTGTGTAAAACTGAGCAGCCGCTATATCACCGACAGAAATTTACCGGATAAGGCAATTGATGTGATGGATGAAGTAGGCGCCAGAGTGCATATCACTAATATCAATGTTCCGGAAGAAATTGTTGACCTGGAAGCTCAAATCGAAGCCATCAAATTAGAAAAAATTGCTGTCGTTAAAAGTCAGAAATACGAAGAAGCAGCTCGCTTAAGAGATAAGGAAAAAAATCTTATCAATATGCTGGATGCCGCTAAATTGAAATGGGAAGAAGAAACAGTCAGCAATCGTTTTGTTGTTACAGAAGAGAATGTGGCTGAAGTAGTCGCTATGATGACTGGTATTCCGGTGAAAAGAATCGGTCAAAGTGAAGGCAAGAAATTACTTACCATGGAAAGCGACCTTAAGCAGCGTGTTATAGGTCAGGACAAAGCAATTGAAAAATTATCCAAAGCCATACAAAGAACCAGAGCAGGTTTGAAAGATCCAAACAAACCTATTGGTTCATTTATATTCCTTGGACCAACTGGTGTTGGTAAGACTGAATTAGCCAAAGCGCTTAGCGAATACATGTTTGACAACAACGATGCGCTTATAAGAATTGACATGAGTGAATTCATGGAAAAATTTGCTGTAAGCCGTTTGGTTGGAGCGCCTCCGGGATATGTAGGATATGAAGAAGGTGGTTTACTGACCGAAAAAGTCAGACGCAAGCCTTATGCGGTGGTGTTGTTTGATGAAGTTGAAAAAGCTCACCCGGATGTATTCAACATTATGTTGCAAATTCTGGATGAAGGTCACATCACCGATAGCTTGGGAAGAAAAGTGGATTTCAGAAATACGGTTATCATCATGACATCCAATATAGGTTCACGTCAGTTGAAAGATTTCGGAACAGGTGTAGGATTTGCGACCAGCAACAAACTCACCAATGTCGAAAACGAAAGCAAGCAGGTTATTGAAAGTGCGCTGAAGAAATTCTTCTCACCTGAATTCCTGAACAGAGTTGACGATGTTATTGTATTCAACAGTCTCGAAAAACCGGACATTATCCGCATACTCGATATTCAAATCAAGAAAATGCTTAAACGCATAGAAGATTTGGGATATACCGTTAAACTTAGTGATGAAGCCAAAGAGTTTATCGCAGACAATGGATTTGACAGTAAATTTGGTGCACGTCCTTTGCAAAGGGCTATGCAGAAATACCTCGAAGACCCACTGGCTGAAGAAATTCTCAAAGGTGAAATCGTAGAAGGAACTGTTGTCAATGTCGAACTCGATAAAGAAAATAACACATTAAAAGTGATTGCCGGTTCAAATAAGAAAGGCAGTAAAAAATCTAAAGTAGACAAAGGCGAATAAACGCCACACTATATTATAAAGCCGTTGGGATATCCTGACGGCTTTTTTGTTTAATCTGAATAAGATTTACAAATAGTAAATTCAGAATTAGATTGTTTTTCTCATCATACTTTTTACTAGATTTGAGCGTTAAACATTCAAAAAAATCAAGAAACTATGTATTTAAATTCTGGCAAATTAAGAATTCTGTTCCTTTTAATCGGACTGATATCATTGAGAGCAGAAGCACAATTCACTAAATCCACTTTGTTTTTCAGAGGACAAATAGGTGGATATTATTCAGATAAAGTCAATGAAAATATCTCGACATTTAATAGCAGTATTAAACAACAGGATATGTTCCCAACCTTTAGTTTTCACTATTTATTAAACAACAAGATATCTGTTGGGGCCGGAAGTGGCTATATTTATAAAGAGTATATGAATGACTATTCAAGCTTTAGTTATAATTACACTAATAAAGACTTAACTAAAGGTATCCCTGTCCAGATTTACATAAACAGATATTTCAGAATGAACAATGCATTAAACATTTATACCGGAATTGTTACAGGGATGAGTAAATCATACAAGTATAGCTGGCAATTTGAAAAAGAGAGAGAAATCAGTTACAGGAAATACAATGAAAACAGATATTCGTTTGGTTTGCAATTTGGCATCATGTATCAGATCAGCAGTAAATTCTTTCTCAATTTAGAACTTTCCGGATTTGAGTATTCACTTATTAAAATGAGGTCTGATGACAAAAAAAACACAAGTGAGACAAAAGAGTTGAACACATTATTATCTAAAGGCATGTTGTCCATAGGGTTCAATTACAAACTCAACAACAAAACATAGGAGAATTTAACTTAATGTAGAAAAACGAAGCGGAATTATTCAACTTTCGACCAGGTTATTTCACTAGCAAGGAAGCCGGAAATTTTTTCGGAAGCAAGCACTTCCTTTTGATATTCCAAAATAGATACAATAGCATCCGTTCCATTCACTTTAAGAGTAATGTCATTAGTTACCATCTTATCCTTTTGTTTCTTTAAGGAATAGACATAATAGGTTTCCTGAGGCGCGATAATGTATTCTCTGAGCACCAGATAATCGTGATCACCCAGATGACCTTGCCAGGCTATAAAAGTATCTGCATCGGCCATAAACATAGTACCTTTTTCTAAAATGTACACCCAATAAGTTGAATCACTCGCTTTGGTTATTTTAATTTTATTGGCTTCTGCATCCGTCGAATCATTTTTCCATGTACCAATGAGAGCATTATCTACAACAGATTTCCCGGCAGTGATTAAGGGATAAGAAGTACTCACCGGACAAGCAGTCATGAGTGCGAGAATGAACAAACATCCCAACCATAAAAATACCCTTGTTGATTTCATACATCAAAGGTAATAGTTGAAAGTAATTAAACAAGTGATAAAACTCAATTATTAGGGTAGCCGGCGTCTATCCAATCCTGCACTGCTTTAATATCGCAATCGCTGAGTTTACCTGCCCCTTTAGGCATAGCTGAAATACCTGACAGATGTTGGAGAGAACCAATAAGTCTGTTATTGTTATTAGCGTTTTTAATATTGGTATAAGACGTTAAATCGTAACCTCCTCCGGCGGCAGTGCCAGTATGACAACCGATGCACCACTTATCCATTAAAGGTTTTATCCTTCCTGAAAAAGTAAAGGTAGAGTCGCAGGTATTGCAATTGCTGCTATTTGGTGCACCCATGCGAATCCAGTTTTTGATGGTAGATTTCTCCAATTGAGTAAGTTGAGGATAATCTTTAGGAGGCATTTCACCATTGGCAATTTCGGTATAGGCTTCACTTTGCATAGGATGTTTGGCTTTAATTTCCTTCATTATTCCCTCATAATTGGAGAAGTCGAGACGCTTTTGAAAGCTGCTAGCATTATGACAACCTGTAACGGCGCATTTATTGACAAAAATTGGCAAGACATCTTCCTGAAAGCAGACATTAGGCGTTTCGACTTCATATACGCAGGATTGTTGGGAAAACGCAAAAACGGACAAGATAAAAACAAAGGTGAAAGACTTGGTAAGAGTCGTATTAAGCATAGACAAATATAAACATTGTTACAACAAAAGTCAAGATGATTGATAGCATAACAAAGCGGGGATTGAAACAGCATTTTTGCTTTTGAAACAGCACTTATTTTAAATGAATTGAAAATTGCAACAACCTGTCAGGTTGGTGAATTCAAATACAACCAATTGTTTTTATGACATTTAGTCATTAAAACTCCAACCTGACAGGTTGGAGTTTCATCAAAACCCCTTAATTTTGAATTTGAAATTATGAAACGTATTATTTTTCTTTTAATTACATCTTTCACATTTGTAGTAAGCCAGGCGCAGGTTTCTATCAACTTTAATGTAATTGGACCGTCTACCGTCGAACTCAGATTCTCAGATATTCATTACTGGGTAGAATACCAATGTGATACTACTTCTAATTTCAATTCACATTATTTAAGAACTAAAATAAGTAAAGGTTCATGGACAGACACTATTACAAAACTTAAACTTGGCAGAGTCTATTCATTTAGATCTCGTCATGTACGCAGCGATGGCACTATAATGTCTGACTGGAAAGGAGTTACATACTTTACAGCTACATACCCTCTTAACCAATATTTCAGCAGTGGTCTATATGTCAACTATGTAAATATTCCAATTCATAAATTCATATTTCCATATTTTAATCAAATGGATTTATGGTATGATATAACACCCAACTTCAATAGTCCATATCTTACCAAAGTTAGTCGCTCAAACGACTATACTCAAATTTTGATTCCTATGTATGGACCGTATGACACATTGTATGTGCGTTCACGAGTTAGTGATGTTTATGATTCTCTCCCATGGAAAACCGTTATGCTGATTAAAGATTTTAAGCCGAACTATACTTTAACCAGCAGAAATCCTTGCAATGACAGTACTAAATTCAGAGTCGAATTACAGTGTAATTTTTATTCTTCGTTTACTAACTACGATTGGAAAACTTACATTAAATACGGCAATACGATAGATTCAGTTAATACTAACTTTTTTAATAAGCCAATTGATTTAGTGGATAACAGTTCAATTACGATTATCACAAATACCCAATTTTATGATGACACCTTTTCAGGTTATATGAATGACACAACAATAGTAGATGACCCACTTAAACTTAACCAGGCGCTTCAATATGTTATAAGTACGACAACATCGACAACTATATCATTCATTAATTATGACTGTAATACCGGGATAGAGCTTGAACATCACACTGACACGAACTATATAAACAAAATTTCAACCCAGTACAAAAACAATAAAACATCTTTTAGTCAAATTCAATTTGTAACAAACTGGAGTCAATTTACTGGTACCGCATTACGTTATCGAATCATACGCTGTGGAATAAAAGGCAAATGGTTCAATATTCCTCCCGGCAACTATGTGCCAGTCATTTCAAAACCTATGCAAATTGGTATAGATACAACTCAATCACAATGGACCATATATAGAAGTAACTTTATTTCCGGAAAAAATATTGAGATTGAACATGATATTAATGTCAACTTCAATTCACCCAAAAAAAGGACTTATTTAATAAGCGATAAACAAAATTTTAATCTAGAAAGTCTTTTTGGCAATTTTAATTTTGTCCGTTGTCGGTTGGTAGATGGTCCATTTAAAAGTGCTTGGTCGAATGTAGTGAGTAAGCAATTCACAAATGGAGGCGTTAATAAATCCAACAACAATTTCACACAACCAATCTGGTCATGTATCATTACTGTTCCTTATTTCTCAGGTATGCACATGAGATTTGGTCACAGCTCATCAGCTATGAAAACATTTATACCTAAACCTTCACAATTTCCTGATACTTTTGATTTTGTTGAAGGCGATACCGTTTTTTATCAACTGAGAAGATTTACTTCTATTGACACTTCCAATTGGTCTGGCGTATTGAAAGATGTTTACAAAGGGAATAGTAGTTTTTGTTTCATTCCATGGATCACCTATAATGGTTATCAAAATGGGAAAGACACGTTTTACTTAAAATGGAAAGATAAAAACCCAAGTTATACATCAGGTTTTAAGCTATATATTGGGCCTTCCAAATTAAATTTTAAAGGTGAAATTGACATACCTAAATCTCAGTCAAGTTTTTTAATAGACCGAAAAAAATATCCGGCAAATTGGTATTTTGCTTTATATCCGGCTTGCAGTATGTATAAAAATTATACTACACTGGTACCTGAATGGTATTCATTTAATGGCTGGGGGACATCACTAAATAGTACAGAAATAACTGAAATTTATTACAGCACTGAAAGCCAAACAATTTTTAATAATAGTGACCGGGTTTATTCAATCAAAATTTATAATAATATTGGTCAATTAATCCAATTCACAGACGTTCAACCCAACAGCATCTATACATTTAATGACTTCCCCTCAGGAGTTTACCATCTTCAATTCAATAACTATTTTAATTACTTCCAGGAATCGATTTTAATTCAATGAAACTGAAACTATATTTAATTTTACTGTTTACGTCACAAATTGTAAATGGGCAAAATACTATTTCCCCTATGTTATGTGAAGGAACATTACCTTCAGATCTCAAGCAAAGTATTGTAGATATTGTAACTAAAAATACCAATAACGATTTTAAAAAAAATACTTTACTGGGCATCTATGATATTTTTGCGAGTGGTAAAGTAGTATACGGCAATAATAGCTGGAAACTGATAGACTCTATAGGCAAACGCATCCTAAGCAGTAATCAACTTAAATCGGATGTTAAATTCTATTTATTGAGGAGTCGTTTTTATAATGCATTTGCAACTGATGAAGGCTATATTTTTGCTACCACATCTTTATTGGCAAATGTTCAGTCGGAGGATGAACTTGCATTTGTATTATGTCATGAATTGTCTCATTATCTTTTGAAACATAATCTCAAAAATCATGAACACACAAAAGAGAAAATATCAGAACTCAGAAAGAATTTAAAAAAGTCAAAGAATAAACAAACAAAAGCGAAATTGGAATCTCTTGATGAATTTCTTAAATCCTACTATGCTTTTAGCCAATTAAACGAACTACAAGCTGACAGTTTAGGAATTATACTGTATATCAATGCTGGATATTCATTAGCCGGTATTACAAAATCCTTAAAAAATCTGGAACACAATCAACCTTTGTTTCATCATTACCATTATTCCCCTGATTTAATTGAACCTGGAATATCTTTTCGCCACCTCCATCCATTAGTTGATTCTTGCAACTTCAAATATGTATTGAATCAGGAAGATAAAAAGAAGTACTTTCTAATCAATAATTCAAAAGAATTAAAAATCCTAAAAGATTCAGGGTATTTTACACATCCTGACTGGCAAATCCGTTTGAAAAGAGCCAATACACAAATTGAAACTTTCAAGTACAATGAGACAATTCCGGTTGCACTTTCAAGAGAAATTATAATCCAGGGTTTATCCGAAATGATTCTTACAGAATATAAATCCGGCAATTACTTTCATGCATTAACCTACTTACATATTCTGGAACAAAAATATCCGGAAATTCAGGACATCAACCGAATGAAAGGAATATGTTTATCAGCTATTTATCTGATGAGTCAGAATGAGAATAAAATAACTTTAACTGAAGATTTCATATCCGATTCATCCTGTTTATCAGAATTATTTTTTCATTTAATTGTATTCGAAGATTTCAAGATCAGACATCTGGCATTGTATTATAATTCAAATTCTAAAGGAAGTGGTAGTTTTATTAAAGTAAATGAACATTACTTGAGTAAAATTCTCGAATTTCAGGATCACATTGCGGATTTCAACACTGAAGACCGATATATATTAAGAGGATGCAACAGAATAGACACTGTCTTTATATCACATCCATTTATGTCACAAATTCAAACTTATGTTGAATCTCTGAAAAATGACAGCATAAAGGACAAACTTTGGTCTTATACTAAAAATAAAAACATCATTGTAGAAAACACGACGTATGAAAAACCCAGAAATTGGAACAGGTCTCAACGTGATTCCATAATACTGCTTAGTCCGAATTTCTATGCAATACCCAGTAAAAAAACCAAGAAATTCAATGACCCTTTAGTTAAATATGATTGTAAAGACTTTTTACAAACACAACTGGAACAGCAAGGTTCAGATAACAATATTTTTTACAATACTTTAAGTTTCGATGACAAATCAAATCTTACCACAGAACAATACAATCAGTATTTTATAATGTTGGAAATGATTGATGAATATGCACTTTCCGGAGATGACGACTATAAATGTCCGCTGAGTTTGCTATACACCGAAAAAATCATTGTACAAACCGGGTGCAAAAAAATGCAACTGGTTCAGATGATTCACAGTCGAAAAAAAGTCTTTGAACCTCTTATGATAATTATGGATGCATATGTATTTCCGTTTACATTTTTAGCAAGAATTGACTTATCTGCTATGGTTAGGGGTCTTTTTATTAATACCACTGCATTTAATGTTATTTTTAATTTGGAAACCTGTTCCATCGAATATGTTTCCATTATAGAAACCAACCTGAAACCAGATTATTCGGCAATTTCAATATTATCCCAAAAAGTCATTTCAGATACTAAAAAGTACTTGATAAAATAACTAATCACTATGAATATCATTTTACATGTATACCATAATCTTAAATTCAATTTAAGAAACTCATTATTGTTATTGAGTTGTGTCATTGCTTTACAGTCTTATTCAAAACCATTACCCGGTACTTTTAGAAATTATCGTTTATCACTTGGTGCAGGCCTTGGTTACAGTCCATTAATTTTATTGGCTCCAAAGCCTTTTAACTATATGCCATGGGAAAAATGTAAACCCATGTTAAAATTTGAATTGACCACCGGCACCAAGCACAGCATAAACTTTGGTTATCAAAATGAACGTTATGATTTTGACATATATCCAACTTTTACTCATATTACAACAAACAGTGATTATCAAATAATTGACAACGTTAAAAGTAATGTTAATGCAAAAATGCACTCACTTACTTTTGACTATCGCATATATAGTACTTTAATTGGGGGTATTGCACCATATGGAAGATACATATTTTATGGATTTTCAGTTAATACTACCATATTCAATGTTCCGGATATTCGCTT
The DNA here is from genome assembly GCA_963169345.1 of Bacteroidota bacterium. Taxonomy (GTDB): domain Bacteria; phylum Bacteroidota; class Bacteroidia; order NS11-12g; family UBA955; genus JABMMZ01. The sequence goes on from CAUJCT010000003.1 coordinate 8,924, forward strand.
TTCTGTACCAGATCCGGACAATTCAAGCCTTGAGTATTATACTCCGGCTCATCAATTCAAAACAAATACAACAGGCTTCAGAATTGGTCTGGGTAAAAAAAAAATATATTGGAAAGCAACTTAAATCCTTTCTCGAATATCAATTCTTATGTGATATGAAAATCGGTGATTTTAAAACCGGACTCGACTTCAACAACTTACCCAGATATGGTGGAATAAATACAGTAACTTATCAGACAGCAATGCGAATTTCTCAAATGACTTCAGTTTTTCAATTTACAATTCACTATGGCTTTTCATTATAAAATTTACTTTTATCTATTTGTGATTTTATTCTCTGCCTGTGAAGTAAAGATAGTAGAACCACAAACTATAATAACAAAAACGACTCCAGTAGTTCCTATTCAAACTCGAAATGTCAATGTTTTGGGATCAGAATACTTTAATTGGGATAGTATAACATTCAGTTTAAACAGAGTAATTACAGGCTTTAGTTTGAATAAAAACTCCAACTTTGAATTTATTAGTAACAATCCTAACCCTGATACATTAATAATCAGATTTGATAAATTCCCCAATGATATTTCCTCAGCTTATTATTGCGGTTCAACTGAATGCTCAGCAACTCTAAATAAATTCAGCAATCAGAAAATAAGTTCATCCGGATACAGTGGTGCTGTCATCTATGAACAAATCAATGACGATTTTGCATATATAACATTTGAATTTATGCAAAATACAAATTACAGGTTACCTGATAACAGCAAATTAAAAGCAAAGATCTCTGGTAAATTTCAGGTACCTCATTTAAAATAAGTATTAGAATATTTAAGCACTATTTCCTGTCAAAGTTGAACCTGTCAGGTCTCAAAAAACTACCACAAAACGCTGTTATTCTGATACTTATATAGTCAAATTTCAACCTGACAGGTTGAAAAAAAGCAACTTTTTCATGAAACAGCTTATTTGCTTTTGAAACAGCACTTATTTTTAATGAATTGAAAATTGAAACAACCTGTCAGGTTGGTGAAATTTTTCGCAACAAGCTGTTTTATAGATTTTTAAATAGATGAACTTCAACCTGACAGGTTAAAGTTTTACTCCCAAAAAATTGAACTCAATCAAATATAATTCTATCTGCTCAAGTACATGCTCTTCTTGCTGTATATTTCTCTGAATTCAGGGTCTTTGGTGTCTTTTACAAACAATATAGCTTCACCGGTCGATTTCATCTCTGGGCCTAACTCGCGGTTGACATTCGGAAATTTGTTGAATGAGAAAACCGGTAACTTTATGGCAAATCCTTTCAGCTTTCTTTCGATTGTGAAATCCTTCAACTTGTTTACACCTAACATGATTTTAGTAGCAATGTTGATGTAGGGCACATCGTAAGCTTTGCAAATGAAAGGCACTGTTCTACTTGCTCTCGGATTGGCTTCAATTACATATACTTTCTCATCTTTAATGGCAAACTGTATGTTTAACAAGCCTCTGATGTTCATTGAGAATGCCAGCTTCTTGCTGTACTCTTCCATCTGATCCATCACGTTCTGACTCAAATTAAACGGAGGCAATACTGCACTGCTATCACCTGAGTGTATACCTGCAGGCTCAATGTGTTCCATCATTCCGATAACGTGATAATCGTCGCCGTCGCAAATGACATCACACTCTGCTTCCTCTGCTCTGTCAAGGAAATGGTCGATCAGCACACGATTGCCCGGTAAATCTCCCAGCAAACTGATAACGGCATTCTCCAGTTCCTCATCATTGATAACAATTTTCATACCCTGACCACCCAGTACATAACTCGGACGCACCAGGACGGGATATCCTACTTCATTGGCAATTTTAACTGCATCATCGGCTGTCTCTGCAACACCATATTTAGGATAAGGGATATTGAGTTCCTTTAACAAATCACTGAACAATCCGCGGTCTTCGCTCATGTCCATATTCGGGAAAGTTGTACCGATTATTTTGATACCTCTTTCATGAAGTTTTTCAGCCAGTTTTAAAGCTGTCTGACCACCCAGCTGCACGATAACACCTTCCGGTTTTTCGAGTTCTATGATTTCCCATAAGTGTTCCCAGTATACCGGTTCGAAATACAACTTATTGGCCATATCAAAGTCGGTACTCACTGTCTCAGGATTGCAATTGACCATGATGGCTTCAAAACCACATTCTTTAGCCGCTAACAATCCATGAACACAGCTGTAGTCGAATTCAATACCTTGTCCTATTCGGTTAGGCCCGGAACCTAAAACTATGATTTTCTTTTTATCAGTTACTACACTCTCGTTTTCACCTTCGAAGCAAGAGTAGAAGTAATTGGTTGGAGAAGGGAATTCTGCGGCACAAGTATCCACCATTTTATAGGTTCTTGTGATGCCCAGTTTCTTTCTCTTCTCATATACATCATCTTCGGTACAATTCTTAATCAGATAGGCTATCTGATAATCTGAATACCCTTTTTGTTTGGCTTTTCTGATTAACTCTTCAGGAAGCGTATCGAGGGTATGGCGTTTGATCTCCTTTTCGGTATTAACCAAATCCAGAATTTGCTCCAGATACCATCTGTCTATTCGGGTCAGTTTCTGAATAGTGGTAAGAGGCACACCCAGTTCAACAGCATCTTTCAAGTGGAATATTCTATCCCAGCTTGGGTTTTCAAGGCTATGAACTATTTCTTCAAGATTGCGTGAACCTGTTCCATCAGCGCCCAAACCAAACTTGCGTATTTCCAAAGACTGAGCTGCTTTTTGAAGAGCTTCCTGGAAACTGCGACCAATTGCCATTACCTCTCCTACTGCCTTCATTTGCAAGCCCAGTGTTTTGTTGGCACCTTTAAATTTATCGAAGTTCCATCTAGGAATTTTAATGATGACGTAATCGATTGCAGGTTCAAAGTAAGCCGAAGTAGTTTTAGTCACAGGATTCTTTAATTCATCCAGATTATAACCAATCGCTAACTTAGCTGCAATTTTTGCAATCGGATAACCTGTAGCTTTCGAAGCCAAGGCTGATGAACGAGACACCCTTGGATTGATTTCAATTGCGATGATTTCTTCATTCTCTGGATTCACTGCAAACTGTACATTGCAACCACCAGAGAAGTTACCGATACTGCGCATCATTCTGAAAGCCATGTCGCGCATCTCCTGAAAACAAGTATCACTCAAGGTCATAGCCGGTGCAATGGTAATACTGTCTCCGGTGTGTATGCCCATCGGGTCGAGATTCTCAATCGTACAAATGACCGCTATATTATTGTTATTATCTCTTAAAACTTCGAGCTCGTATTCTTTCCATCCCAATACGGCTTGTTCGACTAAAACTTCGTGTGTTGGAGAAGCTTCTAAACCTATTCTTAAAGCTGAATCCAGTTCATCTTTACTCTTTACAAATCCACCACCTGTTCCACCTAAGGTAAACGAAGGACGAATAACCAGAGGGTATCCTATCTCCTGTGCTATTTCCTTACCTTCCAAATAAGAATTAGCTGTGCGACTTTTTGCTACTCCGATACCAATGTCTATCATTAACTGACGGAACAATTCTCTGTTTTCAGTTTTTTGAATTGCTGCAGTATCAACACCAATGATTCTGACATTGTACTTTTCCCAAATTCCTAAATCTTCTGCTTCGATAGCCAGATTCAGGGCAGTTTGACCACCCATAGTTGGCAATACAGCATCAATCTGACGTTCCTGAAGAATTTTCTCAATAGACTGAACAGTCAATGGCAACAGATAAACATGATCAGCTGTTACATTATCTGTCATAATAGTAGCAGGATTGCTGTTTATAAGTGACACTTCAATCCCTTCTTCGCGAAGAGAACGGGCAGCCTGGCTACCTGAATAATCGAATTCACAAGCTTGACCAATGATGATTGGTCCGCTACCGATAATTAAAACTGACTTGATGGAAGGATCTTTAGGCATAGAAGATTAAAATCCCGCAAAATTAGGATTAAAGAGTTTAAATTACTAAGGATGTGGATATTTATGGAGAAAAGATAAAGTTGATTGATAGGATTTAGGAATGACTGTGTCTACAGAATGTGATACACAAAAGAATAGCGCGTTTGGAAGAGGTATTTCCATAAACGCAATTTCTTATTCAACCTGGCAGGTTGAATAGTGTGAAAAAGTATTGTTTCATTACCCAAAATTGCAGTTTCAATAAAGTATATTTTCAATCATTTAAACTAACTCAATCTATTTCCCAAAAAAAAACGCCCTTCAAAAAATGAAGGGCGTTAAATATTGATATCAAATGATTTTATTGAGCCATTTCAGCGTATGCTTCAATTGGCAAACAAGCACAAATCAGATTTCTATCACCATGTGTATTGTTCACTCTGGCAACACTTGGCCAGAACTTCTTAGCGACAACAAAAGGCAGTGGGAAAGCTGCTTTTTCTCTGGAATACTTATGATTCCAGTTTTCAGCACTAATTTCAACTGCTGTATGTGGTGCATTCTTCAATACATTATCTTCTTTATCCGCCTGTCCTTTTTCAATTTCGGCAACCTCTTCACGAATGGCGAGTAAAGTATCACAGAATCTGTCCAACTCACTTAAGCTTTCACTTTCGGTTGGCTCAATCATTAAAGTACCTGCAACAGGGAAAGATAAAGTTGGCGCATGGTAGCCATAATCCATCATACGTTTAGCTAAATCTTCAGCTTCGATTCCGGCAGATTGCTTTAAAGGGCGTGTATCCAGAATCATTTCATGAGCACAGAATCCATTCTCACCAGTAAATAATATAGGATAAGCTCTTTCCAATCTTGACTTAATATAGTTGGCATTTAAGATAGCCGCTTCAGTTGCTTTCTTTAAACCATCTCCACCCATTAATTTGATGTAGACATAAGAAATCAGGAGAATACTTGCACTTCCGTAAGGTGCAGCAGAAATTGCATGAATGGCTTTTTCTCCTCCAACTTTAACAACAGGATGGCCCGGTAAATATGGCACCAAATGTTTGGCTACACCGATTGGGCCCATGCCAGGACCACCACCACCATGAGGTATGCAGAATGTTTTGTGTAAATTCAAGTGACAAACGTCAGCACCAATTAAGCCCGGAGAAGTCAATCCAACCTGAGCATTCATATTGGCACCATCCATATAAACCTGTCCACCGTGTTCGTGAATGATATTGGTAATTTCTTTGATACCTGATTCGTAAACACCGTAAGTAGACGGATATGTCACCATAAATACAGCTAAATCATTGGCGTGTTCAGCTGCTTTCTTTTTAAGATCTTCGATATCGATGTTACCATTTTGCAAGTTTTTAACGATAACAATCTTCATGCCTGCCATTGCCGCACTTGCAGGATTTGTTCCGTGAGCTGATTCAGGAATCAAAGCAACATTTCTATGACCCTGACCGATATCTTTCAAATAAGCTCTGATGACCATCAAACCGGCATACTCACCCTGAGCACCGGCATTTGGCTGCAAACTCATTCCGGCGAAACCGGTGATTTCCATCAAATCGTGAGATAACTCATCAATGATAGCTTTATAACCTTCTGCCTGATCCATTGGAACAAATGGGTGAATCTGGTTAAATTCAGGCCAGGTAACAGGAATCATTTCGGTAGTGGCATTTAGTTTCATTGTACAAGAGCCCAGTGAAATCATAGAATGACACAGACTTAAATCTTTACCTTCCAAATGTTTGATGTATCTCAACATTTCATGCTCACTGTGGTAACTGTTAAAAACAGGGTGAGACATGTAATTGCTTGTGCGTGTCAAATCAGCTGGCCAGGTTAATACCTGCTCATTAGCGAGTTTTGAAATTGCAGAAGATTCGATACCGGCAGAAGCACATTTTGCAAAAACAGCAACAATATCTGCAACATCAGAAACCTCACATGTTTCATCGAGAGCAATACCAATATGACCATTATTGAAATATCTGAAATTGATACCCATTGATTCAGCTTCCATCTTGATAGCTGCGCTCATACCTTTAGAATCGATGAGCAGGGTATCAAAGTAATTTGAATTTAACTGATTAAATCCAACAGCCTTAAGACCTGCATCGAGGGTTTTAGCTAAACCATGCACTTTAGAAGCAATTGCTTTTAAACCATCCGGACCGTGATAAGTAGCATACATTCCAGCCATTATTGACAACAATACCTGCGCTGTGCAAATATTAGAAGTAGCATTTTGACGGCGAATATGCTGTTCACGGGTTTGCAAAGCCATTCTTAATGCTCTGTTGCCATGACGGTCGATACTAACACCTATAATTCTACCAGGAATCTGACGTTTGTATTCATCTTTAGTTGCGAAGAATCCTGCGTGAGGACCACCATAACCAAGAGGCACACCAAATCTCTGAGAAGTACCAATAACGCAATCGGCACCCCATTCACCCGGAGGGGTTAATAAAGTCAGCGCGAGCAAATCGGCACCAGCACAAACAAGTGCTCCGGCGGCATGTGCTTTTTCAGTAAACGCTTTATAATTTTCGATGCGTCCTTCGTTGTTTGGATATTGAATATAGGCACCAAAAACTTCAGGAGTAAATTCGAATGTTTTGTAGTCACCCATAACCAGTTCTATACCCATTGGTTCAGCTCTGGTCACCAAAACATCTATCGTTTGAGGGAAAGTGCTGTTATCTACAAAAAATTTGGTTGCATGGTCGTGTTTATGCAAACTTCTGAACATAGCCATAGCCTCGGCTGCAGCAGTACCTTCGTCAAGCAAGCTGGCATTGGCAATAGGCAAACCAGTAAGGTCAATGATCATGGTTTGATAATTCAGAAGAGCTTCCAGTCTACCCTGTGAAATTTCAGCCTGATAGGGTGTGTATTGGGTATACCATCCCGGATTTTCCATGATATTTCTCAAGATAACACCAGGGGTATAACAGTTGTAATAACCCATACCGATGTAACTCTTGTAAATTTTATTTTTGGAAGCGACCTTTTTTAACTGTTTAAGCAGTTCCTGTTCGGAGGTACCACCAGTTACCTGTAACGGTGATTTCATTCGGATAGCCGGGGGAACAGTTTTATCAATAAGTTCATCTACAGAAGCAACTCCAATTGTCTGAAGCATTTTCTTGACGTCATCCTGAGCTACAGGACCGTTGTGTCGGTTGACGAAATGGTCGGTCTGACCGGTATGTAATTTCATTGAACGAAGGATTTTAAAATGGCTGCAAATTTAGTCAATTTCGGGCACATTTTAAATGTATCCTGCAAACTGATTTCAGTCATTTACAGCACATCTTCTCAACAATACAATTGAACAAATGTTTGAATGCTCCGCTCTGTTTTCCTTATTTCTGTGAATCATTCTGATTTTCAAATTTCATATAATCTGTAAATTCAGAAAAGTTTTGAGCTACTGTAAATACAGTATAATTATCTTAAATGCGGCTTGACAAAAACCTCTTGAACCAAAGAGCGCTTTCCTTTAATATTCTCTTCTTCGTTTCAAAATCCACGTAAATCAATCCAAATCTGGGTTTGTATCCTTCGGCCCATTCAAAGTTATCGAGTAAACTCCAGGCGAAATAACCTCTCACATCGGCACCTTCATCTTTGGCTCTCAGAACTTCAGATATATGTGTTTGGTAATAGTGAATTCTTGCAAAATCATTGACTCTGTCGAGCACAACCTGATCTTCAAATGCTGCTCCGTTTTCGGTCACTATAATCGGTTTCCCCAATTTATAAGCATGCACTTTCATGATGGTATTGTAAATGCTTTCAGGGTGCATTTCCCAATCCATTGCAGTTAAATCAATGGTTCGGTTCACTGCAGGAATATGTCGCAATTTAATAAAAGGATTCAAAGGATTGTGCTTAAACACTTCACGTGTGTAGGTTTGAACACCAATAAAATCAAGCTCTGTCACCAATTTATCCTCATCTCCCTTCTTGAAATATCTGGATATTTCTTTAATTTTTCGCACATCACCAACCGGATAACCATGTCCAATTAAGGGATCAAAAAACATCCGGTTAATCAGTCTGTCCGCCAAATCTGCCGCTTTGGCATCTGTAGCGGATGAACTTGCAGGTTCAATGTGTGTGAAGGAAAAAGATGAACCAATCTGTTTCTCCGGAAACTCAAATTTTATGCGACGGTAAGCTTCTCCAATACTGAGCATGGCGTGATGTGTCGCAGCCAGAAATCCATCAATATTGCGTTTGCCTGGTGCATGTAAACCAAATAAATAACCTGCTCCTAAAAATACGGAAGGTTCATTCAGCAATATCCAGTTATTGACAGTTTTATATGTTCTGATGCAAAACAAGGCATATTGGGTAAACCACTCCACAATCTCTCGGTTCGACCAACCACCTTTCAATTCAAGAGCCAAAGGTAAGTCCCAGTGATAAAGCGTTATCCAGGGTGTAATTCCCTGTTCATGACAAAAGTCAATTACATTATGGTAAAATTGCACGCCTTCAGGATTCAAATTCAGTCCATCCGGCATAATTCTCGACCAGGCTATACTAAATCTGAAATGTTTGAAGCCAATTTTTTTAAGAAGAAGTATATCAGATTCGTAATGAGTATAGAAATCGCAGGAATGATCGAGATGATGCTGATTTTTAATCACAGGCTTTTTAAAGAGCCAGCCTTTTTTCTGATTGCAGAACTCGTCCCAAATAGAAGGGCCTTTACCACCAGTCTGACTGGCAGATTCTGTCTGGGCCGCAGAGATGGCAGCGCCCCATATCATCCGAGCTCCGTCTAACATGCTTCCCCTATGCTAGCTTGAATTCTTTTAAAAAGCTCAGTAATTCCATTTCTTCTGCTTCTTCGATAGCTTCTTTTTCGTATGCATCGGCGTAACGGTACAAGGTCCATTCACCATTGTATTCCAAAGCAGTAAGATTTTCAATCCAATCGCCGCTATTGAGGTATCTGACATCTTTACCTTTGATGTTACTGATCTTGTCAGCACTTTGGTGAATGTGTCCGCAGATGACCACTTCACACTCTTCCTGAGCAGCATATTGAACTGCAGCTTCCTCAAAATTCTGGATAAAAGAAACTGCTTGTTTAACACTGCTCTTTATAGCTTTAGAAAGTGATACTCTTTTACCTCCAAATTTCTCAGAGACAAAATTGACAAAAGTATTCAAATGTATGAGCCAGTCATAGCATTTCCCTCCAAGTTTTGCCAGCCATTTGGCATGTTGTACACTGAAATCGAAAACATCACCATGGAAAAACAATGTTTTCACACCATCCAGATTTATCTCCAGTTTATTTATGAGTTCGATATTCCCAAAGGACATTCCTGTAAACTTCCTTAACATTTCGTCGTGGTTGCCAGTAATGTAATAAATCTTAGTACCATTCATGGCCATTTTGAGAATATAGCGCACCACTTTCATGTGCGATTTTGGAAAGTATTTCTTTGAGAACTGCCAGATGTCGATGATGTCTCCATTGAGTACCAATACTTCAGGCTCAATACTTTTAAGATAAGCAAGCAATTCTTTAGCTCTGCAGCCAAATGTGCCCAGATGTAAATCTGATATGACTGCTATTCTTAGTTGTTTCTTAATCATCTTCCTTGAAAATGGTTGAATGGATTAAAGAAAATTCTAAACAGTAACTCACCGATGTAATTTAATAATTTAGACATAAGTTTTTTTTTACAAAATACGTATTTGTATTTAAATCTACTAGTGAACTGATGTTAAGATTATGTTATTTGTGCGTTAGTGAAAAACGTACAAAGTCGGACTTCCTTCTTGATTTACGCCCAAAGCAGCTTATCAACCAAAAAATGGAACTAATAATCGTTTCAAATAAGCATTCACAAAGTACTCAATTAAAGCACTTTTACTTTTTCAGACTTTTCAATCTGAGAACAAGACTTGAAAAAGACATGACAATAAAAAACGCTAAGAATTTCAAAAGTATAATTTGCATCATAAGCATATTCAATAGCTCAAAAGTAAACGCTGTGCTTTACTCACAAATTAAACAGACATCAAGTATTTCTTACTAAATCAATGCTGTAATGTTTCTTCCGTTAACCACTTCAATATTAGCTTGCGATTGTGGGTAATATCTGCCAATACGAAAATAGTTGAATAAGCCATTGCTCCAGATTCCATAGCTTTTTCGCACATTACCATGCTTGGTTGTAAATAGGTTGAATGTATAAAATAGGCTTCCTTATTTGTTTTGTATAAAAATCCTACGTGATTGGAAAGTCCTATCATATATAAACCATCTTTTTTCTTCTTTAAAAAACGGGTAATGAATGAATCTCTGTTGGTGTATTCAATATCCAGCTGATTTTTGGGCTCCAGCATCAAAGCGCCATCCATAGCCGACTTCTGAGCCATTTTATATCTATTGACACGAATTCCTGCATGTTTCAAAGTAGTTGACACCAAATATCCACAGGCAATCTGACCTTGTTTAGGGACATCCGAGTAACCATTGTAATCCCAGGCTGTTCCGTACCAATAAGGTATAATCCCATTAACCAATCGATGTGTAAAAACAATACCTGCGCTGTCGATTGTGCACAGATTTTGTATTCTTAATGTGTTGAGCGCTTTTCTTTCATTTTCAATTGACATCTTAATGACGTCATAACTTGATGTATCCGGCTGGGATTTCGGAAGTTCAAAATCACCCGAAATGGAATTATTATTGCCTGAACAGGAGGCTAAAAAAACAAAACTCAGCAATGCTATTAACATGAGGACTTAACGGATATTAATCCTAATTTCGTATTTTAAATGAAAAACCTGACACTTATTTTAATAGTCACTTTGATGGCATCTTGTAAAAAGGATAGACAAATGATCGTTTTTGTAAGTCAAGCCAATCAACTTGAATTCGTTTTAAAACCCACTTATCTGATTCAGCCGGTTTGGGCAAATTTCAATATTGATGTACAAATTGCTCATTTGAATTCCAATTTAAAATTTGAGGATAACACCAAAATTGTAAAAATTGAATTTCCAACTGATTCTACATACATATACAGTACTTGGATTGTCGAAAAGAAGCAGATGAAATTACATGGACAAGCTGGTCCATTAAAAAAACCATTGATTAATTCTGAAATACAGTTTAAAGCAGAGCTAGGTCAGATTTATGGTCAGGCATGGGTTCATGAATAAAAAAAGCCCAAACTTTTAATCTGGGCTTTAGTGAAAGGATAAATAAAATTATCCCAAGTATGTTTTTAAGATTTTACTCTTAGATGATTTACGCAATCTTCTAAGTGCTTTTTCTTTAATCTGACGAACACGTTCGCGGGTAAGTCCAACTTTTTCAGATATATCTTCCAGAGTATGGGCAGGACCACCGTCTAATCCGTAGTAATAACGGAGAACATCACGCTCTTTTTCGCTTAGCGTTGAGATGACACGGTTGATTTCTTTTTGCAGCGACTCATTCATTAGAGGCACATCAGGATTTGGTTCGTCGTTGTTATCGAGTACACCTAGAAGCGTATTGTCTTCACCTTCAGTAAGCGGAGCATCGATAGACAAGTGACGACCACTAGATTTCAATGCATTTTCAACCTCGATGATTGGAATTTCGAGAACTGTTGCAATTTCTTCAGCAGTTGGTTCACGTTCGAATTCCTGTTCAAGTTTAGCTGCAGCTGCACTGATACGACCTATAGAGCCTACTTTATTAAGAGGCAGACGAACGATACGAGACTGATCGGCCAAAGCCTGAAGGATAGATTGGCGAATCCACCAAACGGCATAGGAGATGAATTTAAAACCACGTGTTTCATCGAAACGTTTAGCGGCTTTAATCAAGCCCAGATTACCTTCATTGATCAGGTCACCAAGAGTGAGACCTTGATTTTGGTATTGTTTACTAACAGAAACGACGAACCTGAGATTGGCATTAACCAAACGTTCGAGGGCAGCCTGGTCGCCTTCACGAATTCTTCTGGCGAGTTCTACTTCCTCCTGGGCATCAATCATCTGCACTTTCGAAATCTCATTCAGGTACTTGTCAAGAGATTTGTTTTCACGGTTGGTAAACTGTTTGGATATTTTAAGCTGTCTCATTTTCTAATGAAGGTCTCCGGATTTTTTTAGGTTGGCAAAAATAAGAAAAAAAAGGCAAAACTCTGCGGTATATCTTAATTTTCGACTATTTCTCTTAGCCGCAAAAATCGAGCCAATTTTGGTAAAATGGGAAAGTTGTCAGGGATAATTGAAAGCTGGAATTATTTTAATCTCTTCCACCCTGCTAGGGTATTCAAAATTAAAAAAAATAAAAAACCTCATCTCCAACTCACAAAAAATCTCCTCTAATTCACAAAAAAATTACTTGCTTTCAATAAAATACACTTTGAAATCTCATTTAATAACCGGATATGTTTCTAGGGTTCGGGAATTATTTTAATCCCCTACACTCTGCTAGGGTGTCTAAAATTAAAAAAAATAAAAAACCTCATCTCCCTCTCACAAAAAAATTGACTCCATTCAATAAATTTTATACCCACTTCAATCAAACCCTCTTGTAATTCACAAACTAATTGAAGAATTTTACCCCGGCGATACCCTTATAAATCAAATTTATTTCTTAAACTCTTTCTCTCTGCCTAATATTGCAACTCTATTTTTGTAATTTATAATAACAATCATTATGGCATTCACATTACCTGAACTCAATTACGCATACGACGCCCTCGAAACCTATATCGACGCTCGTACTATGGAAATCCACCATACCAAACACCACAATGCTTATGTAACCAATCTCAATGCCGCTACAGCCGGTACTGATGCAGAAAATTTAAGCATTGAAGAAATCTGCAAAAACATCAGCAAATACCCAATGCCTGTCAGAAACAATGGCGGTGGTCATTATAACCACTCTTTGTTCTGGACCATCATGAAGAAAAATGATGGTGACATGCCTACCGGTAAATTGGCAGAAGCTATCAATAACGACCTAGGCGGATTCGAAAAATTCAAAGACGACTTTTCCAAAGCTGCTACAACTCGCTTTGGCAGCGGATGGGCTTGGTTGTCTGTTGCTAATGGTAAATTATTCATCAGCAGTACACCAAATCAAGACAATCCTTTAATGGACCTTGAAGGAATTGAAAAAGGAACCCCAATCTTAGGTTTGGATGTTTGGGAGCACGCCTATTACCTGCACTACCAAAACCGCCGTCCTGATTACATTTCAGCTTTCTTTAATGTAATAAACTGGGATGAAGTAAGCCGTCGCTACGAAGCAGCTTTGTAATTTAAATAAGATAATTTATAAAATACCCTGTCATGAATTGGCAGGGTTTTTTTATGCAATAACAAGCGTTAGCATAACAATTCCTAAACCCGACAAAAAGCCTAAATACACCTGAGATTCTGAGTGTGCCTTTAATTGCAAACGCGACCAGGCACTTATCCCTGCCAGTAATACTGCTGCTATCAGCCAGACGTTAAACGTTGAAACATGTTTAACTACCGTGAGAAACATATACAATCCCACCAACCCTCCTGACGCAATGGCATGAGAACTCACCATAAACCTCATATTCAGTAAAATATTGTACACTATACAAAAAATAGTGGCAATCAAAAAATTTAAAGGCAATCCTCTGATTTCATTCTTGTATAATTGATAGGTTGTAAACGCAAGCAAAATCGCGATTATCCCATACGGCATTAATCTTTGCTTTGGATTGCTGATTTGAAAATCGTCGATGAATTTAAATCTCTTCAATAAATAAACCGACAATAGCGGCATTATCAAAGTATTGATAGCAATGAATAAAGAGATGGAGTAAAACTGACCATCGTAAAATTTGCTCACAAAATATGGATGGTATTTCAACATGGAGAACAAACCCAGGTTGAGCACAAACAAAGGATGAAGAATTACTGAAACTGCGCGAGCTAGTGTGTTCACAAATTTAAAAGGCTAATGCAGGCACCTGTCTCGGCTTGTATAATTTAGCCTTCTCGGCAATGGCTTTAATATGTGCAGGAGTGGTTCCACAACATCCACCAATAACGTTTACCCAACCCTCTTTAAGAAACTGCTCAACCACATTTGCCATAGCTTCTGGTGATTCATCGTATTGTCCAAATTCGTTTGGCAAACCTGCATTTGGATACGCAGTTGTATATACCCATGCCACCTGACTGATTTCTCTGATATGTGGCACCATATCTTTTGCACCTAAAGCACAATTCAAACCAATACTTAAAATTTCGCCGTGTGACATGGAGTTCCAGAATGCTTCAGGGGTTTGTCCACTTAATGTTCTTCCACTGGCATCAGTTATAGTACCACTAATCATGACAGGAATATCACTTCCGGTTTCATCCTTTATGGTATTGATTGCAAACAATGCAGCTTTTGCATTCAGTGTATCAAATATCGTTTCAATTAATATTATGTCAACACCTCCTTTAATCAGTGCTCTCATCTGCTCTGAATAAGCGGCCACCAACTGTTCAAACGTAATTGCTCTGAAACCTGGATTATTGACATCCGGACTTAATGAGGCAGTTCTATTGGTTGGACCAACAGCTCCGGCTACAAAACGCGGCTTCGAAGGATCTTTGGCGGTATACTCATCAGCTGCCTGTCTGGCTATTTTGGCTGCTTCATAATTGATCTCTTCTACCAGGTCTGTCATTTTATAATCTTCCAAAGAAACAGACTGTGCATTGAATGTATTGGTCTCAATAATATCAGCGCCTGCTTCAAGAAATTCCTTATGAATATCTAAAATAACCTGTGGCTGAGTGATACAAAGCAAATCGTTATTGCCTTTCACCAACTGACTGATGTTTTTGAAACGCTCACCCCTGTATTGTTCTTCTCCAAGCTGATAGGTCTGAATCATTGTCCCCATCGCTCCATCAATAATCATGATGCGTTCGCTGAGTATTTCTCTGATACGTGTATTTACTGACATGTTTGAATAGTGTACAAATATAACTATTCTGTATGAGCTTAAAACTATTTAAGAATCGATTTACTCTATACTAAAGCCAGCCAATTTTACCTTTGACTTAAATTTCCATTGATAAAATCAGCCTCAGAACAAATCGCTGAGCTTGAAAACCTGATCTACCACCACTTGTCCCCTGTCATTCTTTTTGACTGTACAACATTCATTAACCGGGTCATGCTCGAAAAACAATATATATTGATTGGCTACAGCTTCCTCTAAAAACAACTGCTTATCGCGCATACACTCCAAAGGTTTGATATCATAAGCCATGACATAATGAACAGGTAAATGTCCCATAGAAGGTATCAAATCAGCGCAAAAAACGACTGTTCTGCCTTTTATAGATATCTGTGGAAGCATCATAGCTTCGGTATGGCCGTATACAGTGCGCATAGACATAAAGTCAGCCACATCATTAGCTTGACTGACAAATTTCAACTGACCACTTTCATGAATAGGAACAATGTTCTCTGTCAGAAATGAAGCTTTTTCTCTGGGATTGCTGTTGAGTGCATGATTAAAATGCTCTTCATTGCTCCAGTAACTGGCATTTTTAAAAGCTGTTCTGTAAGCCGTTTTATCTTCATTCCAAATAATGCTGCCGCCACAATGGTCAAAATGCAAATGCGACAATACCACATCAGTTATATCGTCCTTGCTAAATCCCAGTTGATTCAGAGATTTATCAAGAGAATCGTCTCCATTTAGATAGTAGTATCCGAAGAATTTATCCGATTGCTTGTCTCCTATACCATTGTCAATAAGAATGAGTCTATTGCCATCTTCCACCAGCAGACAACGCATTGCCCAATTGCACATATTGTTCTCGTCAGCCGGATTGAGATTTTTCCAAATACTCTTAGGAACCACGCCAAACATAGCGCCCCCATCCAATTTAAAGAATCCGGTGTTGATAGTATAAAGATGCATGCTGCGAAGTTAAGGAAAAGAAGAATAGCTTTGCGTTAAGGCGTTAAGTTGTTGGATAAGCTGAATCGATTTCTATGATTCAAACAAGTCGTGGTTGATAATTTTTTTCAAACATTCTATTTTGGTTAACGCAAGCAAAAATTCTATGAATCAGTTTATTCCTTATCGCATTGATTACGCTCATTTTGTTTTTCCCTTTCAGAACATTTGATTGGTAATAATCTTTTAATTCTGCATTGTGCTGTATAGCTGTCAAAGAAGCCATATGAAGAAGTGTTTTAATACCTTTATTTGCCATCTGTGAAACTCTATTTTTACCTCTAATGCTGGTGCCTGATGTATGCTCAAATGGTACTACTCCAGAATAACAAGCATATTTTCTGGGGTCTTTAAAATTTATAAATTCATTGGTATTTACTATGATGTTGACCCCAATGATAAAACCAATTCCATCCACACTGCATACTTGTTTTTCCAACCGAGCCAAATTCTCATCTTCTCGAACAAGTTGTTTAATGGATTTCTCAATTTCCTCTATTTGTTTATCTAGTCCTTTTACAGCTTTTTGATTGTATTTTTTTATTTCTTTAACAATCTCTTTATCTACAAATCCGGACTGTTCATTTACTGCGGTCATCAATTGTTTTTTACATTTCATCAATCTGCTTCGCTGTGCTAATAAAGCGGCAATATGCTTGATTACTGGCCGTGGCGATACCCATGTTTTCATCTTATAACGGTTCTCATAAGCATATAAAGCAATGCGCAAGCTGTCAGTTTTATCAGATTTACCTCGTTGAAAGCCGCTGCTTCTTTTGATCTGTAGGCCAGATTCCATCCATATACTGGCATTTTTAGTTCCTAACCAATTAACAAGAGGATAGGTGTAGATGCCCGTATATTCCATACAGAAGACAGAATATTTTAAATCCAAGCCTAAGCGTTCTAAAAAACCAACTAAACCTTTGTTGATTTCTTTGGTTGAGTTTTTAATTTGCACATAGCCAACCTCCTTGCCGTCGACTACTGCAGTGATGTCTAAAGTTAATTTAGATACATCAATTCCGATAAAGTTGTTAATTTGCATAAGTTTTTACATTTAAATTAAAAAGTCAACAAGTTTTGAAACAATCAAAGCCTTAATAATGGGTCTTTCCCAAATTTCTATTTGATGCTATTTCAAAACAAGCAGTAGTGGCTTAAATCGACTTATAGGTCTTACCTGGCTGCGCTGATAAATCGCCACTACTGTTGTTGATTTTTCCACATTTTACTACTTTTTCAACAAAGAAAAAAGAAGCAAAAAAGAAATTTATCACATATAATTACTATATTCATTTTTTAAATTTCAAATCTAAAGGCTTCGCTGCTGAATTGCTGAAAAGCTGAATTGTTTCGCGGTAGAAGAGTTAAGTCGTTAAGTTGTAAAGTCGTTAAGTCGTTAAGCTTCGCTGTAAAGTCGTTAAGTTGTTAAGTCGTTAAGTCGTTATGCTTTGCTGTAAAGTCGTTGAGTTGTTAAGTCGTTAAGTCGTAGAGCTTGTCGATAAACTTGAAATTAATCTTAATCCAAAGTTTCATTGCCAAAATCATTCAGCGTATTCCGTTTGCGCAAGCAAACCCAGCCGTGTCAATCCCGTAGTTACGGGACATTTCTGTGTGCTCTGTGTGTTCCTTCCCTGTTCTGCGATCTACCTCCCGAAGCTGAATTGAAATCCTCAGGTTTTTATTTATCGAGAAATTTTAGATTACCGTAAACGGTATAGAACATGATTAAACCTAAGAAACAACCAATGAGGTCGGCAAGAAAGTCCCAGTAATCACCGATGCGGTCGTTGGTAAGGTAATGCTGAATCAATTCGATTGCAGCGGCATAGACTATAGAAATAATCAGTGCGGTAATGCGGATTTTATTAAGCAGGAATGAAAAGCGCCAGAATTTGATGAGACCAAGCATAATAAAAAAGACCAGCACTGAGAAAATAAAAGCGTGTCCAAGTTTATCAGTAGGAATACCGAAAAGCGACTGTGCCTGAAACCCTGCATTGCTGGAGGTGCACAGTACTAAAATAAAAATTGCCCACGCAATGGCGGGCAATTGATGTTTCAATATGTGTAGGATGTTCTTCAAGGATCACAGGATTAGTGACCGATGAGTGCCTTATAGGCAGCAGCATCAAGAAGATCGTTTAGTTCAGCAGCATTGTTCAGCTGAATTTTAACCATCCAACCAGCAGAATATGGGTCCTGATTAACAGTTTCAGGGCTTGATTCCAAAGCTGGGTTGACTTCAGTAATAGTACCGGATACCGGCATAAAAAGATCACTGACAGTTTTTACTGCTTCAACCGTTCCAAAAGTAGAATCCTTAGCAAGGGTTTGACCTTTGGTTTCGATTTCTACGAAGACGATGTCTCCGAGTTCGCCTTGAGCAAAATCAGTAATACCGACAGTTGCAATGTCACCTTCAACACTGATCCATTCGTGTTCTTTGGTGTACTTAAGATTTTCAGGAAAGTTCATTTTTCGTTATTGAGTTAATAAATTATTGTTTAGTCCCAGATCATGCTTAGCAATAAGCTGATTTTATCTTTAAGGATATTGCGGTGCACAATCATATCGACAAAGCCATGTTCGAGTAAGAACTCCGAACTCTGGAATCCTTTAGGCAGGTCTTTACCAATCGTTTCCTTAATAACCCTTGGTCCCGCAAAACCGATTAATGCTTCAGGTTCGGCAATGTTAAAATCACCCAGCATGGCAAATGAAGCAGTGATACCACCGGTTGTCGGGTCAGTTAAAAGAGAAATATATGGAATACCCTCTTTGTCGAGCAGAGCTAATTTGGCTGAAGTTTTGGCCATTTGCATCAGCGAGAAAGCAGCTTCCATCATACGAGCACCACCACTTTTACTGATGATGATGATTGGCATGCGATTTTCTCTTGCAAAGTCGATAGCTCTTGCAATTTTCTCACCAACAACACTACCCATCGAGCCACCAATAAATCCGAAATCCATACAGGCTATGACAATTTTTCGTCCATTGGACTTGCCATGTGCAGTACGAACAGCGTCTTTTAAACCGCTTTTGCGAATGCTTTCTTCAATGCGGTCTGTATAGGGTTTACTATCGACGAAATTCAAGGGGTCGTCGGAAATGAGATTCGCGTCCAACTCCTTGAATTTGTTATCGTCGAAAAATATTTCGAAGTATTCTTTTGAACTAATCTTATAATGATAGTCGCATGAAGGACAAACATAGCGAGCTTCAACCAAATCCTTATGTGGGGTAATGGTTTTGCATCTTGGACATTTGTCCCATAGTCCGTCCGGAGTGGCTTTTTTCTCCTTTGTTTTGGTAGTGATGCCTTCCGATACGCGTTTAAACCAACTCATAAATCAGTTACAAGATTAGGGCAAAGATACGAATTAAGCAATAGTCACTTCTTTTTCAAGATAGACATCCTGAATAGCATTCAACAATGAAATACCTTCTGCAAATGGCTTTTGGAATGCTTTTCTTCCGCTGATCAAACCATGACCACCGGCGCGTTTGTTGATGACTGCTGTAGTAACTGCTTCAGAAAGATCGCTTGCACCTTTACTTTCGCCACCACTGTTGATCAAACCTGCTCTGCCCATATAGCAATTTGCTACCTGATATCTGGTTAAATCAATTGGATGTTCAGTAGTTAAATCTGAATATACTTTAGCATGGGTTTTACCAAACTTAAGCGCATTATAACCACCATTGTTGGTAGGCAGTTTTTGTTTGATAATGTCTGCCTGAATTGTTACACCCAAGTGATTAGCTTGAGCAGTTAAGTCAGCTGCAGTGTGGTAATCAACACCATCTTTTTTGAAATCATTGTTTCTGAGATAGCACCACAAAATAGTCGCCATTCCAAGTTCGTGAGCTCTTTCGAAAGCCTGAGCAACTTCTACAATCTGACGGCTTGATTCGCTGGAACCAAAGTAGATAGTAGCACCAACTGCTGTAGCACCCAGGTTCCAGGCTTCCTCAACACTGCCAAACATAATTTGGTCGAATTTGTTAGGGTAGGTAAGGAACTCATTGTGGTTGAGCTTTACAATAAAAGGAATTTTGTGAGCGTATTTTCTGCTTACAGCTGCAAGAACGCCATAAGTAGAAGCAACAGCGTTACAACCGCCTTCAATGGCAAGTTTAACGATGTTTTCAGGGTCAAAAAACATTGGGTTTGGAGCAAAAGAAGCACCTGCACTGTGCTCGATACCCTGGTCAACCGGCAATATGCTGACGTAACCAGTACCTGCCAATCTGCCATGATTGT
This sequence comes from Bacteroidota bacterium, assembly GCA_963169345.1. Lineage (GTDB taxonomy): Bacteria > Bacteroidota > Bacteroidia > NS11-12g > UBA955 > JABMMZ01. The sequence continues at coordinate 29,149 of CAUJCT010000003.1, forward strand.
AAAGAGCGTTTAAGCTTCTTAAAACTTGAGGCGTGCGATTTGATACGCCATACACTCTATCAACGAAATCGTTGCCAGGAAGGTGTAGACTTTCTTTGCTGATGGTTTTTGAAGTGTGGTTTAGCAAACTATCTGCGTCTGCGCCCAATAGTTCCTGTATCTTTGATATACTCATAATTTCAAATAAGGCTGCAAAAGTAAGTAATTTTACCAGATTGTAAAAGAGAAAAAGTTGAGTCGTTAAGTCGTTGAGTCGTTAAGGCGTTAAGGCGGAGGAGAGGCTGACGCTTCGCTGCTGAAGGGCTGAATGGCTGAATTGTGACGCGGTAGAAAGGCTGACGCTGCGCTGCTAAATGGCTGAATTGCTGAATTGAGTCGCGGTAGAAAGGCTGCGCTGCTGAAAAGTTGAAAAGAGGAAATCAATTCAACCTGCCAGGTTGACTTAATTATTTTAACAACTTTGATGGCTGATAATCTGAAGTATAAGCCCATTCAACCTGCCAGGTTGAATTTTGAGAGTAAAAAAAACTAAATTGAAATTACTGTTTGATTACCAGACGCTTAAGGAAAATGTCTGAGTCAACCTCTACCTTGATGAGATAAATACCATTTTTAAGGTCGAGGTCCGCAAACTCTAATCGCATTGTTTCGCCAGGTTTATAAGTGATTGTCTTGATTTTGTTACCCAAAATATCACTTATGGTTACTGTTACATCGCTGCTTGGAACTTCATTTAAACTGATTTCTACAAATGAAGAAGCAGGATTAGGATAAAGACTTAGTTTAATGGGCGGATTTTCAGCATGTAAGCCGAAAGTCATAGCTAAAATTAGAATGGTAAAAAGTCTTTTCATTTCCTAATTGATTTTGATTGAAAATATTCAAATACCGTACCACAGTCGATATTTCTGTCGAAATGCTTCCATTCCCCTCGAAATACCAAAGTAATTCAAATATACAAAAAAATTAGAATAAGAAAGAAAATTCCACACTAAAATTTTTTACAGAATAGGAGCCATCTTTAAATTTTGGTGTTAAATCCCTGTAATCTACATTGGTGTTGGGTGGGTCAGGGTTGTTAGATCTTTCGTAAAATTTATTGGTCCAGATATCGAATATGCCCGGTTTCACCATTAACTGAATGGACATGCCGCTGCCAATATCTTTTCTTAATCCAATAACTGGCGCATAATCAAATGGTTTGAATGGTAGGTTTGTTTTTACTTCACCAAATTTACCATAAGCTTTATTGATGCTGCTTCTGAATAAGAGACCTGCCTGAAAGCCTACCAACAAATGTAAGGGTTGCTTTTTAGGCGTATTGGCTATTTGAATGCTGGCCATTACCGGTAATTCAAGATAAGCCAGTGAGATTTTACTGTAAGAAGTATCATTGAGCTGTCCAAATTTGCTGCCTTTGAAATTCAGATTTAATTCCCAATGCAGATTAAAAGTTTTCTTTTTGTTTAGGGCAACTATGTTGTATATACCTCCTCCAAAACCGTAAGTCAATTTTGGATTTTCAAATGCAGTTCCTCTGAAAGTATGATTGCCAATCGTGAACTTAACACCCAGTTTGGTTTTTAATTGTTCGTCGGTATTGATGTTCTGCTGCTGAAGAGGTGCATTTGGGTCAGGATCGTCTTGTGCTTTTAAGTCGAATATACTTAAGCACAAAAGGCAAAACAATATGTATCTCAATTTATAAGGCATCCAGTTTTTTTCCTGTTAAGGCTTTTCCAATTGCTTCATCCATTAATCGTTCGGCAAATGGCCTAGTGATATGATTCAAACGTTCCAACGAATGATTTATTGCTTCTCTGTCATTCCCCTGACAAAGCTTCTCAAGTTCATCAATTGCCTGCAATGTCGTCTCTTTTTCTTCTTCGCTTAGCAAGGTTTGATTGGAATATAAAAGTTTTTTACATTGATAAATGGTTTGCTCTGCTTCTGTCACAGTTTCTGCCAATTGCCTTCTGTTCATGTCTTGTTCGGCATTGGTCATGGCCATTAAAAGCATTTGCTCAACCTCCTCATCTGTCAAGCCATATTGCGGCTTAATTTGGATACTTTGTTTAACGCCTGAACGCAATTCAGTGGCATCTATTGAAAGTATACCATCCGCATCCAGCATAAATTTGATATCTATTTTAGGTAAGCCTGCCGGCATTGCAGGAATATCGTTTAAAGTAAATTCACCCAATTTTCTGTTGTCTGCTACCATTTCACGTTCGCCCTGATAAACACTGATTCGTAAACTGTGTTGACCATCTTTGGAAGTGGTATATTGTCTGCCTGCATTGACTGGTACCTTGCTGTTTCTTGGAATGATAGTATCCATCAGTCCGCCCATTGTTTCAATGCCAAGACTTAGTGGTGTTACATCTAGGAGTAAAATATCTTTTCGGTTGCCTGCTAAAATATCTGCTTCAATCGCCGCTCCAAGTGCAACTACTTCATCCGGATTGAGGGAATTGTTGACATGGTCTTTTCTGAAAAGTCTTTTGACGCTTTCAACAACAAATGGTGTACGCGTTGACCCGCCAACCATAACTATCTCATCAATCTGCTCGTGTTCCAATTCAGCATCTTTTAAAGCAAGTCGACAGCATTTAAGGGTCTTTTCAACGATGGGTTGTATCAATTTCTGAAATGTCGATACTTCCAGTTGGAAGTCAAAACTTCTATCCCAAAATTGAATACTGGCCTCAAAATGCGGATGATCACTGAGCGTGATTTTGGCTTTTTCGGCGAGTAATCTTATATTCTGATAGGCTATTTTATCCTGTTCCAATTGGTTGATATCTATACCATGCACACTGCACCAGTGCTGAACTATTGCCCTGTCAAAGTCATCACCTCCGGTATATGTATCACCATTGGTAGAAAGTACTTCGAAAACTCCATTTTGAATCTGAAGTATGGTAATATCAAAAGTACCTCCGCCCAAATCATAAACAGCAATGGTTTTGTTGTCCGATTTATCTAACCCTATTCCGTAAGCAAGACTGGCGGCAGTTGGTTCATTGACTATACGCAAAACCTCCAGTCCGGCGAGTTTACCGGCATCTCTGGTAGCTTGTCTTTGCGAATCATTGAAATAAGCCGGAACTGTAATGACCGCTTTACTGATAGTTTCGCCAAGAGCATTTTCAGCTTTAAGTTTGAGCGCTTTGAGAATTTGGGCAGATAGTTCAATTGGATTATATACCTTGCCGTTGATTTCGATGTTCACCATCGATTTTCCCATATCCGGAACCAAATGGTATCCAAAGCTTCCTGCATGTTCAGATACATCCGTAAACGAACGACCCAGTAATCTCTTAACGGAATAAACTGTTTTATCGGGTTCGGTGATCAGCTTGTTTTTGGCGGCATGACCAATTTGAAATTGTTGTAAAGCATCGATATAAACAACAGAAGGAACAATTTTATCATCATCCTGTCCCAGACATTCTGCTTGCCCGTTTGCCGGGTTCACAAATGCGATGAGTGAATTGGTAGTACCCAGGTCAATACCCAGTACTTTGTCAGAACGTTTGATGGTTCCTTCTTTAATATTAATCTTAATCCTCGCCAAACTGCTGCAAAATTAAGGTATTTTTTTGTTAAGTCCTTAATGTTGAATATAGTTAATAAAAGCGGTCTTATCGATAAAAAGTATGTGCTTGACTCAAAAAAAAATCCCCAATCGGGGATTTTAAAGTAAATACAAATTTATTGAGTCATGAAAATTATTCTATGGTCAGTTTTCGGTATAAGGTACCGGTTGCAGTTATTATTTTTACAATGTAGTAGCCGGGATTCATGGATTCAAGCTGCACATCCACCTGATTGTTTCCAACTGATTTTGAATTCACCAGTTGCAAATTGGTATTGTAAATCTCAATGCTCGCAATTTCTGTAGAACAATCTATTCGGACAAAGTTTTGAGCAGGATTCGGATACATAGACAATTTAGAAGTCTCCGGCTGATGAATGCTCAAACCCGGAATAGCAACTACAATGCTGTCGAGACCTAAAGTGAACCAGTTATTAGTAGCCTTGTATCTGAAACAGATAAAACCGCTGTCGGCTGTAGAAGGTATAACAATGCCACTGGTATCTTTCCAGACAAATTGACTGGATATCATATTAGTCAGATCAGCAATTTTAACATAGCTGCCATTATTTGGATTCATGCTGTTTTTGCCGTACCAGACACTGAATTCATCAGAAGGTGTAGCTGTGCCGGTAATTCCATATACCCAATATTTGAAAGCGAGTTTTGCACCTGCTGTGACTTTAATCGGAGGCGTAAACAACCAATCGGAAACTGTATCAGAAGAACTGCCGCCAACAGGGTAATCGTGACTGGCAAAACCTGTACTGTTGAACGACCAGGTATAATTATGATTGACACCAGTTCGTACAATGCTTAGTTCAGCTTTTTCCTGAGTGGTCGCCATCATATTGCGATAGGGAAGAGGTTTGCTTTGAGCACCGACAAAGGAAACAGAGCTTAATAGTAATAGGAATAAAATTGTTCTCATTTGACGACTTGATATAAAAGTTCTTTTACTTCACCACCTTCATAAAGACGAATTATTATTTCTTTAGGTCCGGCAATATTGTTTTTGAGATATCTGCTGGCAAGGCCACTTAAGTCGAAGCAAACTTCTTTGGTAAATACAGCCTGACAAGTAAAGCCATTGTTCACTTCAACAACTTTTCCTTCATAAACGGGCGGTCCCATTGGTTTTTGTAATGGCATTTCCTGTAAGTCGAGGCGAAAATTGACTAAATCCTGAGCGCTGCAACCAGAAAAGTAAACAGTAGTTTTCAAGCTGTGGTTTTCAATTCTGCTGTCTCTGACTGCTCTGGAGTAGTAGGTTGAAAAATCAGGCGAATTAAATTGTACACCAAAGCAGGATGGGGCAGGTACATCTTTGACGCAGAGTATTTCGATGCATTTAAGGATGGGCGTTCCACATCTGTTATCGGTACCGCAGAAGGCAGAATTATTTTTGCATTCCACATATTTGAAACCCAGAAGATATTTTCTGCCAGGAATAAATTTAGAAACAAATTTGTTATAGTTAACGGCTCGGAGATAAGTTTGGGAGACAGTAAATCCAGTTTGATTAGGATCATTTAAAGTGAAGTGACCAAGGTAGAACATAGCAGGATCATTGGCTAAGACTTCTACAGGTTTATCACAAGGATTTGGTTTTTTAGGTTTTTCGCAGGCATTAAAAAGTAGAGCGATAAAAAACAGGCTAAAAACAGATAGTAATTGAATTGTACGTTTCATAAATAAATGGGTCATTTGTTACAGTAAATGACCGCATGAATTTGAGATTTGTTGCATGACGGTAAAAAATAATTTAGATTGTATAGCAGAAGGTTTGGGGAGTGTTTCGAATAGAAGTGTAATATGGTTGAGAGTTAGATATTTTTGATAAAAGTATAATTGGTAGTATTATTGGGGAGAGTTACGATAGCATTCCAAATTAAATGTTTAAATTTGTCCAAGGCATAAGGGGGTTAAGACAATAGAGTATGTTGAATTCAAAATCGAGAATGCGGATAGTTTTAAGAAATGTAAGTAAGACATCTTTCTTTATTTTTTTAATCATCATAGTTTTGATTTCAATTAGTTCATGCAGAATTATATTAAAGAAGATTTACTATGGGACACTTCAAACAATTGGCAGAACCCAGGAAAGGTCGATGGAGGACAGCGAGCCAAAATTTTCTACACGAAAAGAAGGAAAATTAAATGGGTTGGTTGGTCAGTTGCTTTTTTGTGTCAGTAATGGGGATACTAGTCTTTTTCTTAATGAATACAACCATTATATTCAATTTAAGCAATTAAATAATAAATCTAATTTAAGGAAGAGTTATGGGATAGTTTTTTGGGAGTCGATACTAAAAAGTAAAGATTCAATCGTCAATCAAGAGCCTGCTGATTCGAGTCGAATACTTATTAAAGGTAGAAATAGATATTTAGAATATTCAACAGATTCTACAGCTAATTCCTATGACATCTTTTGGGATGGGAGTATCTTGAATGTCAAAAAACCTTTTGATGGTGAAAGGCAGATTGGATTATTCTTAAACAATCCAAGTACAAGATACAGTGAATATAGGTTTAATCATGATTCAATCAGTTTCAAGTGGGTTGTTCAAGGGAACAAAATCTATCACGAGAATTATACTTTTAGGGTGTTGAATTGCGAAGAAGTCAGGGCTAAAAAGTGGCTCATTATTCAGGCAGAGTATTGTAAGGAGAAATAGATTAGAAATAAGAACTAATAAAGTCAATAAACAAACGCCGCATACAATAACAAAATTTCAATTTGCCTGCAGTCGTTTTTTGAGTTTGACTATTGTTTAAGGGTTATTTTTTCGAGTAAGTATTATATAGTCTATTGCTTGGTTTAAAGTCAGGGAGTAGTCTATAGTGATTAAAAATCATGCATTTAAAGCACAAGATAATTGAACTAATTTCAAATGTACCATACTTTAGTAGTTAATTATTTTCCACCCAACACAAACTTATACCCCAATGACATTCCGTATGAATTGTAGCCTGTTCGAACTATGTCTTTTTCTATTGGACTCAGTGAACGCATACCCATCAATTGAATAGATAATGAAGAACGCTTGCTGATATTGTAACTTAAATACAAACCACTTTGTAACGCGAAATGTGATTGTGTTACTGATGAAACGGAGCCATTCTCAGATTTGACATAAATGTCTGATTGCTTTTGATGCGCAATCCCAGTCTGTTTGTATAACCTGTTGTAGGTTGCGCCTGCACTTAAACCAATACCCCATCGTTTATTTAAATCAAATTGAAATGCATACACGATTGGTATTCCAATGTAACTGTATTTATTAATTACTGGTCCGGCAGGAGGAGGACTAACAATCGGAGCATTCTGTGAATACGAATTCATAGATTTAAAACTATCGCTTGATTCATAATCAAAATTTGAAAATCGTGTTAAGTTGCCACTGATAACGCTTTTGTCTACATTGTAAACATTCATAGTAAATGAAATGCCCATGTAACGCAAGCCAACACTTATACTGTGATGTTTACCCAATTGTGCACCAAAGCCAACGCCAAAACAAGCATTCACCCTTCCTTCATCTCCCGACTTTCGACTTTGATAATCGCTGGCAAATGGTTCTTTTGTTTGATAGGATGATTCAATACCTAATCTTGTTGCACTGAAATGAGGCATGGCTTCTGCACTGACAAAGAATTTTATTTTGCGTTTTGAATCATCATCACTTTTGCTCGTATCTTTTGGACTATTTAACGTCGTATCATCTTTTGACTGCAATTGTTTTTCAGTTAATAGCTTTTGTTTATTTTCATTCGATTCCTCTTTTACTTCAAGCTGTTCTTTCTCTTTCTCCAAGCGAGTATTGGATTCAAATGAAACTGTCTTAGGAGCATCATGTATGACACTTGGGTCTAAAAAAGGGAAATTCAAAACAGAACGTTTGCAGGTTTTACTAAAACGGCTGTCATCGTCCCTTACCTTCGATTTATCTTTAACTTTTTTTTCATTGGTATCATAAGAAACGGTTTGACTTGCTTCATGTGATTGTTGAGGCGCCAATTCTTTTTGAACGGATGTATTCAGATTTTCACTTTCGGAACTGATTGAAGTGTCATTGTTATTGTGAGCCAACTCATGAATTTTCTCGGTTAATTCTATATCTGACTTATTAGCGTTGTTATTGGTAGATGCCCTATCAACAGTAGCTGATTCAGCAAAATAAAGCAGAGCAATTATACTTGCTGCTATAGCAGGTAACCACAACAAAAAAGCTTTTCGTTTCTTCTTTTCAGGAGGCAAAGCACCACTGATCTTATCCCAGTTTCCGGGATCAGGTTCCATAGAAAATGCTTCTGTTTTATTTTTTAAAAAATCTTCAAATTGATTTTGAGACATAAGGTATAATATTTTTTTCTCTGAGGGCGTCTGCTAATTTCTGCTTGGCTCTCATGTATTGTGATCGTACTGTAACTTCTTTTATATCCAGCATAGCGGCAATTTCGGGGTATGTAAACCCTTCAATGGCATATAGATTTAGAATAGTTCGGAACCCATTTGGTAACAGGCAAATTTCCTGAATGATATCTTCACAGTTTAGTTTTTCCATTTGATCAGGTAGTTCGATAATGGTTGAGGGAGGTGCATTTTCAATATCATCAAATTCGATTCTTTTGTATTTTTTCAGAAAATCTATAGAAGCGTGAATGACGATTCGTCTCATCCAGGCGCCTATTGGACCTTCAAATCTATAGTCGTTAATTTTGGTGAAGATCCGGATAAAAGCTTCTTGCAGGAGGTCATTAGCCAGATCTCTATCGGCCGTAAAGCGGTAAGCAATACCCATAAGTTTGGATGAGTAAAGCTTGTAGAATTCATATTGTGCTCTGCGTTCGTTTCGTTGGCAGGCTTTAATGAGTTCGTGCTCGTATGGATTAAAATCAACGTCTATAGGCATTAGGGGTCTAACCGGTTTAACCCTTTTTTCAATATAAATGACTTCAAAATGAGAAGAAATGTTGCAAGGGGTAAAAAATAAAATTCAAAAATAGCAAAAACAGGAAATAAAATGGATCAGTGCCCTAACGCAATCATCAGATAATGAGGTGACTATTAGTTAAAAACAATATAAATTTCTACGAACAGATGTAAAAGCGAAACGGTATTTGCAAAATGGTTAAAAAAGACATACCTTTGCACCTCATTTTAAAAAATGGCGGGGTAGCTCAGGTGGTTAGAGCGTAGGATTCATAACCCTAAGGCCGGGAGTTCAACTCTCCCCTCCGCTACGAAAAATTAAAAACCGCCCACAAGGCGGTTTTTTTTATTTTTCGTTGTCCCGTAGCGTGATTGAAGCGCAGCGGAAATCTCTGCTACTGGGACTTTCAATCGTTAATAATATCCTTCAAAAAGTTCGACACTTCTTCTATCTGGTCTACCATGAAGCAGAAAAAGCTCGGAACAAAATTCCGGGCTTTTTTCATAATATTGGTCGAGCTTTCACGCCTTCATGGTTGTCCCGTAGCGTGATTGAAGCGCAGCGGAAATCTCTGCTACTGGGACTTTCAATCGTTAATAATATCCTTCAAAAAGTTTGACACTTCGCCTATCTGGTCTACCATGTAGCAGAAAAAGCTCGGAACGAAATTCCGAGCTTTTTTCATTATGTAAGTCGAGCTTTCACACCTTTGCTGTTGCCACGTGCCGTGAATGAAGTGTAGCAGAATTCTCTGGTACAGTGGCTACATGCTAATCAAATTATTTAATTCCTAAAATTCGACATTTCGACTGTTCAGTCTACAAATAAGAAAGAAGCTTAGCAAAGATGTGAATCTTTATTATTTAGATGGGTACAACATAGGTACAACAAATTATAGGTAAATCATGGACTTTAGGGAAAATTACTTTTGAATAATATTACTGATTTTGATAAAGATTAAATGACAACTGGGCTTTATTTTATACTCTTATATTTAACATGTGATTATAGTTGTAAAGTGCTTGTCGATATTTTAGAATTACATTTTAAATGATTATTTTAGCTTTATAATATGATCAAATATCTGGTGTTTATTGTAGGGATTTTATGAGAAAGCAGTATTGCTAATAAAACAATCGTAAGTATTAAATCAGATACCACCTGGACTACGAATGTTATTGGAGCAGTTACAAAGATGTCTCTTATTATTCAAAATAGAAAAGTGCAGGATTTATATTATTCTTCAGGTAAGTTGGATTCTTTTTTTATATATGATTCCCTTTGCGGAGAATATGAAATTTTAAGAAATGTTGGATCAAAGTCAGATTTTAAAGATTCTGTTTTGTACTCCGGATGTGCATTTACAGTGGACTTATCCTTTCATGAAAGTGTCGATGATATCTATAGTTTTTATTTACAAAGACAAAAAAGAAAGGATAGTTTTGAATTGAATCTTTGGTTTCCTGTGGAAAAATGTAATATATATAGCTATGTCGTATTCAAGGATTCGGAGGAGGTTTTAACTCTAAATGATAATTCTCCAGTTATTAGATTGGTGTTGCCTTTTAATCATTCGAAAAGAAAAATAGTTTATTCCATCAAAAAAATAATACAAAAGAAAAATACTTTATACATTAATAGTTCACGCATTCTATTTACTGAGTTAAATGACAAGGTGTTTGGTGGTGAAATAAAATGAAATTGATATCTATTTAACGTTTTATTTTCTTATAATGTAATTTCTGTAGATAAATCCTCACTCCGCGCTAAATTCCAGAATTTAAGCCTTATGTTTTAGTTATTTAGAGCATTGTTCTTATATTTGCCTCATAAATAAGGATTATGAAATTAAAATCTATTCTGTTCAGCTTCTTGCTGGGATGTGCTGTCGTTTTCTCTAATGACACCTTTGCTCAAAAAAAATCTAAGGACGATGGTCCTACTAAACAGTTGGATGATATTGGTTACAGAGAACTCCGAAATCTGGGGACCATTATCGAAAATGAAGAAGTTCGCGGTTACTACCTTTTTAGACGTGAAAAGAAAACCGGTGGCGGGATGGCCAGTTTCAAACTCGATTTGTTTGATGTAGATATCAAAAGTCTGAGGTCGATAAAAATGCAAAGACCTAAAAAGTCGCAACTCGTAGAGATGAGTTTTAATGGCTCGGCTTTCTTTCTGATGATGACCAATAAAAAAGGCATTGATATGCTGACTTATGATCCAGAGGGTAAAAAACTCGGAGAAATCAGTATTAAGAAAGTCAATAAGTACGAAAGAGGTCGCATTTATCAGGCAATGACGAGTAAAGAAGGAAGCAATTCGTCTGTTTATCCAACCAGTAACGGCTTTGTTAGGCAGACTCTGGAGAAAAACAGAAAACTGGGTTACACCATAGAAGCCTATTCCAATTCAATGAAATTGCAATGGGCCGTGCATTCTAACAGAGTTTCTGATAAAATTGAAACAGCTGACATCATGTATTGCTCAGGGAAATATGTTGCTGTTTTGAGAATGGAGAAGAAAAATATGATGACAAGAGATGTCGATATGTTTGTCTTGATGCTGGATGCCGTTACAGGTGACAAGATTTTTGAAATTCCAATGAAAGAACTATCTGATTTGAGTGTTTTGGGGTGTCATGTGGATGAAGAAAAAAATGAAGTGTATCTCAATGGTGAATATTTTGCTAAAGGGAAAAATATCATGAACTCAAAGAGTGAGGGTTTGTATATGATGAAGGTAGATATGGAGGGCAAGGAATTGAAGATGGAAAAAATGTCGTGGAAGAAAGACCTCTTATCATTAACAGTTAAAGAGGAAGAAAAGGGCAAAAGCAATGAGAACATGCGTTTTTATATTCATAAAGTTGTGACTGCTGTCAATGCCTGAAATAGGTTGACCATAAAAAGAGAAAAAATGGTTAAATAATATGGCAAACAGAGAAACATTTAAATTGACGTTAGCACAACGTCGACGCAGAAACTTCAGCGAAAGTTTTAAAATTCAAAAAGTTAGGGAAATCGAAATAGGAATGACAAAAGTTTCCGAAATTTGTAAGCAGTATGAGCTCTCAGATGTATCAATATACAAATGGCTCGAAAAATATGGAAGCATGAAGAACAAAAAAGAAAGAATCATTGTCGAAACAGAAAGTGACACAAAGCAGCTGTTAGAGCTTAAGAAAAAAGTGGCTGAACTAGAGCGTATCATTGGTCAGAAGCAGATATTGCTTGAATTTAAAGACAAGATGATTGATATCGCTGAGGAGATGTATGGCGTTGATATCAAAAAAAAACTTTCAGAAAAACCATCGAATACTTCTGGAAAGAAAGAGAAGGACGATCCTTCAGTTTAACACAACTGTATTCAGCCCTTAATATTAGCAAACAAGCTGTGCACAAGATGCTTGATTCAGTAAACCGACGGCGAGCAGAACGTTTTCAGGTTATAAATATGGTCAACAAAATACGCGAAGATCATCCTACAATGGGATGTCGAGACATGTATTACAAACTAATGCCGGAATTTATAGGAAGAGACTCATTTGAAGCCTTGTGCAAAGAAGCTGGCTTAAATAGCAGAACACATAAAAATATGAGAAGAACTACTGATAGTACAGGAGTGGTCCGATTTGATAATTTGACAGAAAACATTAAAGCAGACAGATTAAATAAAATATGGACCAGCGACATCACATATTATGAATTAAACGGTCGATTTTATTTTATTACATTTATACTGGATGCATGCTCCAGTCGTATTATTGGACATGTTGTATCAAAGACTCTAAGGACAGAAGAAACTACATTACCGGCAATAAAAATGGCAATAAAAGCCAGGACATACAGCGACTTAACAGGATTGATATTCCATTCTGATGGCGGAGGTCAATATTATGATAAAGAGTTCTTGAAATTGACATCGAAAAACAAAATAAAAAACAGTATGTGCAAATATCCATGGGAGAATGGAATAGCTGAAAGAATCAATGGTGTAATTAAAAATAACTACTTAAAACATCGGAGAATTGAGAATTACCAAGACCTAATCAGAGAGGTTGACCATGCAGTACAAATGTATAATTATGATAAACCGCACATAAGGTTAAATAGAAATACGCCAGTTAAATTTGAAAATAAAATGATATTATTGCATCAGCAAACAAGCTGACGATGACAGAGTCATTAGATGCAAATTAAGATCTGACGGGGTATTTAACCCCTTCATATCTTAGCAAACAAGCTAACAATTCCAGATGTAATATCTGCAATTAGGTTAATAGTTAGCGAAAAGCGGTCAACCTTATTTAGGCATGGACA
>CAUJCT010000004.1 GCA_963169345.1 Bacteroidota bacterium
AACGCTCCCTGTCCATGTTTTCTGCCCGTAACTTTGAAAAGTCAAACATGCCAATAATCCAAATAAACAAAAAGCTTTACTCCAAGATTTATCTGTCAATAAGTTAAATATGTGGGAGAAATAATTAAGTCTTAACTTCACTAAATCAGCTTCTACAAACGTATTGGATTTCAATATATATTTTAACATTATATGTATTTTTGGTAGTAAAATTTTGGAATACGAAACAATCATTATACTTTAAGCTCAGAGAAAATATAATTATGAAAATTCATTCCATACGAAATGTATTTTCAACTCATTTATTACAGCAAAAAACGCTTTCTCTGTATCATGACTACGGAATGGCATAGCAGCATATTTATAAAAACCACTTCTAAAAGAAAGTAATGATTCTTCAACTTTGAATAAAATCTTTAATTTAATGAAGAAAGATATTATTCAAAAACATCTTTGTAAAAAGGCGTTTTAGAAAACCACTTTTCTAAAACGCCTTTATCACCATTAATTACTTGTGATTTGCCATCACTTGTTGGTATGTAATTCTATAATTTTCTTGTGTAGTCTTAATCACGCTTTGTTTGAATGCTTCATCATTAAACAATCGATACAATCCCGGATGTTTTCTCACATCCATGCCTAATTTATCATATTGATTTTTGAGATAAACAAAAGCTTCTGCCATTACTGTATCGTCTAATTCAGGAGGCATATTCGCAAATGCCAACTGTTCTCGAGTTTTTTCTGTCAGTGTATCCGTCACAACAGGATTGTTATTGCCAGGGTTGGGGTTATCAATATTTTTACCTTTTTCAAGTGCAGCAATTCTGTCGTCAATGGTTTTGAATTTATTCTCGAGATCGGTAATTCTTTTTTCTTGAGCTTCTGCAAGTCTTGCCAAATCATTAGAATTAAGGCCAATTGCCATATTGACAACATTATAACCATTTACATTATAGGATTGAGACCAAGCAACTCCTACGATCTCTTTGTATTGTGAAGGCTTAATTTCATTAGCAGAAACTGCTATACCTACACCATCATTCAATCCTGAAGGTAGAATATAATCTCCCGTCATAACCAAACCTTTTACTTTAACAGGTATTTGACCTAAAAATGCTACTTTTTCATACAAGTATTCTGTACCGGCATCCGGAACATTACCTAAAATTGCAGGTTTGGTCGAAATTACCATCAATTGGTGTGCATCTCTTGTATATTTTGTCACTTTTCCTCCATACACTCCTACAATATCGCCCGGAGTAATTTTCTCTGCTGCATTACTTCTTTCCAACCATTCAGCATAATCTGCAGATCCGGATGAATATGTGACACCCAAATTTTCAAATGCAAAAACGTTAAATGCTACCAAATTGGCTGTAGCTAAGGCCAAATCAGCAGCTGCCATTGCCAAACATGCTCCACATGGACCGGTCGAAACACCTACCCCTCCAACTATAACAGGTATTGCAGCCAAACCAACGTTTACTCCAGCTGTAACTTCAGTAGCAACTAACATAGCCTCATTAAATATAAATTCCGGGTCTGATGCCACTTCAGAGGAAGTTTGACCTTCAATTGCACCAACAGCACTTCCTGAACTATTATAAAAAGTCGCAAAGTTATTGGTTGTATTTGGTGTCCCTTCTGTGAGTTTAATCGCTATACCCTGAGGGCTGCCCTCTACCCGCAAGGGATAATAATCATAGTTATCTCCATCCTTTGGAAATGAAGCATGAATGGTTACTTGACCATCTGCCCTCATCCCTTTCAAATTTGTAAAACCATTGACTTTCAATGTATTATTAAAAGTTACTGCTCCATCAACAACCAATGCAGAATCCAATTTCAACGCACCTTCAATTTTAACGCCACTTTTGAATATTGAATACTTGTGAGCCGTAAAAAAGCCATAAAAATTTGAAGCCCCGCTAACATCAAGTGTTGATTCAACTTTAAGAGGGCCGAGACTATGAAATTCACCGCCTACATAGAGATTTTTTGCTATCCCTACGCCTCCGGAAACAACCAATGTACCGGTTGAAACACTGTTTGATTGATATGTTGGATTAATCATCAACACCTGATCTTTAAAAATCGCACTTTTATCGACTCCCAATGTACCGGATAAGAATGTTGGTGCACCATTATTCACTAATAAAGTATCATTTAAATTGGTGCTTTTCTCTACTCGAAGTCTATCTTTCAACCAAGTATATCTATCTACTGTCAATGTACCGCTTAGATATGTCGGAGCCCCATTATTGACCGATAAAGAATCATTCAGATTTGTACTTTTATCCACTCTTAACCTATCTTTCAACCATGTATATCCATCAACGGTTAAAGTTCCGCTTAAATAGGTCGGAGAACCGTTAAGAACAGAAAACGGACCATTTATATCAGCACTTTTGTCAACTGTCAATCGAGCCTTTAACCAAGTGTCCTGATCAACTGTCAATGTTCCGGTCAAGTGAGTCGGCTGACCATTTGTTACAGTAAGGCTACCATTTACATTGGTATATTGCAAACCTAACTTGACAGAAGGTGTATTTAATTCAACATTGCCAGCAACAGACAGGTCTTTTTGTACATTCACATTCTTATCAACACGTAAATTATTATTAATCTCAACATCACCATTACAAAAAACTTTCAAACGCTCAATATCATTTGAAATAATTACAAGGTCAGAACAATCTCTTGTACCTAAAACAGCT
>CAUJCT010000005.1 GCA_963169345.1 Bacteroidota bacterium
AACGCTCCCTGTCCATGTTTTCTGCCCGTAACTTTGAAAAGTCAAACATGCCAATAATCCAAATAAACAAAAAGCTTTACTCCAAGATTTATCTGTCAATAAGTTAAATATGTGGGAGAAATAATTAAGTCTTAACTTCACCAAATCAGCTTCTACAAACGTATTGGATTTCAATATATATTTTAACATTATATGTATTTTTGGTAGTAAAATTTTGGAATACGAAACAATCATTATACTTTAAGTTCAGAGAAAATATAATTATGAAAATTCATTCCATACGAAATGTATTTTCAACTCATTTATTCACTGCAAAAAACATTTTCTCTGTATCATGTCTAAGGAATAGCAAAGCAGCATATTTATAAAAACCACTTCTAAAAGAAAGTAATGATTCTTCAACTTAGAATAAAATCTTCAATATATTGAAAAAAGATATTATTCAAAAACATCCTTGTAAATAGGCGTTTTAGAAAACCACTTTTCTAAAACGCCTTTATCACCATTAATTACTTGTGATTTGCCATCACTTGTTGGTATGTAATTCTATAATTTTCCTGTGTAGTTTTAATCACGCTTTGTTTGAATGTTTCATCATTAAACAATCGATACAATCCCGGATGTTTTCTCACATCCATGCCTAATTTATCATATTGATTTTTGAGATAAACAAAAGCTTCTGCCATTACTTTATCGTCTAATTCAGGAGGCATATTCGCAAATGCCAACTGTTCCCGAGTTTTTTCTGTCAGTGTATCTGTCACAACAGGATTGTTATTGCCCGGGATGGGGTTATCAATATTTTTACCTTTTTCAAGTGCTGTGATTCTATCATCTATGGTTTTGAATTTATTTTCAAGATCGGTAATTCTCTTTTCTTGAGCTTCTGCCAATCTCGCCATATCATTAGAATTCAAGCCGATAGCCATATTGACAATATTATAACCATTAACGTTATAAGATTGAGACCAGGCAACTCCCACAATCTCTTTATATTGAGAAGGCTTTATTTCATTTGCAGAAACTGCTACACCTACGCCATCATTCATTCCTGAAGGCAAAATATAATCACCAGTCATAACCAATCCTTTTACTTTAACAGGTATTTGGCCTAAAAATGCAACTTTTTCATACAAGTATTCAGTACCGGCATCCGGTACATTTCCGAGAATAGCCGGCTTGGTCGAGATAACCATCAATTGGTGAGCATCTCCGGTGTATTTTGTTACTTTTCCGCCATATACGCCAACAATATCGCCCGGAGTTATTTTTTCAGCTGGATTGCTTCTTTCCAACCACTCAGCATAATCAGCAGAACCGGATGAATAAGTTACACCAATATTTTGGGTTGCAAATACATTAAATGCTACCAAATTGGCTGTAGCTAAGGCTAAATCAGCAGCTGCCATTGCCAAGCATGCTCCACATGGCCCTGTTGAAACACCTAACCCACCAACTATAACTGGTATAGCTGCAAGCCCAACATTAATACCGGCTGTAACTTCTGAGGCTATCAAAATTGCTTCATTAAATGCAAATTCGGGATCAGATGTTCTTTCTGATTGTGTCTCGCCTTCAATAGCACCCACTGCACTGCCTGAACTATTATAAAAGGTTGCAAAGTTATTGGAATTATTCACTGTCCCTTCTGTGAGTTTAATCGCTATACCCTGAGGGCTGCCCTCTACCCGCAAGGGATAATAATCATAGTTATCTCCATCCTTTGGAAATGAAGCATGAATGGTAACTTGACCATCTGCCCTCATCCCCTTCAAATTAGTAAAACCATTGACTTTCAATGTATTATTAAAAGTTACTGCCCCATCAACAACTAAAGCAGAATCCAATTTCAACGCACCTTCTATCTTAACGCCACTTTTGAATATTGAATACTTGTGAGCCGTGAAAAAGCCGTAAAAATTTGAAGCCCCGCTTACATCAAGTGTAGATTCAACTTTAAGAGGACCAAGGCTATGAAATTCACCGCCTACATAGAGATTTTTTGCTATCCCTACTCCACCGGAAACGACCAATGTTCCGGTTGAAATACTATTTGCTTGATATGTCGGATTAATCATCAACACCTGATCTTTAAAAATCGCACTTTTATCGACTCCCAATGTACCGGATAAGAATGTTGGTGCACCATTATTCACAAATAAAGTATCATTTAAATTAGTGCTTTTTTCTACTCGAAGTCTATCTTTCAACCAAGTATATCTATCGACTGTCAAAGTACCGCTTAAATAGGTCGGAGAACCGTTATTGACCGATAAAGAATCATTCAGATTTGTACTTTTATCCACTCGCAACCTATCTTTCAACCAAGTATATCCATCAACGGTTAAAGTTCCGCTTAAATAGGTCGGAGAACCGTTAAGAACAGAAAACGGACCATTTATATCAGCACTTTTGTCAACTGTCAATCGTGCCTTTAACCAAGTGTCCTGATCAACTGTCAATGTTCCGGTCAAGTGAGTCGGCTGACCATTTGTCACAGTAAGGCTACCATTTACATTGGTATATTGCAAACCTAACTTGACAGAAGGTGTATTTAATTCAACATTGCCGGCAACAGAGAGGTCTTTTTGTACATTCACATTCTTATCAACACGTAAATTATTATTAATCTCAACATCACCATTACAAAAAACTTTCAAACGCTCAATATCATTTGAAATAATTACAAGGTCAGAACAATCTCTTGTACCTAAAACAGCT
>CAUJCT010000006.1 GCA_963169345.1 Bacteroidota bacterium
AACTACTAACCATTCAAGGAAGAAAATATCCTAGAAAAATTATAGAAAATATAATAAAATATTGCTCATATGAAGACAGAAAAAAAAGGACTAACCACAGTCAACAATTAAATATTTTATCTTAAGTTGACGCCTATGCCCTCCGGGACTTTGTATCGTTCTCCATTATGTTTGCTATGAAACCGCCGCCCCTCCGGGACTTTGATTATGTATAATCTTTAAGCTAATCGACAAGCAATACGACTTAAGCATCGCGATCAGCCTGAGGCTGATAGGTAACGACGACGCCTACGGAAGCGACAAAGATGTTTAGTGGTATAGATTATGAGAATCTTAATGCTAATCGACAAGCAAAACGACTTAACGACTTAACGACTCAACGACTTAACAGCGAAGCTACACGACTTAACAGCGAAGCTATTCAGCTATTCAGCTATTCAGCAGCGCAGCGATTCAGCTTCCCCTATTCCACCCAACTCTTATAATACCCCGGATCTTCTACCGACATCGCTGCCTGAGTTATTTGTAAAGGATAGAATGGATCGATCATTACGGCCAGTTCGCGGGTTTCTTTGGCACCAATGCTTTTCTCTACTGTTCCGGGATGTGGACCATGCGGAATGCCTTTAGGATGCAAGGTAATCATACCCTTTTCAACGTGCTTTCTGCTCATAAAGTCACCATCGACATAGTACAAAACCTCATCTGAGTCGACGTTGCTGTGGTTGTACGGAGCCGGAATCGCCTGAGGATGGTAATCGAACAAACGCGGAACAAAAGAACAAATCACAAAATTATGCCCTTCAAAAGTTTGGTGAATCGGTGGTGGCATGTGAATTCTGCCGGTAATAGGTTCATAGTTGTGAATACTGAATCCATAAGGATAGTGGTAACCATCCCAACCTATCGCATCAAATGGATGTGTGGCATAGACATAAGGAAAAAGTTCATCGCCTTTTTTGATGATGACTTTAAAATCTCCGTGTTCATCATGAGTTTTTAAGTTAGCAGGCAATTTGATATCTCTTTCGCAGAATGGGGAATGTTCGAGAAACTGCCCCATATTATTGAGGTAGCGTTTAGGTGGCCTGATCGGACTGAAAGATTCGGTGATGAAAAGTCGGTTATTCTGGTCGTTGAATTCCAACTGGTAAATGACACCTCTGGGAATTACCAGATAATCGCCATATTCGAATCTGATTTCACCATAAAGTGTTTTTAATGTACCGCTTCCTTCGTGAATAAACAATACTTCGTCAGCATCTGCGTTCTTATAGAAGTAATCGTTCATAGATTGACGCGGAGCTGCGGAAGTGATGTATAAATCGTTGTTAAAAAGTTGAATGACTCTGCTTTCGAGAAAATCATCTTTTTGTTCAACATTAAAAGTCAGGAAGCTTCTGTTTTGCATATTGTTTGCCACGGCAGCTTTGGGAGCGACATTAGTTGGTTGACCAATAGAGCGAACCAAAGTGGGCGGATGACAATGATAAACCAGAGAATATGTACTTGAGAAACCCTCTGTACTGACGAGCTCTTCTGAGTACAATTCTCCACTGTCTTTCCTGAACTGTATATGTCTTTTTTCCGGAAATTTTCCGGCCTTGTGATAAAATGGCATAAATAAGTATAAATTTGTGGGTAAAATTAACGAATTTTTGTAATATGTTATACTGTAAAACGCTTTGTTTCTCTATTTTGACGTTGATTTTGCTGGCTTCAGTCCCTTCCTGCAAGAAGAAGAACAATGCCCGCTTCATCTCCGATACTGATACGACTTACTCGGCCGACATCAGGAGCATTAGCAAAAAAATCAATGAAAGTCCTGAAAATGCAGAGCTTTATTACAGACGTTCGAATGCTTTTTTTCAGGAAGATAATTTTAAGCAGGCTTTGCTTGATATTGACTTTGCCATACATCTCGATTCAGTCAACCCACTTTATTATTTTTATAAAGGCAATTACATGATGGCCGGTGATACAGCCAATGCACTGGAAGCCGAAAAACAATACAGCAGAGCCCTCAGTCTTGTCCCCTCCACCAATGATGGAAAGAATTTAAAAATTGACATTCAGTTTGAACTGGCTAAGCTTCTGCTTGCCAAACAAAAATACAATGAATCAAAAGCAATGTATATGTCCATCAACAAAGTTGACCCTTCCAATCCTGCTCCATACTTTTTTCTTGGAATGATTGCAAAGGAACAAGGCGATACTACAACTGCGATACAATTGTTTGAAAGAACACTTGTGTACGATGACAAACATTACAATGCAATCATGCAACTGGGTAATATCTATGCCGAATGGAAGGATAAGCGAGCATTAGAATTATTTGATAAAGCTTTGAAGATTAATGCTTACAGTGACGAAGCTCAGTATGCCAAAGGTTTGTATCTGCAAAGAGAGAACAAATTCAAGGATGCCGTTATTCTTTACGAATCTGTGGCTAGACTCAATCCTGCTCATATCCTTTGTCGCTATAACCTTGGTTATATTCACGGCTTATTTGGCGATTACAACAAAGCCATTACTTACCTCGACCAGGCAATTGATTTATCTCCTGAATATGCTGATGCCTATACTCTGAGAGGTGCCATGAAAGAAAAGACCAACAACAACACTGGTGCATACAATGATTATAAAATGGCACTTCAACTCGATCCTAAGCAAAGACTTGCTGAAGATGGACTAAAGCGCATTAATATCACGATTTCAATGCCTTAATTTTTTTTTGATTATTTCAAACAATACTGATTTCAATCTGTTTAATTCCTTAAATTTATATATAAATTTGAATCGTGAATAAACTATGGTTGTCCGGAATTCTATTGCTCGTTATTGGAGCCTGCAACAAGAAAACACCTACTTATAAACCCAGTATCGAATCCATTACAGAATCTGTTTATGCATCTGGTTCTGTTGTCAGCAAAAATCAGTATCAGGTTTTTCCAAAAGTATCAGGAACCATCGATCAGATTTTTGTTTTGGAAGGTGATTCTGTTGCGAAAAACTCTCCTTTATTTTCGATAACTAATGAAAGCAGCAGACTCAGCAGAGAGAATGCAGCTATTGCGGCTGAGTTTGCCGATAGCCGGAATAATCAGGAGAAAATTAAAGAGTTAAAAACCGGTATTTCGCTGGCAAGAAAAAAACTTCAACAAGACTCTTTGTTATATGTAAGACAATTGACCTTATGGGAGCAAAATATAGGCAGTAAACTTCAGGTCGAACAAAGTGAACTGGCCTATCAGAACTCAAAAACCAATCTCGAATCAGCTTTATTGCGTTTAAGTGAACTGATTAAACAAATTAAATTCAGTGAGCAACAGAGCAGAAAAAGTTTACAAATTACAGCCAGCACCGATGATGACAGAATTGTAAGAAGTCATATCAGCGGAAAAGTATACACCATACTCAAGGAAAGTGGCGAAATGGTTAATCAGCAGACCCCTGTTGCTGTTGTTGGCTCCTCTACCGAATTTATTATTCAATTGCAGGTAGACGAATACGATATTGTCAAAGTAAAGAAAGGACAAACAGTTTTTATTACTTTGGACAGTTATAAAGGAAAAGCATTCAAAGCCTTGGTGACACGCATTCACCCTATCATGAATGAGAGAACAAAAACCTTCCTGGTAGAAGCTGAATTTATTGAAAAGCCTCCGGTTTTATATCCCAATTTAACTGTTGAAGCAAATATTTTACTAAACAGCAAAGAGAGAGTCATGACTATTCCGCGTTCTTATCTTGTCAACGATTCATTTGTCCTGGACAAAGAAGGCAACAGAAAACGTGTGATGACCGGACTCAAAGATTTTAACAAAGTGGAAATCATTTCGGGTATAAGTGAAAATGAAGAATTGAGCATTCCCGAATGAAAAACTTCAGTCTGATATACGATATTGCTTTACAATTGCTTAAGGCGAGATGGAAACAAACACTTGTAGCTGCAATTGGAGTGACTTTCAGTATCACCATGTTCATTACATTGCTGGGTTTTATGAACGGTTTGAATGATTTACTGGATGGTTTAATTTTAAACAGAACGCCTCATATTAAGCTCTACAACGAAATTAAACCCAGCCCAGTTCAACCTATCGAACAATCTTCAACCAATGATTCGGGGCATAATTTCATTGAATCAATAAAGCCTTATTCTGGAAAACCTGAAATAAGAAACATTGGTGCCATTATGAGTTACCTGCAAAAGGATAAAAGAGTCAAAGGTATTGCACCCAAAATTACTGCTCAGGTTTTTTACAATGTTGGTGCAGTCGATTTAACCGGTGTTATCAATGGCATAGATGTGGAAGCCGAGAGTAAATTGTACTTCTTTCAGGATTATGTTGTTGGAGGCGATTATGTCAATCTTAAAAATGTTCCGAACAGCATTGTTTTAGGAAAAGGTGCAGCAGATAAAATGCTGGCCAAAGTTGGAGATGTTATTCAAATAACCACGGCAAAAGGTGACAGGGTGCAATTAAAAGTGGTTGGCTTTTTCCAGTCGGGACTAGCAGATATTGATAAGATTCAAAGTTATACCTCCATCAGTACAGCTCAAAAAATACTGGGTAAACCTAATTCGTATATCACCGATTTGCAGGTGAAATTGTGGAACATAGAACTTGCACCAAAAGTAGCAAAAGAGTATGCAAAAATGTTCGAAATAGATGCCGAAGACATTCAAACTGCCAATGCACAATTTGAAACCGGTAGTTCAGTGCGAACTACCATTTCGTATGCTGTTGGAATTACACTTCTGATAGTGGCTGGATTCGGGATATACAATATTCTAAACATGATGATTTACGAAAAAATGGACTCCATCGCTATTCTGAAAGCCACAGGTTTTTCAGGTAAAGATGTGCGACAAATCTTTATTTCGATTGCATTGAGTATTGGATTTTTTGGCGGATTAGCAGGATTGGGATTAGGTTTTTTACTGTCAAATGGCATAGACCAGATTCCATTTAAAACCAGTGCTTTGCCAACAATTGACACTTATCCGGTTGACTACAATCCAAAATATTATATCATTGGCATTGTATTTTCACTGATTACCACATACTTAGCAGGATTGTTCCCTGCCAGAAAAGCCAGTAAAATAGACCCGGTTATAATCATTAGAGGAAAATGAGTAAGATTCTGGAAACCAAAGAGATAATCAAGTATTTTCACGATCCGATCACGATTCCGGTATTGAAATCCATTAATTTTAGTATTGACAAAGGCGAATTTGTTTCTATTACAGGCAAATCAGGCTGCGGTAAGTCAACATTATTGTATATTTTGTCAACTATGGACACTGATTATGAGGGTGAGTTATTTATTGACGGGCATTCTATGAATAACCGCAAGGAAGCCGATTTAGCCAGGGTTAGAAATGAGAAAATAGGTTTTGTGTTTCAATTCCACTACCTGTTAAACGAATTCAGTGTTTTAAAAAATGTGATGCTACCAGCTTTAAAACTCAACAAATATTCTAAAGAAGAGATAGAAAGCAAGGCCATGGAAAAGCTTAAAATTCTGGATATTGAACAGGAGGCGTTCAAACGTCCCAATCAGTTATCCGGTGGTCAAAAACAAAGAGTAGCCATAGCCCGTGCTTTAATTAACGATCCGCTCATCATTTTAGGAGACGAACCCACAGGTAACCTGGACAAGAAAAACAGTCAGATAGTTTTTGATATTTTTAAAGAGCTTTCGTCTGAATTTGGTCAAACCTTATTAATTGTCACACATGATCAGGATTTTGCAGACAGTACTGACCGAATCATCATGATGGAGGATGGAAGGATAGTATAGAAAGGGAAAGCTGAACGCTAACGCTGCTGAATAGCTGAATTGTGTCGCGGTTCGTTGGGGACTGAACTGTGGTTAAAAAAAGAATGGACTTTTTTGACGCAGAACTTCACAGAACTTTATTTTATATTTTTTTCATTTATTTGGATTTGTTCCGGTATACCTGCTAAGCAGGATACCGGCAGATATCGCTGAAAGCTTTGTGGAAAGCAACAGTTAATAGTTCTTAAAAGCTAAGGACTCTTTTTGACGCAGAACTTCACAGAACTTAATTATCCTTAATCTATTTGTGCAATCCCAAAATCAATTAAAGAAACCCTCAATCATCTGCGAATCCTTCAGCGCCATCCCTCCGCCTTAGGCGGATAGTTCCAAAAAAAAATAATCTCATTCATTTAAATCTGTATTTAATAAAACGACTATTAAATTATCTGCGACATCTGCGTTAAAAAACGAAACTTTTAAGTCTCGGGAAAGCTGAACGCTAACGCTGCTGAAAGGTTGAAATGCTGAATTGTGCCTCGGTGGCTTTGGGTGCCAGCATGTAGAAATCGGTATATTAATTCACTCCTTCTAACTCTATCTATAATTAGAAAATAATTAATTTAAGAGGGGCATGAAAAAGCATATAAGCTGTTAATATAAAGTTAAATAAATTGCGGGAAAATAGCGTGTCAGGAGGACAGAAGAATTCTATCACTCTGTCTATCTGATAGTTAAAAACAAATATATGTAATTTATATTTCGGTTCTATCGTCGTATAAAAAACGTAGATATTAAAAGTATTTTCCTATTTTTGCACCCTTTAAATTTGGATATCAAATAACATATGAACATGAACATTCTATATCTGATTCCGGCATTAGGAGTTATCGGATTATTGGTGATGGCTGTTAAATCGGCCTGGGTTAACAAACAGGAAACCGGGGATGAGAACATGAACCGTCTGGCTGGATACATAGCCAATGGCGCCATGGCTTTTCTCAAGGCAGAGTGGAAAATCCTCAGCTATTTTGCCATTATAGCAGCTATACTGCTGGCATGGAGTGGTTCCATTGAAGCCGCTAACTCAAGTCCAATCATTGCTGTTGCCTTCTTAATCGGAGCTGTTTTATCTGCAGTTGCAGGTTACATCGGTATGAAAGTCGCTACCAAAGCGAACGTCCGTACCACTCAAGCTGCAAGAACCAGTTTAGCTAAAGCCCTGAAAGTGTCCTTTACTGGCGGTACCGTTATGGGACTAGGTGTTGCAGGTTTAGCTGTTTTAGGATTAGGTTCATTGTTCATTGTATTTTATTACACATTTGTAACGGACCCTTCCAATAACGAAGGTCTAACCCGTGCAATTGAAGTTTTGGCCGGTTTCTCATTAGGAGCTGAATCCATCGCTTTATTTGCCCGTGTTGGTGGTGGTATCTATACCAAAGCTGCCGACGTTGGTGCCGACCTGGTTGGTAAAGTGGAAGCCGGTATTCCTGAAGACGATGTCAGAAACCCTGCTACTATTGCCGATAACGTAGGTGATAACGTAGGTGACGTTGCCGGTATGGGTGCCGACTTATTTGGTTCTTATGTTGCAACTATTCTGGCTACAATGGTATTGGGTCAGGAAATCTCTGTGGTTGACAATTACCAGGGTCTGTCCCCTATCCTGTTGCCAATGTTAATTGCTGGTATGGGATTGATATTCTCAATCATCGGTACATTATTCGTAAGCGTTAAAAACGAAACTGATTCAGTTCAGAAAGCATTAAATATGGGTAACTGGTCGTCTATTATCCTGACTGCCATAGCTTCTTACTTCCTTGTCAACTTCCTTATCCCTGATACAACACTTAATTTAAGAGGTTTCGAATTTACCAGAAGTGGTATCTTCATTGCCATTATCATCGGTTTAATAGTTGGTGCCTTGATGAGTATCGTTACCGAATACTACACTGCAATGGGTAAACGTCCGGTAAAATCAATCATCGAAAAATCAGGTACTGGTCACGCTACCAATATTATCGGCGGTTTGTCTGTAGGTATGGAATCCACTGTAATTCCAATCTTAGTGCTTGCTGCAGGTATTGTTACTTCCTATTCATTTGCAGGTTTGTATGGTGTTGCTATTGCAGCTGCGGGTATGATGGCCACTACTGCCATGCAATTGGCTATTGATGCTTTCGGTCCGATAGCTGACAACGCTGGTGGTATTGCTGAAATGAGTCAGTTGCCTCCTGAAGTAAGAGAAAGAACTGACAACCTGGACGCTGTTGGTAATACTACTGCCGCTACAGGTAAAGGTTTTGCAATTGCTTCTGCTGCATTAACTTCATTAGCCTTATTTGCTGCATTTGTTGGTGTTGCTGGTATTGATGCGATAGATATTTACAAAGCACCTGTTTTAGCTGCTTTATTTATTGGTGGTATGATTCCATTCATCTTCTCTTCTTTGGCAATTGCTGCGGTAGGTAGAGCTGCAATGGATATGGTAAACGAGGTTAGACGTCAGTTCAGAGAAATTCCGGGCATCATGGAGTACAAAGCACAACCTGAGTACGAAAAATGTGTGGCTATCTCAACTAAAGCATCTATCCGTGAAATGCTGGCTCCTGGAGCTATTGCCTTAATCGTTCCGGTTTTAGTAGGTTTTGGTTTCAACAATGTTTTCCCTGGAACATCATCTGCTGAAATCCTGGGTGGTTTACTGGCAGGTGTTACTGTAAGTGGTGTGTTAATGGGTATTTTCCAAAACAATGCCGGTGGTGCATGGGACAATGCTAAAAAATCATTCGAAAAAGGTGTTGTTATCAACGGCGAAACTTTCTATAAAAAATCTGAGCCTCACAAAGCTTCAGTTACAGGTGATACTGTTGGTGATCCATTCAAAGATACTTCAGGTCCTTCAATGAACATTCTGATCAAATTGATGAGTATCGTATCATTGGTAATTGCTCCTCATATTTCAGTCAATGGTGGTCATGTTGCTGCTAAAGACGACTGCTGCAAAAAAGACAAAGTTGAAGCTTGCTGCGCTGATAAAGGTATGCACCACGGTATGAGCATGGATAAATGCGATATCAAAGTATGTGCTACGATGACTAAAGATGAGTGTGCTAAATACTGCGATAGCATGGGTTGTGATTCAGCTTGCAAAACTTATTGCATGAGCCTGTACAATGATAAAGGTGAATTTGTTGGCGAATGCATGGAATCTTGCGGTAAAAAATGTACCAGCAAAGAAGAGTGCATGAAAAACTGCGGTGAAACCTGTGCAAGCAAACACATGGGTGGTGAGTCGTGTGGTAAAGGTGAAGCTTGCGGCCATCATGGCGACGGTAAAGCTTGCGCCGGTATGAATGGTGAATCATGCAAACACAAAGCAGAAGGCGAACAAAAAGCTTGCTGTAAAGATAAAAGTGCAAAAGAGCCAAAAGCCTGTTGTAAAGACAAATAGTAAATCGAAAACAAGAAATTGATAAAAAAGCCTCGCACAATCGCGAGGCTTTTTTTGTTTTTATTAAAACTAATTATATAATTTTGAAAAAGGGAAAGAATCAATCTAACTTAAACTATGGATGAGTTTTTTAAATCGCACATTTCCAATTCTGTATTTTGGAGTGCAATAGGTCACGGTGAGCGCATTAACGTTATTCAGTCTTGCGAGAAAATTATTGGTGAATTCGGGTACATTCTGGAGTTTAAACAATTCTCAGATTTAGGATTAAGTCTGCATATCGATGTTCAATCAGATAAAATTAAGGCCCTTTACGATTCATTAAAACAAGCACTGAGACTAGATAATTTCGATTTTAAAGAAATCAATGACAAGACATCTACAGTGTATCTCAATATCAGTTTTGCCGATGGTCACGGCGACCTTAAAGTAGAAATACCGGAAGTGCCCGGCTAAGCAACAATAAATCTTATCGTATAAGGTTATCCAAGAGTATTGCAGTACTTACAGCTGCATTCAGAGATTCGGCACCTCCAAATCTTGGAATACTCAATTTGATTTTAGCCGATTCTATTATTCCCGGATTGACACCATGACCTTCATTGCCAATGATCAGCATACCTGATTTTGGTAATTTTGCCTGATGTATATTCTGACCATTCAGCACTGCTACCATCATGGGTTTTGACAAATTTTCCGCATACGATTTTAAATCACCATAAACAACTTTAACTCTTAAAAAACTACCCATAGTTGAATTGATGCATTTGGGATTGTAAACATCTGTGCTGCCTTTGCTACAAAACACGTGACTGATACCGTACCAATCTGCTATTCGTATGATGGTACCCAGATTCCCCGGATCTTGAATTTCATCTAACCCTAAAACAACAGGACTGCATGATTGTATATTGTCATAAACAGGAATTTCAACAATTGCCAGAGCTTTTTGAGGAGCCTGATGAGATGACATTTGTTTCAGTTCATCATCCGTTACTGGCACTAATTCGAATTCCTTTTTATTGAACTTTAATTGACTTAAAAACGACTCTAAAGCGAATAATTTAACTATTTTGAAATCGCTTTTCAACAATTCGGTAATACTTTTTTCGCCCTCTACTATAAATTGGCTATATTTTTGTCTTTGTTTTTTATCTTGAAGACTTTTAACATATTTAACGGTGGCTTTACTCATCATGTTCTGCGAATACTGGCAGTCGTGACTATAGTGGTCATCGCGTCTTGCAAGACTACCAAATTAGTGCCCGAAGGTAAACACTTATTGGTGAAAAACAAACTGAAGACACTGGATACAGGCAACACTATTTTCAACAAACTGTTGTCTAAAATAGATGATGACAAGGCTTTGTACATTAAGCACAAACCCAATAGAAGAATTTTATTGCTAGGACGGTTTCACCTTGGATTGTATAATTTAGGTTCCAATAAAAGACATCCCGAAAAAAGCGAAAACAATAAATTCAGAACATTTCTCAGAAACCGTGGAGAAGCACCTGTTTTATTAGACACTTCCGAAATTGCTAAATCTGAACAGAATCTTCAAAACTATCTTTTTTCAAAAGGTTATTACAATGTGCGCATCAGTCATTCCATCGAATACCGAAAAAAGAAAGCCATTGTTACTTACTATATCAGCCCTGGGAATGCCTATCTGATAGATAAAGTCAGTCTATCTGCCGACGATGCAGAAATTGACCAGTTCCTGAATGAGAACATGAGTAGTTCCTTTTTAGTACCCGGACAAGTAATAGATGTAGATAAAATTGCTCTTGAGAGAACCAGGTTGACTAATGTATTAAAGAACAATGGATATTATGATTTCAATAAGGACTATATAGATTTTGAATTAGATACATCCATTACCAATCATACGGTTCATGTTATCATTTCAGTAGCCAATAAAAGTGATGACGAGCGATTCATGAGAAAGTTCATCAAAACCGTCAATGTCCGTTTTGAAAACGATTCAGAAACGCATGTTCCTTCAGACTATTTCCGCTTTCAGAACATCAATTTTCAGTTCAATGGCTTTCCGATGAAACCCAATGTAATTGCTAAAAATATAACCATTAAAGAAGGCGATTTTTTTCAACTGGAAGAAGTCGAAAAAACCTATACCCGTCTTGCAGAATTACCTATATTTAAATTCATAGATATTACGTTCAGAACATCCAGAAATGATTCATTGCAAGGACTCGATGCCTTCATCATTTTAAAGACCAATTACAGACAATCGTTTACAATAGAACCACAGGGAATTATCTCACAGCTGAACCGAATTCAAAACATCAATCTTGGTAATTCCTATGGTGTGGCGAACAGTTTAATCTGGACACACAGAAATCTGTTCCGCAATGCCGAATTATTTGAAATCAGTGCCAATACCCGACTCGAAACTCAGTTGTTCAGAGATACCAATGACAACAAACTGAAATATTTTAATCCTGCCATTCAGCAGAGTTTAAACTTGCGCTTGTCTATTCCAAAATCCAGTTTACTTTCCATACTCGAAGAATGGAACAGAACCAAACCAAGAATCAGGTCTATTAAAACCAACTTTAATCTTTCATTTCTTTATGAATATAACCCTGACTATGTAAGGCGTATTTTGCCATTGACTTATCAATATCAGATTCAGACCAGAAAAGCCACCTGGTTCTTCAATATGCTAGAAATGTCATTTAGTAAAAATACATTAGGAATTGATATTTCAAAACGAACAGACAGTGCGTTTATCAGAAGGTTATTTGCCAATAACTTAATTACAGCAACGGGTTTAAATTTCCTGTATTCCGACCGATTGTGGACCCGAAGCAAAACGCATTTTTTCATTAGAGGCAATGTGCTTGAAATAGGCGGCAATATTCACAGAATAGCGCGTCGTATCATTGATACAAAAGACCAAAAAGACACCTCTTATAAATTATTTAATGTCAATTATTACAATTATGCCAAGAGTGAGATTGACGCAAGGTGCAGTACCGAGCTCGATGAAAATAACTCAACAGCAGTTCGTTTTAATATGGGTGTTACATATCCTTACTGGAACGAAAAAGTCACCCCATTTGATAAATTGTTTTTTATAGGAGGAGCCAATTCATTGAGAGCATGGCGTCCAAGAACCATTGGTCCTGGTGCCTACTACGAGAGTTCAAAGAATTTCAGGATTGACCGAGCCGGAGACTTAATTTTACAGGCCAATGCCGAATACAGATTTGATATATTAAACAACAAACTGGAAGGTGCTCTGTTTTTTGATGCGGGCAATGTGTGGCTGATAAGGAACGTCAACAATACCGACCCTTTAAAGCTCTTTAAACTGAAAACATTTGCCAGTGAAATTGCAGCCAATACCGGCATAGGCATGCGTTTCGATTTTCAGTTTTTCCTGTTCAGATTAGATTGGGGCATGCAGATTCACAACCCTGAGAAACCTATAGGACAGACCTGGGTTATCAAGGAATTTGCGCGCAATAAATACTTCACAAAGTATTCGATACTCAATTTCGGAATTGGATATCCATTCTGAAAAAATCTTTTGATAATCTTTTAAAAATACTATATTTGCAATCCCAAAAATGGTGGTCATAGCTCAGTAGGTTAGAGCGTTGGATTGTGGTTCCGAAGGTCGTGGGTTCGAGCCCCATTGATCACCCCCAAAAGCCGAAATGCATCAAGCGTCTCGGCTTTTTTATTTCTAATTACATTTGAAGGGAATAAAGGATCAAGTCAAAAAGGTGAGGGGTAGGCATCTAATATTATCTAAATTAAAACCTATCCGAATGAAATTCAAATTCTTGCACTGATTTTAACATAAAGTTGAAAATTATCAATGCAAATATTAACTTAGCCTGACTTATCCAATGGATTTAAATAGGAAGTTTAATATTAGTTGTAATCGTGTCATGTATAGCATAGTCTATAAACAATAATGAATAAAGTCAGGCATTTTTTATCAATAATCTTAATGCTTCCAAGTCTAATGTTTGGTCAGACTTGGAAGTTTACTGAACGGAGAGATGGTAGAAATGCTCCATTGAGTATAATAGAATCTTACGATCATGGTTTGATTTTTCCAGTCTCAGACATTGATATCCATAAAGACATTTTCCTTTACAAATTGAACGTAAATGGTGACTTGCTCTGGAAAAAGAATTTCCAATATAAAAACAGATTTTTTGAAACAACCGATATCATAGAATTGAAAGATGGCGGTTATATATTATGTGGAAGTACTCAAGCTATTGACACATCAATTGACGGAGGTGATCCGTTTTTATTGAAATTAAACAGTTGTTTCGAGCCCATTTGGTTTAATGTTTACAATGAACCAAGCAGCTATAACAGAATAGACCATGTACTTGAATATAACGGAAAATTGTTAGTGAGTTTCGCCTATTTGAACAGCAATTATATTACGATGGCAATTCTTGATAACGATGGGAACATGGTCAGAAACAGGACCCTGACAGAAATTTTCACAAATAAGATATACATTAAAAAGGATAAAACCATTCAAATAATTGCGTTTACAGGCGTTTTTGGATTGTTTAAAGATCCTTACAAGGGAATAGATAAGGGAATATTATTGGAACTTGATTCTAATTTAAATGTATTTAATAAACAGTATTATTATTTAAGTGATACAACATTTGAATCTCAAAGTTTTGACTTTTGCTATATTGATTCAAATGAGTACAATTTCTTGACACTTAGTGCTAATTTACACCCAAATCCTAACAAAAATATCTATGGCTCCGTCATGATAACCAAAAATTATGATAATTCAGGATGGCACAAGATAATTAATGATACTTCCAGATTCGCAGCTGGAAATAAAATGATAAGGTTAAATTCAAATAGATTTGCTATTATTAGTAATTATGGCCCCGACTTAAATCAACCATTTTTAGTTCATGGGTTAAATTTTATCATAGACTCAAACGCCAATGTGATCTGTTCTCAATTTGAAAATCCTGGAAACAAGGTCTCGTATACCTTAAGCATTATAAAGACGCATGATGACAAAATTATTACAATTGGGGGAATGAACAGAATTGATGATAATTACGACCTCTTTTGCTACAAGTACAATTATGACCTGACTCCCTTCACTAAAACAAACATAGTCAAGAATTACGATACTCTTTGTAGTAAAGCACTGAGCAGTTCTACTATTCAATTGCCTAACCCTACAATCATCAATTTGAATAAGGATTCATTCGTGACGCTTCGAAAACCTGTTTTTTCAGAAGTGATTAATATTTTCCCTAACCCCAGTTATGGAAATGTAAACATTCAAACAAATAAAAATTACATACTAGATATTTATGATATTCAGGGGAAATTCATTGCGAATTTTGAAAATGAACAACTGATTGAAATTACGGAAGGCATATATATCTTTAGGTTTCTTATCGAGGGAAATATAGTGTACAGAAAAGTGCTGATTCTCCACTAAGATTTAAATATCTCAAAATCCTAGTATATTTTATATTTAATCAAGCCTAATTGATTTTTTTTCCAAAAAAAAAGGTGGCTATCGCTAACCACCAATTTTAGAATATACGAAAAAAATTACTTCCTCTGCTCTGATGCGTCTTTTAACATGTTCAATCCTGTTACGAACATTTCATCCATCCAGCCATCCATCATTGGTCCCATGATGTTAAACGGATAATTCATGTGCATGTCCATACCCCAGGTTACTTTACACTTTGTTGAATCACCCGAAAAAGTATAGAAGGATGTCGGTTTACCATTGTCACCAAAATCCAACTGAACATCTACACGCTCACCAGGTATAATGTTGCTGATGGTTTGTGAACCATTGCCCACCTGCGAATGATCGCTTGTCCAACTCATTTTGCTTCCTACAGTGCCATCAACTCCACTCAACTCAACTTTCATTTTTGGATCCATTTTCTTCCACTGTGACCAGGTTTCGTGTTTACTGAATTTTGAAACATACTCCCACAC
This sequence comes from Bacteroidota bacterium, assembly GCA_963169345.1. GTDB lineage: Bacteria > Bacteroidota > Bacteroidia > NS11-12g > UBA955 > JABMMZ01. The sequence goes on from CAUJCT010000006.1 coordinate 15,245, forward strand.
CACGTCTTTGGGTGCATTGATTTCTGCTGATTTCTCAAAATGGAAATCCTTTTTCATAAAGAGTGCTGCAATGGCGGCCAGGACAACTATCCCCAACACACCAAATAAAATGTACTTTAATACTTTCATGATTATTCCGTTTAGTGGAACAAATCAATGTATAAGTCGCCTAATTAACAAAAAATCTTAAAACTATTCTATAAAAAATAGATTAATTAAACAAAGTCAATGCTGCCTTAAAAGAATACGACAGGCTAAAAATCTGCTTTACTTGCGTGAAATGACCTTTTCAGCTGCTGCTATCACATCTACAACATCCAAATGGTATTTAGCCATCAATTGATCCGGAGTACCGCTTTCACCAAATGTGTCGTTAACTCCTACAAATTCCATTGGTCTTGGAAGATTGCGTGCCAGCAATTGCGCAATGCTATCACCTAATCCGCCGTTATACATGTGCTCTTCGGCACTGACAACACATCCTGTTTTTCTTACAGAATCTAAAACAGCTTTTTCATCAAGAGGCTTGATGGTGTGAATATTAATAACTTCGACACTGATACCTTTTTCAGCTAAAGCCTGAGCAGCCTGAATGCTTTTCCAAACCAAATGACCGGTACAGAAAATAGATACATCAGTTCCTTCGTAAATGGTAATGGCCTTCCCTATTTCAAAATTTTGATCAGGTGCAGTAAAGATGGGCACTTTAGGACGACCAAATCTCAAATAGCAAGGACCATCGTGTTTGGCAATGGCGATAGTAGCCGCTTTAGTCTGATTGAAATCGCAAGGATTGATAACCACCATACCAGGCAGCATTTTCATCAATCCAATATCTTCTAATATCTGGTGAGTTGCACCATCTTCACCCAGAGTTACTCCAGCGTGAGAAGCGCAAATTTTAACATTTTTACCACTGTATGCAATGCTTTGACGAATCTGATCATAGACTCTGCCAGTGCTGAAGTTAGCGAATGTACCGGTAAAAGGAATTTTTCCTCCGGTTGCCAAACCGGCTGCCACACCCATCATATTAGCTTCGGCAATACCTACCTGAAAAAATCTTTCCGGAAACTCTTTTTTAAAGGCATCCATTTTGAGCGAGCCAGTTAGGTCGGCGCATAGCGCAACTACTCTCTCATCTTGTTTACCTGCTTCTAATAAACCGGCTCCAAATCCGGATCTTGTGTCATTGCTTCCTAATACGGCTATAGCTTGCATGAATTATATGTTAATTTCTGTTGTGTTGGCTGATGTAATGGTAAATTCCTTTTCAAAGGTATAAATAGTGCGTGTTTCCGGTTTGCTTCTTCCAATCATGATATACTTACCCGGCTGCATGATGAGTGTCTGATAATATTCATCTCCAACATCTGCTACCCATTCGAGTTGGCCATTTTGCATTCTGTAAATACCACATACAAGGTCACGACTTTTATTTATTTGTAGTCTGCCCGGCTGTGGGATAGTAATTGTACTGGTTTTATTTTGATCAACTATCAGACTGTCGTAATACAAACGAGGGACTGTCAGTATTTCTAAATCATAAATGCCTGTAAGGTATCGTTTAGTGGTATTGAACGTTTGGACATTGATGGTTTGGTGCTGACCATGAATGGTAATCACCGCTTTTAGATCGGGATAATTGGTTTTACCCACACAGTTAAAAGCTATACTACCCTGAGGCACATCAATGGCAATGATATTGTGTTTTCCAACTACCAGTTCAACATTGGTTTTATGCACGGGAGGCATTGTATGCACGGTGATATCGTATTTGCGAAGGGGGTCGAGAAACAAAGTATCCGGAACACCTCTTCCATTCATGGTATGTTCATAGTTATAAATGAGTTTCTTTGTACCGGCATCGTAAATACTCATCAAAACATTGGTTTCGATTGGGCGCAGTTGCTTATCCAATAAATTCACCTGACAACTGGTGGCGTTCATTGCTTGCGAAACCACAATCCCAATGACATTATCAATATCTCTTTGAGTATTGGCATCGTAGTATGTACCTGCACATTCAAATTTGAATTTAAACTGTTCGGATGAGCCCAGTCCAATAATAAATGGCTTAAGGAAAATACCTTTCTTTTGAAGAGCTTGTGAAATTAAGCAAGGGTCGCCTGTGCACTCTTCCAAACCATCAGTTATAATGATGACGAGATTTCTTACACCTTTATCAGCAGGGAAATCCTTCTCACATTCCTGTAAACTATAGGCTATTGGCGTCCAGCCTTTAGGTACCAGGCTGTTAATTTTCTTTTTCATGATGACCAGATTATTGGGTGCGAAAGGCACTTCCAATCTGGAATCCTTACAGTCTTTTTGGTCGGCAGTTTTTTGATGACCATAGACTCTTAAAGCTATTTCCACATTTTTAAAACTGGAAAGTGAGTCGATAAGTTTTATGGCCATTTTTTTGGCGACCTGAATTCTTGTGGAGTTTTCGATTGGGGTAGTCATAGACCCCGAGGCATCGAAGATGATGAGAATTCTGGTTTTGGTTGGCGTTTGGGCAGAGACTTGCATCCATGCTGCCAGCATCAGAATGGTAAAGATAGACTTCATATACTGTTTAACAAACGCCATTTTTGCGATAATCTTGTCTAATAATCGCCCAGCGTTTCAGGTAACTGATTCAAAGCACGTGCCAATTGTTCGTCGTTGGGAGCAATACCATGCCATTCATGAGAGCCCATCATAAAATCGACCCCGTGCCCCATTTCAGTACGCATGATAATGACGATTGGTTTTCCAGCCGAGCGCATCTCTTTAGCCTTTGCATTGGTATCCAATATATCCTGCATGTCGTTGCCATTCATTTCGAGCACTGTCCAGTTGAAAGCTTCAAACTTAGACTTCAGTTCTCTGAAACTCATAATATCAATAACATTACCATCTATCTGTTGTAAATTGAAGTCGACCGTCACAATCATATTACTTAATCCCATGTGACCGGCAAACATGATAGCTTCCCAGTTCTGACCTTCCTGAAGTTCTCCATCACCGGTGTTCACGTACACGACATGCTTGTCGCCGTTCATACGTTTTGCCAATGCCATACCGGCAGCAACTGAAAGTCCCTGACCCAGTGAACCACTGGCAATTCTTACACCAGGTAATCCTTCGTGAGTGGTTGGGTGACCCTGAAGTCTTGAATTTAATTTGCGGAAAGTTGATAATTCTTTGACATCGAAATAGCCACTTCTTGCCAAAACACTGTAAAACACTGGAGAGATATGCCCATTTGAAAGCACGAAAACATCTTCGTTTTTACCTTCCTGGGTAAATCGCTCAGGATGGTGTTCCATGATTTGAAAATAAAGGGCGGTGAGATAATCGGCACAACCTAAAGACCCACCCGGGTGACCACTTTGAACGGCATGTACCATCCTGACAATATCACGTCTGACCTGTGACGCAATGTTCTGCAATTCGGAAACGCTTGGCATGAATAAAATTTGATGCAAAAATTGCCATAATTATCGAGAATTAAAAACGGCAAAGCCCAAAATAAGCATTAACTTATAAACGAAAAATGAACGCTAAACCAACTTAAAATCATCGCGGTCGTCCAACACCGGAAACTGCTTTCTGAAATCATCCAAAGGTTGTTTGGATAAATTGAAACTATAACACTGATCTTCGTTGGAAAAACCTATTTCCTCTCCCATAAAATTGACAATACACGAATTACCGATATGGTTCATTCCTGTGCCATCCTCCCCTATTCGGTTACAGGCAATCAGGTAACATTGATTCTCAATTGCCCTTGCTTTTAACAGCTGTTGCCAGGCATAGTTTCGTTTTTCAGGCCAGTTAGCCACATAAATCAACAAATCATATCCAACATTGTTCCTGCTGAAGACAGGGAATCTTAAATCGTAACAAATTAAGGGGCAGATTTTCCAGCCTTTGTATTCAACAATCAGTCGTTCATTGCCCTTAGAATAATGCCTTGCCTCATCGCCGGGTGTAAACAAATGTCTTTTGTGGTAAAACGAAATATCACCATCGGGTTTTACAAATGCCAGTGTGTTGTAATATTTGCCATCCTCTTCGTTCATAAAACTGCCTGTAACGGCGGCTTGCTTTTCTTTTGAAACAGCCTTCATCCAGTCTAATGTTTTATCGCGACTTTCACTTGCCAGTTTTTCCGGTTTCATACTAAAGCCGGTTGAAAACATTTCAGGTAAGATAATCAGATCAGTTTGAGCAATAGCCTCCAGTTTCATTGAAAAATGTGCCAGATTGGCATCCACATCTTCCCAGTATAAATGGGTTTGAACGACTGTGAAATTTAAATGTTGCATAGTACTTCCAATGCCCTGTTTAAGGTTTCTTCCGACTTGGCAAAACACAGTCTTAAAACCTTGTTATCCGTTTTTCTCATATAAAATGATGAAAATGGAACTGTTGCTATGCTCTTCTCTATAGTCAACTTTCTTGCCATTTCCTGATCTCCAAGTTCAGCATTTTCCAACTTCTCATAAGACACAGCTTGAAAATAACTGCCATTGCAATTGAACAATTTAAACTTTGAACCTTTAAGACCTTTTCTGAACATATCCCTTTTTTGCTGATAAAATTGACCCAGTTCGAGATACAAATCTTTTCTGTCCAATATTTCAGCGTAAGCATGTTGAATTGGTGTGTTGGCTGCAAACGCCATGAATTGGTAAACCTTGCGAATTTGGGCACTTAAATTTTCAGGTGCCAGAACATAGCCCATTTTCCAACCAGTGGTGTGATACGTTTTACCAAAAGAAGAAATGATGACACTGCGATTGGCTAATTTTGGATATCTGGCGATAGACTGGTGTTCGAGACCGTCAAAAATGATATGTTCATATACTTCATCACTCAGCACAATAACATCCGTATTGGTAATCAGTTTTTCGAGCTTGCGCATATCTTCCGAACTAAACGTAGAACCCGTAGGATTGTGTGGTGAGTTAATGATAATCATCCTTGTTCGGATGCTGATGAGCTTCTTTATCTGTTCCCAGTCAATTTTGTATTCAGGGAACTGCATTTCATAAACAATGGCTTTACCACCTGCCAGTTCAATAGCAGGTATGTATGAATCGTATGCAGGTTCAATGACAATTACTTCATCATTATCTCTCACCAAAGCATTGATACTTGCAAAAATCCCCAATGTTGCCCCGGGTACCACTGTAATTTCAGTTTCAGGATTGTAAACAGCCGAATAAAGTTCTTCCGTTTTTAATGCAATCTTTTCTCTTAGACTCATCAATCCGGGCATAGGTGCATACTGGTTATAACCAGCATTCATGGCCTTGCTGACGAGTTGTTTGAGTTCATCCGGACAATCAAAATCAGGAAAACCTTGAGAAAGATTAATTGCACCATGTTGATTGGCCAGGGCAGACATTACTGAAAAAATAGAATTGCCTACCTGAGGAAGTTTACCACTTAAATTGCCTTCAAATTTCACTTTGAGCAAAAGTAAATGTTTTCATGAGAAAATGTTGATGTGTTGGAAACTTTTTCAAAACATTGAATCTACAATATTAACGCCACATTATCAGGACAATAAAATGTAAATAAATACCAATTACAACCTTTTGATTTTGTATTAAATTCAGACTTTACCTTGACAACTATTTATGAATAATTCATCAGGGCTGATGATAAAATTCAATTAAGCATACTTGCTCTCACAGATTCAAGGATGCTGATCAGTTGTTCAGTATTTTGATAAAATTCCTGATTGAATTCTTTAGACTCAATTTGATTGCTGATCCTCTCTATCCAATCCTTAGCCTCTTCAATCATAAAATTATGTATGGACGGCTGAAGTTTATGAAGCATTATTTTAATCTTTTCAGCATCTTCCAATTGCAAGCCCGATTTCAGTTCATCTATCATAAGTTGACTGTTCTCTAAAAACAATTCCTTCATTTTATAAACAAACTCATTTTTACCATTGGAAATACTTTTGAGATAATCCAGGCTGTACAATAGTTTATCCGGTTGAATACTTTGCTTATGACTTGAAATTCGCAGACACGACTTAATAGAATTGATTAAATGTCTTTCAGTAAATGGTTTTGAAAGTATATCATCAAATCCAGCTTTTACAAACTGACGTTTCTCTTCTTGCAGAAAATGCGCTGTTAAAGCAATGACCGGAACATCTCTGTTTTTTTCTGTCTTTCTGATGACTTGCAATGCTTCCTTTCCATCCATAACCGGCATTTGAATATCCATTAACACCAAGTCCAGTTGTTGTCTTTGAGCTAAATTACAAGCTTCTTGTCCGTTAACTGCAATGAGTACACTGGCGCCATGCGATTCCAAAATACTTTGAACAAGAAAACGATTCACTTCAACATCTTCAGCTACAAGAACTGTTTTTCCTGAAAGGATCTGTTGGTTGTTATTTTCAAATTGCAATTCATCGAAACTTATGTTTTGCGCATTGTAAACTTGAAATGGGATTTCTATCGAAAATATGCTCCCTGTACCAACTGCACTCTGCACAGAAATAGAGCCATTGCACATATCTGCAATCTGTTTACAAATACTTAAACCCAAACCTGTTCCGCCAAATAATCGTGCAACTTCTTTACCTCCTTGTTCATATGGATTGAAAATTTTATCGAGACGACCGGGCTCAATTCCTATACCGGTATCTTTGATATCAATTTTTACAAGGCAGATATCAGTGGAAACGGCAATTACACTGGCATACACATCTATGTTGCCTTTTTGAGTAAACTTTACTGCATTACCAATTAAGTTGTTCAGCATTTGAGACAATCTGTTTGAATCGCCTATCACTACGGGAGCAGAGCTCAATTCAGAATGAAAACGAATGTTCAGATTTTTTTCTTCTGCTCTGTATCGAAACAACTCAACTGACTTTTCAATTCTGTCATTCAAATCAAATGGCATATTCTCCATTTCAATTTTACCTAAATTGAATCTCTCCAAGTCGAGGATGTCATTGACAATAGCGATTAAATGCTCAGAAGACTCACTGATCAGATTGATATATTTCCTTTGAGTTTCATCGAGTTGAGTTTTAGCCAGCAAACCCGAAATTCCAATAAAGGCATTCATAGGTGTTCTGATTTCATGACTCATATTAGCAAGAAATTCAGATTTGGCTTTAGTGGCATTTTCAGCAATCTCTTTTGCTTTCAAAGCATGCTGTTCAAGACGTGTTCTTTCTATGGCATTGGAAATACTGGTTGCAAAACTTTGCAGTAAAGCGACCTCATCCTCCGACCAAAATCTCTCATTAGAGCAATCATCATAACCAACAAATCCCCAAAACTTTCCGTGATGTACTATTGGAATAATTAAAATTGAAACAATATCCTGAGACTGCAAAATTTCTCTCAGAGCATCGTTCTCAATATCTTTTACTATCGCTTTAAATGATTGTTTATTTTTAAGATAATCCTGCAAACTGCCAAATAATTCGAGAGGCACATTTTGCAAATCGGGATTGTTGATCTGAGGTTGTGTTCCACTGGCACTCCATTCAAATCTTTGTGAAGTGAGCAATTGGCCATCCTGTTCAGAATTTTCAAAAAGATAGGTTCTGTCAACTTTTACTGCTTCTCCAATCATAGACAAAGACAATGTGCAGGCATCAAAGAAATCGGGATTAGACAGCAGTTCATCCGTAGCTTTCGAAATGGCATTCAGCATACTTTGTTTGGTTTTAAGCGACTCCAGAACTTTCCTTCTTTCGGTGATATCTCTTGAGTTGGCTATTACATAACCTGTTTGACCAATTTGAATATGCTTAACAGTTACCTCAACAGGAAAACGACGTCCTGTTTCCTGGTTAATGTTCAGACCTTCGAGTGTAATATTCCCTTTAGTTTTTAATTCCTGCACATGCTCATCCCAAATCAATTTATTTTCAAATATGGATTCAAAATCCCTGACATGGTAGTTTCTTATTTTATCCCGTGGAATACCAAGACGACGAGATGCTTCATCGTTCAGATAAAACAAATGTCCATCTTCCGTTGCTACTTGAATGGCATCAGAAGAATTGTTCAGGAGATTGGTGAGAAGTTCGAGATGACTGTTGGCTTCACTTAAAGCCTGTTCGTGTTTTCGGGATTGGGTAATATTTAATCCGTAACCTATTACCTTACTTATTGAACCATCTTCATTTAAAACCGGCGACATAAGTCTGAGGTGAATTTCGTCTTCACCATTCTTATTGGTAATATGCTCTTCCCAACTGTGTGTGGTTTTTGAATCTATGGCTTTCTGAAAGTGAACTCTTCTCTCAGCAGCCAGCGCCAAAGGTTTATTTTTCAACTGACAATAGTCTTCATCCGTTTTGCCAATCATCCACTCTCTTAATTCAGAGTTGGCAATACCTTTTGGATTGACAAAAAGATATCTGTGCTGATGGTCAAACACAGCAATATCAGATGGAATTTTATTGAGAATTTCCTCGTAAAACTGTTTCTGTTGAACAAATTTTTCATTGATTAAAGTTTGTTCAGTCACATCATCATAAACCCATAAATGACCATCGTAGATATTGTCTTTCCAGAGTGGAATATAAATTCTTCTTAAAACTCTGCCATCCTGAAGTTTAAGACAAGCGTCTTCTTCTTTAACTTTGTTTTTTAAGATTTCATTGATTCTGCTTACAAAATGATCCGGTTCGGTGAAAAGATGTTTTGTACTCTCCGCAGATTGAGTACAATCCATCCCAATCATTTCAGATGGTTTCATTGGTATCCCAAAAACATTGAGAAAAGCTTCGTTGACCATGACAATGCGTCTGTCTGAATTTTCGAGCAACAGCCCATATTGAATGGTGTGAAGAATCAAACTCAACTGCTCGCTGCTGAGTTGCATGGCCATTTTTACTAGTTGCTGCATTTTGTAACTTAACTTTTGCGGTATCTCAGCATCATGCGTAAAAACTCATCTTTTTTGGCTCGCGAAATTTCCAATTTACTGCCATCATTTAAAACCACCATGCCTTCGCCTTCATTTTTAACAATCTCACGAATCTTATTCAGATGAATTAAATGACTTCTGTGCAGTTTATAAAAAGGATATTTGTTTAAAATGGATTCATAATGATTCATTTTCTTGGTTGAGTTAATTTTCGTACCATCTTCCATATAAATATCCGTATAAGAGCCACAAGCCTCCATCCGGATGATGGTATTAATGTCTATGAAAATTGTTTTGTCTTGTCTGTTAACAACAAGGATATCATTATAAATACTCGAATCCTCTGATTGCGGCAACACATTTTGCTTCTTTAATTTAAGCAAACACTCTTTAATATCATGCAGGCTAACTGGCTTTTGCAGATAATCGAAAACCGAATGTCTGAAAGCTTTTAAGGCATATTTGTCATGACTGCTCACAACAATGATTTTCGCATCCGACTCTTCTGAAATTGCATTAATTAAATCAAAACCATTCATGTCAGGCATTTCTATATCCAGAAATATAACATCAACTGTATTGGAATTAATAAATTTCAATGCATCCAAAGCATTCGAAAAAGATTGTTCGACTCGTAGTTCATTGGGATAAAACTCACCAATGAGATGTTCGAGCATCAAAAGGTTCTGTGGTTCATCATCTACAATGATGCAATTGTAAAAAGCTTGAATTTCGTTCATTTTACGACAGGTAAAAATGTCTATTGAAATGAAACAAAAAAGAAGCTAAAAAGTTCGAATTCAACAGGATTGCAAAAATAATCTTTCAGTTTTTGTTAAGCTATTATCCCGTGACACAAAGTAGTCTCATTTTAGCTTTTCGCTTCTTTGATACTAATAAACACCTGAATAACAACCAATAATCAACTTACAAGTTTTAATGAAACTGCCTTTTTAATCAAGCCTGCAGAGTTTTTTACGTCCAGTTTACGGTAGAGTTTGCGTTTGTAATAGGATAGTTTTCCTCTCGGCATATTGAGTCGGTCGACAATATCCATGTCGGTCATTTGATCCGAAATATATTGCAGAAGAGTTAATTCAAAATCATTAAGACTCGAAGATTCCATACGTTTGATATTACCGGAACTTTTAATCAGGCGGATAGCAATGGTTGAGTCGATGTAATAGGCGCCCTGTATCACTTTGTAAATGGCAAAGTTCATCTCTGTCTCATCAAAATCTTTAATCAGATAACCGTTGGCGCTGGAAGTCAGACAGCTTTGCAAACTCTCTTCATCGTCGGCCATAGACATAAGAATCACTTTGGTTCCAGGGTATTTCATTTTAGTCAGATGACAAAGTTTGATTCCACCGATGTCCGGTAACATCATATTCATAAGCACTATATCTGAGGCTTTATCATCCTGCAGAAATTCAGTACCATTGTGAAAAACTTTGATTTCAGCACCCTCACAAAATTCGAGATTCAATAAAACCTGTTTGATGCCAAGCGCGTGAAAATTGTTTCCGTCGACGATTGAAATTTTAAATGTATTCATGTGTATTATACAATTGTTTAATTGATTGCTGCAAAAGTCTAACTTTGGATAATTTGTTGAAGCTCATTTTTCCCGAAACCTTCAAAATATTCTCTGAAACCAAACAAAAATTTCAATTTATGTTCATCAACTATTGTTGTTATCAAATAGTTACATTTTAATAACCCTCCATTCATTAGTCCTATCAATTGAATTTCAATAAATTAAAAAACATAAACCCGGACAATATTGAAAATTATAAAAAAATCATTTATCTATCTATTTGATTTTGTGGTATTTAATTTAATTAATTAATTTTGGCACTTATTTGGTTTTGAATAAAAACTGCAATCCTTTATTATTGAGAATTAACCCCTTATAAAAATAAGTATTTTATACTACTGAGTTAAAACTACCTAAGACTACACATTGTTTGATTTGTTTTTAAATATAGATTTATTCCATCTTGATTTTTCGAGACATGATATCTTATCCATGTCTTTTATACCGGCAATAATTAATGTTGTCATTTTTGGATTTATTCTGTTTTTTCAACCCAATACACGTTTAAATTTAACCTTTGCTCTATTTTGTCTTGTAGTTGCATGCTGGCAATTCTCGGATGCATTTATGCGACTGGCCTACGATCAGGCTACAGCGGTCGAATGGTATTATATCATGGGTGTATTTGCTCTTTTGGTTACGCCACTTGCTGTAATATTTATTATTTTATATGCCCGCTGGCAAAAGTTATTCAGTGGTAAGTTTGTTATGCTTACTCAGTTTATTCCGCCCCTGCTATTTATATGTTTTAATACAACCCGCCCCGATACACATGCCATTATACCTTCTGATAAATGGTATTGGATAGCCAATCCCGACCAGCAGATGATAACCAAAATCATTTACTCGTGGGTATCACTTCAGGGCATTTTTATATTGGTGTTGCTTGGCATTAATCTATATCAAAACAGACATGATAAAGTTAAAAAACGTCAGTCGACCATGCTGGCAATTGGATTCTCTCTCCCTGTTGTTGGTGGTATCGTTTCTCAGGCAATAGTACCTCTTTGGCTTGGCTTAGACAATGTGCCCATCACTCCGGTTTTGTTCACATTCTTTTCAATTTTCACCTTAATAAGCATACTTAAATACAACTTCTTAGATTATTCCCCTAAACAACAATGGGATAAAATCGTTGAAACTATGAAAGAGGGTTTAGTGATTCTCAACCTCGAAAATATTGTCATGTATGCCAATTCACACTTCTATCAGCTGACCGGATATAACTCTGATGAAATCATAGGTTGCAAGGCAGATGAGGAATTTTTAAATCCCATAAACGATATTTCTAAATTTGATGGTGAAGAAACGTATGAAAAACTCATAGTTAAAAAAACAGGTGAAAGAATTTGGGTACTGATTTCAGTTACCCCATACAAGAATGACCAAAAAAAGACCATTGGTCTGATTGTCATCTACACCGACATCAACGAATCCAAGCGTTCTAAAGAAAGATTCAGGGCACTTGTTGAGAATGCAGGTGATATCATTTCCATGACAGATGCACAATCCAACTTCACCTATGTTAGTCCGGCAATGGAAAAAGTCATTGGCTATTCTTGGGAGGATTTAAAAGGTCGTTCCATTTTCAGCATCATGCATCCTGAACAGGCTGAAGAATCTATGGCCAACTTCGATTTCCTGCTGAATAATCCGAATGTATTAACACCAAGAATCAACAGGTTTATTCATAAAGATGGCTCTGAAATCTGGGTGGAAGGTGTGGTTATTAATCTTTTGAACGATGAAAACGTACAGGCCATAGTTTCCAATCACAGAGATATCAGTGAACGAAAAGTCCATGAAGAAAAAATCAAAAACTTTATGGATGTTACCACGGATCAAAACAAGCGTCTTCAGAATTTCGCCCATATTGTTTCTCATAACATCCGCTCCCACGTTGTAAATATTTCAGGACTCATAGACATTTTGAACTTTACCAAAAAAGAAGAAGACCGCGATCAGTTAATCAAAATGCTTAAGACAAGTTCAGATAAATTAACAGAAACAACCGATAACCTCAATGAAATCATTACCATCCAGAACAGCATCATCAATCAGCTAACGGAAATTGAATTAAAATCTGAAATTGAAAAAACACAAAGTGTCATCAATTCAATGACTCAGACTTTAAAATGTACTATATCCAATCATGTCGATACTTCTATAACAGTCAATGCTGTTCCTGCTTATCTTGAAAGCATCTTGTTGAACCTTATGACCAATGCAGTAAAATACAGGTCACCCGACAGAGATTTGCATATTGAGTTGACTTGTTGCGATGAAGAAAAGTACAAGATTCTAAAGGTTAAAGACAATGGCTTAGGAATCGATATGCAGCAACATGGCAGTAAAATTTTCGGCATGTACAAGACGTTTCACTCAAATAAAGATTCCAAAGGATTGGGATTGTTTATTGTCAAGACACAAATTGAAGCAATGGAAGGCAAAATTGAAGTGGATAGTGTTTATGGTGAGGGGACTACTTTTAAGGTTTACTTCAGGAAATAATCAATTCAGAAAAAATTCAAATCTAAATAGAAGCGTGCTCAAGCCGTAGTTGTAGCATTTACTTTTGTTTTGATTGGATAAAAAAAAAAGGGCCAACCAATTGTTCGCCCTTTTTTAATTTATTCATGTCTGTTATTGTATCACTACTGAATAATATCCCCATTCTCCGTTAATGGATATTTTCAAGGTATAAACACCCGCAGATAAATGTGTCATATCCAGATTAATTTTAGAATCATTAACCGCTTTTACTTCTACAACCTGACCTAAGGCATTCACCAGTTCTATGCTTTCAATTTGAACAGATGCTTCAATACTAAATGCCCCATTGTTAGGATTTGGATATACTTTCAGGTTAAAGTCGGCATTCACCTGATTAAGCAAGGTAACACTTAAAACCTTAGTAAAGCATGTACCACAACCTTTATCAGACTTGGTACACAACTGAACATTCAGTGTTTGATTGACATAAGAATAAGCATACTGGTGATTAGGATCTTGAGTAGTCGATGAATTGCCATCACCAAAATCCCAGGTCCATTGAGCCACAGTTCCACTGGCAATGGTAGACTTATCCTCAAAACTATAGGTTAAACCTGAAGTTTTTGTGAAATCAAAATCTGTATTTGGCATAGGGAACACTACCGCATTGCCGTTTACAGTATCGGCACAATTACCGCTACCTGTCACAATAAACTGAACATTATACGTTTTAGCAGAATCATAGGTATGGAATGGATTCCTTTGTACAGATGATTTTCCATCGCCAAATTTCCAGAAATACACATTGGCATCACTTGAAGAGTCGGTAAATTGTGTGCTTGTTCCAATACAATCCTCTTTAACAACAAATTTGGCTGTAGGATTTTTAATGACCAATACATTGTAATCGACCGTATCTTTACAGGAAGCCTGATTAGACTGTATCAATGTCACTTTACCTGAACCAGGGGCATTCCATATAATGTTGATGCTTGTAGTTGATTGTCCGCTTATAATTTGTCCACCTGTAACATCCCATAAATAGGTATTACCTGCACTTGGATTTGCCTGATAATTTTTGCTTTCTCCATCGCATGAGCTGCCGGGACCAGTGACTGAAGCGCTTGGAGGAAACGCAATGTTCACCAACACAGTATCCGTGTCAAGGCAACCGGTCGCAACAATAGTTTTGGTCAGATAATAATAAGTTGATTGTAAAGGCTGCACAGTTGGGTTCGCCACATTAGAGCTAAAACTACCAACTGAGCTCGACCAGTCATAAGTGAAACCTGCCTGAGAAGCTGCACCTATCTGTGTACTGTTGCCATAACAAATTGTTTTATCTGCGCCAGCATTAGCAACAGGAACAGGATTAACACTCACAACAACAGTATCTCTTTTTTTACAACCAAATGTCGTATTGATAACTTCGAGAATATAGGTTGAATTGACTTTAGGATTGATGGTCAATTTAGCGGTACTGGCTAAAACATTGCCTCCTAAATCTGTCCACTCGTATGTATGTCCATTGACTGCATTGGCACCAATAACAGCAATATCACCACTGCAAATAGTAAAATCCTGACCGGCATTTGCCACAGGCAGAGACCTGACAGATCTGTTTAATGTCAGCGAATCATTAAAGATAATTGGATCGGTTACGCCGTTTGGAATAGTAGTCCAGAATGAAAACTTAGGGTTCAAATTTCCAACAAAATTGTAAGTTCCAATAGTTACAGTATCCAACTCATTGGTATTTAAAGTCCCTGTCCATTTATAGACAGTTTGCGGATTGTTCTGAACTGTCCAGTTGATGTCAGCTGAGGTCAATGGCTTATCACCATAGTTTTTAATCACCACAACAATATTGTTTACTCCGGCACAATTTCCATTGGTTGGTCCGGTCATTTCAACTATACCTGCATCTTCATCCATGAGTTTAAACTCGTCTGCTCCAATATCCGGATTGGTACTGTTGCGGCTTTCACCATCAAAATCGGTGTTGATTCCAGTGATAGCCGAGCCGGAGCCTTTGAGCAAAGGATTGAATATGTGCAAATCTGAACTTGATTTAAAGAACGGATTAATCGTTTTGGAATTGGCATCTCGACCAGTACCTATGCTATGATCGGTGAATGTATTGTATGTGGCTCCATAATAGGAAAACTGACCACCTTTCACAATATAGTTATTGTAATCACATGCCGTTACACTTGTTGGATTTGGAACAAACAATGCCTGACCACCTTCCATGAAAATAATATTGTTCTTAATCAACACGTCATTAGAAGATGAAATAGTAATATTAACTGCAATACTCGAACTGACAGCCTGTGTAAAATACATGGTATTGAATGCTACAGTTTGAAATTCTGTCACATCTAAAGTGATGCCCTTTCCAAAACCCTTATTGATCATGTTATTGGAGATAACACCTGTTGAATTGCTGGTTCCATTACAATTGGCCAGGTAAATTGAAGATTCAGTACCCTGATCCAAAAACTGATTGGCATTTACTTTAATGGCGCCGTCACAATCGTTGAGTTGCAGACTGTAGTTTCCGGCTATCGGTGTAATAACTTTTAAGAAAGTATTATTACTGACATCAATGCCATCATTGTAAAGCACCTGAACTGAATAATTAAATGCACTGTCAAATACATTGCCTTTGATGACTGTACCTGTTTCATGCGTAGTTGTAGTTCCTGTATATAGAATGCCATTTTGACCAAACTTGATATTGCAATTAACAATTTCGTTGTAATCATCCTGACCCTGATCCGACCAGATATTGTAAGCCGTAGTATTGGCTGTCACTAATTTAAGTCCTCTCATGGCGCAATTGTAAAAGCGGTTGTAATTAGAGCCATTCAATATATGTACAACATGTCCGAAAGGATTGGTACCTGTTCGTTCAAAAGTGATATATTTAAAGGTGATGTAATCTGCCCCTCTTAACTGTATTGTGGCATTGTTATTACCTGTTGCAGTAGTCGATGGCAAAGTAACCAATACTCTTGAGCTGTCTTTTGTGGTACCTTCGAAAGTGATGGTATTGGTTGAATTCATACCCGGCAATTGTACCAGAGTAATTTGTTCATTATAAACACCAGGACCAACCATGAACTTCAATGGTCCGCAAATTCCCCTTTCAGTGAAGGCTCCAATCGCAGAGTTAAAAGACTTGAAATCTGCATTCAACGAATCACTGATTTTATACGTTCCCGACATAGCCGGATATCGTATAATCGTAAGCGTATCATTGCTTTTCTTACCGTCAGTAGCATTATTGGGATTGACTGTCCAGACTCTTATTGTATAAGGGGTATTGGCATTAAAAGTATAACTACCTAAAATCAAAGAAGAAGATGAAACACCCGGAGCCACTATACCAGTCCAGTTATAATTTGTTTGACCAACGCCATTGATTTGCCATCTAATCTGAATGGACTTTAATGTATCATAACCATAATTCTGAAATTTGATTCTGACATTATGAGTACCTGCACAAAAAACCATAGGACTGTCAACTGAAGTAATACCGCCATCATTGGCTATTGGGAAAAATTCATCCGCCCCTATATCCGGATTGGTTGTGTCTCTGACTTCGTTGTCTATATCCATTGTTATCCATGGATATTTGAAAGCTTTTCCATTGAGGCCGATATTGGACACATGCAAATCACGAGTGCTGTTATATCCAGGGTCAATTGAAATGGAATTGGCATCTTTAGAACTGGCAGATTTCCAGGCTGAAAAAGATGTATAATCTGTACCACCCCATTTACCTATATAAGTGCCGCTTGCGTAGGCATTGTTATAATCCACACTATCCAGATCAGCTGTATTGGTGCCCACGCTATAGGCAAATCCAGCACCTTTATTAATAAAGTTGTTATTTAATAATCGCACATAACTCGAAATATTGGCATAGTGGAAATATGCTGCACCATTTGTAAGCGCACTGGTGACCAGCACATTGTTATAAAGACAATTGACATAAGAAGAAGAATTAACTGCTAAACCGGTGCAATCAGAAGAACCTCCTCCATTGACAATCCAGTTGTTGTAAACCATGGCAGGAGCACCCGCTGTACTGGTACAGGTAGATATCATGATACCTCTAACAACCTGAGCATTGACAGCCGACATATAGATTTTATTGCGCATGATACGGGGCGAAGTGGACCCTTCGATACGCATACCATACGAAGTATAGTGTCCCAGATTTGCTCCAAAATCGCCAACATTACAGGTGTTGTTTTCAACTAAAAGTGCAGTTTGAGAAGCCATATAAATAGCTGAAGAGCCGCTGCTGTCAATAGTATTTCCGTAAATGTAGTTGTTTTTGCAGGCACCTGCACAATACAAGCCATTATAACCATAAAGCAAACGAGAATTCTGCAATACGGTACTATCTGAGGTAGAGGCTATGTAAAAGCATGTTCCAATCGTACGGTTAAATCCTAAACTGGAGGTACTATTCTCTTTTTTACCTTTGAAAAAACAGCCATTGAAAATGTTGTTGCTTGCTGTATTGCCGAGCATCACTACAGTAGAATAGGCTGATGTGCCAGTTCTTTCGAAACCAATGTTCTGAAAGGTGAGATAGTCGGCGCCATTGATACTTAACACGAAATCATTTGTAGAGCTGGTACTGGATGCCACTTTAATCATGCATTTACTGCTTTTACCACCTGCAGATTTGAATACAATTCTTCTGGATGGATTTGAGCCTGTAATTGCTGTAATTTCAATTGGGTTGGCGTTGTAAATGGTATCGTAGACAGTAAAATTGACAGAAGCACTAATGCCTGGGCCTTGAGTACTTCCGCCATCGGTACGACTTCCACTAAGAAGGTCGCCAATCGCAGATGCCCAGTTTTGATAGTTGGTGCTACTTGCCGACTTGGTTGGGTCGATGGTGTAGGAACCGCTTAGCTGAGCATAAACAGGAGAAGCTAATAGCATAAAAACGCATAACAGCGTTAATAGGCGTGGTTGGGGATTGTAGTTTTGTTTCATAAGTATGTTAAATTGAATTTCAGAGAACTAAAAAATTGTTTTTTGTAAAACAACTTTATTAACAAATTTAATTTTAATTTTTAAGTAAACAAGTAATTTTTGGAAAAAATAAATTGAAGTAAAAGGCCTGAAATATAACTAATTAGTTCCCTCTTAAATAACTACAAATTATGTTTAGCCTGCTAATGCCGCAGGCGTGGCATTTACAAATATCTTGCAACAATAAAGCAATTACATTATTAATCTAAAATACATTATTAAAATGTTTGCCTGCTCATGCCGCAGGCGTGGCACTTACTTTTTTTTATGGCAAAAAAAAGTAAGCAAAAAAAGGCCACCACGAACCAAAATTTCAATCATGGCTTTGCCGCTGCATACCTTTCCTGCTCGAGGCTGCCATAATTGAAATTCTACGCGTTCGTGGACTCAACCCGCACATTCGTTTCTATAAATGTATTTTGGAAATACCAATGATTGCGGTATATCAGCTTAATAATAAATCAAACAATGCTTACGTATTTAAATTGCCAGTTATAAATTTATTAATGTTACGTACTTAAAAAATGACATCTAAAAATTTCAAGTTTTTAAAACTAAAATTTTATTTTAAATAGTTTTGTTATTTGATAAAGGAAACGACATATTATCTTTATGCTTTAAGTTGTTTTGATGAACAAAACAAAGTTACATCACAAAAAGAAGTTTACGGAAAATAAAGACAAACTGCTGACAATTTGAACACGGATATCAGCTAATCGAGAGATTGGTTTTATCGCTAAACACTTTCTCCTAACTGCTTCAGAAGTACTTTAATACGCGCTGCATTACCTACAATCCAGACCATATCGTCGGCTTTGAATTTTTCAAGTGAATCAGGATTTAAAATCCGTTTACCATCGCGTTCTATTCCAACTACTAATCCTTTGCTTAATATTCTGATTTTAGAATCTCTGATACTCTTTCCTACCAGAGGTGAATCTGATGGCACTTTAAAGTTTTGAAGGATAACATTGATTTTATCAGAATCCTGAACTTCAGATTTTACATTGGACTCAGCTGATTCGTTAAAATTCTTTAATTGATCGTCACTTCCAATAACAAACAGTATATCGTTTGGGTATAAACGCACATTTTTATCCGGAACATGTATCATCTCCTCCCCTCTTTCAATCTTGGCTATATTAACTCCAAAATGCTCTCTCATTTGAGTTTCTTCCAGAGTCTTTCCTACATACAAAGAATTTGGATTAAGCAAAATAGTACCTATATGTGTATCCCATGGTGCCAAAACACCTTTACCTTCAGCCTTTCCATTTTCTCTTTCATTCAAATTCAGCATAAATCTTTTTTCAATTCTGCCGTAGAGTTGTTTAATTTTTGGAGCAAACACCAATATTATTATCAATGCTGCCAATACTCCAAACAGAGCTACTTTAAAAGAAAACATCGAGCTTAATAAAAATCCGATATACAAGAGGGCCAGTGCCATCCTGATTAACATGAGTACAATCAAGGGTCTTCGTTGACTTTGGTTTTGCCATACTTCGGCATATAGTTCGCGTTTACTTCTTCTAAATGCCAAAGCCCAAATAAAAGGAGCTAAAATAGCCAGAGTACCAACGGCGAGTACTATTCGGGCTGTCAGACTGCCGATTACGATTGGCAACAACAACTGAGTACTAATGAGTACGCCGGATATTATGACAACCGAATAAATTAATCCCAATACAGCATAGTATCTTAAAAGTCTCTGGAAGCTACCGGCTTTACCCGCCATCCGAGCACCTACTGCGTATCTGTCTATAGATTCAAGCCATCTTTGTGGTAATTTCTTTTCAAAAAAGTTTACAACCGGCATAGACATTTTTAGCATAAAAGGTGTAGTGAAAGTTGTCAATACAGAAACTGCAACAGCAATGGGATACAATTTAGCATCAGTAACTTGCAGACTCAGCCCTAATCCGGCAATGATAAATGAAAACTCACCAATTTGAGACATACTCATACCTGCCTGAATGGAGGTTTGCAATTTCTGACCTGAAATCAGCGAACCTATGGTAACAAAAGTAGGTTTGATAAATATCAGTACCATAGTCCCCATCAGCACTTCAGGCCAATATTGAATAATCAGTTTAAAGTCGAGCAACATACCCACTGAAACGAAAAATATAGCACCGAACAAACTCTTAATTGGTTCGAGGATATGTTCAATTTTTTCGGCTTTTGTTGTTTCAGCTAAAATAGAACCCATTACGAAAGCACCCAATGCAGAAGAAAATCCAACTGCAGATGCAAGATAAACCATTAAGAAACACAATGCCAGTGAAAACACCAGCAATGATTCGGGATTGAGCAGCGCTCTTAGTCGACGAATTATACTGGGCAGAAAAAATATTCCGGAAATAAACCAGAGTACAAGAAAGAAAAGTAATTTAGAAACAGATAACAACATTTCCATACCTTGAAAGCTTTTAGTAACGGCAACGGATGAAAGCAATACCATTAACAATACAGCGAACAAATCTTCGACAATCAGGGCACCTGTAACAATTTGAGCAAACTTGGCATTTTTGAGTTGCATTTCCTCATAAGCTCTGATGATTATAGTAGTTGAAGATATGGCTAAAATTCCACCAAAAAACAAGCAATTAAGAGTATCCCATCCCATTAGTTTTCCAATTAAAAATCCGGTAAGCAGAGTAAAAGTAACCCCAGAGAAAGCAGTGATACCAGCGCTGGCACCAACTTTCATGAGTTTTCTGAAACTAAATTCCAAACCCAGACTGAACAACAAAATGATAACGCCAAACTCGCCCCAGGCTTTGATATTTTCAGGATCGCTAACCGTAGGGAATAAATTAAAATTAGGCCCTACCACCAAACCAGCAATGATATAGCCCAGTACAACAGGCTGCTTTAATTTTTTAAATAACAGAGAAATGATAGCAGCCGATATCAATATCAAAGTTAAATCGGATATCAATGTCGGTAAATGTGTCATAGCCCCGCAAATTAATGATTTATTGGGTATAATGCCACTCAATACTCAAGTTAAAACCCAAAAAAAAACAAAAAAAAGTCATTTTTTATCCACTCTACAATATTTTAATCTAAAAGTTGTTTTTAATCCCGTTCAATATCCTTACATTTGAATTTATTAAAAATTAAACCCCTACCAATTCACTATGAAAAAAATCATTTTCTCAGGTCTTATTCTTTCTGGTCTTTTAATTTATGGTTGCAGAAAAATGCCTGATCAACCCGACAACAGCAAAATTAAACTTAACCTCCCTTCTACTGTTATCGATTACAGTCATATCCCTTCCCCTACCGGCACTATGGAAGTGTACTATGAGGATGGCACCTTAATTGACAACAATAAGGCAACCATAGGTAGAGTTTTGTTTTACGACAAAGCATTATCATTTAATAATTCTACTGCCTGTGCTTCCTGCCATTTTCAGGAAAATGGTTTTTCGGATACCAAAGCTACCAGTGTAGGATTTGATGGAATTGCTACTAAAAGAAATTCAATGCCAATCGGCAATTTGTATAACAATGTAGGTACAGGTTATTTTTGGGATACCAGATCAGATAATATCGAAGACATGGTGTTCAGACCAATTCAGGACCACATTGAAATGGGCTTTGAAAACATTGCACTTATCACAGAAAAATTATCTAATCTCCCTTACTATAAAGAACTTTTCAAAAAGGCTTATGGCGATGAGAACATTACAACCGACAGAATGCGCGAAAGTCTCGGTCAGTTCTTATTTTCAATCGTCAACATCAATTCTAAATTTGACAAAGGTCAAAAAAGCAATTTCACCAACTTTACTTCAGAAGAAAGAGATGGTATGGATTTGTTTGTAGAGAATGGATGCAGCAGCTGCCACTTTATTAATTCCGAGTTTTCACCGGATGGAGCAAGCAGAGAAAAAATGGCTAACATAGGATTAGATGAAAGAGACATTGACATTGGAAATAATCACCAGTACAGAATACCGGATATGAGAAATGTTGCCCTGAGCGGTCCATATATGCATGATGGCAGATTCACTTCTCTCAATCAGGTTATCACGCATTACGGTGCCAATGTTAAAGCCAATCCATATTTAAGTGAGGAATTGAAATCTGATAAAAAGCCGAAAGTACCAACCAGCAATTACTTCGGAGAAAGTCAGTCTAGCATTGTATTTTTCCTCAATACCCTTACCGACGAATTTACGACAACCAACGTTCGTTATTCCAATCCATTCCCTGCAAAATAATCCGGCGAACATTGCATCAATTGTGATGTTGGATAAACTTATTCAGTGATTTGAACCCACATAAAAAGACTATTTGTCACGGTTTAAAAAGATTCTCCATTCTCCTGTCTATCTGCCTGACTTGCGAAATGGGGAATCTTTTTTCACAGACTTCAGATAGTACTTCTTCTGTATTGCAATCATTCAAATTTCATTTACTTACCTCTTTTAATCCACTGTTAAACCGATTAAACGACCCTCAGGAAACGGGTCTGTTTTACTCTACTGCACCCTATGAAATGCAAGTCCAGTTCAAACAACATTTATTTGGAATTGCCTATTTCAGAAAACAAACCAGTTCTCAGAAGTTTTTAAACAATGGCGTAAAAACAGTCGATGATGTACTCAGACATCATTTTCATGTTAGCTATACCCGTGAAATATTACATCACAATCATTGGTCGATGCAGATTGGTGGTGCCTATTATTTCCAGAGACACGATACGGCAAACATCCTGTATACATCACTCGAAAATCCCTACAAGAATTACATTGAAAAAGAGCATGGACTAGCCGGCGTTTACAGACTGGGCTATAAATTCAATTCCATACTTGGCTTGTATCTGGAATCGCAAATTTACTTTGGCATTTCAACGTACAAATACAAGGAAGTCTATCCCTTGACACCCAGTCAAAACACCCAGGGCAACAGTAAAAATTTCAAATACCATATCCTATTGCCATCCAATTTGTATTTAAGGATAAGTTTGGATTAGGGGTTACTTCCTATTGCTTTATCATTCTTACCAAAAACCATACAAAACTTTCAACTCAAAAAGATAAATATTCTTTAATACTCATATAGATATTTCTTATCTTATCGATTTGTTTTACAGTGTTTTAATTTGTATTTTTGATGCATAATGAAAAGTATGTCAATGGCAAATATCATTAAGGCCATTTCTGATTTTAATTTAAACATCAGGAAGACGTATTTTCTATCTTCAAACAACAAGGCCTTTATTACTTTAGCCTCCGTTTAATTATTCAACGGGGGACAATTTTTCTGAACACTATTTAAATTAATACAGGCATAAAGCTGTCTGTAATTTTCCTTTACATTAAAAAAAATCGATGAACAAAAATTCAAAGTTCATCCAAATATCTGCATTTAACAATATTTGGATGATATCCATATTTACAAGCACAATTGTATTTCTGTTAATTTACTTCAACAGAATTTCACTATATTTTATTATACCGGTACTACTATTACTGGCTTTACTAATTTACGACTCCATACAAAAGCGTCACAGTGTTAGACGTAACTATCCATTAATAGGACGGTTGCGATATTTTCTGGAATCATACCGCCCAGAATTGAGGCAGTATTTTTTTGAAGGAGAGCTGGATGGCAAACCTTTTAACAGAAGACAAAGAAGCATCGTTTACCAAAGGTCTAAAAACGTCAAACAAACCATTTCATTTGGTATGCAGGATGATCCGGGCCGAATTGGATACGAATGGGCTGCACATTCTGTTTACCCTAAAAAAGCCGATATCCAGTCTTTTAAAGTGGAGATTGGCAATGAAGCCTGTAAACAAAAATACAATGCAAGTATTTTAAACATTGGTGCCATGAGTTATGGAGCCCTGAGTAAAACAGCCATAGCTTCATTAAATAAAGGCGCATTATTGGGTGGTTTTGCTCACAATACCGGCGAAGGAGGCATCAGCTCACATCATCTTCAGGGGGGTGATTTAATCTGGCAAATAGGCACCGGATATTTTGGCTGTAGAAATGAAGAAGGCCATTTTGATGACAAGTTATTTTCCGAAAAAGCTGCATACGAACAGGTAAAGATGATAGAAATAAAACTATCTCAAGGTGCCAAACCCGGTCATGGTGGTTTATTACCTGCAAAGAAAAACACACCTGAAATTGCTGAAATCAGACATATCAAACCATATACAACCGTTCATTCACCTTCTGCTCATACGGCATTTGATAATGCGGATAGTTTGCTCAGATTTATTGAGAGGGTTCGTATTCTGTCCAATTACAAACCTGTTGGATTTAAAATTTGTATTGGCCGAAGAGAAGAATTCGAAGCGATTGCTGAAAGTATGATTAAAACTGGAATACGACCAGACTTCATAACAATTGATGGAGCTGAAGGTGGAACAGGTGCTGCACCACTCGAATTTATTGATCACATGGGCATGGCTTTAACAGATGCACTGTCATTTGTAAATAATACATTGATAAAACTCAATTTAAGAAATGACATTAAACTGATTGCTTCAGGGAAAGTAATCACTGCGTTTGACATTGCAAAAACCCTGGCTTTAGGTGCGGATGCCTGCTATAGCGCCAGAGGCATGATGTTTTCGCTTGGCTGTATACAAGCACTTCAGTGCGACAGCGGCAAATGTCCTGTTGGTATTGCAACACAAGAATCTTCATTATATAAAGGGTTAGATGTAAGCGACAAATCTGTAAGAGTAGCAAATTTTCACACCAACACTATGAAAGCGCTCTCAGAATTTATCGGAGCTTGTGGTTATTCCAATTGTAGTGAAATAAAAGCATCTTCCTTTTTCAAAAGAACCAGCCTGAATAGTTTTAGTGACTTTAACGAATTGTACCAATTAAAAAATTAAACAACCATTATTATGTTATTACAAATTTGCAAGAAAGACTTTAACACATTAGAAACTTTATTGAATAATCAAAACACGTCAATTCCATTTAAGGAAAGAAAATTATTGTCTAAGGAGTTGTCTAAAATGAAAATATTAGAAGACGCTGATCTGCCAGAAGATGTGGTAAAGCTTAACTCAAAAGTGACGGTGATGGATGAAGAAAAACAAATTACAACTGTTTTCAAAATCACCTTGCCATCTCAGGCTAATATGCAGGAGAAAAAAGTATCTGTATTGGCGCCAATCAGTATAGCATTACTTGGTGTTGGCAAAGATCAGATTGTTGAGTGGAATATGCCCGGTGGCATTAAAAAACTGAAAGTCATTGAAGTCATCAATGATTAAAAAAGTGGGGACAGTATATCAGATAACATACTGCCCCCAACTTTTCAAATCTATTAATCCATAATCAACACAACATCAAATCTTAAAAAATCGGGCATGCCCAAATATTACTTCAATATTATTTCCACCCACCACCCAATGCTCTGTATAATATTATATTTTCCAAATTCAGTTGTTTCTGGTATTCATTGAGTTCCAGTTGAGATTTTAGTGCATTTTTCTGAGCAAGAATTACTTCCAGATAGCCTGCTCTTCCGGCGAGAAACAAATCTGTGGATGTATTGACACTTTGTTTAATCACCGCAACTTCCTCTTCCTTAAGTTTTAGCAATTCCTGTGTATTCTGTATGCGTGTTAAAGCCAGATACACTTCCATGAAACTTCCGACAACGGTCTTTTCATAAGTCAGGTAAGCCTGTTTTTGACTGGCAGATGCCAACATTAAATCAGCTTTTAATTTTCTCCTGTTGAGTATTGGGGCACTCAAATTTCCCAGCAAATTATAAGCTAATGAAGCTGGCGACTCAAGCAAAAGGTGTGCTTTAAATGATTGTAAGCCCATCGTATAGCTAATATTCAGTTGAGGATAAAAAGCCATTTTAGCAGAATGTAAGTCGGCATTGCTGGCTATTATTTCGTGTTCCGCTTGTCTTATATCGGGTCTGTTGGTTAGCAGCTCTGATGGCACTCCGGGCAATACGCCTGTGTTAAAATTTAAAAAAATACTGTCTCTTTGTATGTTCTCCGGATACGTACCACAAAGGAAACTCAGTTGACTTTCGCATTCGATGATTTGCTGCCTGACTTCACTTTCAGTAGCCTTGAAATTCAACAGCTGAGCATACATGGTTTCTACAGCCAGCTGATTGCCCAATGCCGACTCTTTGATAGATTTTACCATATCAAGAGCGGATTGCTGCAGCACAATATTATCACTTAATATTTTCAATTCCCTGTCTAATGCAATCAACTGATAATACGTAGATGCAATTTCAGAGATCAGACTTGTTACGACAAGGTCTCTTGCATATTGAGATGAAATAAATCTGGCGGCTGCAGCTTTCTTTTTGCTTTTTAACTTCCCCCATAAATCCAGTTCCCACGAGGATTGAAATCCTATAAAATAGTCGGGCAATGGATTCATTGGAATCATTTGTTTGTCGTTGATGTTAGGTGAGAAACGCGTATCATAATTCCCAACTCCGTCCATGGTGTAATCCCCGAACTTGCGAGCACCGGAAGATGCAGAAAGATTTATCTCCGGTAAACGAATACCTCTGTTAAGTCTGACCACCGCACTCGATCCTTCAATTTTAGCGTCAGCGAGTTTTAAATCAAAATTCCCAGACATAGCCGAATCAATTAGATTCCTTAATAAAGGATCAAAAAACACTTCGCGCCACTGAGGCAAGACAATATCAGAAGAATCCTCTAAAAATGCAGTCGGTAAGGGGCGATTGACCTTATGTTGTGTCGTTTGAACAGACTGGCAGGCAAATAACAGAACAGAAATTATAAGAATGCCTATATATGGCAATATTGTTTTTTTCATTATACAGTTTGAGTAGCGTTGAGTTTGTTTTTTGAAGTTTTATTTGCAAAAATGATAAAGAGACCGGGTACAATTAATACCCCGAATAAGGTACCAAGCAACATACCTCCGGCAGCAGTTGCGCCAATAGTACGATTGCCAATTGCACCTGCGCCGGTTGCCAGCATGAGCGGAATCAATCCGGCAATAAAAGCAAATGAAGTCATTAAAATAGGTCGTAGTCTGGCTTTAGCCCCCTCAATAGCGGCTTCAACTGCGCTTAATCCTAGCTTTTGTTTGATTAGAGCAAACTCTACTATCAGTATCGCATTTTTTCCAAGCAATCCTATTAACATGACCATGGCTACCTGAGCATAAATGTTATTTTCGAGTCCCAAAAGCCATAACAACAGAAGGGAACCAAAAATTCCAAACGGCAAAGACAACAAGACCGGCAAAGGCAAAAGGAAACTCTCGTATTGTGCCGCCAGTAAAAGATAAACGAATAGCAGACACAAAGCGAAAATATACACTACCTGATTACCCGAAAGGATTTCCTCACGCGTAATACCCGACCATTCGTGTGCATATCCCCTTGGCAAATTCTCAGCGACTTCATTAATGGCTTTAATGGCATCACCGCTACTGTATCCTTCTGCAGCCTCGCCATTCATCATAGCAGAAAAGTACATATTATAGCGTGTTAATTGCTCGGGCCCATAGATACGTTCTATTTTACTAAATAAAGAATACGGTACCATTTCCCCATTTTTATTCTTGACTCTAAGTTTTAGGATATCATCCGGTTGTGCTCGGTACTTAGGGTCAGCTTGTAACATCACTTTATACATCTGACCGAATCGTATAAAATTGCTGGCATAATAACTTCCCATTAATGTTTGCAGATTGCTCATTGCAGCATCCACTGTAATACCTTTTTTGGCAGCCACATCCTGGTCAATTTGTATTAAGAACTGAGGAAAATTAGGATTGAAACTTGTAAATATATTTTTGATTTCCGGGCGTTTTTTCACCTCTTCCATGAATTTACTGCTCACTTCAAAGGTCTTGCTAAGATTGCCACTGCCGGTCTTATCCAGCAAACGCAATTCAAATCCACTGGCATTACCAAAACCGGGTACAGCAGGTGGAGGGAAAAACTGAATTTCCGCATCTTTGATATGTGCGGTTTTTTCAGCTAATATATCGGTAATTTCATCTGCTGTTAAATGGCGTTTATCCCATGGTTTTAAACTAATAGTACTCATTCCAAACGAAGCACCCGAACCATCCGTCATCATACTAAATCCAGAAAGAGAAGACACCGACTCAATTTCTTCAATTTTGGCTGCTGCCTGATCTATTTCTTCCATCACTTTCTCGGTTCTCTCAATTGTAGCACCTGCGGGTGTTGTCACGTTAGCATAAATTGTTCCCTGATCTTCGGTAGGTATAAATCCTCCCGGCACTAAGCGACCTATGCCCCATGTTCCAAAACTAAATACAAGCAATAGCCCCATTGTTACAACTTTGCGATGAATCAAAGTACTTAACAACCACTTGTATTTGCCGGCAAACTGCTCATATTTGTGATTAAAACCATTGAAGAATCTTTGCAGCAAGCTTTTTGACTTTTTATGTTCTTCAGGATGTTTAAGCATGATAGCACATAAAGCAGGTGTAAGTGTCAAGGCATTGATACCTGAAATCACAATTGCGATTGCCATCGTAATTGAAAATTGTCTGTAAAAAACACCAACCGGTCCCGACAAAAATGCCACAGGTACAAAAACAGCAGACATAACCAAAGTAATGGCTACAATTGCACCTCCAATTTCATTCATAGCCTTAATGGTTGCAACACGTGGCGTTAGATGCTCCTCTTCCATTTTGGCATGTACCGCTTCAACCACCACTATGGCATTATCTACCACAATACCGATTGCAAGGACCAGAGCAAATAGTGTAAGCAGGTTTATAGAAAATCCAAACATCTGCATAAATGCAAAAGTGCCAATCAGTGAAACTGGCACTGCCAGAACAGGTATTAGAGTTGAGCGCCAGTCCTGTAAAAAAATAAACACCACTAAAGCCACTAAAAGAAAAGCTTCCAGAAGTGTCTTAAACACCTCTTTAATGGAAGCATCCAAAAAGCGCGACACATCATAACTGACGGTGTAATCCATACCTGGCGGAAATGTATTGGCTTTCAAATATTCAAGCCTGCTTTTAATTTTTTCGATGACTTCGCTGGCATTAGAACCTGGTCTTTGCTTCAATACTATGGCAGCAGAAGGACGACCATTTTCTTTTGATAACACATCGTAATCCAGTGAACCAAATTCAATGTCAGCAATGTCCTTTAATCGCAGCATTTTGCCATCATCACTAACTTTTACAACCAGATTTTCGTATTGTTCCTTTTGAGTTAATTTACCAGTATAGCGCAAAACATATTGCAGTGATTGAGATTTACGACCTGAACTTTCGCCAATTTTACCAGGAGCAGCTTCAATATTCTGCGCTCTTAACGCATTGACAATTTCATCAGCCGAAATTACATAAGCATCCATTTTTTCGGGCTTAAGCCAGATACGCATAGCATATTCCCTTTGACCCATAATATCGGCAAAACCTACACCTTCAATACGTTTAAGTTCAGCCAAAACATTTATATCGGCAAAATTGTAAATAAACTTCTCGTCGATTGTACTGTCACTGCTTACCAAATTCAAATACATCAACATTGAATTTACTTCCTTCTCGGTAGATACTCCGGCCTTAATAACTTCTTCAGGCAATTCGTCAAGCACAGTAGCCACTCTGTTCTGAACATTTACCGCAGCCAAATCAGGATCAGTGCCAACATTAAAATAAACCTGAATGATACTTGTACCATCATTACCTGAAACAGAATTCATATAAGCCATACCAGGGACTCCATTGATAGCTCTTTCAAGAGGAGTTACAACTGCCTTGGCACAAACTTCGGCATTTGCACCTGTATATCTGGTGGTAACGGATACGGCAGGAGGTGCTATATCTGGATACTGAGTGACTGGTAATTCGGTAAGCGACAAGACACCCAGCAGCGTTATAAATATAGATATGACCAGCGATAATACCGGTCGCTCAATAAATTGCTTTAACTTCATTTTAATTTGAATTCAAATCTCTGATTATATCCTTCATGTGTCTTGCATGCGTCTGAATGACTAGACCGGGCCGGATATTTTGAATGCCTTCGTAAATAAATTTCTCCCCTTCTTTCAAACCGCTGCTTACTATAAAAAGATGAGGCAGACGCTTTGATGTTGTGATTTCCCTCATTTCAACTTTATTGTTTTTATCCACTATATAGACATACAACTTATCTTGAATTTCGAAACTCGATTTCTGTGGAATAACCAATGCCCCTTTTTGAGGTTTATTGATTCTGACTCTGCCACTGGCACCGTGTTTAAGAATATTCTCAGGATTGTCAAATCTTGCTCTGAATGCAATGTTTCCGGTACCATGATCTATCAAACCATCCACCGACTCTATCCTGCCCTTACTCAAATGTTCAGAACCATCTGCAAGAATAAGTGTCAGACTGATGGAATCTGGTCCGTACTGTTTCATATTCCGCGCATAATCCAAATACTCACTTTCTGATACATCAAAATACGCAAATATGGCATCGTTGTTTGAAAGAGTGGTAAGTAAAATGCCTTCATCAATTAAACTTCCCACTTTATGAGGAATACGGTTAATGATACCATCAAACGGCGCGCGAATATCTGTATTGGATAAACGAAGAGATGCCTGTGCCTGATGAGCCAGCGCTTCTTCCATCTGAGCTTTTCTGGCATCTAGTTTATTGGCAGCCAATTCGACTTCCGACTTAGAAATAATTTGTTTAGAAGCCAGTTTTTCGGCGTTCTTTAATTCTATC
Source organism: Bacteroidota bacterium (assembly GCA_963169345.1). Lineage (GTDB taxonomy): Bacteria > Bacteroidota > Bacteroidia > NS11-12g > UBA955 > JABMMZ01. The sequence continues at coordinate 46,054 of CAUJCT010000006.1, forward strand.
TCTGCTGCTTTTGTCTCAGCAACCGAACTTTTGTACAAAGCTTTTGCTTTTGCAAGCTCTTCTATATACTCTTTCTTGTTAATGCTGAATAGCAATTGATTCTTTTTTACTCTTACACCTTCATCTACATGTATCTCTTCGAGATAACCACTGACGCGGGCACGTATTTCAACATTTTGTAAGGCATGTATTTCTGCCACATAATCGCTCGATATATGTGTGTTAATTTTGGTTGCTGCTGTTACAGGAAAACTGTCCTGTTGCTTTTCTGTTTTTTGTTTGTTTTTGCATGAAGTTAAATACATAACTACCATTGCAATGCTTAAATATTGTATTGGTTTCACTTGAACGTAAAATGATGTAAAGAGACACAGAATCTGTACCTCCGGAAATGGGAAAATTTAAAAAATAGAGGGATTAAGCCAAACCGTTTTCAGGAGGTGGGCAATTGACATCCAATCCATCAAATGAGATGAACTCGACAGTTTTTAGGTAAAGATTAAATGCAAAAGAACTGAAATCCATACTTTCTGAACTTGTATGATAAATCAGGAAATCAGGAATATCCTCGGATAAGTCTTTTTCGCAATCACCGCCAGTACCAGGTGTTTCAGATGTTTCACAATCGAAAACCTGACCAACACTATAACCTGAAAGCACTTCATTAAACTTTAAAATTTCAGGCAATACACCAATATTCACAAGCAAAAGCATCAACAATACTATTTTGACGCTTTGTTTTAAACTATACTTGTAAAAGAAGTGCTCTTTCATTTAAAAGTGCAAAATTAGGCAATATTTCTATCTAAATACTTATTGTGTTTTAAATATAAGATATAAATAATAATTATAAAGCGTCTCTATATGATTTCAACGATTAAAACGAATGTCAAATCCAAAAGACATCTTCCTCATTGTCCTTAAAAATTTGCCCTTTATGTTCGTTTTTAATGGCTTCAATTTGTTGTTCTGTAGCATGGCTCTGAATTAATTCGAAAAGTATCCGCTCTTCAAATCTTATATGAGATTCCAATTTGTCTGCAATCATATTCAATGTTTGAAACGAAGCTTCAGAAATGGCAAAAAGTGCCTGTAACTCTCTGTGCTGAAAGATAGCCAATTGAATGTTATCATTCTTTTCATTCAATACAGGAAACAAGTTGACTTCTTCATCCTGAATATGCGGCAAAAGTACTTCATGATAAAACCAGTCTGCATAACGTTTTATACGTTCAGGACTTATAGATTTCATTTGAATACCTTTTCTGATTTTCCAGCACAACTGAAGTGCGTAATGATGTTCATGACTATAATGTATGAGCCATTCTTGTCTTTTTAGAGTTGCCATGATTATTCAATAAGGTTTTAAATGAATTTGATTCAGCATACAGTGTTTTGAATCAATATGCAATCAATTCAAACTCGGCTGTATGATTTCACTTTTTTTAATAATAGTTTGAGAGGCTATAACAATAGATTGCAATACCAGTAAAATAATGATAGTGATTGAAAATGATAATTTATTGGACACCTCGCTGTTTCGGTAAAGATTATCCGACTTCATCATGATATTTCTAGATTCTTCAATTTGAATTGTAGAAAGAACATCGGTTAGTTGTATGGCTTTTTCTATCCATGCATCAGAGGCAATTGTATTTAATTTCAAATCATTGCTATAAGCATTGACAGTTGTTTGAAATTGCGACAGTACTTCAGTTTCATATTTGGTAAACTTGGTTTTTCGGTAGTCGGCCAAAGTTGCATTGATACTATTAACATACTGCATATATTTAGAATGATCAGACAATGCCCCATGTGCAGCCTGTTCTTTTATTCTAAATAAGTCAGAATTTAATTTATGAATATAAAACTCAGCAAGTAAGCGATCCTGATAAAGAGAGTTAATAGAGTTTTTAACTTCTTTTGTATGCATTCTGTCGAGGTAATTACTAAACAGAACGAGCAAGCATAATATCAATAGAGAAACTGAAGCTGCTATCTTGTTTTTAAGAATAAATGTCCACTTCATTATAAAATAATTTGCAGTTGCAATATACGTATAATATCTGGATAAAAGCCTAAAATTCAATTATAAATATCCAAAACCCTTTTTTTAGATAATGGGCTTTCTTTTCGTATTTAATTTATACTCATTCAGCTTTCTCTGAAACATAAGAGCCATTTGACTTGCCTGCCATTTTAATCTGTTGACATTGTTGCCTTCAAACAATTCATCTGCCGTTTCATTGAACAACTTCAGCCATACTTCGAAATGTCTTTCATTGATTGGTAATTTTGCATGTGCTAAAAAAGGATGACCAATGTAAGTGTTGGAATTAAATAAAACAGAATCCCAAAATCGATACATTTTATCGAGATGATGCGCCCAGTTATCCTGTATCACAGATTCAAAAATATCGCCAGTCAATGCATTCTGTCTGATTTTAGAATAAAATGTATTGACAAATTGTTGAATATCTTCTATGGAACGAATATCCTGCATCATAAAGTATCATTTAAGTTGAAATACGTAATCAAATAATAAGCTGCCCATCCTGCAAACAATACCAATATAACCCAAAGCCAGTTTGGAACCGATTTAGGTGTTTCACTGCCTTTTATTACAAAATTTTTGAGATCCCCTTTGTCGTAGGCATTGATCATTAATGGCACTACACCATCTACAAATTCATTTTCCTTTATGCCATCCACAATGATATCAGGACCGTTTCTAACTGTGAACTGAATAATTCTGACACCCTCTTTACCTAAGACCGATTTACTTACAACTTTTAAAGTATGCAAACCATCTGTCAATTTTCGGGTATCCAATTCAAATCTTACAGGTGTTTCAAACTCTGCGAATGGGTGGACTTCACTATCTAAAAATAAAATCACCCTATTGTTAATTTCTTTCATCCAGAATTAAATTTTTAATATGATTTTCCCTTTTTTCTCCGGGGTATAATAAATATTTCACACTGACTACCAGTGAAGATATTGCGATAATCAAAATGATGATGACCCATATCCAATCCCAAAAACTTTCGGGTCCGGTACCATGCGTTAAGTCCTTGGTAATGGAAGGTTGAAGCTTTTTACAGGCATCACAGGCCCAGCTTATATTGGTTATTAAAACCAGTACAATCAAAAAAAGTGACTTCATGATGCGCCTATTATTTAGCAGCTTCAGCATTTATAAAATCCATTATTTTTCTTGTTTCTTCTACAGAAATCGGTTTGGCATTATTTCCCCAGCTTGTTCTTTCATAATTAATGATGGCAGTAATATCCTCAGCACTTAAATTATTGTTTAATCCCACTGCCGGCATAACGCCATACTCAGGCCTGGCATCAAATCCTTTTAAAATTATAGAGACATAAACTTCCAAATCATCATCTAATACAATTTTACTGCCTTTCAGGGGCGGGAATGCACCAGAAAGACCTTCGCCATTTGCCTGGTGACAACTTTGACAGTTATTGGCATATAACAATTTTCCATCCGGCAGCAAAGGCTTGGTAGTTGAACTGGTATTTCCAACATTCTTTTTAGCGTATAAAAATCCAGGTGCACTATATCCTTCAGAAAGTTGAGTTTGTTTCAGACTTTTCAGATAAGCTACCAATTGAAGCGCCTTTGGTGTTGCGACTATTTTGCCTTTGATATCCTTACGGTATTTTTCAGGTACAATCACCTCAACATCACCCGGCGCTAATACCTCTTTAATTTCAAACAACCAGGTATAAGCAGGCATTATCGATTGCTCAACAACAAATCGGGGTTGAAACAAATGCAAAAGATGCCATGTCTCGGAGCTTTGTCTTTTCCCGATATTTGTTAAATCAGGTCCGGTTCTTTCAGTACCCATTAAAGTAGCGGTATTTCTCCATAAGTCAGTTCGGTTAATCCCGGCATAGTCTGCAGCTATCCCTGCCCTGTCTCCCCAAATCTTATCCATATCGACATTTCTGACTTGTTGAGTATGACACCCTACACATCCTTCTGAAATATAGACGAGTTTTCCTTTCATCGCCTCCTCTGATAAAATTTCAGAATTAGGTAATGGTGCATTATTGTTTTGGTTTTTGAGTGCAGGAGCTATTGCGACAACCAGTGTTAAGAAAACAAACAAAGACAAAGCTGCGCCAAATAATTTTTTATGTTGATTGAAAAAATCCATACTGCTATTTTTTAGAAAGTTCTTTTAAAAGTGTTTTTCTTGCTAACAAAATTTCAATGGCATTTTTAGGAATATGAATATCCCTTTTCTTCTTAACCATAGTAATGAAATTAACCGCAAACAGAATATGCGATACCCACATTAAAGTACCACCAATGGCTCTCCAAAGCCAATATGGCCCCATTATTTCCAGACCATTAACAAATGGCTCACCCTGCATCCACGAAATCCCTTTCAGAGTAGCACCATACATTAATGGAATAGTATAAATCAACAACCCTATCAATGCTAACCAAAAATGTGCACCAACTAATATGAATGATGGTTCCTTTCCGGTAAGTCGTGGCACTAATGTGTAAATAAAACCCCATAACATAAACGAGATGATGCCATACATGGTAAGATGCGAATGGGCAATTGTAAAATCAGTGAAATGCCATACCAGATTAGTAAATCTAAATGCTTCGGCAGTACCTTGTAATGACCCTGTAAAATAGAACAATATGCCAATGATGTAAAATGGCAAAGTATAGCTCTTTGAAACTTTGCTCCAGGCACCTTTAAAAGTCATCAAAAAGTTTGTAGTGCCTGCTACGACAGGAATAATCATACCTGCACTTCCAACTATAGCAACCGTTTGCAACCACCAAGGTATAGCACTAAATATAAAATGATGAGTACCAATTAATGTATAAAACAATATTTGAGTCCAGAAAGCCAATATCCCCAGACTGTAAGAATAAATAGGCTTATTGAGTTGCTGAGGGAGAAAATAATACATCAAACCAAGTGAAAACAACATAAACCACATACCAACACCCTGATGCATGTAATAACCCTGGACAATTGTTTCACCCAATCCATTTTGCCAGAAAGGCAGGTAAGCTATAACAGCTATCACCAGTAAAAACATCAATGAAGAAATAATATACCAGTTAGATACATAGATTTCCTTTGTTCTTCTAATGGATATTGCGCGTATAAAATTTCCAAGGGTGATGAAAACGCCGGCACCGAAAATCAACATGACCGGCCAGACATATTCGCGGTACTCTCCTCCCCCATTGTTTATACCAAAAAACAATGTCATGCTACCTGCCAATACAGCAATATTCAACAACCATAGTGTAAAATAACCCTTCTTTATACTTAATGAACGGATATTACATACTTTAGGAATTACATAATAAGCCAGACCTATCATGGCAATTGAAGCCCAACCCCAAAATACCGCATTTGTGTGAACAGGTCTTAATCTCCCAAAACTGAAATATTCTATGTGATCTATATCAGGTGAAATAAACTTAAAGCCTAAATAAATGCCAACTGATGTACCAAAAAGCAACCAAAAAACAGAGCAACCCAAATACCACAATATCAATTTTGAAAGAGCAGGTTGTATTGATGGACGAACCTGACTTTTCTTTTTTTGTTCTATAAATTGCGGTTCATCTGAATTGATGACATTTCCTACCAACCCACGAGAATCAGAAACGTATGAATTTCCGGATAATTCATTGTTTGTAAGCTGAAACTCCAGTTCTGATTTTCTCTTTTCTAAAGTTACCAAATCATCTTCATTCAAATTCATAATTTGAGACTGAACACGCTTCAGCTCCTCCTTCTTTAAAAAATATCGGATGGAGGCGTTCGCTTTAATTGTAACAAGTATAGCAGCTACAATAACAGGTATAGCGATTAAAAACAAGGTAATAATTATACCTGTTTCATTTAAAATATTAGAATCATTCATTGTTGTTCTTATTTCGGATATTTTTGTCCACTATTAGGTTAAATTTTTTTATCTTTTTAAAAATGTAAGTCCATTATGCAACTTATCAACCAGTGACAATATGGTAGTAGACTCCAACATTTCTTTGAGTTCACTGCGAATTACTTTAAATTTATTATGAACAGGGCAAGGCAGTTTTTCGTTACATCTTTTCAGACCAAGACCGCAGCCTTTATAGATATCATCACCATCAATCAGATAGACAATATTGCTTAGTCTGAGATGACTCAGAATTGGGGCTGGTATTGAAAAGCCGCCTAAAGGACCTTTATCAGATCTCACAATATTATTCTGACATAAATGCTGGAGTATTTTAGACGTGTATGCTTCGGGAGAATCAATGGAAGAAGCTACTTCTTTTAAACTGACTCTTCTATTGTTCACAGATTGTTCGGCGATAAATATACAGGCTTTTATTCCATATTCACAGGCTTTTGAAAACATAAATCCTAATAATTCGGCACAAAATTAATGATAAATATCATAATAATGGATATTTTTGTCTTTTTTTTAAAAGCATGATTTCAAACATAAAATCAGATAAAAAATTACTGAGAATTCAAATGTTGCAAAAGCGCAATCAAATGGATAAGGAAAAGAAAACCGAATATGACATAAGAATATGTCAATTGCTACTTGATTATATAGAAATGCATTCAATCAAAGTAGTACATGCTTATATTCCAATGGCTGGAGAGATAGATATAAAAACATTACTAGAGATATTATTGTCCAGGAATATCACTGTAGTTTGTTCTAAAACCTTACCCAAAAGACAGCTTGAAAACAGGATTTTAAAAGACCTATACGATCTTGAAACTGGAATCAAAGGTACCTTACATCCTAAGGAAGCCGACATCTACTACGGCACTTATCAATTAATTATTGTTCCCGGCTTGGCATTCGATGACAATTTATATCGTCTTGGATATGGTGGAGCTTATTACGACACTTTTATCCGTTCACAAAAAGGTGCTAAAACAATTGGCATCTTTTATCCATTCCAGAAAATTGAAAATGTTCCGATTGAACATCATGACTTACAATTAAATTCAATTTTAACTTTAGATGACCACTTACAGGAGCAAATGATACAATCTTAGGCTGTAACCATAAGTGCATGGGCATACAGTTTATTCCTTATATTTAAGTTCTCTTTCATCATCTATTCAACACAAAGATCCTTGATTTAATTTGATGTTGTGAATGCTAATAGTGGAATGGAGAGATAGAGAGAAATAATGATTTTCTTGATTCATTAATTTTATTAAAGCACATATTTGAATACATCTCAACAAAGATCAAAATCAAGTCTTGGGTTGTTTATTCCGATTTGTTTATGTTTGTGAAAGGCAGAAACTTTAAAAAACATGTCAGACGAACTAAACTGGGGTTATGAAATGCATGATTTTAGTGCCATTGAGGCTACTTTGAAGAAATTTCATCCTATTGAAAACTCTTATCAGTACAATAGTGAAAATATTGAAGCGTTTAGAGGGTATAAAGATATTCAGGAAATCATCCATGATAATTTTTTGACGACAAAGAGCTATAAGGAACGTTGGGTTCTTTTCAAGAAGTTTTTAGAAAAGGCATTGAAAAAACCTGTAGAGGAATTGATGACTATTAGCTATCCTTGTTATTCCGGGAGTGTTACTTTAGAGAAAGAAACACATAAGAACATCAGTCACACTAAAGAATTACACTTTTTTATAAGCTTATTAGGTCCATATTATTCTATATTGGGATTTGACAAATGTAGTATCAGATTGAAACAAAATACACTCCCATTTGAAATAGAAAAGGCGCATATGGAAAGAGTCTTTCATGAAGATCTTGCCGTAATAGTTTCTCCATACCTTGAATTTGAAGAGCCATTCATTCAAATGCAAAAGAAGATTTTGGAATATTTTCCTGATTTGAAGTTTATACCTTTTAAAATAAATCAGATAAAAATTAATGGTAGTACTCTTTTATTCAGAGAAGATGTACCACTGTTTAAACATTCCGTCTTTAGCGCCTTATTTCAACCTGAAAATTTATTTCATTCTGATTTTCTCGAATCAGCGAAAAAGATAAGGGGTGATATTTTCTTTGGATTGGACGAATGGGCGAAAATCAAAAAGCCGAATAAAAGCAGGTTGGAAGAAATCAGGAACATTCTGCTGAAAAATTCATTAAATAATAAATCAGTTAAAACCTTTCATAAAGTATGGATGCTGAAGTACGCAACTAAACTTCCCAACAAATACAATGGCATGTTAATGCTACTGAGTCCACCAGTGGTAATGGATTTGACAGATGAAAATACTGCAACAATTATTTCACAGGAAAATGAGGAACCGACAATTTCAAAGTACTCGATCATTGACCATGAAATTGTAATTGACACTTTCCAGTTCACAGCTGGATTGAGAATAAAACTATTAGAAAAGAAGCAATTAATATTAATACTATTTGTCAACTACCATGATGGCGAAAAAACATTAAGAGCTGATATCCTGGAATTGACTTATGTCGAATATCGATAATAATAATTACTACAGTTTAATTATAAACCAATAAGATTTGAGCCATTTCACGACGATGGAACAATGGAAAATTTAACTCCATAAAATCACAACGCAATCGTTATTAGTCGATACTTAAGAATTACAATATCATAGTAATGATGCTGTATTGATTCACAAGATGTTCGTATAATGGTGATTGAAATCTGCAAAGTATGAAAAAATTTTGCTAAAAAGTTTGAAGAATTATGTTAGGAAAATCACCCAATCAAAATCAGATGAACCTGTTTAAGCCTGTCCTGAAACATATCATCAATCCTCAGGATCCACTAGTGATTCTAAGTTCAGATAACCTATATTCAGTAGCAAGAACAGCCAAATACCATCCATGATTAAAGTTCGCATCCCCAAATGTAAGCCTGCCTTTAATTTTGGGTCTCAAGGTAGCGTCAAAATTTAATGGCTTAACATCAAATAAGGTCTCAGGCTGAATATTCTCAAATGGAATCGATTGCCCAAAACCTGATCCTATCAATGTAAAGTGCTTTCTAAATCTATCTCTATAATCCCAATAAGTCTTTTGAAGAGATTGGTTTGTATATGTTTGCGAATAAGAATATTCTTGTATTAAAGAAATAAACAAGAAAAATAAGTATTTCCTTTGCATAGCTTTAGTCTATAAAAAAGTATTAATTAGTGACTCATTAATATTTGACGATTTGACTTGTTTTAAGATTCCAAAAGGCGGAATCCATTCCGTTTTTGAGATTCGTCTTATATTTAATCTGAATTAGACCCACACCCCTTGCCCAATAATAACTTGAATAAGGCGCAGTGCCATTAATTATTCCCCATACTAATTTTGATTCATCCCAATTTGGTAAACCTTCGTCCAGTTCTTGATCAAACCTGTATACATCGTAATAGGTTATTCCATTTACTTGCATGGATGGAAAATAGTCAGAATAGGGCATGTCTTGCTTCCAAGGGAACTTGAATATGCCTCTACTAAAATCGCGTTGAATAACACGTGAAGTATCCATTGTTGGGCAATCAATACATCCACTTGCGGTACTATAAGAAACATACCCAAATCTGTGTCGGGTATAAATAACATAGTTTATTTTTTCATAGGTAAACCACCTCTTGAACATCGGATGCTCATAAAACATTGTGACTGTGTCCCTTTCAATAGAAGTCAGAATACATGTGTCCAGTTCACCTGTCCTATTATTTTCATATATCCAATAGGTGCCTGGCTTAAACCAAAAATAGTCAGTATATTTACCGAAATAGAATGGCCCCAAATGCTGTTCTTCCTTCGGTTTGGATTCAGGTTTGCATGACATAAAACTAATACATGCTAAAGCACAGATTGCTATTAATTGCTTACTCCAATACCCTCTTAATAAATAGCTATAGCTAGATTTAATTTTTAAAAAAAAGATGGTATCGTAATATGTTTTTAACATTGTAAATATTTAAGAATTTGGGGCACCAAAAAAATGGTGCAAGTTTATAGTTTTAAATGGCAGAATTTGATTTAAAACAAAGCTAATTTTAAAACATATAGTATCAAAGAATTTTCTCAATTATTTATATATGCCTGGATATCTGTGAAACAAGCGCAATATATTATTGAGAAAGGCGATCAGTATCATTCTTTTGGGTTATAGAAACCCAGTTCTATTATCCTGAAAACAGTCATGAATGATTTAATATTAGCTAAAATTTTGCTAATCAAAGGGTCAGTCATATTTGTCTTAGTCTCTTAATTCTTGGACTGTATTTCCAAAATGATTTAGGGTCACTGAGAAAGTCGTAATTTATTGACTTTGGAAAACTCCAATAATGACCTTTATATTTTCAGAACCCACTACTAACATACTAACACCCCATTTGTTCGTTAGCATTGTTAGCATCTGTTAGTATTATTTTTTTCTCTAAATGGTTAAGGTATATATTTTCGCACCCCTTTATGAATTTTACAGACGATAGCTTTGAAGTATTAAAAAACCGATACTTACAAAAAATAAGGTTTGCCAGAAATAAATTCCTTAATGATGCAAGGAATACCGACACGGCAGCCGAAGCTTTTGGCCTTAGTTTTTTAATTACGATTAATCTTCCAATGGATGAATTAAACACAAATTCATTATATAGGAATTATTATCCCAAAGATCCTATGTTAAAAAATCAAATCAGGACTAAAAAAGAATGGTAAACTAATTTCTAGATTGAACAATTAAACAGTAAACTTTTTTTAGGACGAGTCATTAAATATCAGCCCCAGTAGCAGATCCCTCACTCCGTTGCGGGAACGCTACAGGGCAACAAAAACTAAAAAACCCGCTTGATGCGGGTTTTAAGTTTTTGTAAGTGGGCAATACTGGGTTCGAACCAGTGACCCCTACCTTGTCGAGGTAGTGCTCTAAACCAGCTGAGCTAATTGCCCTTTTTATTTATTCCATTCAACCAGTGACCCCAAATCCGCCTCAGGCCAGCCTTTGCTCCCTGGTCCGCCTTATGCGGACTAAACCTCCCGACAACATTCGGGAGAGCTAATTGCCCTTTTTTATTTATTCCATTCAACCAGTGACCCTAATCCGCCTCAGTTCAGCCTTTGCTCCCTGGTCCGCCTTATGCGGATTAAACCTCCCGACTCCATTCGGGAGACCTAATTGCCCTCTTAAAAAGGACTGCAAATATAAATTTTACCTCACATTTTTCACAATCCCATTTTTAAAATATTTCTGTACGCATTCTTCTACTATCAACGCTTGTGTATTATATAAAACTCATTTATGCGAATGATAACTATCTTTAAATATATTTATGTTATTCAGGTTGACTATTAAATTTATTTACCAATGATTCATTTATATTAAAACTACATTTATTAAACATTAATTTAATTGATTATCAAAATCTAACGTAAAACACCCATTTTTTAATGCCATTTTAATGTGTCAGCTTCTTGTCAACTTTGTGTAATCTTTTATTCACAATGAGCAACAATTCCAAATTCTCTTTGTAATTTTATAAAAGTAATTACAAACTTATGTTGAATCAATACATGAAACCGTTTCTGTTTTGCTTTCTAATGGCTTGGTCGGTCGTCCAGGCTCAGCAAAACATTGCGCCCCAGGCTACAGTTACAGCCAGCACTTGTAACACCGGGGCTTGCGCTACTCTTAACGACTTAAATTTCGGTACTTGTGGTACGCAGATTATGTGGATCACAACCAATACGCCTCCCAGCACTGTTCCAGGTGACAACTGGATTCAATGGGACTGGACCAGCCCGAAAGTAGTTAACCGCTTTACCATTCACCATGCTCAAACCAATACCCGCTTCCTCGCAGGTGGTCGTATTGAGTACTGGAATGGAAGCGCCTGGGTGTTTGTCTCCACATTCGCCAATCTGACTCCTGCCTGCAGCAGCACTGTTAATTTCCCGACTACTACTGCCAGCAGAATCAGAATCACATCTTTTACTATGAGCGGTACTCAGTTGTCTAATCCTAACTTCCGTGAAATTGAAGTTTTTGGTCCTACCGTCAACAACGATGCCGCAGTTACCGCATTAACCAATTTCAACACCTGTATCTATGCTCAGAAAATAGATGCAACTGTTTCCAATCTCGGTAAAAAAAGACTGGATAGCTTCCGCCTGCATTGGTCGGTCAACAACGTCTTTCAAGGCACTCAATACATCAACAGCAGTCTGAATACCGGTCAGTCTGCTACCTATAATTTAAGTGCGTCCTTTACTTTCACTGCCAGTACGCAGTACACCATAAAAGCATGGACTACTACACCCAATGGAACTGTAGATTCATTGCCAAGTAACGACGAATTTACCAGTGTCTTTAACTTTATGGGCTCTCCTGCCAATCCCAGTGTCACTAACTTTGTACAATGCGGGCGAAACTTCCCTACCCTATCTGCTACCACCAGTAATCCGGCTGACTCCATATTCTGGTACGATGCCGCATCGGGTGGTAACCTCTTAGGTTTTGGAAAAACAATTAAAGGCCCTTATACTGTAGCCACCCGAACATTCTACGCTGAAGCAGCCAAATTGAGCAGTAATTTATGGGTATCAACTACAGGTACTACCGGCGTCAATGTACGTCAGACTGAACCTTACGGCGGCATGCAAACTATTACAGTTAACAAGCAGGTCATGCTCGACAGTATTCAATTCCGTTTATGGTATGCAACACCAATCAACGTTGGATATCAACTTTACTACAAAGTGGGTGCTCATACTGGCTTCCTTACTACTCCTGGTGCCTGGACTAAGATAAACGAAGGTGTTGCAACCTATGTAACTCAAGGCGGATTAAATTATGGAAGAGTATCAGCCAAAAACCTCAACTTACCTCCGGGAACTTATAGTTTCTATTTAACTACCGATCTGGATTTTGGAACCGGTAATTCACTGTATAGTGTTAGTGCAGGACCGGGAGCTTCCAATGCCGATATCTCCATTTTATCCGGTGGTAACATCATCATTGGTAAATTTGGATCTACACAAACTTTGACCTATCAGCCTGAATTGCGTTACATTTACAAAAATCAATGTGTATCTACGGGCAGAACCGGCTTAACAGTCACTGTTAAACCTACACCAATTGGTGCTTCTGTAATTAAAGGAGGAGGTTTTCAGGGACAATTCAGAAACGGCAATGTGTCCGATCCTGATGTGATTGAACTTAATAAAAATTTAACTTACGAATTAACACCACCAAGTGGCTTTAATAACATCGACCATGGCTCAACCTGGTTTATTTCCAATGTAACTGCAAGAACTCAATTCAATGTCATTGTACCTTCCTCAGATTATACGGTTAACTACCCAGGCAGTGGAAATGGTGGCTCAATCGTGTTCAACCCTAAATCAAAATGGTTAGACAGTTTAATCACTTTCTCAATTAAAATAGCTGATTTAGGTCCTCATTTCTGCGACTCCACAGTAACAAGAACTGTTTATGTTGCTCCTACACCAAAACCTAATTTCACTTTCCCTGCATCTATATGCCTAGGTGAAACAACTTTATTCGAGAATCTGAGTACCATACATTCAGGATTTTCAAATTTCAAATGGTACTTCGGTGATGGTGATTCTTCCGACTTCAACTCACCTGTCCATGAATACAAAGCTGCAGGGCCTTATTATGTAAGGATTGTTGCTAAATCATTCAAATGGAGCATAGTGAAAGATACAACCATACTGATAAATATAGGTGAAGTCCCTCAGGTAGACTTTAAAGTTAAAAATGCTTGTCAGGGTGCTGATATTGTATTAACCAACAATACAATTATTGGTAATGGCGTATTATCCTATGAATGGAATATGGGCGATAATTCACCAATCTTAACCACCTTGAATGTTACTAAACAATACACCAATCCAGGTCCATACAAAGTTACTTTAACAGCTTCTGCCAATGGTTGTGCTGCATCTAAATCAAAAGTGGTTTACCAGTTTGCAAAACCAAAGGCCAACTTTAACTTAATTGATGGCCAATGTCTCAACGATAAGTTTAAATTCAACAATACTTCAACTATTAGTATTGGTCAGTTTGGCAACAAATGGGATTTCAACGATCAGGGTAATATTGCCAGTGATTTTAACACCGATTACAGCTTTACATCATCGGGTACTAAAAATGTTAAACTAACTGTTGTATCTGAATTCGGATGCCTGGATTCAATTACTAAACCAATAGTGGTTAAACAAACACCAAGCTCAGATTTCAGTTATCCATTTGCCTGCGACAGAACCGCAACTCCTTTCACCAACTTAACTAACCTGAATGGTGAGAACGTATTAAGGTACGACTGGAGTTTCGGCAACAATATAACATCTACTCAAACAAGCCCGAATGTCAACTGGCCAGGAACAGGAAAAAGAAATGTCAGTTTAAAAACTACATTAACCAACGGATGCAGTGACATCATCACTAAGGAAATATTTGTTGGAGTTCAACCAAAAGCTGACTTCGAATTTGAAGATAAATGTTCAAACGAACCAGTAACATTTACTAATCTTACCACATTCACCAATGGTAAAATCAACTATGAATGGAATTTTGGAGATCAAAACAAGAGTCAGGTAGCCTCTCCAGTTCACCAGTACGACCCTGTTACCGGTTCTCAAACCTATTTTGTTCAGTTGAAAGCCAGTATCGAAGGCGGTTGTCAGGATAGCATCATCAAAGGCGTTCAGATTAACCCGCTTCCAACTACCTGCGACTTCAACATCCAGAGAAACTGGTCAGTTAATTCGCGCAATTACGTCTTCACACCAACCGGAGGAAGTACACAAGGCATCAATTACACATGGATATTAGGCGATGGTAATAAGAAAACCAGTGTTGCCTCAGGTACTGACTACACTTATAAAGGTAACATCAAATATTGCATTACAATGATTGCTTCCAATGCCGGAGGTTGCGAATGTTCTACAACAAAATGCATCACAGTCAATACCAGTATTGAGAATAATTCTGCCTTTAGCGCATTCAATGTATATCCGAACCCAAGTGATGGTATTTTCACTATACAATCTGAGGGACAATCTGAGTATACAGTACAAATCTTTAATTCAATTGGTGAATTAATTTTAGAAAGAACTGTTACTAATTCAGAAGAAATATTTGACCTCAGTTCAGAAGCTTCAGGTGTTTATACAGTAAAAATTGTAAGCACTGAAGGCGTAGCCACTCACAAAATAACCATCACACACTAATCAATCTCCTCATGAAACGAAACAATAAAATATCGATAATTAAAGCCCATGCTAAGCAGTTTTTAATGGTAGTACTGGTCGCTTTTTCTGGCAATCTGTTTTCACAGTATTGCACATCCAATGCCACCAATGCTGCTGACGAAGACATCGCTCAGGTCATTTTGCAGGGAAATACTGTTTTACTGAATAATTTAACCAATACGTATGTTGGCACCAATTGTCAGTTGTATTCAGACTACACCAGTTTACCTGCGGCAGATTTAACCGCGGGTAGTTCGTATACGCTCAGAATTATATCTACATCATGTGGTACTACATACTTCACACACCGTGCCCTGGCCTGGATTGATTATAACCGAAATAACAATTTCGAATCAGCTGAAGCGGTTGCTCCTACTGCTCAAACCTCAACAGCTACGCCGCATACGTTTACATACACGTTTACAGTACCTTGTAACATTCAAACCGGAACTACCCGAATGAGAGTTGTATTAATTGAAGGTACAGTAAATAATCCAGCCAGTTCATGTGGTACTTACACTTATGGTGAAACAGAAGACTACTCTATAAGTTTGGGTATCCCTAGTTCATTGGCTCCAAACTTTATTGCACCTAATTCTGCATGGGTTAAATCAGTTGTTAAATTTGTCAACAGCAACCAAACAGGCTACATATCACATGCCTGGGATGCCAACAATGATGGCAGTTACGAAACCAACAACTCCGTTAATTTTAACTATACCTGGAATACAGGTGGTAACAAATGTGTTAAATTAAAAAGTTCCAATTGCCTGGGCTCCGATAGCATCATTAAATGTTTAAATGTCAATGTACCTACAGCAGTTCCTGTTGCTAACTTCGTTGCAAATAAAAGCGTAGTTGAACAATATCAGTCTGCCATACTGTACGACCTTTCTACCAATGGCCCATATCAGTGGCTTTGGGATGTCTACGACTCCACAGATGTCAATGATGTGAAAGACATTGCATCTGGTGACGTAGTAGTAGACCCATGGAATACAGGAGCGGATGAAACAACTGCCACTCCTGAGTTTTCCTTTGAAAGACCTGGTTGTTACACCGTTGTTTTAACAAGTAAAAATGACGTTGGTTTCTCAAATCCAATAGTTAAAAAATGTTATATTACAGTAATCAGCCCTACTCAATACTCGCTGGGTTTTGGTACGTACGGACCGAATTCTGACAATGTAGTAGAAAGTCCAACAGGTACTGTTTTCGATAATGGTGGACCTAACAGCAACTATGGCAATAATCAAGGTTTGGGTACTCGCTCATATTTACTGATTACCCCTTGTAATGCGAAAAAAATTGAGTTGACCTTAACACAATTAAGATTCAACGGAATTGGGGACAAATTAAGAATCTGGGATGGTAAATCCCCGGGTGGTCCAAACACAACTTTACTAGGTAACTTTACTGCCGGTTCCAAACCTGTTCAAAAATTAATAGCAACCAGTGGTAGCATGTATATCCTCTTCGAATCGGACAACACCGGAGTAGATTCAGGTTTTGCTGGCTCTTATATTTCTGAATTGGGTAATGCTGCTCCTCCGGTTCCAACTTACAGTCAAAGTTCCATACCTCTTTACAACTCCACTCCTGCCCTGTTCACCAATACGACTCAAAACACTTCTGGTGTACCTGCCTGGGAGTGGACCATAGATGGTGTGCCGGTTGCTACAAGTAAGGACTTAAATTATACATTCTACACAGATGGTCAATACGATGTATGTCTTGAAATCAAGTCTTGTGTTGGAAACAATAAATCATGTCAGCCTGTGGATGTTATCACGCCAAATACACAGGTTAAAATCGATGTTGCAGCAAGCAATCGCCGTCCTGATGTCAACACGGATGTAGTTATGTTATCACCTGTGACAGATGCCGCCAATCGCTTCGAATGGTCAATTTTCCCAACCACTTATGTGTTGGTTAATCCACCTGCCTCACCATCCAGTTACGGACCTGGTTTTATTCAATATAAATCAACTCCGGGAGACAGTATGCCAAAACCGATTATCCGTTTCACTGCTCCGGGTTGCTATACCATAGCTTTAAAAGCTTTCAACAGTCTCGACCCAACCAATACAACCAAAACAGTTGTTAAAAACAACTTTGTATGTGCTGTTGATTATTGCAATCCAACTTCTATCATACTGGCTTCTGATTTAGGCATAAACAATGTCACTATTATGGATGGCAATAACGAACTGATGAGTAACAGTACAGGTTCAGGTATCAGTGGCTATACAGATTACAGCGAAAATATTGGCGCTGCACTAACCTTTGGTAAAACATATAATATCGAAGTATCGAGAAATACCAATACCGATCCGGCTAACAGAAAAGTATGGATTGACTGGAATATCGACGGAGATTTCGATGATCAGAATGAATTGGTATTCAGTGAAACCTCTACTTATAACAAGTCTGCAAGTTTCAATGTTTTGGTACCAAATATCAACAATTCATTTCCGGGAGTAACAACCATGAGAGTAGGCATTAATTTTGACAATGATGTCCTTTCTTCATGCGGACCAGCTCTTGCCGGTGAATTTGAAGATTACAGAATCACTTTATATAACGACCAAATAAGACCAGTATTGACCTTAATAGGCAATGATACTGTTTATATGGAAGTAAACGGTACTTATGTCGACGATGGTGCTACTGCTTATGATGCTTCTGAAGGAGATATCAGCAACCTGATTGAATCAGCAAGCGATCTGGATGTTGCTGTTACAGGCATCTATACCAGAGAATACAATGTAACAGACAACTCAGGCAATCCAGCCGAGCCTGTCACCCGTTATATCATAGTTGTTAACGATATCACTCCTCCTACACTGACCTTAAATCCATCTGCACCTGGATGTATTGAAGCCCGCAGAGACAATGCTCCTTATGTTGACCCTGGAGCTGTTGCTTTTAACACCAATCCTTTTGTCAATCTAAACTCTGCTATAAGAGTGAGTGGAACTGTTGATACCAGAAAAGTGGGCACTTATCAGCTTGTTTACACTGTCAGAGACTTTGCCGGTAATGTTACTACAGCTACAAGAAATGTTTGTGTTGAAGACAAAACTGCTCCAGAAATAGTAGTACCAAATGATACTTTAATTCAAATAGGAAGCGTTTGGATCAATCAGGTAAGTGCAGAAGATGCCTATGATGAAAATCCAGTACTTACCCGCGAATGGTCACCAGAAATCGTCAACACTACAGTTAAAGGTTATTATATTGCAACTTATGTAGCCAAAGATCAGTTTGGCAATACCTCAGCTCCAAGAGTGGTTACTTACAGAGTGGATGATTATATAGCACCGGTCATTACTTTAAATACGCCTGACATTGTTTACCATGATGTCACAACTCCTTACAACTCTATTAATGCAAGCGTAAGCGACAATTATTATGGAACAGGTAATTTGTCAGTAACCAGAATATCCAGCAATGTCAATGCAAACGTTTTAGGCACATATACTGAAGTCTACAAAGCGGTAGATGGTTCTAACAACGTATCATTTAAAACAAGGACAGTTGAAGTTGTCGACAGACAGGCTCCTGTACTTTGGGGTGGTTCCATTTACGGATGTGTAGGCGAAAATATATGGCCATATTGGGAGTTAACCACTACCGATAATTACTATGGTCCTGAGCAATTATTACCTAGAGTTGAAATCATTTCTCAGAATGTGAATCCACAAGAAGAAGGCATTTATTACATCACTTATAAGGTAATAGATCCATCAGGCAATACTTCACAACCATTAACAAGACAAGTGATTTACACTTACTGGCCTAAGTGTTTCAACAGCACAGTCAGTGTAAACGACATTGACTTATCTTCTAGCATTAAATGTTATCCAAATCCAAGTCAGGGAACATTTAAAATTGATTTCCAGGGCAGAACAGTACAGCATGCCGAAATCAAAGTAATGGATGCATTAGGCAAAGTAGTATACACTACAGTAATAGATGGCGTTAGCGAACACAGCATACAATTGGACAATGCCAGTCCGGGTGTATACAGTGTACAGATAATAGTTGACGGCACAGTAGTGAACAGCAGAATAGTGATACAATAATTCAATTAAATTGGTTAAAAAAGCGCGGTTGAAAGACCGCGCTTTTTTTGTGATTAAAAGAATATTTAACAACAACTGGCTTACCTTTCTCTTATTAAAACGGGTATAAATAAAACCAAACAAAATTGAATTTAATAGTAGTTCGACTTACACAATGTATACTCCATTTTTTTCAACCTCAAAGTTCTTTTAGTACGATTTTGAAATTATATTTTGATGCCTTGACCAAGAAATAAATTCGAATTTACTCTTTAAGAATCCTTTTAAGATTAATTTTCTCAACCATTATAATCACACAATTATGACGTATTTAACTGATATTTAACACCATGTGCATTTTAATTTATAGCTTGCAAATAATATAAGCAAAATTGCTTATATTTGTAGTATGAATATACTTTTTCAAAAATATAAAGGAATACATCCAGGCAAAATTATTGAGAGAGAATTGAAAAAGCGCTCTATCAAACAAAGGCCATTTGCACTTTCATTGAACGAGCACCCTCAAACTTTCAATGCGATAACAAAGGGTAAAAGAGGTATCAGCACTTCATTAGCTCTGAAAATAGAAAAAGAGTTTCAATTAGAGGAAGGAACACTAGCGATATTACAGACATATTATGATATTCAAAAAATCAAGGAAAAGGAAAAACAGGCTACCCCCAATCTAGCTATTCTTAATAAGTCATTATTTTGGGATACGGATATAAATCGTATAGATTGGATACGTCAATACCGAGCGGTTATTCAACGCATTTTTGAACGTGGTAGTGAACAGGAAAAGAATGAGATAACCCGTTTTTATGGTGCTGAAAAAATAAAAAAGGCATTGATGGAGTCAATCAAGCGAAGTGCTTATACAATTTATAATCTGAATAAGTAAGTCAGGCAGAATGCTCCACTATAACACTTTAAACGAAAATTTAAAAACTGCTTTGGACATTTTGATGAAATCGCCGGTATTCAATCAATTCAGATTGGTTGGAGGAACAGCATTAAGTCTTCAAAAAGGACATCGCATATCCATTGATATTGATTTATTTAGTGATGCTCCTTATGGGGATATCGATTTTGAAGCTATCGACCGGTTTATTGAAGTTTCGTTTCCTTATTGCCATCATACTGCTGACCTTAGTCCGACTATAGGAAAATCATATATTGTTGGAAACAGAAAAGATGAAACAATTAAATTAGATATATACTATACCGACACTTTCATATACGCTCCTTTTGTTGAGGACAATTTACGCATGGCTACAATAGAAGAAATTATTGCAATGAAATTAGATGTAGTGCAGAGGGGTGGACGTAAAAAAGATTACTGGGATTTACACATGCTTATAAAAGATTATTCTATAGAATCCATGCTGGGTTTACATGAAATGCGATATCCATATTCACACGATCAAAAGCTAATTCTTAAAAATCTAACAGACTTTAGAATGGCGGATGATGATTTTGATCCAATCTGTTTATTGGGTAATACCTGGGAATTTATTAAGGAGGATATTATTGATGCCGTTGAAAGGTATCAGTTGCCAAATTAAAAATGCTACTAATAGTTGAACTACTTAAAGTTGAAATGATCTTATACTAACTGCCCCGTAGTAGAGATTCCGCTGCGCTTCATCACACTACGGGGCACACGAAAATAAAAAAACCGCCTTAAGGGCGGTTTTAATTTTCGTGGACCCGAAGGGAGTCGAACCCCCAACCTTCTGATCCGTAGTCAGATGCTCTATCCAATTAAGCTACGGGTCCTGCTGTCTCAAAAATGAGAGTGCAAAAGTACATAAAAAAAAATCCCTGACAAACATTTGTCAGGGATTTTTAAGATTCTTTATCGTCTTATTATTCGATTGTCAGTTTTGATACTGTGTTTACACCATCAGCTTTAACACTGATAACATAAATACCTTTGCTCAAACCGTCAACGTTAACGTTGATTTCGTTTGAACCGTTTACCAACTGAACATCGATGGTTTTTACAACTTTACCAGTAACATCTGTGATAGTTACTACAGCTGAAGTTGAAATTTCTGAATTCATTTCAACTACAACATCTCCACCATTTGTTGGATTAGGATAAATGTTGCTGATTGTAGCACTGCTTACTGTGTTTACTGAAACGTTAGGGCTGCTTACCAGGAACTCAATGTATGGGAACAGGTTTACAGACTGATAAAACGCTGGGAAGTAGTAATCGATACCACTGGTCAACTGATAACGTTGAGTTGGCTCAGCTACGATACCGTGGTTGTAGATTCTGTTACCACTTGCTACAGTTGGGATAGTAGTACTTTCCTGGAACTGTGAAGGATCATAGTAACCTAATAATCTAACAATATTGGTTCTGGTACTGTCTACAACACCTGTAACAAAGTTACAAACTGTATCGAATGGAGCAGCGTGGTTGTAACCTTTGTAACCCGGTAAGAAAGTGATAGTAGCACCGAAGTAGTTAGCACCTGTGTTGGCACCGTTTACAGTTTTGTTAACTGCAAGGATTCTCTCTTGTGCAAGATAAGAAGTATCATCTTTAGTTAAAAGAATAACCTGAGTTTGTGCGTTGGTACCTGTAGCAGTAAATCTGTTCAAAGTGTAATCAACAGCACCAGCATAAATGTTGGTCCATGTTCTTCTTACACTGGTTCTGTCAAATGTAGTCACTACAATAGTATCTACTATACTTGCATCAGCATTAAAACGTCTGTAGAAGAAAGTAAATTTCATTGAGTCTACAGTGTAGTTAGACCATCTATCGGTTTTGAAAGGGGCACCATCGTAAATAGCACTTCTTGGGTCGAATACCAAACCAACTGAGTTGATGTTGTTATCGTAAGTAACGTCTCCGCCTGAACTGGAGTAAGTGAATAATGCATTGGTATCAGGGAACAAAGTAGTATAACTGTATCCTGAAGTAGCACCACCATTGAAAGATCTTACTGACTCGGCTGGAGTAAACCACTCTGGACCAGCAGCAGTTCTTTTTGAATTTTGAGTACCTGATTTCTGTTGAACCGGTACATTTTCATTGTTAACGACTTGCTTTGGGGCCGCTTTCTTTTTTGGAGCTGGCAATTGTGCGTGCAATACCATTCCTCCACTCAAGAATAACGCCGTAGCAACTGTAAGTAATTTTTTCATAATGATTTGTAAAAAATATATATTCTGATAAATTTAGACGTCAAAATTAGTGACAACGCTGCAATGAAAACAAAAAAAGTAATGAAAAAATATCAACGAGAGCTACTCGGCTGATTTAAAGCTACTTAAACAGGCATATTTATCCTATATTATTATCACTTCTCTCTATATCTGCCCGATTTTGTCTCAAATTGAACAGATTATTCTCTAAATAAGTCTGTATTAAAAATCATCCGAACGAAGCGTTATTTGGTCCGCTATGTACCATTAATTTTAACCCAAACCCTAAATAAATAAAACTTTAATCGTGTCAATTTTTCCTCTTAATCTCAATAATTAAAACGAATTGCTTTATCCAAACTGAAATGCTGAATCTTATCCATGCTTTATTAAATATCGCCCAAAACGGGTCTGATCAATATTTCTTCAAGTACACAATTGTCCCTGTTAGTCCAGGCCAGATAGATTGTCTCCGCTATTGAAGCCGGTTTTATAAATCTTGAATCGGGCAAATCGGTTCCGTCCCAGCTCTCTGTCTTGGTTGCTCCAGGTAAAATAGCACTTACACTGACCCCCTTCCCTGTCAATTCTTTTCTTAACACTCTCGAAAAACCTAATAAAGCGTGTTTGCTGATACAATAAGATCCGCCGTTGATATAAGGCATAATACTGGCTGTTGAACAAATATTGAAAATGTAAGCATTTCGATTGTACATGGCAGGCAGTAAAGCTCTGGTTGTATGGTAGGCTGCAGCTAAATTCAATGACATCATCAACTCGAATACGCCATCCTCCTCTTCCTGTATTTGTCCGGGAATAAATGTACCGGCGTTATTCACCAAAATATCTATCTGCGGGAAGTCCGTTAATAATGAGTTCGCTAAATTCTGAATGTCCGTTTTAGATGTTAAATCAGCAAATTTCTGAATCAGCATTTCGCCGTATTTCTTTTTTAACTCAGCTGCATCACCTTCTGTTCTTGATATTGTAATGACTTTATATCCCTGACTTAAAAATTTTTCGGTGATGGCCAAACCAATGCCCTTAGAACCACCAGTAACTATAACCAATCCTTGCATGTTTCAAACTTACGTCAACTTGAAGTGAATATCCAAAGAAAGTCTGTATTTATTGTTCTAATGGTTACAAAATCGACTGTACATCATACAGAATACTTACAATTTGTTTTAAATCCATTTCATGAGACGACTTCTATTTGTAATTCATGTATCTTTACCGCGGATTTTTAAATCATGAATCTTAGTTTTTTTTACTATTTCGGTCATTACCTGCTGTTTTTGAAAAGCATGCTGTCGAAGCCTGAAAAAACGCGCATATTTTTCAAAAGACTCTTAGAGGAAATGTATAAGATTGGCATTGGTTCATTGCCCATCATAGCCATTACATCTTTATTTATCGGAGCAGTTACAACAGTTCAAACTGCCTATCAGTTGGTGAGTCCGCTCATACAAAAATCGGTTATAGGTACAATTGTTTCTGATTCCACTTTACTCGAATTAGGTCCAACAATTTCATGTCTGGTATTGTCCGGAAAAGTGGGAGCACACATTGCTTCCGAAATTGGCAATATGCGCATCAGTGAACAAATAGACGCACTGGATGTTATGGGTATCAATGCAGCAGCCTATCTGGCCATGCCTAAAATACTGGCTGGATTAATCATGATTCCCCTATTAAATATTATTGCTATCACTTTAAGTATTTACGGTGGTTATACTGCAGGTGAACTTTCAGGCATTTTGAAACACGAAGAATTTATTTCAGGAGCCCGAGAAACCTTCAAAGGGTTCACAGTTTTCTTCAGCACTGTAAAAGCTTTTACATTTGCCTTCATCATCACATCTGTCAGCAGTTATCAGGGATTCTATACTACCGGGGGCGCATTAGGCGTAGGTGAATCAAGTACAAGAGCCGTTGTGTACAGTTCAGTTTTAGTCCTCTTATTCGATTATATCTTAGCAGAAATTCTACTCTAAACATGATTGAGCTTAAAAACATTAACAAGACTTTCGAAGACAGACAGGTGCTTTTCGATATCAATGCAACATTTCTGAGTGGAAAAAACAACCTGATAATTGGAGCCAGCGGTGGAGGTAAAAGTGTGCTAATGAAAAGCATGGTAGGTTTGGAAAAACCGGATACCGGCTCTATATTGTTTGATAACAGGGACATCATGCACCTCGAAGATCAGGATTTACGGGATGTGAGAAGGGAAATAGGTATGTTGTTTCAGGGTACAGCTTTGTTCGACTCGCTAACTGTTGCTCAAAATGTAGCATTTCCTCTCGAAATGTTCAGCAAGATGTCGGCTTCAGAAATCAACGACAGAGTTAACTTTTGTCTTAAAAGAGTCAATCTTGAAAGTATCAATAACAAGTATCCTTCTGAAATCAGCGGTGGTATGAAAAAACGCGTGGGTATTGCTCGTGCTATAGCTCTTGACATTAAATACCTTTTCTGCGATGAGCCTAACAGTGGACTCGACCCTATTACTTCTCGTTTGATTGATGCTTTGATTGATGAAATTACCAAAGAATATGGCATTACCAATGTCATCAATTCACATGATATGAAAACAGTTTTCGATATCGGCGATCATATCATCTTTTTATACAAAGGTAAAAAATGGTGGGAAGGTAACAGAGATGAATTAAAGAATGCTCAAAACCATATCAAGGAACTGGATGATTTTATCAAAGCCAGTTATTTCGAATGAGCCCACTTTCTGGGTCTTAATCCAATAATCTGAGCTGTTACAACAGTATCAATATACACTTTCGAAAATTCCCAGGAGGGTTTATTGTAATATGAATTATACATCGATGCAAAATTGTGCACCGAAAAGAAAGTGCCAATTGTAGGTTTGTAAGTGTATTCTCCAATTTCTTTTATGATTGTACCTGTGTCCAGTACTTGTTTTGAAATATGCCTTGGAAAAACAATCTCATCTCCTAATTCCACTACCGAAGAATCCTTAGAATAAAATTTAAAACCCTGCTGTTTGGCATACCATTGCCAGCCCCAATGCCCTACTGTCCATGCGCCTGGTTTTACTTTAACTTTAGCCGGCATGGTTCTGTAAAAATCGGCATACATCCAATCTGAAATACCGAGTACTATTCCAAGAAAAGCAACAGAAAACAAGGCGTTTTTCCAAATAGAACCAAGACTTAAATTAAGCACCGGCAACATCAATAAAAACAAAAACGGCATCAGTAACAACAAGTGTCTTGTGGCCATAAATGGCGCATACAACAACAAGAACAGGGTCATTGCTCCCAGCATAATGGTCAATATGGCAAATGGAAAATGTGGTTCAATTTGTTTATCGACTGCTATTGCTTTAATACCTTTAACCAAATAGATCAGCAAAGCTAAAACCATAAAGGCACCTATGACTATAAAAATACCATTTAGTATAGTGTTCGCCGGATGTATTTGAATCTTTTCAAAATAAACCAAAATTGAAAATGTTCCGAATGCTATCATGAACAATAAGGATAAATAAACCCAGATTCTGGATGGCTTAATACCATTCCAAAATAAAAATGGGATTGGCAATACACTGCCTATGCAAGATAATAAAGCAATCAACTGCTCATAAACTAATTTCAATGAAATCTCATTCTTAGGACGGTCCTGAATATGCACACCTCCGTATTCCAGTTTATTCCAGGCTGTCCAAAGTAAAAGCATGAAAACAGGTATAAAAACAATCGGAATAAGTATGAATTCTTTTCGGATGACTAAGCCAATGATTGCAGCCAAAAGCAAAGGAATCATCGAATATTTAATCAACAAGGCAGCACCTAAAAACAACATTGAGATGATTAGATTTTTCTTTCGATGTTCATTTTGCATATAGTGATACAAAAAGCCCATTTCAAATGACAAAATTGGAATATCAGTCATCAGATTTTGATTGACTATAAAAGCAGGGCAAAGGGCAAAAATAGACAAAAGATAATATCTGTGCCGGGAATTAAAATGCAGGAGTAAACGGTTAAAATACCAGATAGAAAGCCAGCAGAAAAAAGCAATAATAAGATGCAGAACCGGTTCGCTGTACCCAAACAATCCTCCAACGATGGCAATTAAAAAAAACAGAAGCGGAGGCTGATTGAAATGGTGCATATCCTCGTTGTTATCGTACCAGTTAATTTGTCCTGACATAGGAGTAAGAGGATGTTGCCAGATCCATTGTGCCGACTCCAAATGAAAGGCATCGTCGATATGATACGCTTTATTGATATTAATAGCAGTTACTATCAAACACAACCCGAGTATAAGCCAATTGTCTTTCAGTTTCATTAATGCAGCGAAGATAGTAAAAAGCAGAAAGATGTTAAGGCGTGTAGCTTCGCTGTTAAGTCGTTAAGTTGTTAAGTCGTTAAGTTGTTAAGTCGTTAAGTCGTAGGGCTTGTCGATTATCTAAAAGATTGTACGTAATCAAAGTCCCGGAGGGACGACGGTTTCATTTCCTCAATCTATCCGTGCGTTCCGTTTGCGCAAGCAAACCACTGCCGTGTCAAATGCTTCCGTACTAGACGGGACAGGAAAAAATTTTCTGTGTTTTCTGTGTGTTCTTTCCAAGTTCTGCGATCTACCTCCCAATATTGCAACCTACCTCCTAACAGCCTCGACACAATTCAGCCTTTCAGCCTTTAAATTCTTTCTTGTATCTTCGCCTCATGAAAATCCAATCAAGACATTTTCTCTGGCTTCTTGCCCTTATAATTGTTTTGCCTTCGCACAAATTTGAAGAGGGCATGTTCCCTTTGAGTCAATTGAATCAAGTCGATTTCCAAAAGGCCGGATTTAAGATTTCACAAAATGATATTTACAATCCAAATGGTATTGCTTTAACAGATGCACTCGTCCGTTTGGGTGGCTGCACAGGTTCGTTTATTTCTGAAGAAGGATTGATTATTACCAATCACCATTGTGTCTTCGGAAGTGTCGCTGCTTTAAGTTCGAAAGATAATGACTATCTTGAAAATGGATTCTATGCTTCAGATAAAACCAAAGAGTTGAAAACAGGACTTACTTGTAAAATCACTAAAAGCTATGAAGATGTCAGCATCAAAGTTTTGGATGGTATCAATCTGAGTACCGAACCTGCTCAAAAAAAGGAGATGATCAATAAAAACATCTCAGCACTCATAAAATCAGAACAGGCTCTTCACCCTGAACTCAGCATAGAAGTTAGCGAAATGTTGATGGGTTATAGCTATACCTTGTTCCGTTATCAGGTTTTAAAAGATGTCAGACTGGTGTATGTACCTCCAAGGACTATTGGTGAGTTTGGTGGTGAAACAGATAATTGGGAATGGCCAAAACATACAGGCGATTTCAGCATAGTACGCGCTTATGTTGGCAAAGATGGTCAACCAGCAGATTACAATGCCGACAATGTGCCTTATAAGCCAAAAAAGCACCTTAAAATTAATCAAAAAGGCACTCGCAAAAACGACCTAGTATTCATTTTAGGTTATCCTGGTACTACATACAGAAACGAACCTTATCAATACATCCAGTACCAACAGGATTATATCTTACCATTTATTTCAGAATGGTATGGATGGCGCATGAATACGATGGAAGAACTTGGCAAAACAGACAGAAACCGCTACTTAAAACTGGCAGGTACTATTAAAGGATTAGCCAATACTAAAAAGAATTTTGAAGGTAAAATCTTTGGACTGGCGCAAACCGGTTTGTTACAAACTAAGAGAAACGAACAACTTCAATTGATGGAAAACATGAAAGCTGAAGGAGGCAATACAGGCTTCTTCCGTCAAATAGACAGCATATACGCCATTCGTTTGGCTCATGCTAAAAAAGATCTTTTGTTGACGCGATTCACCGCCGATTGCAATGCTCTGGCAATTGCTTTAACAATTGAACAAAATACACCTAAAAAATTGCCTTCTCCAAGTGATACCACATTCTGGAACAAATGGAAAACTGACATGCTGGCTAAAACAAAACGATTGGCTGTTTCAGATATAGAACTGGATAAATTAACCTTGGGTGAGTTGATCAGACGAGCTAATACTTTGCCTAAAAAGGACAAAGTAAAAGTGTTGTCTAAAATCAAAAAGCCATTTGAATGGGTAGAAAAAGCCTACCATGAATCGTATTTGGATAACAATGCCGCCTTCAGACGTTACCTGGACAGTGTTCCCTGGGAGGTTTGTAAAAAAAGTGAAAGACTGAGAAAACTTGCTAAAGGTTTGATTCCAACATTTACAGAGATAGACGAGAGAAGTCGCTACATTGGCAACAGTATGGGCGTTCTGCTGCCTAAACTGATGGAAGCCAAAATCAATTATGGCAACAAGAAGTTTATTCCGGATGCCAATGCTACATTGCGTTTTACTTATGGGTATATTAAAGCCTATAAAGAAGGATTAAACAAACATCCTGAACCGTATACTTTCAGAAAGGAAATCTTTGAAAAAAATGCTACTGATAATGTCGACTACAGAATCACTCCTGAAGTAAAGAGCATGCTTCAGATGCAAACTGTAGCTCCTGAACTGCTGGACCCTGAAACCAATGATTTGGTCTTGTGTATGCTGTATAACCTCGATACGACTGGAGGCAACAGTGGCAGCCCTGTTATGGATGCAAACGGTGATTTAGTTGGTGTCAATTTTGACAGAGCATATACGGCTACTTTAAATGATTTCAGCTGGAACGAAGACTACAGTCGAAGTATTGCAGTAGACATCAGATACGTCATTTACACAATGAAGTATTTAAACAATGCCAATAACCTTTTGAACGAAATGGGAGTCAAGCTCTGATTTAACTCAGAGCCTGACAAATTTAGCCGAACATTGTTCAGCCCCATTATACACCGTTATCAGTAGCATGCCTTTATGCAATTCTGCATTTAAAGGAAGTGTTGCCATTCCATTGACGAATTCGATATCTGAATCGAAAATATGTTTTCCTGTAATATCAGTTAATACAACCTGTAATGATTTATTCTGAACCATTGGGTATTGTATAAAAAGGAGATTATCTCCTACCTGTAAATTAATCTCAGTTTGCTGAGTTGGTTCTTCTATAAACGTGGACCAGTCACTGGTTATTCCTGATGTATTTATATGTCTTAATTTGTAGGCTATTCCATTGCTGGCCTGGTTCAATTCAGAAATATCCATAACTTCAACTGTGTAATAGTTTGAATACCCATCCACAATCTGGCTTTTTATCAATACTTCCTCACCATTAAAAGGATCTATTCGGTACAATTCAAATTTTTCACCTGCTTTGACTTCACTGGCTAACCATGAAACACGGACACCTTTTTCAGTTCTTTTCGCTTCAAAATTTAACAGTTTAACCGGAAGGCTTGTCAATACATTCACTTTCGCAAAGGCATTGGCTACAACATCATTGCCAACATAAGCATAGACAAAATTTGTGTCTCCAAAGCCTGCCAGGGAAGACACTTGAATACTATAAATCAATTTGATTGAATCCTGTTTTGGAATCACCCATGAATATACATTTGCAGATAATTGTTTATGTCCATTGAAGTACAAATAATTGGTATCCTGAAAAGCTGGATAGGAGGTACAATTGGCATAAGTAACCAGTCTTGGAAAAATACCAGTATTGGTTTCCAGATATCTGAAATTAAAATCGCGGGGTAATTTATCTATCAGTCTGTCAATGGTCACATCTGTCAGAGTACTTGTATTTCTGATCACAATCGTATAAGACAAGGTATCGTTTACCAGGTTGTTAATTTTACTGGCTCTTTTTGTCATTGTGATTGGATTGGTGGGTACAGATGTTCCTGTAAATGCAGTAGTATTGGCTTGCCACCTTTGAGAAGAGCCAGCGTCTGAAACAACAAATGGCACTATATTGGAAGAAGTTAAACCGGTAGTTGCCTGTGTGATTTTTAAATACCATTCTATAGTCACAGTCCCACCCGAGGGTAGATTTGAAGTAATACTATTGGAATAATGTGTATTGGTTAAATTAACTGGAAAATCTGCTGTAATTGTTGATGCTGTTATCTTGCAACCCATAATAGAATAACCAGCAGGAAAGGTATTAAGAGTGCTCAATTCCATATCAATAATGTTAGAAGGTTTAACATTAGATATGCTATAGGCTACAGATATAGTAGTTTGAGTACCTACAGTGTTGGTACTTGTTGCCAGAATATTAATGGTATTGTTATTGGAATTTCTCAGCACATAAATTTGTCTATTAAAACTGTTGGTTAGAGAACCGGTATTGATATCCGAAGATCGGGTATTGAGTGTCAGATAATCCGTTGTAATATTCGTATTATTGGGATACATCAGGCAATTGTATCCGACAAAGAAAAATGCAGTTACAGAATCACCAGCGGGAATATCTCCCATATAAAGAGTAGTACTCGTGCGGCAAGTGAAAGAAGGCGTTCCGGAGGTATAAGAAACACCACCTGTTGGCACAAATGTTAATCCTGTTAATTCAAACTTAAAATTCTGAATTAGAGAGCCCTTGGTGTTTTTGATTCTAAAAGACACTACTTTACCCTGAGGTCCACCGACTGTACAGGAATTATCCAGCCAAAAATAGCCCGATATTAATCTAACATTGACATCTCCTGAGCTAAGTGCATAGCTGTTGGAGGTGAAGGTCGCTGCGACCATTACCAGAATTAAATTTAAGAATCTCATTGTTATTTTGGGTTATTTGTGTAAACTTATTGATGGGTTCTTTTGAATCAACTTCAATGATGATGGATTGGTATTTAGAAAAGCTTATAAATGTAAAATCATGACTTGCATCATGAGATTTATTACTTAATACATTGTAATAAAATCCTTTACAGAATAATATTGAACTTTTATCCAACATGTTGATTTGAAAACCTTATTCAATTTAATAAAAATTTGAAATAAAAAATAAATTAAAGAATTAATGTATATCTAGTTGATTTTGTGCGCATTAAACTTATATTCTTTGACTAATACCTTTTCAATTAGCATCGATTTTGGATAAAAATGAGCAGAAAATACAGACCTGGCGAATTTTATAAACTGAATTTTCAGTATCAACAATCTGAAATTTAAGTTCTTGTATTAAAAATTAATTTGTGTAAAAATACCATAAAAAAAACCGCTTCAAAATTGAAGCGGTTTTTTAGATCGATTTTGTGTATGTATTAAAAGTGCTTTGATTTATTTCTTTACAAATTTGCTCATTTCGCTTTGACCATTGTTGTTTGTAACTTTCACGAAATACACGCCAGTTGAAAGGTTACTAAGATCGAAGCTTACAGAACTCATACCGTTGATTTCATCACCGCTGGTGCTATTGAGTACTTTACCAAAAGCATCAACAACTTCTACAGTGATATCACCTTCAGATACTGTGTTAAGATTAACATTCAGGATATCGTTGCAAGGGTTAGGATAAATGCTGTTGATACCGGCAACTGAGTTTCCTTTAGCAGCGATGTATAAAGCATGTGTCCATGAAGCTGAACCATCGTTATCTACAACTTTAATTTTGTAGAAAGAAGCAACACCGGCTTCAGCTGATAAGTCAGCATACTCATAAGACTGAACAGCAGTTGAGTTACCAATAGCTTCTACTAAACCTACAACTTCGTAGTTGATACCGTCATTAGATCTGTAGATTTCGAAATGATTGGTATTCTTTTCAGAAGTAGTTTTCCAGGAAACAGTGTTTGTGCTGTTTTTAACAGAAGCCTGCAAGTCGATCATTTCAACCGGAAGTACAATGTTCAAAGGATTGAAAGGCTTAAAGTAGAAAGAGAATTGACGGGTTGTAGAAGAGCTAGACTGACGACCAACAATACCCACTCTCATAGTATAAGAACTGGTGTTGGTGAAGTCATTCTGTGACATTGCAATAAAATTGGTTGTGTCTATATTAGAGAATGTCAAAGTTGAACTGATGAAGGTATTGAAAAGAGAACTTGTTACTTTAGATATTGTAGAACCGATGATGCCTCTTGGAGTAGAAGAAGAAGGCACAGCATACATTTCTCTGTATGAACCGATACCGTTTCCATCTAAGTCTACAGCAGTCATAGCAAATCTTGGAACAGAATGAGCATTGCTGTTGTTGTTGTTTTTAACGAAAGAGATTCTAAATGTAATATAAGATGAATCTGTAGAATTGTTGGCTCTGCCAAAAGTGATGAAAGGATTCCATGCATTTCTATAAATGGATGAATCATCAATATTACTTAAAGTTGCGTTTTTTGTTCCTACTACACTTACTATAGCATCAACTCCTGATATTACGTGTGTAAATCTGAAATTAATGTTATCAGAAGTTGTTGGCTTTCTGAAATTAAGAATTGAGTAAGACTGGGCAAAAGCGTTACCACTTAACAATAGTGCGATTAAGACGATAACTAAATTTGACTTTTTCATTTTGTGTATTTTTTTGTGTAATCCTGTTTAATAAATCAACAGTACAAATATAGTACTAAAATACTAATTGCAAAAATTTTTCTAAAAATGTTTATTTTTCCATAATAGTCTGTTTTTCAGCATATTTAATTCATTTTTATGGGTCAATTTACACACTTTTACACAACTGAGTAGAAAATACTAGGCGAAAAAACGTCAGATTTTTGCCCAAAACTCGAAAAAGCTTGTAAAACCTACATAAAATTAGACAAGTTTTGAACACTATGGACAAATATAAGGTATATTTCCACTATAAAAGACTGATTTTGTGTTATTAAAATAGAGTGTTTTTACCCTTAAAACAGGGAAAAACTAGTATTTACACCCCTGTTGATAAACCGGATTCCAATGTTTCTATAGGATTAAACTAAAATAAAATGATGTATATCTATTTCTTTTTCAACACATTAAGTACTAATAATCAATTAATGAAACGCCTGGGTACCTGAAAAAAAACGACTATCTGATCCATTTGCGCAAATTACTTAGTGTAATTTACCATAAGTGATTATTCTCTGTAAATAAAGCATTTCGGTCTAAAATGGATTCTTAAACAATACGTATCAAAATCTATAATGGGTATTAAAAGTGAAAACCAGTTTACTTCCACAAATGATAATTTCATGATTCCTTCAAAATACAATTTACAGATAATTCATGTATTTAATTCATTATTAATGTATTACAAAAATCTGAGTAAAGAAGCAATTTGCGTTAAAACAGCTCGCTATATCGTCGTATTACACTGATTAACATAGAAATAAATTGATAAATAGTGCTTCCATGCTAGCTTGAAAAGGGGAAAATTTGAAATATTTGACTTAATATTTGATTTCAATTCTATTTATTCAAAATTTACAAATTAACTATTTGCTTCATTTTCTGCAATTTGCGAATATGACTCAAATTGAACCTTTTTATATATATTCATGGAAATTCTCTCTATTTAATTGATTTTGTACTATTTAAATCTAAAATTATTGCTTCTCAATTATTTCAGTAAAAACTCAGAATTTGAAACTCCCAGCTGAATATTCCATTTAGTAATTATTCACTCTTAGCTGAGCGCCCTCTGATCCTGGGTAACTTTTTCCTGCTCTGTAATACCTTTCCCTATATAACAATGCCCTAGATGCTATTGCTTCTTATTAACAGAAAAGGCTTAATGACTCCCTTATTTATATAAATAGTTTCTTTGATATATTTATACCTATATATATATAAGTGTAGTTTGAATCTGCATCATCATAGTTTCCGAAGCTATTTATAAAGGACGCAGGCTGGTCAATAACCCTTGAAATCAAATGGACCTATAGCTTTGATAAACCTGGAGCTTTAGGTGAGCCCTATGTTTTCTTTAAATAACAGCCTGTAAAGTGTTCTTGAGTTGATTGGCCCTCGTCATGAAATAAAACCTTCTCTTAGAATTAGGGCATCAATGAACTTTTGGTCTCGCCTGAATCTCTCTCAGAGTACTTCATAAAAAAAGCGCCTCTATAAAAGAGGCGCTCTAATTTTAATACATATAACAGAAGGACTATCTCCAAATAGTCCGGGATAACCTTATTGTTTAACCCATTTACTGTTGCCAATTAACTGACCATCAGCAACTATTTTAACCATGTAAATTCCAGCAGATACAGCGCTCAAATCAATTGAAACGGTTTCATTCATAGCATCATAGCTTCCTGAATAAGCTACTTTACCAAACATATCCAATACAGTTACTTCAGCTTCGCCATCGTAATCGGTTTGAATCTGTAGCAAACCATTAGATGGATTTGGCTGCATTGTAATTGTATTTGTCAATGCCGGAGCATTTAAATCGAGGGTATTGGTAAATGACCAGGTTACTTTTCCATCCAAATCAACCAGTTTCAGTTTATAGAAAGCACGTGCAGATGTGGTTTTATTGTAATCCATCCACTCATATTGAGTCAGGGTACCATTGAAGCCAGAAGCTACAGTTGCAACGGATTCAAACTGAACACCATCATAAGATCTGTAAACTTCATAATGGCTGAAATTTCTTTCTTCGGAAGCCGACCAGTTCAATTTAACAAAACCATCCTGTAATTGAGTTGTGAAATTGGTCAGGTGCACAGGCAAAGCTACTGGCAATGCGAAGCTTTTGAAGTAGAAAGAAAACTGACGGGTGGTACCATTACCAACCGGACCTACCACCCCTACTCTCATATAGAAGGTATTGGTGGTATTAGGAAAGTTCATCTGACCCATAGCGGCCAGATTATTGGTATCTATATTATTAAAGGTAGCCGGACCACTTTTAAACAAAAGCCAGCGGGCATCTTCAAAAACTGAGATTGTAGAGTTGTTGACACCCATTGGAGTACCTGGTCTCGAAATCTTTACCATTTCCCTGTAAGTGTTTCCTGTTCCATTTCCATCACAATCTACTATGGTCATAGCCATACAAGACTGATTTACCAGAGGATTTCCTGTACCGGTTGATTTGAATTCCACTTTGAATTCGATGTAACTGGTGTCAGTAGAATTGGATCTGGAATTAGGGAAAGTGACAAATGGTTGCCATGCCACTGAGTAAGGAGAATTCACATCCACATTGCTATTGTTAATGGATGCATTTTGAAGTTTAGTAATAGTAACGACAGCATTCACATTGGTCAGCACATTAGAAAAGGTGTAAGTCGAATTGACACTGCCGTTTCCGGAACTGGACATGTTGTTGAATCTGTAAATTGGGGGTTCACATACGCCTTGAGCATGGATAGAAATAGCGCTCAAAACGCTTAAAAGTGTAATAAAAAATTGTTTCATTTTGTAAGTGCGTGTTTCAACGCAAAGATAGAGTAAAAAATACTAAAAATATCGAGTTATCAACATTTTTTAGATTTTTAAACACTTGATTTACAGAATATAAGACATTCTGATATTTTAATTTTGTGCATTTATTCTAAAAATATGTAAAAAATACTAGTTTTTTTATGATTTTTAGAGAAAATTTGATAATTCTTTTGGTTGTAAAATTGGCTTAGAAGTGTTGTTAGACTAGCACCTATGACAACTAGGGTCAAAATTAAAATTCACCTGTAAGTTTAAACAAATGGGTCTATAAAAGTAACCTGAAATCAACAACCCGAATTGATGGAGTTGACACAGCTTTTTTTAAATTGAATTTGTAGTTAATAGAGAAGGATTGGATCAGCAGAATGAATAAAAAAAAAAGACAAAAAAAACACCAGAACTGTAACAATTCTGGTGCCCTTCTGGAAAACGAAATTTTAGAAATTCTAAACGAGTTGCTTGCTTAAATCGAAATTCTTGCAATACAAACTGGCCACATAGGCAGTGCTGACTGGCTTTATTTCCAAAATTTCGCCTTCAGAGTTTACAAGCTCTTCGACAAAAAAGTTAGAAATAGAATACAAATGCAGCTTGAACCCATTGTTCAGTGGCATTTCACACACAAATACAGACTTGCTTTCTAAAATTTGAATCATAGAATTCCGGTTAAATGTGGAAAATTCTACAGGTACAATAAGCATAATTCTGTATAGTTATTTTGAACTAGGAACAAAAGTATAACTTTCCGCCGTCTATTTCAAATATAATTAAACAAAAATTTGTCAGAAATTACACACCAAATGTTGATTACGCAGTAATAGCTTGATTTTTAATAATTTGCATAGAGTCGATTACAGATGCATTGAAATGATCCTCACTTTGCATGTAAGCAACCGTTTTATATGCAGCTGCACCCAGGCGGCGCTTCTCTAATGAAGCGGTAAATCCAAAATTAACTGTTATGCAATTCAATTCGTTAGCCCTTTTCAAAATCTGATACAAAGCTTGTCTGTAAATACTGAACGGCGTTTCAATATGCTTGTTGATACCTATAAACATAGCGTTGTATGTAGTTCCCGACTTGTAATTGAATACAACGGCCACTTCTTCAGTGGAGCCATTTTCTCCTTTCAGGCGTATGGATTGTACCTCCCAGTTCGGAAAGGAAGCGATGTTATGAAATAATTTTTCAGGTAAATCAAAAGTGTTCAATTTATAACTACCATGCTTCACTTCCTTATATAAGGCAATCCAGTTGTTGATTTGCTCCTGACTTGGTTCGTGCACGATTTCAACTTCAAACTGATTGCTGTGTTTGAATATTTCACTTCTCACATGGTACCTTTCTTTCTTAGACAAAATACTTAAATACTGGTCTTCGGTCTTCCATACCATCTGATTGTGAATATTGGTATCAGGCATTTGTACTTTGAAGAAACCGTTTTCGAGCATCAGTTTGTCCATTGCAGAATTGCCATCGTGGAAATCCCGGAGCATGACTGAGCTGGCATTGTATTTCTTCTGAAGCTGAGCCGCTGTGTGGTACAATTCCTGAAATGCCTGTTTCTTGAAGTTGCTTATTTCGCGTATATAAACGTGGTTACCTTCTGTTAGAAGAGAACCGGTCATCACCATTTTGGAAGTCAGGAAATACTTATCATCCGACTGACGGATTTGTTCAATTTTTTCTGAAACAGCTTCGTGTGCCAGCATGTCATCCTTACACAAGGTAGTTGTAAAGAATGTAGCCAGTACAATCGAATCATTAGATTTTTCTCTTACTATTAGGTAATCGAAATCCCAATTGTTTTCAGGTTCAGGGTTATTTTTGAATGCATCTTCCAAAAACACCAGCCCATCGTAATCGAAACTGCCTTTGTCTTCGAATAAACTGTTCCAAATAGATTTATCAATTTCCTTAATTGAGCTGTATCTCTCAACATTCAGCTGACTTGAGGCCAACTGATTATGAAGTAATTCTTTCTCAATTTTCTCTTTTGGAGAGTCAATTTTGAATGACTTATATATTTGTTCGCGACTGAAGTTTTGTTCTTCCAGTACTTTGTCGAAGTGTGAAGACATAGACTGTACCATACCTTCAATCTGACTAAAAGTATGCAATCGGGTAATGGTAAAACGCACACCGGTGTTTTTCATTGGAACAGCCGGGAATGCACCCAGATTCGTATAATAGCCGTCATCCATCATTTTCTTGATGAGTTGATAACCTACTTTAGGCAGACCTACACCTATAAAGAAAACCGGAGAATCCAAATCTTTAATAAGAGGCAAACCTGCTTTTTTAATCATCAGGTTAGCATACTTGATATTTTCATGCAGGTCAGTTTGCATGATTTTTATTTCATCAGAAAGGTGAATATCAGCAGATGCAAGAGCAGCACCTAAAGCACCCGGTTGCATAGGACCAGAAGTAATCATTGGGCCACCGCAGGTTCTGACGAAATCAGCCATTTTTCTGTTAGGGAAAACCATAACGGCACCACCGGTTGCAAAAGCCTTAGCCAAACTGATAGCCAAAACCATTTTAGGGTGCAGCAAGTGATTTTGCAATACATAGCCACGACCGTGTTTGCCATAACAGCTCATACCGTGAGCATCGTCCACATAATAGTGAAAACGCTCATATTTATCCATTAGCTGGTAAATCTGTTCAATTGGAGAACCATCACCATACATAGAATAGATACCATCAGCCATATACCAGACCTTGTGGTACTTCTTGCTCAATTCAGCAATACGCTCCTCGAGAATATCCATACGGTTGTGCCTGAGCAGTTCCACGTGAATCCCTTTAGGTTTAAGCAAGGAAGCCGCAGTTTGAACAGAGTTGTGCACCTGGTGATCGAGAATCACGGCATCGTTATCAGAAACTACCACCGGGATAGTTGCAATATGGCCAAGAGTAGTGGTTGGAGCCACTATGCAATGCGCGTCGAAAATCTGATTGAATTTAGCTTCCAGTTCCTGGTAGTGAACTGAAGAAATATAAGCCCGAGAGGCCGAGAACTGGGTGCCGTAATTTTCGACAGCCCTGATAGCACCATCTTTCAGGCGTTGATCGAATTCGAGACCGAGGTAACTACAGGAGCTAAAGTTAACAAGCTGAAGTTGGTCAACAGTTAAGAAGTTACCCTTAAGCGCCTGATCTGCCACATTAAGGTGAAGTATCCCACTATTCTTTCCATCAGTGATTACATCGTTGACTGTATTGAGGAAATTGTTCATAAGTTATGGAAAAGTATTTGAGTGGGACAAAGTTCATTAATTGAATTAACA
This sequence comes from Bacteroidota bacterium, assembly GCA_963169345.1. GTDB lineage: Bacteria > Bacteroidota > Bacteroidia > NS11-12g > UBA955 > JABMMZ01. The sequence continues at coordinate 85,166 of CAUJCT010000006.1, forward strand.
AAACAAAGGGAAAAGTCTAAAATTTAGTATTTTGATACTAACTTCTTGAGGTAATTATACCTAATTGCTTGAAATAAAATAATTTACAACTTAAACAAATTTTGACAAATAGAGTCAATTGATTTTCACCAACCTGTCTAATCATCAAGACGCTGGGAAACATAATCCACAATTTAACAGCGTTCATAATCATATTTTGTTTAAAATAAGTCATTTGTGATAAAAATACTATAAAATGAGCTATAAAACACAATTTTACTATTGATATTCAATCATTTAACAAATATTTCAATAAAACAAAAAGGCATAAAAAAAGAAAAATGGGTTGCAAATGGAAAAAAAATGGCATTAAAAACGGGTTAAAAAACAGCACTTGAGAAATCCATATTTTATTCACAAACCGATTGTGAAATTGATAATCATACAGCAAAAGAAGTATACTGATTTATAGGCACTTAAGAAAAATAAGCATTTTATTTGAACAAATTTAAAAACTCATTAAATAAATGCTGTCTCATTTTGATAAAAAAAATAAGAAAATAAATTTTGTTTCTTTATGTTTGCATCGGGGAAAGTTTAAAATGAAGCAATTTGAGAACAATCAGATTCGCATGGTAATAGAAGATGGCATCTTGTATGCCACCTATAAAGCCGGTCTGAAGATGACGATCGACGATGCTAAGAATATAGTTAATGAACGCCTTAAAATATTAGAAGGCAAGTCATTACCTGTTCTTATTATCGATTCGGGCGTTGTCAGTATGGACAAATCGGCCAGAGACTTTTTGTCTTCGGATGAAGGTATTTTGGGCTTAAAAGCTGCAGCTATTATTGAGAATAGCTTGTTTAGCAAGATGCTTATTAACTTCTTTCTTCGTCTTACCAATCCAAAAATACAAGTCAAAGCCTTTAGCAGTCAAGATGAAGCGCTAAACTGGCTGAAAAGTCTTTAATCTCTTAGATTTATGCAGATTAAAACTTGAACAATTTGACGTTGTTTGATGAAGATTATTTTCATACTTTTGTACACTTAACACTTAATAACACTTAATAGCGCTTTGTCAAGCCCAATCAACTTTGAACTAGACGACAGGTTTCTACAACTGGAAGACACTCTTCTTGCGTATTCTCACGGGGATTTCTCCAAAAAACTATTACTGTCCGATAACCTCGACACACTGGACTCCATTATGTCGGGTATTAATATGCTTGGTGAGGAATTGGAAGAAACGACCATCAAAAGGGATTTCTTCAACTCAGCCTTTCACTCCATAACCGACAGTCTTGTTGTCATTGATAATGCTGGTGCTATTATCGATTTCAATGAAAGCCTGGTCGTTCTCCTCGAATACAAAAAAGAGGAAATAATCGGCCAAAACATTACTAAATTCCTTAAATTCAATAGCTTATCAAAAACTATCCAAAAATTAAATAAGGATATGAAGGCTATTGACTTTGAATCTGAGGTTACTAACTCCTCCGGTAAAAAGATCATGGTTGAATGCCATGTCTCTGTTATCGACAACAATAAATGCCAATCTCTGGTTAAGATTCACGATCTGACATACAAACTTCAGCAGGAAGCTTCCAGAATCGCTACCATTATCAAAACTCAGGAAGAAGAACGTAATCGCGTGGCTTCCGACTTACACGATTCGATTGGTCAGCAGATTTCTGCTCTTAAATTTTACTTCGATTCCATTTCCAAACAAAAAGACGATAAACTCAGAGCCGCCCTGTTAAAGAAAACTGAAGCTCTGATAGACAACGTATCTGACGAAATCCGCAACATCTGCTTCCAACTGATGCCGCGTTCTGTAGAGAAATTTGGTTTAGGTCAGTCTATTAAACAGCTTGCCGACCTGATACATTTCAGTACCGGTATCAAATTCGACGTCAAAATCAATGAAGACGATGCTAAGATTGATTCTAACGTATCCATGTCCATCTACAGAATCATTCAGGAGTTTGTCAATAATTCCATTAAGCACTCTAAATGCAAAAACATTGTTATCGATTTAAACATAAAGCCTAAAGCTTTGAGTCTGTTGATGACAGATGACGGTATTGGTTTTGTCAACTCTCCTACCTTAAAGCGTGGAAATGGATTAGACAATATCAATCTGAGGGTAAAATATCTGCAGGGTGAAATAGATTTTACTTCGGAAAAAAATAACGGGGTGATGCTAAATATTTTAATCCCGTTACAGTAAAAATATTATCTTTGCCTCTAAACTTAGTTTCCAATCATAAAAATCAACTAGGGCAAAATGAGAAAAACAGTAAAAATCCTAATAGTAGATGACCATCCCATGGTGAGGGACGGTCTTAAGACCATGCTTGAAATCGGTTGCGAAGACATGAATTTTAAAGTATGGGATACAGACAACTCCGACCAGGCAGTTGAGTATCTTAGAAACGAGAAGATGAAAGTAGCTTTGGTAGACTATCAGTTAATTGATCTGGATGGCGCCCTCGTTACCGCTGCTCTTCTTGAAGAAAATCCAAAAATTGCCATCCTGGGTATTTCAAATTACAATGAAATCAACCACATTCAGGATATGATTATGGCGGGTGCTAAAGGTTATACGCTTAAAAATATTTCATCTGATGCTCTGTTCAACGGGATTAAAATTCTTTTGAATGGTGGTACATTCTTCTCACCTGAAGTAGCCAGCCTTTTAGCTAATCAATATTACAAAAAGCTCACGCTTAAATCGAATAAAAACAAAGGTCCGAATTTCAGTACCAACAGCGAACAATTTGAAGGTGGCAATGAACTGGCAGACAAACTCTCTAAAAGAGAAATTGAAATCCTTACCTGTATAGCCAACGAAATGACCAATGAGGAAATCGCCGAGAAATTGGAATTAAGCAAGCGTACAGTAGATAACCACAGACAAAATATGCTCAAGAAACTCAATGCCAAAAACTCTATGGGTCTTGTTCTTGCAGCGATTAAAATCGGTCTCATCAACATCTCTACCAAAAAAGCAAAATCAGTCAGAGAACCTTCTTAATATTTCTTATATTTGAAGTGTGAGACTGTGTTTTTCTATTTGTTTTCTTTTAATTCACTTTGGACTTAGTGCGCAAGGTCTCTACCAGAATTTCGGTCAAAACACCACTGGTCAAAGAAAAATAGCTTATAGTGTCCATCAGGACAATGTCGAAATCATTTATTACCAGGGAGGTGAAGAGCTTGCCAAACTGGCTTTGGAGAAAGTTGTACGTCTGATTCCGGAGTTCGAGACCCGACTGAATTACAACATTTCAAATGGAATAAAGATTACTGTTTTTAATCATTACGAAGACTTTAAAAACAGCAATATCAATATTACTAATCCTCAGTATTACGCTGGTGGCTACTCTCAGTTAACAGACAATGCCGCCTCGGTTTATTTTGATGGCAGCAGAATCAATTTTGAAAAGCAATTGAGAAAAGCTGTTTCTGAAATTTTAATCAACGAATTTATTTATGGTGGCAATATTCGTGAACGTATTCAAACTGCCGCTTTACTGACACTGCCTAACTGGTATTACAAAGGTTTGGTTGAGTATCTGGCCGAAAGCTGGAACATACAAAATGACAATTTTCTTAAAGACTTTTTTCAAAGCAAAAAACAGCGTTATTTCACTTCACTTCAACGTGAAGACGAGATATTGGCCGGTCACAGCATCTGGCGATATCTCGAAGAAAAATACGGCAAAGGCGCTGTAAGCAATATTGTATTTCTTACCAAGGTTGGTAAAAGTGTCGAAAATGCAGTCATATATTACACAGGCATGAATATGAACATGCTTTTGAGTGACTGGCAGGATTTTTATCTGGACAAATACCGCAGTGATGAATTGGTTTTTAAGTTTCCTAAAGGACAAGAAAATGCGCCATCTAAACTCGCCAAAAAACAACACACACAATTTAAACTTAGTCAGGATGGCAGCAAAGTAGCGATAGTTACCAATACGCTTGGACGTTATCAGGTCGTCATATATTCGTTTGTCAGCAAAGAGGTGGAAGTGATTTGCAGTGGTGGTCACATGCTGCTCAACAGAGATATTAATCTCAACTACCCATTGATTGCCTGGAATCCAGACGGCAAACACTTAAGCGTTGTATTATTTAAAAACGACCATCCGGTATTGTATGACTACGATTTCAAAGGGGCATTGAAACGCTCTGTTGTATTGAAGGGTATTCCATTTGTTAAGGATTTTTGTTACCGACCTGATGGCAAAGAGCTGGCATTTTCGGCTTTGAGAAATGGTCAGTCGGATATAGTTTTATACAACCTTCAAAGCCATACATCGCAATACATCAACAATGATATTTTCGACAATTTCAGTCCGCGCTATGATGCTGAAGGCCGCTATCTATATTTTATATCCAACAAAGATCACGATGGGAAAGAGAGCAATTATTATGCAATATACAGATACGATTCGAAAGACAACACAGTTGAGTATATCATAGGAGAGCAGGAAGAAAAAATCAATTGCATGGAGCCTATTCCAATGCAGAATGGCAATATCAGTTATCTGAGTGACAGGAATGGCATCATCAATAATTTTGTTTATTCAATTAAAGAAGAAAAGTCCTATCAGCTTACCAATTACAAACGATGCATCATACACAACGATGTATCAACCAATGAATCTGTGGTGGCCGATTTATTGTATTTCAACAACCGTTACAGAATTTATGTTGGAGTGATTACAGAAGATTACGTTAATGATGCAATAGTAAATGCAGCCAACACATCTTACAGGAAATGGATAGAATTAGAACTTTCTCCATATTCTGATACAGGTATTAAGAAAGTCAAAATTGACACATTATCCAGTGAAATGCTGAAGGACACAATGCCGAAAAAACGAATCTTTTTAAGTGGATTTGAATTAAAAGACGAACTCCCCGACCCTTCCAGATCGATTATCAGTAAAGGAACTCCATTTATCACCATCGCTAAAAAGCAGTTTGGAATAGATTATCTGTTACAGCAACTGGACAATTCGATATTGAACAATTATTTGTTTCCTACCAACTTAAATGAGAAGGTTTTCAACTATCCTTTTTTATCACCGCATATTCAAACCAGTATCAGTGACGACAGGAAGGACCATGTGATAGTTGCCGGGGTGAGGATACCATTTGTTAAGATTAAAGCCTCCGATTATTATCTGACTTATACCAACCGTGCTGGTCGTTGGGACAAAGAATTTTCTGCATTCAGAAGAGCCAGAGTATTTGAATATTCAATTGTTCCTACCAAAATGCTCACCACCCAGGGCAAACTTGCTTTCAGATATCCGTTTACAGAGAGAGCTCGAATAGAGTTGAACGGATTTAGCAGAAACGACAGGATAGTCAGACAAGCTGTAGATTCAGTTGAATTATTGAGAAAGCCCATAGAGAATTTATATTTTGGAAATGGGTTTGAATACATATTTGACAATGTAAGAAGCAATGGATTAAATCTGTTTCAAGGATTAAGGATTAGAGTTTACAACGAGAATTACTGGAGAACAAGGGATGGAAAATGGATGTTGAATAGTGGAGTAGATGCCCGTTATTACAAAAAGCTGCACAGACAAATATATATGGCCGTTCGTTTGAGTGGGGCAATATCAACTGGCAGTATAAAAACGGTTTATTATATGGGAGGAGTTGAGAATTGGTTGTCGAATATAGACTCCATAAGCAGGACATTCAATTACAACAATCCTACTTACTCAGGGGCAGACTATACAGATTTTGGATTTCAAACGATAACTGCACCAGCAAGAGGCTTTTTGCGCAATTCGAGAGCAGGAAATAAATACGCATTGATGAATGTAGAATTGAGAATACCGCTTTTGAGTTATTTGATTCAGAAGCCAATCAGCAGTGAGTTCTTCAAGAGTTTCATGGTGACCGGATTTGTTGATCTTGGTACAGCCTGGAAAGGCAAATCACCATACAGTATAGACAATCCGTTTAACACCGTGATTGTTCAATCGCAGCAATATTATGTGACGGTTCAATCGCAGAGAGACCCGATGTTGTACGGGATGGGATTTGGATTAAGAGCAAAGATTATTGGCCACTACATTAAATACGACAGAGCCTGGGGATTATTCGAATCGCAGTTTTTAAGACCAATGAATACTTTCTCAATTGGGCTTGATTTCTAAAAAGATTTTTTTAGTTGGCTTTATCCAACTAAATGAATGGAAGATTTAGTTAATTGAAAAACTAAGAATAAAGGGAAATTTAGGAAAACAGAATTGCATTCAGATTTAGTAAAATCTAAATAAACAACCTCATTTTAGAGGATTTTTAATGCATTTCCATTGAATTGGAACGAGCTTCTTCGTTGAGAATACTGATAGTTGTGCTATCTGGTTCATCTCTGATCAGGTCGAGCTGGTGAGCCATCAGGGTTGCTTCCTGAAAAAACTTGAGTAATTCAGGATCAGTCGCGATCGCCATTTCAATTGCAGGGCGTTTACCAGGATCTAACTCGTTGTAAATGTATAAAATAACGTCTTCTTGAGTAAAATTTTGATGCATAAGCAAATAGGTGTTTTACCTTAGATAACGAGTTCTGAGTATAAATATTGTACTTATCCACAAAAAAAATAAAAACCGCACAAATGAATTGTGCGGTTCAGGGAAATATCGAATCAATTGGAACTTTATCAGCCTTGCAGATAGGCGGCTTTCTCGCCTATCAGTTTTTTAAGATTAATGAGTGCATAACGCATACGACCGAGGGCGGTATTGATACTGCAATTGCAAACTTCTGCAATTTCCTTGAAGCTCAAATCGCCATAGTGACGAAGAATTAAAACTTCCTTCTGATCAGGAGGCAGCATTTTAATCAATTCTCTTAAACCTTCTTTCTTTTGTTTTTTAATAGCATCTTCTTCAGAGTTATTCTCAGAGAACCTCATATTAGCGAAGATATCTTCATCTTCACTTGAAGAAATAGTAGGCATGCGTTTGGTACATCTGTAATAATCCATAGCCAGATTTCGGGCTATACGAATCACCCAGGGAAGGAATTTTCCATTTTCTTCATACTTTCCTTTTTGCAAAGTGTGAATGACTCTGAGAAATGTTTCCTGAAAGATGTCTTCAGCAATGTAGCGATCGTTAACCACCAAATGAATGGCAGTAAACACTTTAGTTTTGTAGCGATTAATGAGCATATCCATGCAGGCGTCGTTGCCGGCAAGATAGAGTGCTACCAATTCTTCATCATTTTTTTGATACCTTTTCATACTAAACCTCCATTTTTAGTAAAGGCAATTTACCTTTGGTAATGGTTAATTCTTATAGGCTAATTTTTGGTTTAGTAGAGTTTATTTCTATAGGCTTAAAAGGTATTTTTTGGTCGAAATTTTATGCAACTTAGTAAAATAAATTGACACTGCCAAATTTTTTTTGAATTTTTATTAAACTTAAAATTCCGTGTAAAAAGAATCATTAACCAATTTATCGATTCTATTTAATTGATTTATTGATAATTAAAAATTGAAAATCCAGGAACTAATTTTCACCTGATTTTATATAAAATATTTTAAAATTTAAGTCAGACAGCTTTTAAAATCAGGATAATAATACTAATTTCGCGGCGCAAGCCTGCACGATCAGCTCCCTGTGAACTCCCCCAGGGTGGGAACACAGCAAGGGCAGCAGGTTGTAGCGGTGCGATGTAGGCTTGCTTTTTTTCTTTCTCCTTTTTCAAGGATTTCAATTCATGAGTAAACCATCCATACCTCAAGGTACCAGGGACTTCTCCCCTGCCGTAATGGCCAAAAGAAAGTTTATCCTTAACACCATTGAATCTGTTTACAAATCATTTGGATTCATGCCCCTTGAAACACCTGCCATGGAAAACCTGCAAACTCTTACAGGTAAATATGGTACTGAAGGTGATCAGCTCTTGTTTAAAATTTTGAATAATGGCGATTACCTCAAAGACATTCAACTAACTGAAGTCGACTCTAAATCATTGACCCCTAAAATTGCTGACCGTGGTTTGCGTTACGACCTGACCGTTCCATTGGCCCGTTTTGTGGTAATGAACAGACATGAAATTACGCTTCCTTTTAAACGCTATCAGATGCAGCCGGTTTGGAGAGCCGACAGACCTCAAAAAGGCCGATACCGCGAATTCTGGCAGTGTGATGCCGATGTTTTGGGTACCGATTCCTTGTTGTGTGAAGCTGACTTTATACGTATATATACTTCTGCATTCAGTCAACTTGGTTTAAAAGACTACGAAATTCGCATCAACCACAGAAAATTGCTGGAGGCTGTTTGTGAATTGTGTGGTGCCGGTGACAAGTTCAAAGCAATCACTATTATAATAGATAAGGCCGATAAAATTGGTAATGACGGTGTCGCAAAAGAACTTATAGCTATAGGTTTGAGTGAAGCAGACAGTCAGAAATTATTAAGTCAGCTGGATAGAATTGCTTTTACTGAAGCTGGTCTTGCAAAATTAGAAAAAGAACTAGGTCATTTAGAAAGTGGAGTAAAAGCCATTTCAGATCTCAGACAATTATTGGCACTCAGTCCTTCCAGTCTAAATACAGTAAAACTTGATATCAGTCTTGCAAGAGGTTTGGATTATTATACAGGTTGCATTTTTGAGGTTGTACCAACTTCTGTAAAAATGGGCAGTATCAGTGGCGGTGGAAGATACGATGATCTCACCGGTGTTTTTGGTATGAAAGGTATCAGTGGAGTTGGTATCTCATTTGGAATCGACCGTATCTACGATGTGATGGAAGAACTGAAGTTATTTCCCGAGAGCGGCGATCAGTTTACAGATATTCTATTTTGTCCAATGGATGAGCCTGCCCTCTTATATTGTATCCAGATTGCTGATCAGTTAAGACATTCAGGTGTCAAAGTTGAAGTGTATCCTACAGCCAGCAAGCTAAAAAAACAACTCGACTATGCCAATGATAAAAAGATATTGTGGGCTGCCATAGTTGGTGAAAACGAAATGCGCACTTCAATTGTCAGTTTGAAGAATCTCCGTACTGGTGAACAGGATACCTGTAAGTCGGGTGATATTTTAGGTTTTATTCATTAAGCTGTTTCTGCTTACAAATTTTATACTGCTTTCCACTGCAGTTTGTTTTAATTAATCTTGATTAACATCATTATTAATTATATGCCTATTCAAATTATCATCATAGAGGCTTCTTTTATCTGATGTAACTTTGCATCATGAAAACAAATAAAAATTCTCTTAACCATATTGGATTAGACAACAAAAAATGTAAGGCATTGTCTGGTAAACTCAATCACCTCCTGGCCAATTATCAGGTTTTGTACATGAATACCCGAGGATTGCACTGGAATGTAAAAGGTGAAAAGTTTTTTGAACTCCATTTAAAATTCGAGGAGTTGTATAACAATTTCATTTTAAAGATTGACGAGATAGCTGAAAGAGTGCTCACCTTAGGACATACACCTATGCACAGTTATGCTGATTATCTCAAACATTCGGAAATACAACCGGCAACCGATATCAGCAATGGCAAAACTGGTGTAAAGTTATTATTAGATTCTTTCAAAACTCTGATTATTCTTGAAAGAGACTTGTTGGAATTATCTGGTGAAGCTGGCGACGAAGGAACCAATGCTTTGATGAGCGATTACATCCGCGAGCAGGAAAAGCTGGTTTGGATGCTGAGTGCCTATTTGAATTAATAAGACTAAGTAACTTAAATCACAGTAATAGTCACTTAAGCAATTTAGTTTTGCATAAGTGAATTACCGCTTTCTGATTATCATAGTCGGTTTATTAAATTGTCAAGACATCAAAACTCAAACGCATTATGAGTATTGGTCGAAGCTACAATTTGAACATTCAATTAAACGCTGGCAAATTGGAACTGACCTTCAATTTAGAACACAAGCCAATTACCTGCAGCAATCTTATAATCCTTTTCAAAATCAACTGACTTACAGTTTCAGATTCTGGACCAATTATAAACTTAAAACAAGTACAATACTGATTTCCCCATTTGCTTATTTCAGGAATGTGGATTTCAACAAAGATACCGTATCTGTGCTTGCGGATGAATGGCGCTCTTCTGTAGGATTTTTAAAGAACATAAGCAGAAAGCATCACGAATTCAATTTTCGGATTATATACGAGCACCGTCAATTTTTTGAAAACAACAAACACATGGACAGGAGCAGGTACCTGATTCGCTGGCGACCTTTAATTTTCAGGCAAGGACAGTCAGCAACGCAACCATTTATTCAGGAAGAGTATTTTTTAAGATTGGATCCGGGTAAATATATTTGTGACCAAAACAGGGTTCAGATAGGCATGAAATATAAAACAACTAAATTGGACGTAAGTGTTGCCTACCAATGGACCAAACAGAGAGTAGAAACATTTACCAACCGACATCAACTTTTAACCAGTATATTGCTTACTTTATAATGACAATTAAGGAACTCATCAAAGGCATTTCACTTTCTGTTGTATTAGGCGGATTGGCATTTATAATATCTATTTGGGTAAAACAACTGGATGCAATTTTGTTAGGCCTTATAATAGGAATGATAGTAGGTAATACCATTCAATTGCCATCAGAGTTTAACAAGGGTATTGGATACACCAGCAGTAAGATGCTGGAATTTTCTATTTTATTTCTGGCATTAGGTGTGAACTTCAATTACATATCCAAAATCGGAGGCATGAGTTTTCTATATGTTGTAATTGTCGTATTAATCGTCTTATTACTGAGTGTCTACATCAGTCGAAAATTTAACATGTCAGGCAGTTCAACTTATTTGGTTGGATTTGGCACAGCGATTTGCGGATCATCAGCCATAGCCGCAGTTGCTCCAGCAATTAGCAAAGACAAAGAAGACATTGGAATATCACTTGCGGTGGTCAATCTTATTGGTATAACAGGTATGTTGGCATTGCCGGCTATTCTCAACTGGTTGCAGGTTGGAGACATAAGAAGCGGATTAATAATAGGTGGTAGTTTACATTCAGTTGCCAATGTTGCAGGAGCAGGTTTTGCTATGGGAGATGAGGTTGCCAGAATTTCAGTTACTGTGAAGTTGGCAAGGGTAGCATTGTTATCTCCGGCTTTGATTTTATATAGCTTTTTAATCAGAAGACATGCCGTTAAAAACTGGACAGAGCATTTTAAGTTACCCTGGTATGTATGGGCATTTATTGGCATTACCATATTGAGTTCCTTAATAAACATTCCGGAATCGGCTGTGAAATTATCTGAGAAGACCGGAAAAATCATATTGACAATAGCCATGGTAGCCATAGGATTAAAAGTAAGTTTCAAAACCTTGTACAATTCAGGTAAAAAAGCCATGTTGTTTGGATTACTGATATTTTTAGTCGCCGTTTTACTATTGCTGGGACTTTCGTCAATTAGCTAATATTCAGCAATTTAAAATAAGTAACTTTTATTTAATCGAGTTCTGCAAACAAAAAAGTCTATTTTAATTATATTTGCATATTGAAAAAGCGCATTCTATATATCCTGATAGCACTTTTCAGTTTGTCCCTGGCATCTGATTTACTGGTCAACTTATTTGACTACCAAAATCATTATAGTTCAGTTTCCATGGATTGTGATGAAAATGATTTAGAGGACAATGAAGAGCAGGATAAAGAGTCACAAGATTTCATAATAAAGCAATTCAATATTCATCTAAGCAAAGTGGTCAACAGACCATTTGGCAATCGATACATTTTTTCTATATCCGCATTAAAAGAGAGTCCCGAGTTACCGCCACCAGATATGGCCTGATTTTTTTCCCCGAGAATTTACACAAAACGCTTCAGCATGGGGATTACCATGCAAAAAAAATCAGTCAACAATATGCCAGAAATATTCGAAAAAATATTCGTTAATAATAAAAATTGGGTTCAGGAAAAACTGAATCAGGATCCTAATTACTTTAAAAAACTATCACTAGGACAAAGCCCGCCAATTCTATGGATTGGTTGTTCAGACAGCAGAGTTCCCGCAAATGAAATCACAGGTACTCAACCCGGAGAAATCTTTGTACACCGCAATATAGCCAATATGGTTATACATACCGACATGAGCATGCTGAGTGTACTTGACTATGCCGTCAACGTACTGAAAGTAAGACATGTTATCGTATGTGGTCATTATGGATGTGGTGGTGTGATAACAGCCATGAGCAATAAACAGGTTGGATTAATAGACAACTGGCTCAGGCATATCAAGGATGTTTACCGTTTGCACAAAGAAGAAGTTGATGCTATAGATGATTTCGAAGAGAAAACCCGCCGTATGGTTGAATTAAATGTGCAGGAACAGGTACTAGACCTTGCTAAGACATCTATTGTTCAGAATGCATGGTCGAACAACCAGGCTTTGTATTTACACGGTTTAGTTTATGATGTTGCCAATGGTTACTTAAAAGATTTAAGATTAACCGTTGAAAATGACGATTCTTTAGATTCGGTATATCAATTGTTTCATCAAAGTGCTTCTGTTAAATGAAGGGTGATAAAAACTTAATAAGTAAACTAAAAACAGATTTTCCCGCCGGTATTGTAGTTTACTTTGTTGCCCTGCCATTGTGTCTGGCTATAGCACAGGTATCTACAGGACATTCCGAATTAATATTTTCAGGTATTATAGCCGGGATTATTGGTGGAATAATAGTTGGAGCACTGAGTGGTTCACAACTAGGAGTTTCGGGACCGGCAGCGGGCTTAGTTGTTATTGTCAGTGATGGTATTAATAAACTGAGTGTTCGTCCGGATGGTGTCAGCGATTACATTTATGGTTTTGAAGGATTGTTACTGGCAGTTTTCCTTGCCGGTATCATACAATTGATTGCCGGTTTCTTAAAAGCCGGTATCATTGGCAACTACTTTCCATCTTCTGTTATAAAAGGAATGCTGGCAGCTATTGGTATCACAATAATTTTAAAAGAATTGCCACACGCCCTGGGTTACGACAAAGATTTTATGGGCGACGAAGCATTTGATCAGGCAGATGGACATAATACTTTCACCGAAATTTATTACGCCATTAAATACAACTCAAGTGCAGCTGTGATAATTGCGGCTGTATCTATTGTTTTGCTCATAATACTGGAGCGTAAACCATTTAAAAATCTGGCTTTATTCAAATTTATTCCCCCTGCCCTGTTTGTAGTAGCAGGTGGTGTTTTATTAAATATGGGATTTGCAGGTAATATTAACATCCCTGCTTTGGATGGTGAACATTTGGTTCAGCTTCCTGTTGCACAAACTGTAAGTGACTTTTTTGGCTTTTTCAGATTCCCTGATTTAGGCAGATTGTCTGATCCGCTTATTTACGGTGTAGGATTCACAATAGCCATTGTTGCCAGTATAGAGACATTACTCTCACTGGAAGCAACCGACAAACTTGACCCATTAAAGCGTATTAGTTCGGGCAACAGAGAATTAAAGGCTCAGGGTGTAGGTAATATCGTTTCAGGTTTAATAGGAGGTTTACCAATAACACAAGTGATTGTGAGGAGTTCCGCCAATATCAACTCAGGAGCACAAAGCAGATTATCAGCTATTATACATGGAGTCATATTACTTTTATCCGCTATACTGATTCCAAAAATCATCAATACGATTCCATTAGCGAGTCTGGCGGCAATTCTAATACTTGTAGGATATAAACTGGCAAAGATTTCACTATTTAAAGAAATGTATAAATTGGGCTGGGTGCAGTTTCTTCCATTTGTAGTAACCATTCTGGCGGTTTTGGCAACAGATCTTTTAAAAGGCATTGGAGTTGGTATTTTGGTCGCATTTCTTGCTATAGTGAGAGAAAATTACCGGAATACCTTTAAATCGCTTAGCATAGATCACGACCCCGATATTCCTATCAGAATGGAGTTATCGGATATGGTAACATTTATCAACAAAGGTATTTTACTGGAAACATTCAGAAATATTCCGGACAATTCACACCTGATTATTGATGGTTCAAAATCAAAGTATATTGATTATGACGTTTTAGAAGTGATTAATGAATTCAAGGTACACAAAGCTGGCCAGAGAGCTATTATTGTTGACTTAATCAATATTCCTGAATTAAAAGGGATTCATTGATTTTCGGATTAATTCCGCAGTTATCTACTCCTTACTGGCAGGTTAATACCAAAACCAGCTGTTTAATTTTAATACTTAACTTTAATCAGTCCATATTGAGGTATTATGGCTCACTCATTGTGACAAAAATCACTTACACTGACAAGCCTGTAATATATCTTTGGATAAAAAGACAGCATTATGGATAAGCAATTCGACATTTTGATTATTGGAGCAGGCAATGCCGGTATATCGACCGCCTCGCAACTGCTCAGAAAAGACAGTACTTTAAACATTGGCATCATAGATCCATCAGACAAACACTACTATCAACCAGCCTGGACACTTGTTGGTGGTGGTGAGTTTAATGTATCGGATACCATTCGCAACATGAAAGATGTTATTCCGAAAGGTGTAACATGGATAAAAGAGAGTGCGGCTGCATTCCAGCCAGACAATAATCTGGTCATCACCAAAGAAGGCAACAACTTCAAATACAATTATTTGGTTGTGGCTCCGGGTGTTCAACTCGATTGGCAAAAAATAAAGGGAGCAAAAGAGTGGATGGGAAAAAATGGTGTATGCAGTAACTATTTACCTGAAATTGCTCCCAAAACCTGGGAATTTGCACAGGCGTTTAAAGGCGGTAAAGCTATATTTACTAATCCAAATACACCGATAAAATGCGGAGGTGCACCGCAAAAAATTATGTATTTGCTTTCAGATTACTTCAGAAAGAAAGGCATACTACCAAAATCGGAGGTTCATTTTTACAGCGGAGGTGGTGTCATATTTGGTGTGAAAAAATATGCTGCAACACTCAACAAAGTATTGAAACGCTACAATATACAAACCCATTTTACGCACAATCTGGTAGAAATTGACGGAGAAAATAAAATTGCCTACTTTGAAACTAAAAATGAAGCCGGAGAAACCATCAGAGTCTCCGAAAAGTTTGATTTTATACATGTGACTCCTCCTCAATCAGCTCCTGACTTTATTAAAATCAGTCCATTAGCTATTATAGATCCAAATCAGTCTGCGAATAATCCATGTCTGGATGCAGCTAATTTATCTCCAAATTTTTTGGGTTGGATAGATGTCGATAAACACACTTTGCAACATGTGCGATATGCCAATGTATTTGCTTGTGGCGATTCTGCCAATACCCCAAATGCAAAGACAGGCGCAGCAATACGCAAACAAGTTCCGGTATTGGTCAATAATCTCCTGAGTGCCCGCAAAGGTGAAGCATTAAAAGACAGTTATTACGGTTATGGTTCTTGTCCATTAATTACGGGTTATGGCAAACTGGTACTGGCCGAATTTGACTACAACAACGAACCACAGGAAACATTCCCTTTCGACCAGAGCAAAGAGCGCTGGAGCATGTATCAATTGAAAAAAAGGGTATTACCATGGTTGTACTGGAATAAAATATTGAAAGGTACTGCCTGATTGGACACAATACAACGAACTGACTATTTGCCACTTAAGTATTTAAATTAGTGTGGAATACTCCCTCTAAAAGTAGAGGAAAAAGTGAGGAATTACATGGATTTTTCTCTAAATTTGCGCACCTTTAAATACAACATGTCAAGTCCAAAATTTCATTCTCTCAAGGTCAAAGCCATAAAACGTGAAACATCTGATTCTGTTTCCATAACATTAGATGTGCCACAGGATCTCAAGAATGACTATACCTTTACTCAAGGGCAATACATCACATTCAAGAAAATATTTGATGGCGAAGAACTGCGTCGCTCATATTCAATTTGTAGCAGTCCATTAGATGGTGAGTTAAGAGTTGGTATCAAGCAAGTGGAAAACGGTAAATTTTCTACTTATGCCAACAAAGAATTACAGGTTGGAGATACAGTAGAAGTGATGACCCCAATGGGTAATTTCTTCACAGAATTAAATCCTGCCAACAGCAAACAATACCTGGCATTCGCTGCAGGAAGTGGTATTACACCTATCATGAGTATCATTAAAACCACTTTAGCCATAGAGAAGGATAGTAACTTTACATTGGTTTACAGTAACAAAAATACAGGTTCCATAATGTTTCTCGAAGAAATAGAGGCATTAAAGAATATCTATCTTGAAAGGTTAACGGTTTTCCATTTACTGAGTCGCGAAACAGTTGATGTACCAGTACTTAACGGCCGTATCAGCAAAGAGAAATGCATTGAGTTTGCGGACAAAAATCTGATTGATTACAAATCCATGAATGAGGTGTTTGTATGCGGTCCTGAAGATATGATACATGCCGTAAAAGACACTTTAGCAGAAAGAGGTGTTGATTCCAAACATATCCATTTCGAATTATTTTCAACTCCAACACAGGCACAAGCCAATAGTAAAGGACATTTACAAGCGCAATCTGCTTCAGATAATGAAGCTAAAGCTCAGGTTTCTGTAAAGATTGATGGCATTACCTATCAGCTCGAACTGCCTTATGCAGGTGAAAGCATTTTAGATGCTGCACTTAAAACCGGTGCCGATTTACCATTTGCATGTAAGGGAGGCGTTTGCTGTACATGCAGAGCCAAATTAATGAAAGGAACTGCCAGCATGGACATGAATTTTTCTTTAGAAGACGATGAAGTTGAGAAAGGTTACATTTTAACTTGTCAGGCTCATCCAACAAGTGAAGAGCTTTTTGTTGATTTCGATGTACGATAGTGCAATTCTTAAACAAATTTGCCACTCATTGAACCAAAAAAATAAATAGCTTACTTGAAAAATCTAATGCCCAATAGTTATAGAAAGAGAATTCTCAAACAACTGGTGAATGCCGGGAAGCGAGTAGCTCTCCCATTTGCTTTAAATCAGGAGAAAGCATACAGGCATCAGATGAGAACTCTGAAAAAGCTTTTACAAAAAGCCGAAAACACTGAATTTGGAAAGCATTATAACTTCAATGGCATTCTGGAATCCAAATTACTTTACAAAGCTTTTAAGCAGCAGGTGCCATTAATGGATTATGCAGGCATGCATGATTGGTGGCAAAAAGCCTATAGTGGCGCTGAAAATATCACCTGGCCTGGAAAGATTGAATATTTTGCACTCAGTTCGGGTACATCTGAGGGTTCAAGTAAATATATTCCGGTTTCTCAGGATATGCTTAAATCCATTACCAGAACAAGTTTAAGACAAATCATCAGCATTGCTAAAACCGATATTCCAAAAGATTTTCTGACAAAGGATTATCTGATGATTAGCGGCAGTACCAGTTTGTATTTTAATGATGAAGGGAAAACCTATGCAGGAGATTTAAGTGGCATTACCAGTGGTAAAGTGCCAGGATGGTTTGACCGGTTTTCTAAGCCTTCTCACGATATAAGGAGTGAAAAAAGCTGGCAGAATAAAATAGACCGAATGGTTGAAGAAGCGCCTAATTGGGATGTGGTTGCCATTGCCGGGGTGCCGGCCTGGATTCAAATATTATTTGAAAACATTATTGAACGTTACCACCTGAAAAACATCCATGATTTATGGCCTAATTTCAGTGTTTATATTTGGGGTGGAGTGGCACTTGAGCCTTACAAAAAGAGATTGGACCAACTGATGGGACAACCAATAATGTATTTCGAAACCTATCTGGCATCGGAGGGCTTTGTTGCTTATCAGGCTAAAAAAGATGGCAAAGGTATGCGTTTAAATTTCAGAAATGGTATGTTCTTCGAGTTTATTCCTTTCAATGAAAAAAACTTTGATGAACATGGTCAAATGCGCGAAAATGCTGTTGTACTCAACATCAAACAAGTTGAAGAAGATCAGGAATATGCTATTTTACTAACGACCTGTTCGGGCACTTGGAGATATCTGATTGGTGATACAGTCAAGTTTGTTGACCTTGAACATTGTGAAATAAAAATTACCGGACGTGTCAAGCATTTCTTAAGTTTATGTGGTGAGCATTTAAGTGTAGACAACATGAACACAGCAATTTCCATGTTAAGTGATGAAATTGGCAGTCCAATAACCGAATATACAGTTAAGGGTATTACTAAAAACAACAAGCACACACACCGCTGGTACATTGCTTGTGACAAGGAGGGTTTAGACTCAAAAGTAATCGCCCAGAAACTCGATGCTTATCTTTGTTCCATTAACGACGATTATGCTACTGAGAGGAAACATGCTCTTAAAGAAATTACAGTGACAATATTGCCAACATCAAAGTTCATTGGCTGGATGCAGGAGCAAGGTAAATTTGGCTCACAAAATAAATTTCCAAGAGTATTGACAAACGCCAAATACAATGAATGGCTGAGTTATCTGGGTGTTTCTGAGAGCGAGTTTGCAGAATTGCATTCATAAAAAAAGGTCGCATCTAAACGACACGACCATTTCAAAGAGTTTATTTACTTAATAAAGAGTACTACTTGGTAGTTGATTTCTGACTATCTGCATAAGCAAATGCCTTTTTCATCAACTCAGTTGTCCTTTTGGCAGGATTGTTTCTGATAAGATTTTCTTCTTCTTCAACTTTACTGAACAAAGCAGTCAGAGTTTTTTGAGTGACATAATCATTCAGGTCAGGATTCATTTTGGTAATGAAAGGGATTTTGTTGTACTCATTCACCAAACTAGTCCAATTGGCCGTAAATCCAACCTGATCGAGCGCAGCCTGAATTTTTGGTTTAAATGCACTTGTCAAAGCAGTTGTAGTAGTTTGTTTCAGGTAATTGGTTGCTGCACCATTTCCTCCTGTTAAGATTCCCATGGCATCGCTGAAACTCATATTGGTAACAGCATCCATAAAGATTGGTTTTGCAGTAGCGACAGCACTTTCAGCACCTTCATTCAGTTTGTCAATAACTTTATCCACCTGCGAGCCCATTCCAATAGACCTCAGTTTATCGGCAATTTTCTGAGCATCATCCGGTAAGAGAATTCTGATGGCATTGTTTTTATTGAAACCACCTACAGCAGAGAGAACATCAACACCCGAACCAAAGCCTTGTTTCAGAGCATCTTTAAGGGCAGAAGCAGCTTCAGTGGTTGTAGGGATAGTCAATACTTCTGTAGCGACAGTCTTGAGAACATCACAAGACACAAGCGAGAGGCCCATAGTGGCCATTAATACATAACGTTTCATTGTAACTGATTTGACACAAAGATAGCAAATGGTATACCAAAGAAGAAGAAGTTAAGTCGTTAAGTTGTTAAGGCGTTAAGTTGTAGGGAATGCTGAATAGCTGAAAGGCTGACGCTTCGCAGCTGAATTGTGGCGAGCGCAAATTCCGCGCCTTTCCCTTTTGCGCAAGCAAAAAAAATGCCGTGTCAAATGAAAAAATAAATTTCTGTGTTTTCTGTGTGATCTGTCCCCGTTCTGCGATCTACTGTATTCCTGCAAGAACCCCTATTGCAGATTTTCACGTATCATGTCCAAAGTATCTGAAAGAATTTCGAGTCTATCGTCGGGAACATGGCTGAGCAATTCGTTGACAGCCGAGAAATGAGGGTATATTTCTTCAAGAGTTTTTAGTCCCTTGTCTGATATTTTCAATAAAATCTGACGTCTGTTACTCTTGTTATTGCTTCTTAAAATAAGTTTCTTAGTCACCAGTTTATCACACAAGCGGGTGACATCCGGATTTTTATCGAGCATCACCTCTTTTAAGTCACCACAAGTTGCGTAACCATCTTTTCTGCCTTTCAGAATTCGCAATACATTGTACTGAGGTAAACTGATTCCATGAGATTTCAAAGATTTCTTAAACGCATCCTCCACCGCGTTTGCAGTGTAAATGATGTTTACTAATGCCTTTTCCTTTGCATTGTTAAACTTCGATTGTTTAATTTCCTCTTCGATTTTCAATGAGACAAAAATATAAAAATTTTCGAATTATCGTTGAATATTTTTAACAGCCTCTCTTTTACTTAAAGGTTTTAAATCATTGACCTCAACAAATCGAATGACCCATTCAGGATTTGTTTTAGCATATTCCCTCAAAGCCCAGCCAATAGCTTTCTGAAGAAAAAACTCTTTAGAATCGCTGTTGAGCAGAATGCACTCTGTCAATAAATCGGTATCTGTTGACGCTCTGTCTTTTAACTGATGAATAATACTGACGCGTCTTAACCACATATTATCCGACAGTTTCCATTTGTTAATCCACTCCGTTTTCAGATTGGGGAATTTTTTAAAAAAAGGGGCCGCTACCTGACTGCTGATGCCATCCACAGAATCCCACCACGAATTATTGACAAGCATATAGTCAACAAGATGTATCATTTCGGGCTTCCATATTTTTTTATTAGCAGCCAGACAATCTATTGCAGCGTAATGCCATTCCCTTTGTTTCTGACTCCACATGAAACGTACATCTTTTTCCAGAATGCTAAAGTCCTGAGGCTTATGTATCGGGAAAATGGATTTTTGTATATCTTTTCTAACAGGGGAAGTCAAGCCATAAAACTCAAACTGATGTTTCATATAAGCATTCATGGCTTCGATTCTTGAAGAATCGGATTTGGAAATAAACGCTTTTTCAAGTACCTGCACCATCATTTCTCCCCCTGAGCGATTGAATAAGCAGGCTTATTGTTGAACAAATAAAGGTTCTCAGTTTTGATAACTTTAATATTGGCTTTGTCAATGTGACTTTGCAGTTCGAGGATTTCTGAGAATGGTACTTCAGATTCGTTTTTAGAAGTAAAGCGGCATCTCCAGTGGTTGGTACAAAAAGTAGAAGGGTGACCATGTGGGAACACCACTACTCCCCTGTTTGAAATCATATCCAGAGCAAGCTGATCACTTGGTATATTCTCAAACAATTTACCTAACACATTTGGATCCTTACCTGCTTCATCCCAATCTAAAAACACATCCACTCCTACCAGTTTTTTCTCCACTTTTTCTTTTGCCTTCAAACTCACATGAATTGGTTTTGCATGGTGATTGAGTTCGACAGGTTTAAGTCCAATTGGTTTTTGACCCAAACGCTCAATTAAAGCGGCTGTAAAGGCTTTGGTACCGACTTTATGTTTACTGAAACCTTCTCTGTAAATATCTCCGGTGTGGTAGCCATCTTCCAGAGTTCTTAATAACGCATTTTGTATTTTTTCAGCAATTGCTGCTTTACCAATTTGCACCAGCATCATACAAGCGCCGTTCAGTAATCCGCTTGGGTTAGCAATATCTTTACCGGCAATATCCGGAGCAGAACCGTGAATAGCTTCGAACATAGCAAAGTTTTCACCAATATTACTGCTGCCACCTAATCCAACAGAACCTGCCACATCTGCTGCGATATCAGAAATAATATCACCATAAAGGTTGAGTGTGACAATTACATCAAAACGTTCAGGGTCGCTGGCCAGTTTAGCAGCACCTATATCGATTATATAATGGTCGGTATTGACCTGAGGATATTCTTTTGCAATTCTGTCGAAGGTTTTGTGAAACATCCCATCAGTCATTTTCATGATATTATCCTTACTCATGCAAGTGACATGTTTGCGGTTGTTGGCCACAGCATATTCGAATGCATAACGGATGATTTTTTCGGTACCTGAAACGGAGACGAGTTTGAGACATTGAATGACTTCATCCGTTTGCTGGTGTTCGATACCTGCATAAAGATCCTCTTCATTTTCTCTTACAATAACCAAATCCATTTCCGGAAAATTGGTTTTAACAAAAGGAGAATAACTGACGCAAGGGCGCACATTGGCATAAAGTCCGAGCGTTTTACGTATGGCAACGTTTAAACTCTGGTAACCACCACCCTGAGGCGTAGTGATAGGTGCTTTCAGAAATATTTTATTTTTTTCAAGCACATGCCAGTTTTCATCCGAAATTCCGCTGGTATTGCCAGAAAGATACACTTTTTCACCTATTTCGATAACATCGTATTGCAGTCCCGCACCTGCAGCCTCGAGAATTTCCAGTGTGGCAGTCATGATTTCGGGACCTATGCCATCACCGTACGCTACAGTTATTCTATTTGTGTCCATTTTATATTGCGACGCGAATTTACGTTAAAACGAAGAATATTCAAAGTGGTAGATACTGCTGGAAATCATTAATTTTTTACAACAAATAGCGTATTATTATTTAGAAATATTCTAAATTGCGCCCCTGTTTATGTACGCCAGCGACTTAAAGAAAGGGGATACAGCGAAGATCAAGCAAGTTGAATTTGGAGAACTTCAAAACAAGCTAATAGAAATGGGCTGCTTTGAGGGCAACACGATACGTATGCTTTACATTGCTCCCCTGGGTGATCCAATTGCCTACGATATCAATGGATACATACTCGGTCTGAGAAAGGAAGAGGCCCGCATGATTGAAGTAACTCTAATTTGAGTCTGATGACAAAACATATCGTATTAATTGGCAATCCTAATTCAGGTAAGACGAGTTTGTTTAATGCACTCACAGGGCTTAATCAAAAGATCAGCAATTTACCGGGCACAACCATCGATAAGAAATCCGGCTACTTCACACATTCTGGAAAGCAAATCGAAGTTGTTGATTTGCCAGGTACCTATAGCATACATCCCAAAGGAGAAGACGAATTTATAACAATCGAATATTTGCTTCAAAACGACAAGCATCCGATTGATTTGATTGTATTTGTTGCAGATGCCGGCAACCTGTCACGCAATTTATTGTTGTATACGCAGGTAGCCGACCTCGGTTATCCAACAGTTATTGCTTTAAACATGACCGATTTAGCCAGGCGCAAGGGCATTGATATTGATGTGAATGCTTTATCAGCCGAACTGGGGGTCATAGTGTGTTCCATTAATGCAAGAGAAGAAGTTGGCATCAATGAGTTAAAGCAGGCTATAATAAAAACTGAACAAGCCTATCAGACCGTATTTTTCGAGAAAAGCAGTGAAGAAGTCCAGACATTACCAATCAAAAATTACAGAGATTACTTAGAGAAACATCTTGAAAATTTAAAAACAAAAGATGCTATCAGTCTCGAAAAAAACCAGAAAGAGCTGGGTCAAGATACCATTTCCAGATATAAAAAAATAGATGGAATAGTCGAAAAAACGATTAAAAAAACGAATGGTGTCAAAGCGTTCATGACAGAGAGAATAGACAATGTGCTGTTGCATCCTGTTTATGGGTTTATAGCTTTTTACACCACCTTATTTATTTTATTTCAGCTCATATTCAAAGTATCCGATTATCCCATGTCGTGGATTGAATCCTTCTTTGGATTTGCATCAGAAAGGCTTAAAGAGATACTTCCCGAGCATCCAGCTTCGGCGCTGCTCACTGATGGCGTATTACCCGGTATTGGAGGTGTAGTGGTATTCCTGCCTCAAATTATTATTTTATTTGCTCTTATAGCGATTTTGGAAGATTCCGGCTACATGACCAGGGTTAGCTTTATTACCGACCGTCTGATGCGCAAATTTGGATTAAACGGCAAATCGGTGGTACCATTGATTGGTGGTATGGCATGTGCGATTCCAAGTATTATGTCGACGCGCAATATTGAGAATAAGAAAGATCGGCTTATTACTATTTTGGTTACTCCATTAATGAGTTGTTCAGCAAGGTTACCTGTTTATACATTACTTGTTAGTTTACTTATGAAGACAGACAAAGATGCTTTGTTTGACTCGAGAGGATTAATATTACTTGGCTTGTACTTATTGGGATTTTTTGTTGCATTGTTGTTTGCATTTATTTTTAAATTAATTTTAAAACAGAAACAAAAAAGTTATTTTGTTTTAGAATTACCTGATTACAGAAAACCGAGATTAAAAAACATCCTTTTAACTGTAAAAGAGAAGGCTGGCGATTTTGTGTTCAATGCAGGTAAAATCATTGTAATCGTGAGTATCATTTTGTGGTTTCTTGCCAGCTATGGCCCTGGAAACAGTTTTAATGATATAGATAAGAAATACGCCAGTTATCAAGGGGACAATAAAGCTTTGTTAATTCAGAGTGAAAAATTGGAAGTGAGTTATGCCGGACATTTGGGTAAAATGCTGGAACCTGTTATAGAACCTATTGGATATGACTGGAAAATTGGCATTGCATTAATCACAAGTTTTGCAGCAAGAGAAGTTTTTGTAGGCACCATTGCCACTATTTACAGTGTTGGAGATGCTGAAGATGAACAAACTCTCACCGAAGTGTTATCAAAGCAAAAACGAGCAGATGGTTCGTTGTTGTATGGAGTGCCAACTATACTTTCCTTATTAATTTTTTATGCCTTTGCCATGCAGTGTTTTAGTACGCTGGCAGTCACTTACCGGGAGACCCGCTCTATCAAATGGCCAATAGTACAATTTGTGTATATGAGTGCCTTTGCGTATGTTATGAGTTGGGTTGTGTTTCAGGTGTTTAAATAGGGGATTAAGGGGGGGGTAGGATTTAGGGGAGAGGAATTAGGATATAGGGGTTAGGGGTATGTCCATGCCTAAATAAGGTTGACCGCTTTTCGCTAACTATTAACCTAATTGCAGATATTACATCTGGAATTGTTAGCTTGTTTGCTAAGATATGAAGGGGTTAAATACCCCGTCAGATCTTAATTTGCATCTAATGACT
>CAUJCT010000007.1 GCA_963169345.1 Bacteroidota bacterium
CTAACTTTTTGAATTTTAAAACTTTCGCTGAAGTTTCTGCGTCGACGTTGTGCTAACGTCAATTTAAATGTTTCTCTGTTTGCCATATTATTTAACCATTTTTTCTCTTTTTATGGTCAACCTATTTCAGGCATTGACAGAGGAGTGCTGAAAGGCTGAGTTGAGTGGAGGTGAAGGTGGTACGAGGTAGATCGCAGAACGAGGGCAGAACACGCAGAGCACACAGAAATGAATTTTTCTTTTGACACGGCGGGGTTTGCTTGCGCAAACGGAACACGCAGATGCCAACGTGAGGTAGATCACAGAATTGGGGCGGAACACGCAAAAAACGCAGAAATTATTTCATCCCTTGACACGGCATTGGTTTGCTTGCGCAAACGGAATGCACTGACGGGAGAACGGCTGAATTGCGGTTTAACTTTAAAGCTTATCGACAATCTATACGACTTAACGTTAATATAGCGTCGCGATCAGCCTGAGGCTGACAGGTAACGACGACGCCTACGGAAGCGACAAAGAAGCTTCGTGTCATTGAATAAGAGAATCTTTAAATTTATAGACAAGCTCTACGACTTAACGACTTAACAACTTAACGACTTAACAGCGAAGCTTCTTCTTTAACTTTTACAATAATTCTCCAAATACGCTTTCGCTTCTTTACAACCTGCTTCCAGTGATTTTTTCCAATCAGCGCAAGCCTCCGCTACTTTTAAGTTGTTGTTGTATGCCACACCTCTATACAAAAGTAACAAGCCCAGATTTTCATAATTGTTGTTGAATGCCATTGTAAAACTGCTGATTGCCGCTTCATTCTTCCCAAGTTGTAACTGACAAAAACCTATATTAAAATCGTATTCTGCATTTTTAGTCTCTTTGATTTTCAGTAATTTAAATTCTTCAATGGCTTGATCATATTGCCTGTTTGATATAAATGCATCAGCTCGGTTAATTCGCGCTTCTCTGTTGCCCGGAGAGTTGATTAAGATGTTGTTATAAGCGTCAATAGCCAGGGAGAACTTCTGAGCGTCAAAGTAGATATTGCCTTTTAACATCCATAAGCTTGTGTCATTTGGAGCAATTTTGAAACATTTGTCAATGTCTTCTATGGCATTGTTATATAAACCGGCTTCAGAATTGGCCAAAGCTTTTGATTTTAAAATGGCTACATCATTTGGCACAAACTCAAGGTACTTTTTATAATAATTGACAGCAGATAAATAATCACCCATATCTTCCATCAACATAGCAAGGTGTTTGTAGGCTTTGTATTCTTTAGGTTTTTTACTAACGTATAGCAGAAAATCACCCTCTGAAAATGTGAAGTTTTTAAGCGCCTGATGGGCTAAAGCTCTGTTGAAATAAGTGTCGTACAAAGAAGTGTCCAGTAATATAGCCTGATTGAAGTCGACAAGTGCAATACTGGCTTTATTCAGGGATAAATAACAGGTTCCTCTCTGGAAGTATACTATACCAGATTTAGGGTTTTCGTTAAGACATTGATCAAAAAGTTGAATGGCTGCCTGATATTCATTCATCATCATTTTGTAAAGGCCAGCATCAAAAGAGCTACAGATAGTCTGGCTACTAAGGCTCTGAATTGCCATAACCAAAATAAAAAGTGCAGATTTAAATCGTAACATAATCGACTCAAAATTAGTTCTAAAAAATTTGTTAACTCAGAATAAGATTTCTACTATTGTGGAATGATTAATATTGAAGTGGTCTTGAGTCCGGCCCTCCTTCATTTATCCAATGTAAAAGATAAGAATGTTGTGGTGATTGACATACTTCGCGCCACTTCAACAATCTGTACGGCCATACATCATGGTGCCAGTTCTATTAAAGCACTCCGGACACCTGAGGAAGCTAAACTAATGTCCTCGCATGGTTATATTACAGCTGCTGAACGAGATGGCAACAAACTCGAAGGTTTTGATATGGGTAATTCTCCTTTCGAATGTATGAATGGCAAGGTTCAGGGAAAGTCGATTGCGCTTACTACAACTAATGGTACTAAATGTATTGAAGCTGCCGAAAATGCCAGAGCAAGAAACGTATACTCAGGAAGCTTCCTCAACCTTAAAGCTATGGCTTTAAAATTGGCTTCCGAACAAACAGATGTTATTTTATTATGTGCAGGTTGGAAAGACAGTTTTAATCTTGAAGATACCTTGTTTGCTGGAGCCCTGGCTTCCGAAATCTCGTCTTTAACCGAAACAGATATTGATTGTGACGCCGCTCTGATGTCTATGGACATTTACAACCTGGCTAAGTCTGACCTGGTGGGTTATTTAAAGAAGTCGTCGCACTATAAAAGATTGTCGCATTTACACC
Source organism: Bacteroidota bacterium (assembly GCA_963169345.1). GTDB lineage: Bacteria > Bacteroidota > Bacteroidia > NS11-12g > UBA955 > JABMMZ01. Next base: position 2,335 of record CAUJCT010000007.1, read on the forward strand.
ATGAGGAAGACATGGTTTATTGTCTTCAACATTCTGTTTTTGAGACTGTTACTGGGCTTGTGGATAGTGAGATGAAAAAAATAGTTTAAATCTTTACGTTTATCTTTGTTTTAACGTACATTTGACCCGTAAATCATTATTTTGTTATGAAAAAACTTATACTTTCAATTTTTTCCATCACCTTATTATCCATGCTTTCGGCACAGTATTTCTACATACCGTACGCAGGTGCTGGTCAAAATCCAAAAGGCCTGAACAAAGATGTTGAGTATCCGGTAGGAGGCGGCATCAGTGCAGGCTGGACTAATCTAGTTTCTGGTAATCAGGTTTCACCTAAATGGTCAAACAGAACCAAATTACCTTTCACATTTAATTTCAATGGCACCAATTACGATTCATTTTATGTTTCTTCATCTGGTGTATTGACATTCTCTAGCACAGTTGGTACAGCTCCGGCTTATGCCAATACTGCTTTGCCTGATGCAACCATTCCTGATAATTCAGCTTGTATCAGAGGTATCTTAACTGCAGGTAACAACAGCAATTACGCTTATATTGTCAGCAAAACTTTTGGTAGCCCGGGTTCTCGTCAGTTTTATGTAACATTCAGTGCATACAACGAATTGAATCTAGGTTCTGCTGCTTACCTTTGGGTATCCATTATGCTGGAAGAAGGTTCTAATAATATTTATTTTATTGACCAGCGTAAATACCCAACCACTGCTACTAAATTAACAATTGGCTTACAGATTAATTCAACCACTGCATATTCAGTTGCCGGTTCTCCAAACGTTAATCTTGCTGCTACTTCAGGTGCAGACGAAAAAGACAACAGCTATTACAGATTTGCTCCTGGTTCAGCTGTACCTACTGTCAATGCTGAAGGATTTTCTAATATTATTCCAAATTACCTGGCATTAACCAAACTTCCATTTAATGTTGGTGGTAACTTTATGAACGTTGGTTCTTCAACTATCACCAGTTGCGATATCAATTACAGTATCAACAATGGTCCTGTAGTTACAGCACCTGCTACTGTTAACATAGCTAAAGGTGGTCGCGCTGATGTAACTTCAACTGATGTTTGGAATCCTACTACTTCAGGCATTTACAAAGTAACAGTTTGGTTAAGCAATATCAATGGAAATGCCGATGAAGAAGGCTCTAACGACAGCATCACCAAAATGGTTAATGTTGTAGATGATTATGTTGTAAGAATGCCATTCCATGAAGTATTTACATCTTCAACTTGTGGCCCTTGCTACTATGGTAACAAAAACACCGACGAAAATATTTTCCCATTATACACTGATCAGTTCACTGTTATCAAATATCAGATGAGCTGGCCTGTGCCAGGAGATCCATACTGCACTACAGAAGGTAATACCCGTCGTTCTTTATATGGTGTAAGTTCAATTCCAAATATGCAGGTTGATGGTGGATGGAATGGCAATGCGTCCAACTACACAACAGCTTTGTTTGATCAGTTTAAAGCCAATCCTGCTTTCATTAAAATTGAAGCAACTCACGTCATCAACTTCAAAAAAGTAACAGTCGACCTGAAAGTCACACCGCTTGCTGATTACAACAACCCTAACATTAAAGTATTTGTTGCCATTTGTGAAAAGGTAACATACAACAATGTTAAATCCAATGGTGAAACTGAATTCTATCATGTATTGAAGAAATTCTTACCGGATGCTAACGGAACTGCCTTAGGTAACGTAACTAAAAACAATACAAAGACTTTCCCAACCATGACATGGAACTTGCCTGGTAACTACCGTTTACCACAGGATGGTCAAACAAATAATATTGTTAAACTTGCTACTGAAAATACAATTGAAAATCTTCAAAATTGTGAAGTTGTTGTGTTTATTCAGGATTTAACTACCAAAGAAGTCTATCAATCAGCTAATTCAGTTGGAACTGTATTGTCAATTGATGATGTAAACAACACTTCTAACGGCGGTATTTCAGTTTATCCTAACCCAAGCACAAGTGGTTCGGCTAACTTAAGTTTCAGTTTGAACAGCACTGAAGGTGTTAAAATTAACATTTACAACACTTTAGGTCAAATTGTTAAAACCATTGATGCTTCTGAACTGGTAGTTGGTATGAACAATATCAATTTCAGTACTGAAGGTTTCAGCACTGGCATTTACACTGTAAAAATTGAAGGAAACGGCTTCTCAGCTACCGAGAAATTCGTAGTAGAGTAATCTATTTGTCATAATTTTAACAAAAAATGGGCGGTTTGTCAAAAATCGCCCATTTTTTATTTGCAATTTATGTGATTTGTTTTATTTTTGACTAATATTAATGTTTAATCATGAAAAACGTATCTAAATTAATCCTATCGACTGTATTGGTTGTTTCTGCATTCACATCTTGTAAAAAAGAGGAAGATGGCAACAACAATGGTGGTGGAAACCAAGTAAATGTTACTCAAGTACAAAATGCCCTAATTGTTGAACCTACCGCAACATGGTGTGGACCATGCGGAACTTATGGCCGTCCGGCTACTGAATTAGCTATTGATGGTAACCCTAAAGCAGTTGCTATCTATGCTCACCTTAAAGCTCCGGCTTCTGATTACCCAAGTCAGCTTGGTCAGGACCTTGCCGTTATTTATGGCGCTGCAAATGCTACAGGTACTTCTTACAGCATTCCTAAAATTGCAGTTGGTAACAGCATTACAGGTGCTTATACTGATTTGAATTACACAGCAAACATTTTGAAAGGTTGGATCAACACATTGACTGCTAAAACATCCAATGCCAACACCAAAATCGAAGCTAGTATCAGCGGTAACACTTTGAATGTTAAAACCAATACCAAGTTCTTCGCTGATGGTCAGGATAGCTTTACCTACAAAATTGCTATCTATGTAACTGAAGACAACATTGCTGGCAGACAGTACATGTCAGCTTCAGGCTCTTACCAAAACATCACTCACAACCACGTTAGCAGACTTTGCTTAAGTTCTACTGTTGTTGGTGACGAATTGGTATCAGGAAAACCAAGCAACGGTCAGGTAATCAGTAAAGATTTCAGCGGTTCAATTGATGCTGCCTGGAAAAAAGAAAACCTTACTGTAATCGCAGTTATCTGGAGACAAAAAGGTAATTCACTGGTATTCGAGAACGTAGATAAAATCGACCTCTAATACTTAACTTTTTAACAATTAATAATTAAACAATGAAAAAAAATCTAACACTAACACTATTTTTATTATTTTTAGGATTATTTAATCTTAAATCTCAAACAACTTTACCGGTTTGTTTTAAGTACAACGAGGCTTTAAGTGCAACAATTATGCATTGCCCAGTTACAGTTTGTATTGATGTTTTACTCGATGAAGGAACTACTAATGCTAGAATTGAACGTATTTGTCATACCTTTAATTATAATGATGAATATTGTTTCACTGCATTAGATGTAACCTCTGGGGGATTTATTACTTCCAAAATTATTGGAGCAATGGTCACTAATGCGACTACTTCAACTGGTAGTTATTTAACTTTTCCTGATCCTCAAGATATTTTTAATGGTAGTACATTGAGAACACAAAGAGGGACTGGATGTGATGGATTATTTACATTCTTTTATCTTGAATGGAACATTGAAGGATGGTGGACCATTGGTTCCGATGCATGGTTGGAAGGAGAATAATTCTACTTAAAGACTTTTAATAAAAATCCCGGCTCTGGTCGGGATTTTTTTTTGTCATTGCTTATTCAGAATTAAGTCTTGTTTCAACGAGTTTGGACTTATTTTACTATAATTGTAAATCCTATGAAGAAAAATCTACTGTTTGCTCTTTGTTCTCTGTTGTGTGTCTTTGATGTATTCGCTCAAAATTATTACCACCTGAGAAGCGATGGTGAACTTCCGGAGGGTTATTATCTGGATAAAATCTATGAAAGTACTAAAACCATTCTTCTGAATGAACCTTCCAATGACGTTATGTCTTCAATAGGACGAATGCCTTTTGCTTTTAACTATTATGGTCAATCTTATACTTCTTACAGAGTATCTGATAATGGCTATTTAAGTTTCGATACCACAGATACCGATTCTAAAGAGCCATCTGTTACCCTGCCAAAAAACAGTATCATTGGCTTTTGGAAAGATTTTAAACTTCAAAAACTTCCTGAGCCTAATCAGGGTGTCGGTATTCAGGTGTTTTCATACACTGTAGGTAAAGCACCCAACAGAAAACACATAGTGCAATACTTTGGACTAAGTCTGGTGAATAATGACTTCTCAGGTCCAATAAGTAATGCCAGTATATTCGCTTTCGCTATCATATTTCATGAAGGCAGTAAAGGGCGATTTGATATAGTGTTCACCCCTTATGGAGATAAAAATCAAAAAGCAGTGATTGGATGCACAAATTCCGATAATTCTAAACAAAAGCTCCTCAATGATTCTACTAATTATCTGCCATTCCAGTTTTCTTTCGAAAATAAGAACTTTATTGTTTATCAATTTGTGTATGGCAATCAGCCTCAATATGATTTAAGTCTTAAAAGCGTAAACGTCAACTCGGTTTACCAAACCAATGCAGTTGTCAATTTCTCGGGTGTATTGTTCAATAGTGGTAAACAAGCTGTATCCAGTTTAAATCTGAATTATTCAATTAATCAAGGCGATACGATTGTTTATCCATTAAGCGGATTAAATATTAAACCCAATGGGGAGAATACCTATAGTTTTCTTCATCCATTGTCGTGGACCAGTGGTGCGAATGGCAGTTTAAATTCGGTCAATTTCTGGCTCTCAGATCCTAATGGATTGCCGGATGGAGATTCAGTCAATAGTCATTTTTCAAAACTGGTACTTCGAAATCTTAACAATTATACTGCGCCAAGAAGGGTACTTTTGGAAGAAGGAACCGGCGCCTGGTGCGGGTATTGCCCGGATGCACATGTCACTATGAAAAAGGCTAAGGAACAATTTGGAGATAAAGTCATTAATGTGTCGTATCACAATGATGACAGCATGTCTATAGTCAGTGGAGACAGCTTTCTTAATACTTACTTCAGCAGTTACCCGGATGCAATTCTGGATAGAAAAATAAACTTAGGAAGTACTTCTACCTGGCTAAATGAACTCTCATCCCGTATCAATGGAAATTCACCTGTAGAATTATTTATAGAAATGAAATCCTATAACGTCAGTAACAGAACCATTACATACACTGTACGAGTTAAATTTAGTGACTACTGGTATGGCAATCTGAATATTGGCAGTATTGTTACTGAAGACAGAGTGAGAGGTAATGCATCTCCAAACTTATGGAGTCAGAATAATTACTACAGCAAATTTCACAGTGGAGGAGCCGGTGGAGCCAATCACCCTCTTTACAATGAGAACGAATATATGGATGGTTATATTCACAACGGTGTTGTAAAAGCAATGCCTGGCGGTGTTTGGGGTGTATCGGGTTTAATCCCACAGTATATTACTCCTAACTCTGTTTATAGTCAAACTTTCTCCTATGTTTTGCCTCCTGCAGTTTTTGTCAATTATTCAGTTGAAAATAATACTGAATATTGTAGTACACGTGATGATTCCTTGTATAATGAAGGAAGAAATATTCCTGCTTACATTCGACTCATTGGATATGTCAGTGCCAATGACAGCAATGAACTTTACAGACCTGTTTTAAATTCAATACAGGAAAATTTATGGAATCTGGTAGGGATTAAAGATGTCTTTGTCAATAATTCCTTGTCTGTTTATCCTAATCCCGCTCATCATACTTTATATATCAACTGGAAAAATCAAAATGATTCACAAATTGTCTTGAAAATTCAGGATATCACAGGCAAAGTAATTAAAACTATTGCCTATGATAACCTTACTATGGGAGACCAGATTCTGATAGCAGATATAGCAGATTTAAATTCGGGTTTTTATACGGTATCTGTTAGCACTCCTTCTGGTGTTTTTACTTCTAAGTTCATCAAAGAATAGTCGGATTATAGGCATCAATTTTTGAATCAGACTATACTCATTTGATTTTTATCTCAATAATGTCACAGTTCCTTCGTATGTATATTCTTCGCCATCATAAGCTGTTACAGTGATGAACCAAGCGTAGACATCTTGCTGGGCATTTTCACCCATAAAGTTGCCATCCCAATAAGCGTACTTGTCGTCTGATTCCCAAAGTTTCTCTCCCCAGCGGTTGTACACTTCTATGTGGAAGGTCTTCTCACCGTTGACTACTGCTTTGAAACCATTGTTGGTTTGAGGACCGGTTTTCTCAGGACTGAAGGCTGTTGGTACAAACACTGTCACATCCGGACCAATTTTTCTGAGCTGACTGATGGTATCCCAGCAGGTGTACAATTGGTTTTTGTATATGTAGTTCAGTGTTGAAGTCAGGTGTACATAGTACTGATTGGTATCAGCAGGATACGAGTGGATAGGGTTGTACTGAGTACTTGTATCATCCGGATTGTCGGTACCGAAGTGCCACTGGTAATCCATATAGGTTTGAGTGTTGCCACCATACCATCTCACCTGAGTTTCGTTAAAGAACTTGAATTTAGGGAAAGCTACAGTAGTGAAGAATCCAGGGTTGCTGCTGTAACCTGCTTTAGGCTGTGGCAATACTTTGATGTATCCCAGTGAATCTTTTCTCACCGCACAAACCTGATCTGAACCTGCTCCCCACTGATTTTCTACTATCAGGGTGACATCGTACCAGGTGCGTTTGGCTGTATCGTACTTAACATTCTGCGGACTTGGAGTGGTGCTCTTCAGCATAGTGTCTCCATTTCCAAACCACCAGGTGTATCTCAGATTAGGTGAGTTAAATGGTTTAGATACTACAGATTCGAAGTTCACGATTGCAGGCTCACACTGTACTTCAGGGTCGGCCAGGAAGTTGAACTGAGGATATGGTTCTATTATCAGATTCAGTTTATCTGTTGCTACCGGACAAACACCTTCTTTTAAGGTACTGATCAATAGTTCTACTCTTCCGTTCAAACCTGTTGAAGAAGTATCCAGATTCAAACCGTGGTTGTAGACTGTTTTTAGCTGTAAGGAGTCGTTGAAATCACCATCTCCGTTGCTGGTCCAGTTTGTGCCTGTAGCCCATGCTTTGCTTGCATCAATATCAAACGGTATGCCTTCGCACTGCTGATATGGATTTGGTGAGAGTACCTTCACTTCCGGTTGCGACTGTACCAGCAGACTCTGAGAGTCGGAGGCTGTACAACCTGTCAGTGGGTTGGTGTACTCAAATTTCATCATGTATTTACCTTCGTACTGTTTGGTCTTTGGACTCATAGAAGGGTCGAACTGTCTGCCAGTCACACCCGGACCGGTCCATTTACCTACAGGACCTGCAGGGTTGGTATTGTTCAGGTCGAATGGTGCAGTGCTCGAACAAACTGTATCCGGTACATCAATCTGAATCAAAGGCAAACCATTGACCAGAATCTCGGTGCTATCCATTACAGGACATCCGCTGGAAGTATCGGTAAGTTTTAAAAGGAACTGACCAGGACCATAACTAGGGTCGAAATATTTCTGAGTTTTAACAGAGTTGTTAATCTTATTGGCAGTGTTCGGGTTGCTCATGTCTCTTGAACCACCGAACTCAACAGCTTCCCAGAAACCATCAGGGAAACGTTTGCCGGTATTGCGGTCGCGTACAAAGCTGTCCAAAGCAAGCAATGGGTTGTTGATACACTGCTTAGGCAATGAAGAGAACTGAATCTC
>CAUJCT010000008.1 GCA_963169345.1 Bacteroidota bacterium
CCTGAAGTACAGTGTGAGCCTGCAATCGTGAACTTCGAATCTGTAGTATCTAAACCATTTAACTCACCTAATCTGAGATACACCTGGTGGTTTGGAAATGGAGACACTATGCTGAAGAGCACCACTCCAAGTCCGCAGAACGTTAAGTACGATACAGCCAAACGCACCTGGTACGATGTCACTCTGATAGTAGAAAATCAGTGGGGAGCAGGTTCAGATCAGGTTTGTGCGGTGAGAAAAGATTCACTGGGTTACATCAAAGTATTGCCACAGCCTAAAGCAGGTTACAGCAGCGACCCTGGATTCTTCACTACTGTAGCTTTCCCTAAATTCAAGTTCTTTAACGAAACTCAGGTGAGATGGTATGGTGGCAACACTCAAACCTATATGGATTACCTGTGGCACTTCGGTACCGACGATCCGGAAGATACCAGTACTCAGTACAACCCAATCCATTCGTATACCGCTGATACCAATAAGTACTATGTACACCTGACTTCAACACTGAACTACATATACAAAAACCAATTGTACACCTGCTGGGATACCATCAGTCAGCTCAGAAAAATTGGTCCGGATGTGACAGTGTTTGTACCAACTGCCTTCAGTCCTGAGAGAACCGGTCCTAAAGCCAACAATGGTTTCAGAGCAGTAGTCAACGGTGAGAAGACCTTCCACATAGAAGTGTACAACCGCTGGGGAGAGAAGCTTTGGGAATCAGACGACAAGTACGCTTATTGGGATGGCACCTTTATGGGTGAAGATGCCCAGCAGGATGTCTACGCTTGGTTCATCACTGTGACGGCTTATGATGGCGAAGAATATACATACGAAGGAACTGTGACATTATTGAGATAAACATATAATAAATGATACGACCAGGCACTTTTTAAATAGTGTCTGGTCGTAAAATTTAAAAATGACAGCAGCGCTGAAATACAAGACTATAGCCAGAACATTGACTGTTCTGCTTTTGTGTTTTTGGACATTTGCGGATGTTCGTGCTACACATATTGCCGGTGCAGAAATCAGTTATAAACATATTTCCAATAACACTTATAAATTTACACTTAAAGTTTACAGAGATTGCAGAGAGTGTAAATTTAATAATATAGGTGGGGGAGATGTTACAACCAGTTGCAATGAAGTTCCGGCTCTCCAAATTAAAGGAGCTATAGGCACTGGTTATGCCAACACACCCATAGGCAATATTGAGGTAAACAGAACAGGAATTGTCGATTTGAGTAATACCTGTTACAATACAGTCAGCAAATGCAGAACAGGTTCTAATTCGAGTTATGGTTATGAAATGCATGTGTTTGAAGGTATTTACGATTTCACGAATGCATTAAATAATGGTTACTGTAATATGGATATATCTATAGGTATGTCCTCCAGAAACATTAATATTAATAATCAATTCACAGAACAGAATTTCTTTAATTTCTGTACCATTAACCTTTGTGAAAATTTACCAAATTCATCAACTGAATTTACTTCTTCACCTCAGTTTCTTTATCAAATCAATCAGTCCAATTACAATTCACTTGGAGTATTAAACAGCGATGGAGATTCTCTGGTATTTTCACTGAAACCGGCTTTGAGAAACCGAACAGTCAGTGTTTCTTATGCTACCGGTTACGATTTTGATCATCCATTTAATTTTTACTGCACAGGCACTTACCCTTGTGCACCTAATATTGGCGGAGCAATGGTAGAAGGATTTTACTGCTCAAAGACAACTGGTGATTTGGCATTTACCCCAATAACCATGAATCAGGGTGGTGTGGTAGTCATTGAATGTGAAGAGTGGAAGAAAAAATCGAATGGCACTTATTATCTGGCTGGTATTACAAGAAGAGATATTTACTCTGATGTCATTGCTCAAAACAATAACCTGCCTAAAATCAAAAACAGAATCTTAGAATACAATATATGTGAAGGGGAAGACCTTAAAATAGATCTGGACATCGAGGACCTGCCATTTATGCTCAATGCAGATTCTGTTTTTGCCGAACATATTTCAACTCTTAAAAACAGCAATCTGGTAAGGTTTAATAAAACCTCTTTGCCTTTTGCTTCTTATACATTATTTACCGGCAACACAATCAATCAGGTTGGCAGACACTATATAACTGTTAAAGTATGGGATAATAATTGTCCTAACAGAGGAACAGCTTCCATTACTTTTATCATTAATGTCAGAAAAGCCAGAACCAATTCTGTTGTTACCCAGGTAAAAAATTGTGGCATACTGGATGTCGGTTCTTCTACAATGTCTAACAATATTTACTGGACCATTTATGACAGTACATTCCGCATTGTCAAAGAACAGTTGTCTCGTAAAATTGCTGCTCAATTACCTTCAGGTGGCAAGTACTTTATCAAAAGCTATTTGCCTGCACAAAATGGTTATTGCGAACTCAATCAATTGGATACAGTGATTGTGCCTGCGTTTACCAAACCTGAAATTAATATGGGTGCGGATCAGACTGTTTGTAAGGGAACTCAATTAAGTCTGCAACCTAGATTGTTTAACACATACAACGATTATGAAGTATTTGTTAACGGCCTTCTGGTTACTTTGCCTTATAAATATAATGCAAATACTGCAAAATCGCTGTTGTTCAGAGTCGTTCAGAAAGATGGCTGTTTTGCTGAAGACAATATCAATATTCAGTTATTTCCTGAATTGTCTTATAAAATTCAGGATGATACATTCTGCGCAAATGCCAGCTTCCCGGTAAAACTGGATAACACCAAGGTGGATAGAAATAAGATATTCACTATTCAGTACAGCACAACTGATAATAGAATCAGCCTGAATCCACTTAATGCTTTTGATTGGGAAATGGATTTGTTAGTACCGGGAAAAAATGAGTTTACGATTAAAAGTTTGATACAGGATAAGAACTATTGCAATTATAAAGATTCCTTTAAAGTTCGCATTGTTGAACCAAATCCTATCGACTTTATTTTACCTGGAGCAATATGCGTTAATTCTGAACCATTAGAACTTCCTGTTCGCAACAATGGCTATTGGACTTGTATTAATAACTCCAGTCTTTTAAATGGAAATATACTCACCATTGATAAATCTGACAGATCCGATATTCAATTGGTTTATACGGAAAATGTACAATGTGAAAATAAAAAGACATTTACCATTCAGATAAAAGATACCTCAGCCATCACTTTTGGTCATGATGTAAAACTAAAAATCTGTCAGTCACAATCACCATTCGAATTAAAAGCTTTTCCGGGTGGAGGTAAATGGTATGGTAATTATATCATTGGACAAAGTCAATTTGATGCATACAAAGCGGCTGGAACAAAAACAGCTTTAACTTACAGATATTCTAATTTAAATGACTGTATTTCTACAGCGCATATTGAAATTGAGGTTGAGAAATTGCCTGAATTGAAGATTGAAAAATCTAAAGATAAAGTTTGTCTGGGTGATGTTTTGGATTTGGTTGCAGTGACCAATTCATCTGAACCTGGATTTTGGAATACAGATGGCAGTGGCAGTTTTGTTCAGCTCAACGACCGTGAGACAAAATACAATCCTGGTCAATCGGATGTTGGGGCAGCTTATATCACATTTACCTATACCCTTCAAACAAGTGGAGTTTGCGGTAATGTAACTGCTGAAACAATTGTGATTGTTAAAACCGGTCAGGTGGGTACCATCATCAAAGATTATCCTACTGAAGTTTGCGAACCGGCAGTTATCAAGTTCAGATCAACTTATCAGAGACTTGAAAAACAATACTGGATTATCAATGACAGTGTTTATATGGAGTTTGATTATAACTTCGATTTCATTGCAACATTGCCAGCCGGAGAATACATTGTAAAAACTCTGGTGAATGACAGCACCTGCGAAGCAATGGCTATTTCAGACAAGATTACAGTACTTCCGGTGCCTGATGTTCAAATGGTCAGCAATCCTGCAAAAAATATGTCCAGGGAATATCCGTTTCTTTATCTGAGAGATTTATCTTATTGTAAATACGGATATACACCTAACTGGTATCTGGATAATGACTGGATAGGGGATAGACCTGAGTTTAATTTCAAAGTTGAAACCCAGAAGGATACATTTTATATTAAGCTGGTAGCAACCAGTAATAAAGGTGGCTGTGCAGACTCAACCACGCAGATGTATGTGTTTATTCCAAGCAATCAGTTGTACGTTCCTAATGCTTTCTCGCCTGACTCTAAAGGACCAAATGAAAACAATGTGTTTAAGGTCATCGGACCTCAAATGAAGTTCTACAAGATAGAAATTTTCAATAGGTATGGTGAGAAAGTCTATATGTCTACTGACATGAGTGCTGTCTGGGATGGTACTTATAAAAATCAGTTGTGTATACAAGGCGACTATTTCTATAAGATTGAGACCACTGATTCAGAAGGTGTAAGCAGAGATTACTCCGGAACAGTGACCATTATTCGCTGATAATTTTCCGTGTCTCAGGGCACTGACTCCCGTCATCACATTTTTTTTTAAAGCGGGCTTTGTAGGTTGTTAAAGAATTAATACCTTCGCACTACAAATCATTAAGTTTAATTTCTAATACTTTCCCGAAAAATGCCTGACATCAAAGCTCAAAATTGTACCATTAATCTTGAAGGAACTTCATACGAATTTCCGGTCGTTGTTGGATCTGAAGGTGAAAAAGCCATAGACATCTCTAAATTAAGAGATACTACCGGCTATGTAACCCTGGATATCGGATACAAAAATACCGGTGCTACAAAGAGCAACATCACTTTCCTGGATGGTGAACTGGGTATTCTTAGACACAGAGGTTATTCAATTGAAGACCTGGCAGAGAAAGCCAATTTCCTGGAAGTTGCTTATTTGCTTTTGAAAGGTGAGCTGCCTAATAAAGAGCAATTCGAAGACTTTGACAGTTCTATTCGTCACCATACTCTGGTGAATGAAGATTTGCAAAATATATTTAAATCTTTCCCTACCGGTTCGCACCCAATGGGTCAGCTGATTGCGATGATTTCTTCACTTTCTGCATACTATCCAAAAGCTTTGGATCCTAACAGAAGTGCTGATGCCAAAAACAGAACTATGCTCAGACTGCTGGCTAAAATGCCAACTCTTTGTGCAATGATTTATAAGAAAAGACTTGGTCACCCGGTTGTGTATCCTAACAATAACCTCGACTATGTCAGCAATTTCCTAACCATGACTTTCAAACACGTCAGCGATAACGAATATCAACCTGATCCGGTTGTTGTTGATGCTATGAATAAATTGCTCATTCTTCATGCCGATCACGAACAGAATTGTTCTGCTTCAACTGTGCGACTTGTAGGTTCTTCTCAGGCTAACTTGTATGCAACTATTGCTGCTGGTGTTGCTGCTCTTTGGGGACCATTACACGGTGGTGCCAATCAGGAAGTACTCGAAATGCTTGAAGCAATTAAAGCAGACGGAGGTAATGTTCAGAAATGGGTGGATAAAGCCAAAGATAAAAATGACGCTTTCCGCCTGATGGGATTCGGTCACAGAGTTTACAAAAACTTCGACCCTAGAGCGAAAATCATCAAGAAAACCTGCGACGATGTTTTGAATAGATTAGGTATCAACGACCCTGTTTTGGAAATAGCTAAAAAACTGGAAGAAGCTGCATTGACAGATTCTTACTTCATCGAAAGAAAGCTGTATCCAAATGTCGATTTCTATTCTGGAATCATCTACAGAGCTATAGGTTTCCCAACTGAAATGTTCACCGTATTGTTTGCCTTGGGCAGAATGCCAGGCTGGATTGCTCAGTGGCAGGAAATGGTCAACGAAAACCAACCTATAGGTCGTCCTAGACAGATTTATACCGGTCATACACCAAGACCTTTCATCCCTAGAGGCGAAAGACAGTAATGTAACGATGCCATTTTTGGTTATAGAATAAGTTTAGGAAGGCTGTAAAATATAGTTTTTTATACGCGCACGGCTTTCTAAGTTGGATTTTATTATAATTCAAAAGAACTCAAATTCCTTTTTAGAAAGTGATTTATATGGTTGATCCTTATAAAATCACAAAACATAGAAATTTCCACAGAACATTTATGGAAACGGAAGTGCGGGTTGAGTCCACGAACGCGTAGAATTTAAATCATGGCAGCCACGAGCAGGTTGGATATGCAGCGGCAAAGCCATGATTGAAATTTTTGTTCGTGGTGGCCTTTTTTTGTTTACTTTTTTTTGCCATAAAAAAAAGTAAATGCCACGCCTGCGGCACGAGCAGGCAAAATTTATTTTGTAGTATCTAAAGAATTACGAGTTAATTTCATTAATCCTGTGAGGGATTTAACTCAATAAAAAATATCAACTATCTAATTTCCACTTGCCTTCCTGATTTGCAGGTCGCTTGCTTTTAACCAGTTCAACAAAGTTTCTTATAAGCGGTACTTCAACAAAGGATGGGTCAGTTTGTTCAATGAGTTCATAGTAATAAATCATCTCATCAATTTGCCAACTGTATAAACCTTCTTTTCTTAGCATGCGTTCATAGCATTGACCAATAGCTCTGTAGGCATCCAATAATCTGCCACCACGGGCTTTCTCAAGCTGAATGAATTTTTTATAACAGACAATAGCATTAGAATCTTGCTTAAGTGCAATATGGTTCATGCCCTTATACCAATGTACTCTGCTGGCATTGGAGTCTAAACCTAATGATATTCTGTAAATGGAATCTGCTTTTCTCAAATACCTTTGCTTGTGGTAGCTAAAGCCAAGCATGGTATAGATTTCGGCATTCTGAGGGTCTTTGGCTAGTGCAGCTTCATAATGTTGCTGAGCATCTCTGAATCTGCCCTCATTCATGGCCTGATTGCCTAAAGTCACCTGATCAAATCCGCTTTGGCCGAATACATGGCCACTCAAACTAAATATTCCAATGATCAATAAGGCTATATTTTTTTGCATATTAAATTGTCTTCAAAAATTATGCCTCGCAAAACCTGACTTAAAAAGTACTGGTCTTACGAGGCATTTATTGAGATGTCGAATTGAGATTATCTCAAGATGACAATATTACCGGATTCTTCGTGTCTTAATTCATCTGAACCAACAAATTCCAATCTATAGAAGTAAACGCCCTGTTCTACCAGTTCGCCCATGTACTTGCCATCCCAACCTTGCTGAGGATTATCTGTTTTGAATAAAATATCTCCCCAACGATTGAATACAATGAATTTATAATCCAATGCGTAGGCTAGTCCTATAGGCTTAAACGTTTCATTGATGTTGTCATCATTTGGTGTAAAGGCACTTGGCATGTAATACACAACATCTGGTGATATAAATAGTGATTTGGTAAGGGTATCGTAACAACCATAATCGTTGCGAACTATCAGAGTAGTTATCTGAGTTAAAGTATCAATATAGTACAGTTTTGGATTCTGTTCAGTAGAAGTACCCATTGAAGAGAAATTCCAATACCAGGAAGTAGCACCAATCGAATTATCTATATATTGAATGTCTACCTCATTTTCCCATGATCGCTCTTTGACATAACTAAATGCTGCAGTAGGATTCGGATTGACTTTAGCTATGCCAGGTATTACCAGCGTATCTCTGCAAAGTTTGTCTGTAACTGCTACAAGAGTGACATCAAAATTTCCAACGTTTCTGTATTTATGCGCTGGGAATTGTAAGGTAGACACTCTGCCATCTCCAAATAACCATTTCCACGATTGAATGGTACCACTTGCGATAGTTGTAGTATTGATGAATCTGGATGAATCCTTCAAACAAACTGAGTCAACAGTAAATGATAAGTCAGGATTTGGATTAACAGTTACAGTTGCGGTTGCAGTATCCCAGCAGCCTCTGTTTGAAACAACTCTCTGCATAATGGTATATTGACCACTCTGTGCGTATGAATAATCTAAAGGTGTTGCAAGGTTAGAGGAATCACTGTTTGGATTAGGGTAATCGTAATAGTATGAATAATTACTGATAACACCATTGTTACTTATGGTTGATTTGTTGGAGATTTTAAAAATATTACCCAATAAACATCTGTCAATTAATGGACCAACGGTAAATTTAGCTACAGGCATTGGGTAGACATAAACTCTGTGTCTCTGCGTATCTGTACAACCATAATTGGAAGTTACTTTCAAAGTCACCCAAAAAGAATCTACTGTGTTGTATGACTTACTTGGATTTTGATCTGTTAAACTGGTGTTGTCACCCATAGTCCAGTCGTAATTATCTATAGTGCCACCACCTATATTGGAAGTGGATGTGAAATTGAAGTTGTTATTGAGGAAACATTGTCTGTTGCGGTCAATTAAATAACTGGCAACAGGCATGTGATAAACTTCCATCATTTTCTCAACTGTGTCTTTACATCCTCCGATATTGGTAGAACTGATCAGTCGAACTGTATATTGACCCGGATTGGCGTACTGGTTGCCTGTTACAGCAAAGTTGATAGCAGAATCACCATCTCCAAAATACCAGTTGTGGTTCATTGGCGTGTTATTGCTGACAGTTGAATTGGCGCTGAATTGGAAATCGTTGCCCAACAAACACTTTTTATCGTAGTTAAATGTGAAGTCAGCATTTGGCATCGGTAAAGTACGTACTTGTTTAGTCAATGTATCCATACAGCCTTCGTTGGTTTGGCTGATGAGACGCACGTTGTATTGTTGTACACCAATATAGCTGTGACTAGCTGTAGGGCTGTTGTTTAAGAAACTGCCATCTCCAAATTGCCAGTTGGTAACATAAGTACCACGCTTGATTGTTGTGGTGGATGTGAAATTAAAATTGTTGCCCAGGAAACACTGTTGAGGATTGTCTATATTGAATCCTGTTTTGGCTTTTGGAAATACGGTCACAGTTTTAGTGGCTGTATCTGTACAACCCTGATCACTGAAAGATATTACCCTTACAACGTAAGTACTGTCTTTGGTGTATTTTTTACTGCCGTTCAACACATCCTGAAATGCGCTGCCGTCTCCGTAAAACCATCTGTTGGTAAATGCACCTTCTGAAATAAATGTATTGTTTGAGAAAACGAAGTTATTGTTGTTGACACATTGTCCGGTATCATTGATAAAGAAATCAGAACCAGGGTGCGGATAAACTTTTATATCTATAAAGCTGGTATCAAAACATCCATTGTCAGCAAATACAATTAATCCGGGTTTATACGCACTTTCGGCTGCGTAACTGTGAGATACATTCGATTTGTTGAAATCTGAAGTGCCATCATCAAACAACCATTCATTGCCTGTAATGATGCCTTGTCCGAATGTAGAGTTATCTGTAAAAGTAAAGTTATTGCCTTCGAAACACTGGTCGCTGTTGTCAACTGAAACCGATGAAGATGGAACCGGCAACAAGTGCAACGAGTCAGATATTGTATCTGAACAATTGTAATTGGATTTTAAAATGAGTTGAAGACCATAATCTCCATAAGTGCCAAATTTGTGAGCGATGCTGTCAACATCTGTAAAATCAGTACCATCACTGATCAGCCATAGTTTGCTGAATGTACCGCTTGAAATGGTTGAATTGGAATAGGCTTTCAGTTCGTGGTATTTATAACACTGTGTAGGATTTGGAATATTGATAACAGGTACCGGAGTCGGTCTGACATCTACAGTCGCACTGGTTGAATCTGTACAACCCTTGTTGGAGGTTGCCAGAACTTTGATAGTGAAATTGCCGTCAGCAGCATAACTGTGTATGGCAGTATCTCTGTTAGTGGCTGTAGCCAAATCTCCAAAATCCCATGAGTGACTGATAGTGCCGTATGCGATGGTTGATTTTGCTACATACGTAAACTTGTTATATTTAAAACACTGGTCATTATCCAGTATGTTCATAACTGCTTTAGGCATTGGATTAACCAAAATAGTCTGAAAAGCTGTATCCGAACATCCGTCTACACCGTCATCACTAATGGTAATCAACTGAATTTGTCTGCTGGATGCTGTGCTGTAGCTGGTATGGGCAGAGTCTTGCTGGTCGCGCGTCTGTCCTCCAGTTAAATCCCAGAAATTAAGTAAAGGAAGTCCATTGTTAATGGTGGAGTTTGCTTCAAAAATAAAATCATTGCCATTCAGACACTGGTCAGTGTCGTTGGTGACGATAGCGGCATTTGGATGCTCATTCACCAGACAAGCTAAGTAGTTCGTGTCCCGACAACCATTAGCCAGCCAATTGATTTGACGTACCTGGTAGATACCATTGGATGCATACTGATGCGTCAGTGAATCTACATTATTGACTACAGGACTGCCATCCCCAAAGTCAAAACTTTTGAAGGTGATAGAACTGGTTGTTGAAACAGTTGCAGATTGTATAATGTAGAAATTGCCTTTGTAACACTGAATGGTATCATTAAAGATGGTTTTGATATCAGGGGTTTCTTTAATATTGACCTGTCTCGAAGCTGAATCGCGACATCCATTATTGGAAATTGCAGTCAGCTTTGGATAATAATAAATATAATATGGATTAAATCTGTGGCTAATGGTAGGCGTTGTCAGCGTATCCTTATTTGTAAAGTCATCCCAGTTCCAAATGTAAGTAGTGATACTCCCAGATGAAATTGTACTGGTTGAAGTAAAAGTATAGCGGTGGTATTTGTAACACTGACTGTCGTTAGGGAAGGTATAGGAAACCGTAGGTTTTGGATATACAGTCAGGCTTAAATCTGAAACAAAGCAAGTGAAACTCGGATTGGTGGAAGTGACTCTTACTTTGTAACGGGTACCCGGTAAAAGATTGGCCGGAAGTTCGATGTTTTGTGTGCTGAGAACGGTATCGATAATGGTAGCAAGAGTGTAAGGAGTTCCAAACAATCCATTGCTGTCTGATAATTCAATTTTAAATGTATTACCTGCTCCGAAATAAACTCCGAGTTTACTGAAGTTAATAGTTAAAACCTGAGCAGGGCAAATCGCAGTAGGGGTAAAGGAAACTGCCATACTTTGACTGTTTTCAGTATTAACTGCAGAAGCAAATTCGTTTGGAACATACATACGAGCTCTGATCCAGTCTACAGACATAGAACCAACACTGACGTTTAATAATCCAAAAGCTATATGATTGGCTCCGGCAAGTGCTGGAGTTGCAACGATATTATGTGTTGCTCCCGACGGGAAAGTAGCCGTGGCATTGTTGGTGGCAGGCCATTGAAGTTTCCAGAATCCATTGGATCTTGCGGTACCCGAATTATTAGCGCCTGAGCCATAGCTGGCACCTGAAGCAGTTGCTGTAAAAGTATTAAAGTTGTTAGGCACAGTTCCCATATAACTGGTGACACCGCCAAATGTGCCGGTATTAAGTATGGCAATACTAGGATAGTAACCATTATTGGCGGTTACTTTTGTTTCCAGAATTAATGGTGAGGTAAATGCAGTATTGGAACGAATGATATTGTCGGTACCTATTGCTGCGGTTAAGTTTATTTGACCTCCTGCCTGTCCAACAGTAGCAGAACCAGGAGCAGTCTGATAGGCAGTCCATTTGGAAGTATTTAAGGAACCACCACTGAAATCGTCGAACAACTGAAAAGTACTGTCACCGTTTTGATAGGCTGTAGCACAATAATTACCGTAATACAAAGTGATGGTGGTCGAAGCGTTCGAAGGTATATTCGGTACTTTCACCCATATTACTGTTGTTGTTGTGTTCAGATTGCTGTCAATCCAGTAATGCAAAACATTGCAAGAGCCATCTGTGAAACGAATATCATTGCCGTTTGCCAGCATTTTACCCGCCGTAATGAGGGCTTGTGTGTTAAGTATCACCTTGACCGGCTGATTGGTATAGGCCGAAGGATTGGTATTTGTTACCGTAACGCTCCTGTTGTAGCGCCAGCCCGGCAGACAAATTGCCTTGATTTGGTGAATACTTGCAAAAAGGAGAAAAAGGGTCAGTAAACGTCTTGTCATATCTGTGCGTTTTTCAGTGAAATACAAAATTGATTAGTTTACGAAAATACGTATAAAAATCGAATTCTGAAAACCCGAAAAGCCTACCAAAGCACAGCATTGTCGAAGTTTCCGGAACTCATAAGGAGTAAGACACATCTGCCTCCGGAAACGTTGCCTCGAAAATTTGTAATTTTTTCAATTAATTGCTGAATGTCATTGACAGCTTCCACATCATCGCCAAAACACTTTTCAATATACTGACTGTCAAGTATTTCCATTTTTTTTAACTCAAATACATGTGGGTTAAAATACACTAATGCATGATCTGCAGGAGCCATCACATGTTGATAATGTGGGAGGAAATTTTTGTTCAAACTGCTAAATGTATGCAATTCAAACACTGCTATGAGTTTATCTCCTGTATACCTCGATCTTACTGCTTCAACAGTGGCTTTTAGTTTACTCGGAGAATGCGCAAAGTCCCTAAAAACTAATAAATTAGCTGATTCATGAACCTTTTCAAGTCGCTTTGCTGTGCCCTTAAAACTCCCCAATGCCTGGTAAAAACTCTTTTCATCTATCCCAATCATTTCACAGACTCTACGGGCACCTTCGGCGTTCTGTAGGTTGTGTTCACCGAAAATTTCGAGCTCATAACGCTCACTTAATGACACCACTACTTTGCCATTGCGGATATGATAATGTGGTGTGTTGTAGGCAACCGTTTTTAATTTCGCCTCGGATGCCAATTTGACTAAAATCGGGTCGCCTGAAAAATAGGCCAGTTGGCCTGAATCTCCCATGCTGTCAATAAAGATTTTGAACTGCTCAACATAGTTGTCAAATGTTGGAAATACATTGATATGGTCCCAGGCAACTCCGGTTAATAAAGCTATCTGTGGTTTGTATTTGTGAAACTTAGGCACCGGATCTAATGCAGATGTCAAATATTCGTCGCCCTCTATCACCATAATAGGTGCTTCCGAAAATTTAACCATCGTGTCAAATCCCTCTAACTGACTGCCAACTAAATAATCAAAATCTTTTCCCAATACTTTTAATACATGCATAATCATGGCTGTAGTAGTGGTTTTGCCATGACTGCCACCTATGACTATTCTGGTTTTGTTTTTAGCATGTTCGTAAACATATTCAGGGAAACTGTATATTTTTAATCCAAGCTCTTTGGCTTTTGCTAACTCAGGATTATCACTTCTGGCATGCATTCCCAAAATGATAAAATCGAGCGAAGTGTCAATTTTTTCAGGGAACCAGCCAAAAGTCTCTGGTGCCAAACCATATCTTTTCAATCGGGACAAAGCAGGGTCAAATATCTCATCATCCGAACCACTCACTTGATATCCCATTTGATGTAAAGCTATAGCCATGTTGTGCATGACGGCTCCTCCACAGGCAATGATATGTACTTTCATACAAGTTGCAAATAAGAACTTTTTAGAGAAATGATAAAATCAAGTTGGTCACAGAACTCACTATTTCAGGACACTTTAAGTAAATAGAATACATATCCTACAAGTTCTTTCATCAGCATTTCAAATTTGGAAAGTGCCGTTGCCGATGGTACCAATAAATTGCTGGGTGAGAAATCCCTTTTTGGGTCGGCCATGTGGTTGGTGGCGTAAAAGTCAACTTCCAGATTGCCTTCTGTGCAAAGTCTTGTTCTTGGAATATGCCAGGCACTGGTAAATATTAAGGACTTGCCTTTGTAACCTATAGAATCTAATATGTGCTTGCTGTTTTTTATATTTTCAAATGTGTTTCTGCTTTGGTTTTCAACAATAATGGCAGAATCGGGTATGCCAATATCTATTAAGTACTGATGCACTGCATCGGCTTCTTTTAATTCGGTATTAAAGACACTGGCATTGCCGCTGCTGATGAGAATTTTCTTTATTCTGCCTTGTTTGTAATACCATAAAGCCTGCATCAGTCTGTCGTTTGCCTCAAAAAAGACAGTGCGGTCGAGTAGGGTGTCACGTCTCGAAAAACCACCTAATACAATGCCAATTTCATAGCTTGAGTCGAGTGTGCTTTGATTGCCGTCTTCGTATAATAAAATTGCCTCGTTTACCAAAAAACTGTTGGACAGCAAATACAACATCAGAGCTGCAATCCACAGGCGTTTTTTTCGCTTTGTCTCATCTTGTGTAAACAAAGCAGCAAGTAACCAACCCATGACCCAAATCAATGGTTTGATTAAAAACAACAGGATTTTTGACAGATAGAAAAACATTTTGTCTGCAAATATGACATTTTTACTGAACTTTTAAGAAGGAACAGAATTTGACTTTTGCACTAAACAATAAAGTCGAAACATTATGAGCAAAAGTGGATCTATTTCCGTCAACACCGAAAACATTTTTCCAATTATTAAGAAATTTCTGTACTCTGACCACGAGATATTTCTCAGAGAGCTAATTTCAAACGCTACTGATGCCTGTCAGAAACTGAATACCTTATCCAGATTAGGCGAGTACAAAGGTGAGTTGGGTGAATTTAAAATTCAGGTGACGCTCGATACAGAAAATAAAACTCTTACCATCAGTGATAATGGTATTGGCATGACCGAAGAGGAAATTAACAAATACATCAACCAGTTGGCGTTCTCCGGAGCTGAAGAGTTTGTTCAAAAATATAAAGACAAAGCCGATGCTTCTGCCAATGTGATTGGTCATTTTGGTTTAGGTTTCTATTCAGCTTTCATGGTTGCATCTAAAGTAGAAATTCAATCTTTGTCTTACCAGGATGAAGCTAAACCTGCTAAGTGGGAATGTGATGGCAGTACTCAATTTAAGATTACAAAAGGCAAGCGCAAAACCCGCGGTACCGATATCATTTTGTATTTGGCCGAAGACAGTCTGGAGTTTAATGAGACCTTCAAAATCCGTGGACTTCTGGATAAATACTGCAGATTTTTACCTGTACCAATCGAGTTCGATGGCAAAATCATCAATGAAGAAAAACCTCTTTGGCTCAGCAAACCTTCTGAATTAAAGGACGAAGATTACATCAAGTTTTACAACACACTTTATCCATTTGCCGAAGCGCCTTTGTTTTGGATTCATATCAATGTCGATTATCCGTTTAACTTGACCGGTATCTTGTATTTCCCTAAGGTGGACAGTGCAATCGAAGCCGAAAAACACAAAGTGCAATTGTACAGCAATCAGGTATTTGTCACAGATAATGTCAAAGATATTTTACCTGAGTTTTTAATGTTGCTGCATGGTGTCATCGATTCACCGGATATTCCACTCAACGTGTCCAGAAGCAGTCTGCAAAGCGATGGCAATGTGAAGAAAATAACAGCGCATATTTCCAAGAAAGTAGCAGATAAACTCTCTGAGTTATTTAAAGCGAGCCGAGAGGATTTTCAGGCCAAATGGCCTAATGTTGATTTGTTTGTTAAGTATGGGATGCTTAGTGATGAGAAATTTGCAGAAAAAGCCAAAGAGTTTTGTCTGCTGCAGAACACCGACGAATCGTACGCTACAATAAGTGAATATATAGAGCAAGTAAAACCTGGACAAACAGATAAGGAAGGCAATGTGGTAGTGCTTTATACCGGTCATGCCGACGAACAACACGCTTATGTCAGTGCCGCTCAGAACAGAGGTTATAAAGTTTTGAAACTGGAAGGTCCTTTGGACAATCACTTCACTTCTTATCTCGAGCAACACAATGAGAAAGTAAAGTTAAAACGTGTTGATTCAGATGCTCTGGATAATTTAATTGCTAAAGAAAGCGCTACAGTTGCTTTGCTTAATGAAGAAGAGTCTAAGAAACTTATAGAGATATTTGAAAAAGTGAACTCGACTTCTGAAATAAAATTTGAAGCTTCTGCACTTTCTCCGGATGATGCTTTAATAACAATTACCGAAAGTGAGTTCGACAGACGTATGCGCGATATGAGTAAAATGGGCGCTTATGCTATGTTTGGTCAGTTGCCGAAGACTTACAAAACCATTTTAAACACCAATCATCCAAAAGCGAAACAATTGGTAAGTGATGAGAATGGCTCTGATTTAAAAGCTTCTAAGGCATTGAATCTGGCTATGCTGGCCAAAGGTTTACTCAAAGGAGAAAAACTAACCAATTACGTAAAATCGGAATTGGAAAATTTATAAACATGAAAAATCCTATATGGCAATTGTAAAAATTGATGTTAAAGTATGGGATGTGGATTTTAAATTTGTAGCGTTAAATATTTAAGTATTTTTTTTGAACCTTTAATCATAAGAACAACATGGCAAAACATTTCACAGATTCAAGTTGGGATCAGGACGTATTAAGCTCCGACAAACCGGTATTAGTTGACTTTTGGGCAGAATGGTGCGGACCTTGCCGCATGATCGGTCCATTGGTAGAAGAACTCTCCAGTGAGTACGATGGAAAAGCAGTAGTAGGTAAACTCAATGTGGACGAAAATCCGGGTGTAGCTTCTAAGTACGGTATCAGAAGCATTCCAACTTTATTGGTATTCAAAGGCGGTCAGGTTGTCGACAAAATTGTTGGCGCTGTGCCTAAATCCATGTTGGCTCAGAAAATTGACGCTCAACTGAACTGATTTAGTTTTATAATTAGAATGATAATATGGGACTGTTGTTTACGGTCCCATTTTTTTTGTGTCTACTTGAGGCGTTTCAGTATCAGAATATTTGAATCGCTGAAATGTCGTTTCCATCGTCCCGTTTGTAAGGTATCTGAAATTTGTTGGTCCATTTCTTCTCTGATAATCGGATACATAGCTTCTTCTTTTGGTGAAACAATAATGTACTCGGCTTCCTTAACTATTGGGAAAGTGTAACATTTATCGCGATAAGCCAGGTGCGGTACAAAAGGTGTCTGAGCAGATACAACTGCATCTTTTGGAATCCTGTCCAGCTGCTGATGCACAACATTGACGTCATAATTCTTGACATAATGCGATTTTTGATACAACCTGACTCTGGAATAATCGTGCCAGTACACCGTGTTATCCATATACCTCAATGTAGCACTTAGACAACCCATAACCATAAGCAAAGCAAACATATATTGCAAAAACGGTCCTCTGGTTTTTAGGATAGCAAAGTAAGCACCAATTGCAAGAATGGGAGCAAATTCTATTGAATAGTGCGTATCTATGCTCCAGATAGCAGGATCATCGTAACACATTTTCATGACCAGTAAGGGTAGGCTCATCACCAAAAATGCAGGTCGCCATACCATTAACCAGGCGCCAGAAACCAGTAAAAATGCATAAGTCTCGGCCTTCACATAGTCAAACTCTGGCTTGCCGCTGTGGTTGTTAAATAAAGTTTGGATGAATTCTAAAGGATGCTGAAAGACATACATCAGCGCATCTCCATAGTTGTTGCCTAATGCATGGTATTTGAAGTGTTCGTATGTACCCGAATTTGCAAGAGCCGGCATAATCACTTTCATGACCAATAGAAAATAGCTGATACATACCAAAGCCATCAATACAGATGTTTGGCGAATTTTAGTATTTCCTCTGTATTCTATAGCCATACCCAGGCAAACAAAGAACATCATTAATGGCAATGATTCTTTGGCAATGCAAACCAAGGCAATCAATAAAGCCAATTGATATGGTTTGTTTTTTTCGGCAGCAAGAAATATCCAGGGCAGTAACATAACTGCAGGTACATTGCTGTGATAGTCGAAGGATAAAGATGCAAATACAGCAAATGATAAAAGTAAACTCAATTGAGCAGTAAGCGCAAGAATTTTATTGCCGGATTTTAATTCTATCAGTTTATAAAGCCCCAGACTACCTGATAAAATAAACACAATCTGAATTGTCTGAAGTGTATATTCACCGAGCAGGTAGGAGAGAGGAGAGAACGCTATCAGGTATAAATCGAAATGATCGGAAAGTAAATTTTCGGCAATTGGTTTAAATACACTTTTGTCATTGAATTGACCATGGGCATAGTCGTACAAAGCGTTGGTGTAAACACCTAAATCGAGCGCAAAAGTTTTAAATAAATGGTGATTGACAAAGGCTATGAGTCCGTATATAAGAGCAAATACAGCAATAATTAACCAGGCTGGTTGATGAGGTTGAATATGAGATTTTATGGTCGTTTGAAAACGGGTTAAAACCATACCGTCAAATTTGAGATAAAGAACAAACCATTGTCAACCGGATTTCTTTTTCTGTCTAGAAATACCTTCTCATCTGAGAAAAAATACCGCGATTCCAAACGGAAAACGGCGTTGTTGTTGACTTTAAAATTGTAGCACAAACCACTGCTGTAGCTGCGAAATCCTTTTACTCCTGTAATGCTGCTGATTTGAACAGATTCTGGATCTTCAAAATATTCTATTCGTGCAGAAAGTGATGATTTGCCGGATAATCTGAGTTTAGCCTGAACATTGGCCTGCCACCAGGGACTGAAGCTCTGTTGGTTCAAAGTATCTTTCTTTTCCTGATAACCAAAGTACACACAAGAAGTCATTGACACTTTCCCTTCTGGATTGAATATAGCATAGATATCACTGAAGTAACGAGTTCTGAATTCTGGGTTAACAGAGGAGGATTCATCTCCAATATAGGTATCCCAATTGATAAGCAGTTTTTTATTTGGTCTGTATTCAATTTGTGTACCCAATGCAAGTGGATTGTTAATGTCTTGAATCGCCTGCCAGCCGTTGAGTAAATACCAGTACGAATTTATTTTCTTACTTATCGGCAAAGACAATTTGACACCTGAAAGATAATAGGGGACATACTCAGGAGCAAAGGAACGGCTGTACATAATATGATCACGCGAAATTGCCGACTCGTTGGTATAAGGCGAAGGCAGCACACCTGCATCAATCCAGATGTTCTTTTGTTTGCTGAGTCGTACACCCACACTTGCCTCAATCAAATTTTTAAGTGCGCCTTTTTCATTGACATAATTAGCATTGATATAAGTGCCAAAACCAGGAACAAAGTGGGCTCTGACAACATCGTTGATGTATCTGAATTCGGCAAATGCCAGATTGATATTGACTTCATTGTGTCTTGAAGAAGAAACACTGTAGGGTCGATCCGAATTAATAGGATGATTCATATCAAATCCATAATAAACATCGACATAACCACCAATGGTGAGTTTCCCTTTTTGTAAAGTGTCGTATACATCTACCATGCCGGTATTGGTAACCTGTGCAAAGGCGCTTGCAACACACATACACAATAATAAAATTAAAAGTCTATTTTTCATTCTCACAAAACTTAGGACAAATGTAAGGGAAAAGGGAGGAAGTCGTTAAGTTGTGGGAGAAGCTAAATAGCATTTCAGCCTTTTTAGCTTTTTAACTCTTCAGCAATTCAGCCTTTTTCCTTATTTTTGCTCAAGTATGTCAAGTCAGATTAATCTTGAATTCAATAAAAACGAAGACCATAACAAACAACTCGTTTACGAGCTGAAAACCAAACACAAAAAAGTCAGTCTGGGCGGCGGTGAAAAATCTGCAGCCAAACAAAAAGCCAATGGCAAAATGCTCGCCAGGGAACGTATCGATTATTTGCGCGATCCCAATACACCCTTTACGGAAGTTGGAGCATTTGCAGGTGAAGGCATGTATGCCGAATATGGAGGTTGCCCTAGTGGTGGTGTCGTTTGTGGAATTGGATATGTAGGCGGCAAACAATGTATGATAGTTGCTAATGATGCTACTGTGAAAGCCGGAGCATGGTTCCCGATTACAGGTAAAAAGAACCTAAGAGCTCAGGAAATTGCAATGGAAAATCGCTTGCCTATCATTTACCTCGTTGACAGTGCCGGTGTGTTTTTACCCATGCAAGATGAAATCTTTCCGGATAAAGAACACTTCGGTCGCATATTCAGAAACAATGCCATTATGAGCAGCATGGGCATTACTCAGATTGCTGCTGTAATGGGCTCTTGTGTTGCAGGCGGTGCTTATCTGCCTATCATGAGTGATGAAGCATTGATAGTAGATAAAACCGGTTCCATATTTTTAGCAGGCAGTTATCTTGTCAAAGCAGCAATAGGTGAGGATATCGACAATGAAACTCTGGGAGGAAGTATCTCTCAATCTGAAATATCAGGTGTCATCGACGACAGATTTCCGGATGATAAATCCTGTCTCGATCGCATCAAATACATCATGGATAAAATCGGCAAATTTGAAGAAGCCGGTTTCGACCGTAAAACACCGGTCGCTCCCGCTAAAGATATTAAAGAAATATACGGCATTTTGCCAATGGACAGAGCTAAACCTTATGATACATTGGAACTCATTGCCCGTCTGGTGGATAACAGCGAATTTGAAGAATACAAAGAAGGATATGGCAAGACCATTATTTGTGGTTATGCGCGTATCGATGGTTGGGCAGTTGGCATTGTAGCGAATAACCGTATGTTGTCGAAGAGCAAGAAAGGGGAGATGCAGTTTGGCGGAGTTATCTACAACGACAGTGCCGATAAAGCAGCGAGATTCATCATGAACTGCAATCAGAAAAAAATACCTTTGGTGTTCCTTCAGGATGTCACAGGCTTTATGGTAGGCAGTCGCAGTGAACATGCCGGCATCATCAAAGACGGTGCTAAAATGGTGAATGCCATGAGCAACAGTACCGTACCTAAATTCACAATTATAGTGGGCAATAGTTATGGTGCTGGCAATTACGCTATGTGTGGCAAGGCTTATGACCCGCGACTCATATACGCATGGCCAAGTGCACGTATTGCGGTAATGGGCGGCGAACAGGCTGCTAAAGTGTTGTTGCAAATTGAAAAAGCCAGTCTGGAAGCCAAAGGAGAAAAAATTACTCCAGAAGCTGAGAAAGCTTTATTGGATAAAATCATAGCCCGATACGAAACACAGTTATCGTCATACTATGCTGCTGCGCGTTTGTGGGTCGACGGTATCATCGATCCTATAGAAACCCGCAAAGTCATAAGCGAAGGCATCACCATGGCCAACCACGCACCTGTAAAACCATTTAATGTAGGGGTGTTGCAAACCTAGAAGCTAAACGCTGCGCGGTAGAATAGCTTCGCTGTTAAGTCGTTAAGTCGTTGAGTTGTTAAGTCGTATAGCTTATCGATAAGCTTTAAAGTTAATCTGCAATCAAGCTTCCGCGCCTTCCAGTTTGCGCAAGCAAACCATTGCCGTGTCAAGCGCAACAAAATTTCTGTGTATTCAGCGTGTTCTCTCCTTGTTCTGCGTTCCACCTCCCCTCAACTCTCCTCCACCCTCAACACAATAAATTTTGGATTTTCGAATTATTTTATTTAATTTCGAAATAATTAACAAGCTTATGAAAAAATTCATTTTACCATTATTCCTTCTGACATTTACTTTTAACATTCAAGCACAGAGATTTAACCATAGTCTTGGTTTAAGTTACAGCCAGTTTTCGGGCACTTATGGTAATATGGATATGGCAGGTATTCAATACAACCCACAATTTCAAAGAACAAAAGGCAATTACACTTATGGCCTGGCGTTTCCAATGACCTACAATGCAGTAGTTTCCTCAGCCCGTTCCGAAACCAGATCTATGTTCGAGTTGCCAGTGTCATTCGAAATGAGTTTTACACCTTGCGGTTTGTGTTCCTCCTATCAAAACATGAGCATATTTGGAGGCGCCGGAATATCTAAACTCTTCTCCAACATCGAAGGTCAAGCAGACAACAAATTCATCAACGCCACCATAGGTATTCGCGTACCCGTCACCAAGAAATCCCTGGAACTTCGCCTCAACTATTCAAGAGGCATGTACAACGCAGATCTCAATCGATTGGGCATAGGTTTGGGAGTGACGTTGTAAAGAGATTATAATGTTAAGTCGTTAAGTCGTAGGAGAAGCTATATCGCTGCGCTGCTGAAAGGCTGACGCTACGCTGCTGAATTGTTTCGCTGTATAGTCGTTAAGTCGGAGGAGAAGCTAAATCGATTTCTATGATTCAAACAAGTCGTGGTTGATAATTTTTTTCAAACATTCTATTTTGGTTAACGCAAGCAAAAATTCTATGAATCAGTTTATTCCTTATCGCATTGATTACGCTCATTTTGTTTTTCCCTTTC
>CAUJCT010000009.1 GCA_963169345.1 Bacteroidota bacterium
GACGCCATAAATCTACGACGCCAACGTACGCTATATATACTCTTCTATTTATAAAATATGTTAAAATCAAAGATTATCGATGTTCAATACGACATAACAACTAAACGACTCGACGACTTAACAGCGAAGCTTTTCCACCGCGACACAATTCAGCTTTTCAGCTATTCAGCTCTTTAGCTATTCCTCTTTTTTTTTTTTCATTTTTTCCCCTTACCTTTGCACCCCCGCAAGACAAGGAGACCTTGCGTTTGAACAATTTTATGGCAACTAAATTAAGATTACAGCGTCAAGGACGCAAAAAAAGAGCCTACTACTACATTGTGGCTGCAGATTCACGTGCTCCGAGAGATGGTAGATTTATCGAAAGGATTGGCGATTACAACCCTAATTCCAACCCGGCGACAATTAATCTCGACCTCAACAAAGCAGTGAAATGGTTAGACAACGGTGCTATCCCTACCGACACCGTTCGAGCAATTTTATCCTACAAAGGTGCTATGATGCTCCACCACTTACATGGTGGCGTTAACAAAGGCGCTTTCTCTATGGAAGAAGCTAACACCCGCTTCGAAAAATGGATGACTGAAAAAGATTCCAAAGTGCAAAGCAAACGCGATAGACTCGCTGCAACTAAAGCTGAATTACTGGCTGAAAAATTAAAAGCCGAAGCTAAAGTTAAAGAAGCTAAAGCAGCTGCTATTGCCGCTAAATTGGCCGCTTCTGAAGCTACTGAAGAAGAGCAGACAACTGAAGTTGAAAACTCAGAAAATGCTCCTGAAGCTCCAGCTGAAAATTCTGAAGCCTAATCATCCTTCGTATGAAGCATCTAGGTGCTAATAATATTCATGCAAAACCCACCCAAAAGGTGGGTTTTGTTTTAAAACCTCACGGTTTCTCAGGTTTAGTTAAAATCGAAATTGAAGACTCTGATTATACCCCTAAAGACTTCATTTTATTGCTTATCAACGATAAATACGTCCCCTTCAAAATCGAATCTTTTAACCCTAAAGCTAATCTCCTGAAACTCCAAGGTTTCGACTCAGTGGAAAGTCTCAACAATCTCATCGCTCTCTCTATCGTTGTTATTCTCGATAAATCTATTGAGTCTGACGAAATCAATTATCAGGACTATTACCTCGTAGATCAAATTTCTGGAAACCAATATCCAATTACCAATATCATCGAAATGCCTGGGCATAATCTAATTGAATTTAGAGTCGACTTTAAAGATGCTCTTCTGCCTTTTCATGAAGATATTGTTGTTAATATCGACCATGAAATCAAATGCATTTATGCTAATTTCCCCGACGGAATCCTCGATCTTTAATTCATGAGAATAGATATCATTACCGTTCAACCTGCCTTGCTCGAAAGTCCTCTGGGACACTCAATGGTAAAACGCGCAGTTGATAAAGGTTTTGCTCAAATTAATCTGGTCAACTTACGCGACTATGCCCTGAACAGATATGGTCAGGTGGACGATTATCAGTTTGGTGGTGGTGCCGGTATGGTGCTTATGTGCGAACCTATTGCTAAAGCCATCGATGAACTCAAGGCCCAAAGACAATATGACGATGTCATCTACACAACCCCGGATGGTCAAACCTGGAATCAGAAAATGGCCAATGCCATGTCCCTGAAAAATAATATCATCCTGCTCTGCGGGCACTACAAAGGCATTGATGAAAGAATCAGACAATTGTACGTTACCAAAGAAATTTCTATAGGAGATTTTGTCCTCACCGGGGGTGAACTTGCTGCAGCTATCATTACGGATAGTATCGTGCGTCTGTTGCCCGGTGTACTTGGAAATGAAGAATCTGCTCTCAGTGATAGCTTTCAGGATAATTTATTAGCGCCTCCTGTATATACCAGACCATCTGAATTCAGAGGACTGAAAGTGCCTGATATACTGCTTTCCGGTCATACTTTGAAAATTGAAGAATGGAGAATGGAACAAGCCGAATTGAGAACTAAAGAACGACGCCCCGACATATTGAATCCATAATATGAACTTAATACTTAACAGACCTTTGGTCGTTTTTGACCTTGAAACAACTGGAATTAACACTTCTAAAGACAGAATCGTTGAATTGTATATGATCAAAATTCTGCCTGACGGATCTAGAACTGAACTCTTCCAAAGGTTTAATCCAGGTATTCCAATCCCTCCCGAAATAACAGCTATTCACGGTATCAGCAACGAAGATGTAGCTTCTGAACCTAGCTTTGAATCTAAAGCAGCTGAACTAAATGCGTTTCTAAATAACTGCGATTTTGCTGGTTTTAACAGCAATAAATTCGATTTTCCTATGCTCGTCGAAGAATTCTATAGAGCTAATATCGATTTTGAAGTCTCTAAAAGAAAATTTATTGATGCTCAGAAAATTTTCCATTTTATGGAACCTCGTAACCTCAGCGCAGCTTTTAAATTCTATTGCAATAAAGACCTCGATAACGCTCATAGCGCTAAAGCAGATACCGAAGCTACCTGGGAAATCATTCAGGCTCAATTAAACAAATATCAACAACTACAACCTAATGTCGATTTCCTTCACGAATTCAGTGGTCAAAATAATATGGTTGACCTGGCTGGCAGAATGATTCTGAATGATAAAAAAGAAGTCGTTTTTAACTTCGGTAAACATAAAGGTAAAAAAGTAACCGATGTTTTTAAAACAGATTTCGGTTATTACGATTGGATGATGAATGGCGACTTTCCTCTTCAAACTAAAAAAGTATTAACTCAACTAAAACTTAGCGAGTTCAATAAAAAATAGTATGGCATATCCCCGTTTAAAAGATATCGTAATATATGAGGATGACCATATTCTGGCGATAAATAAACCTCCATTTATCGCTTCTCTGCACGAACGATTTGATAGTGAATTGCCAAGTATAATTGAAATGTGCAGACAGGTAAATCCGGATTATTCTCTTTGCCATAGACTGGATCGCGAAACTTCTGGTGTTATGCTCATCGCTAAAGACAATGAAACATATAGACACATCACTATTCAGTTTGAAAAAAGACAAGTAAAGAAAATTTACCACGCTGTCGTTTCAGCTTCTGTCAATCTTAAAGATCTTGAAGTGGATTTGCCGCTCTATACAGATTCTAAACGCCGTGTTCAAATATCTTCTAAAATGGGTAAACCTTCTGTCACTGTATTTAATACCCTTCAGCAATTCAAACATTTTAGCCTGCTGGCTTGTGAACCTAAAACCGGTCGCCTGCATCAAATCAGAGTGCATGCAGCCTCTCAAAATTTACCTCTGGTATGCGATACTTTGTATGGTGGTAAAACGCCTGAAATGAGTACCATTAAAAGAAAAGTAAAATATGGTGAAGGGGAATCTTCTAAACCTCTCATGAATAGAGTGGCTTTACACGCTTACTCAATTGAATTCAATAATTGGAATAACGAAGTAATTAAAATTTCAGCACCTCTTCCTAAAGATTTTGAAGTATTTTTAAAATTATTGAATAAATACGATAAAGAATAGTCTTTGAATAAGTCTACTTTAAATGTTTTTCCTTTAATTCGTTAGCCTGAACCAAATGTCTCTCTTCATGGGTACAGATAATATCAAGTGCCTTATCTAAAGTGTATACAATTTTTCTTGAAGCTGGCGAATGAATAACAGTCTTCTTTCCTAAAAATGGCTCAATAGAGGCTATTTTTTGCTTGAGCTCCTGATGATGTAGCTCTAACTTTTTTAAAACATCATTTACCTCTGAATTACTAGGCTCCCAAATCGGGAATGTCTTGATTTTTTGCCTTCGATCCGGTCGAACTGACTGTAAAATAAACCTTCCGAAAAATTTAACTAAAAAGCTTAATTTGCCATGAATGGGAGCACTGTAATGTCCGCCGACCAATCCATCAAATATTGGATAATAGGTCTGATTAATAGTAATAAGGTGATCAATATTCTGCGCTATACTCCATGTTTTTTCATTAGGCTTGAAATTCAATTGCTCTTCATTGAGTTTGCCAAAACTGAGTTGAAAATCTGAACTTATTCGGTCAATTCGGTCTAGTGTGCTTTGAGATAACATGTGCTGAAGGTATCCAATTACAAATATGATTTATTTGGCATTAAACTCAAAATCTAAGTTTTATATGCACTTTTAAGTGTTGGCATTCATGATGCTTTGCAAATAATTTGTTACTTTTGCAGCAATGACAAGTGATCAGCTTAAAGATTTAAAAGGCAGAGTAGAAGCCTTGGGGAGGTATCTTTGACGTCCCTCGTAAATTGGCGATGATAGCCGATGAAGAATCTCAGACTTTAGCACCGGATTTTTGGGATAACCCTACCAAAGCCGAAAAACATCTTAAAATAATTAAAGAAAAGAAATTCTGGACTGAAGCTTACAAAAACTGTCAAAATGCAGTGGATGATTTGGAAGTTTTGAAAGAATTTCAGGAAATGGGGGAGTCTTCTGAAGAGGAAGTCGATCAGGCTTATCTTAAATCAATGGAAATTGTAGAAGACCTCGAAATGAAAAATATGTTGAGAAGCGAGGAGGATCGATTGGGTGCCATACTAACCATTAACAGTGGTGCCGGTGGTACTGAGAGTTGCGACTGGGCATCTATGCTCGCAAGAATGTATATCATGTGGGGTGAAAAAAATGGCTACAAAGTCACTGAAATAGATAAACAGGATGGCGATGTGGCTGGTATTAAATCCATGACGCTCGAATTTGAAGGCAATTTCCCTTATGGATACCTGAAAGGTGAAAGCGGTGTGCATCGTATGGTGCGTATATCTCCATTCGATTCCAATGCGAGAAGACATACTTCTTTCGCTTCTGTTTACGCTTATCCAATGGTGGATGATGATATTGTGATTGAAATTAATCCCGCAGATATTGAATTGCAAACCAGTCGAAGTGGTGGAGCAGGTGGGCAGAATGTCAACAAAGTTGAAACGAAAGTCCAATTGACACACAAACCAACCGGTATTGTCGTTGTTTGTCAGAAAGCCAGGTCTCAGGGCGAAAACCGTGAACTGGCCATGCAAATGCTCAAATCTCAACTCTACGAAATTGAGCTTCGTAAAAAGAATGAAGCAAGGGATGCTATCGAAGCCAGTAAAATGAAAATTGAATGGGGCTCGCAAATCAGAAACTATGTCTTTCACCCTTATAAACTTGTAAAAGATGTGAGAACAGGAGAGGAAACCAGTAATGTGCAGGCTGTTATGGATGGGGATATCGACCAGTTCATCAAAGCTTATCTGATGATGTTCAGTAATGCCGAAGCTAATTCCTAAATTTGTATATTTGAACGCTTTATTTTTATCTAATAATGAAATATCTATCCGTTTTAACCCTTTGTTTTGCAATTTTTGCCTGCTCTGATAAGAAGTCACCTGATTCTTCCATCGAAGCAATTAAAAAACTTGAATCTAATGCTTCTCTCGCTAAAAGTGATACGCTGATCTATAGTTATATTAACTTTTCTAATCAGTTTCCCGACCATAAATTAGCTCCACTTTTCTTGTTTAAAGCTGCTCAGGCTTGTGTGAAAAATAATCAGGCTCTTAAAGGTGTTAAACTATATGAACAGTTGGCAAGTCAATATGAAAAAGATTCTCTGGCTCCCGAAGCAACAATTTGTGCAGCCGTAGGTTTTCAGGGACTTCAGGATCCTGCTAATGCTAAAAGACTTTTTGATGGTTTCGTTAAAAAATACCCTAATCACCCTCGTGTTGAAGAAGTAAAAAAAATGTCTGAATTCGTCGGCCTTTCTGATGAAGAATTAATCAGACGTTTTAATGAACAGATTCTGAATAATTCTGATTCTTCTAAATTAAATTAGTATGTCTCTTAAACTTGTCGAATGCCCGAGAGATGCCATGCAAGGCTTTCATAGGTTTATTCCGACCGAGGATAAAATTAATTATATCAATTCCCTTCTGAAAGTTGGATTTGATACTCTGGATTGCGGTAGCTTCGTTTCTGCTAAATCTGTCCCTCAGCTCGCTGATACTGTTGAAGTGCTGAATCATCTTGATTTATCTGATTCGAAAACTAAACTGTTGGTAATTGTAGCTAACGAAAGAGGTGCAGAAGATGCCGGCCATTTTAAACAAATTAATACCATCGGTTTCCCTTTTAGTATTTCTGAACAATTTCAACTTCGTAATACCAATCAGAATTTTGAACAAGCCTTCGATAAATTAAAACAGATTCAATCCATCGCAGCAGGAAATGGACAACAATTTCTGGTCTATTTGTCAATGGGTTTCGGGAATCCTTATGGTGAAAAATGGTCGGTCGAATACGCTTTCGATTGGTGCAATAAGTTATCAGATCTTGGACTGAATTATATCAATCTATCCGATACTATCGGGAAAGCTGAAACCAAAGATATTCGCAAATTATTTGAATTGTGCCTCACAAAATTACCTCATATCGAATTTGGTGCCCATTTTCATACACGTCCCGATAATAGTCTGTTGAATGTTTCTGCTGCTTTTGAAGCAGGTTGTCGAAAGTTTGATTCCGCTATGAGAGGCTTCGGAGGATGCCCTTTTGCAACGGATAAATTAACAGGTAATTTGCCTACAGAAGTGCTTTTATCGTATCTAAACCATAAAGAAATTTCTACTGGAATTAATCAACAATATTTCGATATCGCTTATCAAATGTCCTCTAAAGTTTTCAGTTAAATTACTCCCATTTTTGTCAAAGAATTTGATTTTATTTTGCATTTTGTTTTATATTTGAAATAAACTGTTGAACTTAAATCACATTCTGAATGAAATTTACCCTGTCAGAAAAACTATCGATCTCTTTAATTGCAATCATTTTTATAATTGACTTGTTTTTACCATTGGGGATTACTGTCGGTGCACTTTACATGTTTTGTATTTTATTAATCAGTAAATCATCTAAAAAACTGATTTTTAATTCTGCTTTTGTAATTTGTATTTTAATTACAATTAAATTTATAATTCATGTTGATGCAGAAACCAGCTATATCATGTATGTCAATAGATTTGTATCATTTACTGTTGTTATTCTTGCAGCAGTTTATTCAGCAAATTTTAGCAAGTCTTATGAAAAAGGTAACACAGAACGTGAAGCCTTCGCCGAAAAAGAAAGAAACTTCAATTATCTGATTGAAAATATGATTGAAGGTGCACAAATTATAGGATCTGATTGGACCTATTTATACATCAACAAAGCACTCGAAAAACAAGCTGGTATTAACAAAAATGATTTAATTGGAAAAAAAATGTTTGAAGTTTATCCTGGTATCCAAAAGTCTTTTATGTTCAAGCAACTCGAAGTTGCATTAAAGGAAAATAAACCTGTATTAATCTTCAATGAATTTAAATTTCCGGATGGCCATGTCGACTTTTTTGAACTTAATGTTCAACCTATTCCTGAAGGTCTTTTTATTATGTCAATGATCATTAATGATAAAGTTAAATTGGACAATGAAAGGAAAAATTATGTTCAGCATCTTGAAGAGATGCTATACATGACTTCTCACATGATCAGACAACCTGTAACAAATATAATTGGTCTCGCGGACCAACTCGACTTACATGAAAATTTAAGTGTAGAAGAAATTAAACAACTTAATTTTATTCGTAAATCTGCTCAGGATTTAGATGTCTTTACTCATGAACTCAATGATTTTATATTAAAAACTATTAAGAACAACAGAATTAAATTCATAGAAAATGAACAATTTAATTCTAATATAGTTCCTAAGGAAGTACCTAAGGAACATTGATCAATATAATTGCAATTAAATTTTCAATTATATTCTGCTCAATAACTTAATTCAATTTTTAAACCCACTTCTGATTTATTCCGTATTTTTGCAACTTAATGCATAAGTCGGTAGCGTTTTATACTCTTGGATGTAAATTGAATTTTTCTGAAACCAGCACTATTTCCAGACAAATGGAATCGCATGGTTTCATTAAACGCGAATTTACAGATGCAGCTGATGTCTATGTGATCAATACTTGTTCTGTTACCGATCATGCAGACAGAAAATGTAAAAAGGTTGTAAAGGAAGCACTAAAATACAACCCTAATGCATTTGTCGTAATAATTGGCTGCTATGCTCAGTTGAAACCTCAGGAAATTGCTAATATTCCCGGTGTTGACCTGGTTTTAGGTGCTGCTGAAAAATTCAATCTTATCGAGCATCTCGCCAATAACTACAATAAGAAAGATAAGGCAACTGTCTTCAATGCCAATATCAAAGAAACCAATATCTTTATCCCGGGTTTCTCTGTTGGCGACAGAACCCGCTCTTTCCTGAAAGTTCAGGATGGCTGCGATTACTTTTGTTCTTTTTGTACTATTCCTCTCGCCAGAGGTAAAAGCCGTAGTCATACTATTGCTGAAACCCTAAAAGTAGCTAATGAAGTAGCTTCAACTAATGTGAGAGAAGTGGTGTTAACAGGTGTTAATCTCGGAGATTTTGGTGTCAATAATCAGGAATCTTTCTATAATCTGATTGTCGAACTTGATAAAATTGAAGGTATAGACCGCTACAGAATTTCTTCAATTGAGCCTAATCTGCTTGAAGATAGAATTATCGATTTTGTCGCTGCTTCCAATAAATTCATGCCACATTTTCATATTCCTCTCCAAAGTGGCTCCGATAATATGCTTAAAAGCATGAGAAGAAAATACCTTAGTAACTTGTATGAAGAAAAGGTGAGCAAAATAAAATCAGTAATGCCCCATTGTTCGATAGGAGTGGATGTTATTGTTGGTTTTCCTGGAGAAACGGAAGAAGAATTTAAAATTACCTACGACTTCATCAATCAGCTGGATGTGTCTTATCTGCACGTTTTCCCATACTCGGAAAGAAAAAATACTACAGCCGCTAAACTCAAAGATAAAGTGCATCAATATGTTCGAAATGAAAGAACAGAAATGCTTAGAATTCTAAGTGAAAAAAAGAAAAGAGCATTTTATCAAAACAATATTGGACAGTCTTTTAATGTTTTATTTGAAAACGAAGAAAAAGACAGCAAAATGTATGGATTCACTGAAAATTATATCAAAGTGGAAGCAGATTATGATCCACTACTGATTAATGAACTCTCTGAAGTCTGTATTACCGGTATCAATAATGACGGATTTGCTTCCGCCGAAATCAACTACGCAAAATTATCAGCAATTCATGTATCCTAATTTCTATTATATTTTTAAAGATTGGTTTGGAATAGAGCTTCCTTTCCTTAATATCATTAACTCTTTCGGTTTTTTTGTAGCTCTCTCTTTTCTCCTCGCCAGTCTCTTTATGCAAAAAGAACTTAGGAGAAAATTTAAAAATGGTATCCTGGGTAAAGGAATCACCATAACCAAAGTGACCGGTAAACCTTTTCCTGTTTCTGACTATATCACCTCAGGTATTACCGGATTTATTCTTGGATTTAAAATTCTGCCTATTCTCCTGGATTTTTCTGTCACCAATGGAAATCCTCAGGAATATTTGCTCTCGGGTGCCGGTAGCTGGTTGTATGGTATACTTTTAGCCGCAGGTTTTGTTGCTTATAACTGGTATCTCGATAAAAAACAGAGACTGGAAACACCAATTGAAAAATCATTTTTAACCGATCCTTCTCACTTCATTGGCGAATTTACTCTTGCCGCTTTTGTTGGTGGTTTACTGGGTGCTAAATTGTTTCATATTCTCGAAAATCTAGATGAATTCTCTGCTGACCCGATAGGTTCGATAATTTCTTTCAGTGGTCTCACCTTTTATGGTGGACTAATTGTTGGTGGCGCAGCAGTACTTTACAGAGCAAAGAAAAGAGGTATTCCAATTCTCCACATGCTCGATGTTGGCGGACCTGCTATGATGCTGGCTTATGGAATTGGCAGAATAGGATGTCATGTCTCCGGTGATGGTGACTGGGGAATTGCCAATACGGACCCTAAACCTTCCTGGATGTCGTTTTTGCCTGACTGGATGTGGAGTTACGATTATCCGCATAATGTCAATAGCGTAGGTGTCCCTTTGCCTAATTGCTTTGAACCACAACATTGTAACCATCTCGTACCTTCTGTTTTCCCAACTCCGTTCTATGAAACTGTAATGGCATTAATATTGTTTTTTATTCTTTGGAAACTAAGAAAGAAATTTAATTATGCCGGTACTCTGTTCGGAATTTATCTCATCATGAACGGACTTGAACGTTTCTTTATAGAAAAAATCAGAGTCAATACTATCATGGAATTTGCAGGTATTAAATTCACTCAGGCTGAATTAATTTCATCTTGCTTAGTTCTCGGAGGTATTGCTTTAATCGTATTTGCACAAAAGAAAAAAATACCAACTGTTTCCAGCCCGGTTAATTTAGAATAAAATGTTCCGTTTCTCTCTGATATTTGTGTTTTCCTGGTTCATTAATTCTTTGCAATCTCAGACTTTAGAACCAAAACCTACAGACACTGTGGTCATCAGAAGTCGTTTCGCTGTCAAAGTTGGTGTACAAATAGAAGGTTCCGATACATTATCAGTTTTCTTATTTAAAAAATTCGTTAAAAAAGGCACTCGTTCTGAAGAAGAAAAAAAGGATTATGCAAATTTAGTCAGATACGTGAAAAAAGCTTTGCCTTATGCAAAATTGGCAGCATACAGACTCCAGTTAATGGAGGATAATCTGCGTTTGCTTAAAACTGAAAAGGAACGGAAAAAGTATATCAAGGCTTGCGAAAAATCAATAAAACAACAGTTTATGGACGATCTTAAAAATATGTATGTCGAAGAAGGTCGTATTTTGCTAAAACTCATCTACAGAGAAACTGGTAAATCAACCTGGGATATCATGAAAAATTACGGCGGTACTTTCGAAACCCTCATGTATCAGGCCGTCGCCAAAACTTATAAAGCTGATATGAAAGTCACTTACGACCCCGTCCTCGATTATCAAATAGAAGAAATTGTAAAATCCATAGAAGCTGAAAATGCCTATTAAACTCGATATTCTGGCTTTTGCCGCACACCCTGATGATGTAGAAATCTCAGCCTCCGGTATTATGATTAAACATAAAATGAAAGGCCTTAAAACCGGTATTGTCGACTTTACCGCAGGTGAGTTAGGTACCAGAGGCAGCGCCGAATTAAGAGCTGAAGAATCTAAACTGGCTTCTCAAATTATGCAATTGGATGCGCGCGAAAACCTGGGATTAAGAGATGGTTTCTTCGAAATAAATGAAGAAAGTCTGCTTAAAGTTATTGTCTCTATAAGAAAATATCAGCCCGAAATTGTTCTTCTCAATGCACCTTCTGACAGGCATCCTGACCATGGACGTGCTCAGGATCTTCAAAAAAGAGCTTGCTTCCTGGCCGGATTGCCAAAAATTGTCACTGAAGTCAATAATAAACAACAATTGCCCTGGAGACCTAAAAATATGTACGCCTATATCCAGGACAATTTTCATGAACCCTATATTATAATTTTTGTTTCAGATTACTGGGAATTAAGAATGAAATCTCTGATGGCTTATTCATCGCAGTTTTACAATCCAGAATCAAACGACCCTCAAACCCCAATTTCAACTCCCGAATTTCTGAATTTTATTGAAGGCAGAGCTATGCAACTTGGTAGAGTGGTCAATGCAAAAAAAGGGGAAGGTTTATTGACTTTAAAACCTATTGGAACTGAAAATTTATTAGATTTGCTCTGATGAATAAATCCCTGATCATCGGATTGCTGCTGTTTGTTATCGGCATCAGTCTGTGGTTTTGGTGGACATCTGCTTCTTATCAACCTGAATTTAGACGCTTCGAAAATATCTCCATAACCATGGAAGAAAGTGATAAAGCTATTCTAAATCTCGATGTAGTGCTGTTTAATCCAAGTAACATGGATGCTCAACTTCTGAATACTGAACTTAACCTCAGTTCTAATGATGTCAGATTTGCTAAAATCTCACAAACAAATCTCTCACAATTGAAACCATCGTCCGAATTTCATATCCCTCTGAACTGTGTCGTGAATTTATCAGACCTCAGTGCTTCCCAAGGCTTTTCTTCAATAATCGAAAAAGCATTAAATGAAAAAAGATCTTTAAAAGTTAAATTCAATGGCTACTGTCAGGTGAAATTTAAATCTCAATCCTACAGAATACCTATTGCTCACGAAGAAAATATCCAATTTGAAAATATAAAATGAATAAACACATCTATACCCAGCAAATCACATGGACCGGAAATAGGGGAGAAGGTACTGTAAAATACGATGCTTACGACAGAAACTTCGATTGGGAAGTGAAGGGTAAACCTCTTGTGCACTGCTCTTCTGATGTGCCTTTCAGGGGTGATGGAAGTAAATTGAACCCTGAAGATATGTTTCTGGCTTCAATCTCTTCATGTCACATGCTTTGGTATTTGCACTTGTGTGCAGATGCCGGTATTACTGTTGTAAGCTATAAGGATATGCCCGAAGCTACTATGATAGAAAATCCCGGGCATGGTGGTAGGTTCGAAAACTGTGTTTTACGCCCGGTTGTTGAAATTCTTCAGAAGGATAAAATTGAATTAGCCAACGCTCTTCACGATGAAGCTGGAAAGAAATGCTTTATCGCTAATTCATGCAACTTTGAAATTCGTTATGAACCTAAAACGGTTTAATTTGATTAATTATATTAACGAGGCAGATTTTTATTAAATTAAATTCAGATTAATATTAAAGTTTGAAGGTCTATTGCATTGAAATATAGATTTATAAATGATGATACAAGACTAAGGTTCTAATCTTAAAATGCCAATTTTTCCAATCCAATAACTCTGGGTTTTTTACAACTTTCCAAAAGCGTATTTTAGACCTCATCCATCAATTATCTGGTTAAATTTTCTTTATAATAAGGTCAATTTATTCAAAAACTAAAAAATTATTGATTTGGAAATGAGCTTGTTATAATCTTTTTTTTCTCAGTTCCAAGATTAATTGATAACTCAAATGGAATTTTATATATTTGATTATAAGACAGTTGTATTGTTTAAGCCTATTTACTTATTGTGTAATTAAGCCTAGTTAAATTAAAAAAAGATACAGCATATGAAAAGGAAAAAATCAAGCTTGAAAAGAATTGCCCTGGTGGCACTCGAATTCATTCTTATCAGTCTCTTTTCCCATTTGTCTATCTGACTGATAGGACGTTCTTAGATGATGAATAGGTTTTCGGACCTATGGAAGATATAATGTGAGGTAGTTGATTTTTAGCAAACCTTTACTCGATGCGAAAGTGTTGGGTAAAGGTTTTTTTATTGGTTCTTTTTTATCCAGGCTAAAGCTTCATTTACATTATTAAATGCTCTACTCTTAACGTTGGGCTTAGTTAATCGTAAAAAGAAGTTAATTAGCATTTTGCTAAAAACAGATGTTTCAACAAAAGCAGCCATAGATATGCCTTTTGTACCTTCATAAGATGAAAAGAAAACTCTGGCGTCTCTGTCCATGCTCACTACTCCTCCATCATAAATTAAAAATGGATATTCCTTTCCTTCGCACAATTGAACTCTTTCTGCTACCAATTTTTGAGCATCCTCTAAATTTAATTGTAGTCCGGCCTTATAATGAGCATGGAGAACACCATCAATAATCTCCATTTTGATCTGATGGTTTTCATAGACCTTTGAGTTTGTCATAGATAATAATTCAGGCATGTTTTTTTCACTTGCAAAGTTAGCGTAATTTTCTGTTTATTAGTAACTTTTGCACACCTAATTTGGTTGAAAGTCAAATTTTTATGAACATAAATTCATATTTATTATGACTGTTTCAGACCTATTTTATAAAAAATGAGATAGTTTAAATGCCATTTTAACTGAATTACAACTACTTAATTTGAATATTTTGATTGTTTCGTTAGAATTAAATAATTGTTTCAGGTATATTTAGAGTGTATAATATTATATACAATCTAATTAGGAATCAAACAATTGTATGATTTGTATTTTTTACAATTTATAACATTTAAGAATGTAGGTATTTGCAAAATAATTAATCTGTATATTTAATGGTACGTGTATAAAATACTATTCAAACTAATTTAGTAAAATAGATTCTAATTATTACTTATCTGTAAATCAAAACAATACTGATAGATTTAGTTATAATGGTAAATCAACTTGACTATTTGTAATTGAATGTTTTGCACATCTCAATCGTGTGTTTTAAGGCAAATTTTAGACTTTAGTTTAACCAAGAAGTATATTA
The DNA here is from genome assembly GCA_963169345.1 of Bacteroidota bacterium. Lineage (GTDB taxonomy): Bacteria > Bacteroidota > Bacteroidia > NS11-12g > UBA955 > JABMMZ01. The sequence continues at coordinate 14,224 of CAUJCT010000009.1, forward strand.
ATTTTGATAATACAAACAAACAGGTACTTTTCTGATGAAAAATACACACCAAAATTATATCTATATGTGTCACCGATTGAAAAAATTCTATAGGCGACATGAACATATCATCGATCAAACAAAAGGTCTCTCAGCATACTTTGTCAATCTGAGCGCAATGGTTGATCAACTTCAGATTGAATTCGAAAAATCAATCTCAAATTACAATGGATTTAGTATTGAAAGAGCCAGGAAAAGAGATGAATTGCAAAACCAAACAGTTAAAATGTCTGCCTCTATAGCTTACTTGAGACAAACTTTAAAGTATAAACCTATTGAACAACTCAGTAGTTTTGTTGATAAAGATATTATAGAACTTAGTACTCTCAATGAGGAGGAGTTGCTGGATTATTGCTCGAGCTTGTACGATTTGTTTTTAGTTTGTGAACCACGTCTCAAAATTCAGGGTCTGAAACAGAAAGAGGTGGATCTCTTTGTAAATGCACTTACACTTTGTGCGTTAGACTATCCAATGAATAAATACTCCATTGAAATGCGTAAACAAGCTTCCCTAATGAGTTTGAAAGCTCACGCCGATCTGACAGAATTTATTCAAAATAAACTCGATGTTGCGATGGAAGCTTTCGGTATTGATCACCCGGACTTATTGCTCGAATATCAGAAACTAAGAATCATAGAACCATTTAATATTTATTCTAAAGCCGACATTGAGGGCGAATTATCTGATGGTCAAGTTCATGTTCTTAAAAAAATAAGGTACGACAGAGACCGTGAATTCAGAGTGTCTGTGGAAGGGGGCAATGCCATCTGGGGGCTAAGCAGTAATATTAATAAAATTGAACATTGCAGACCAGTTAATCCTCGAGAGAAAATTAATATACTCAGCAGATGGATTGGAAACGATGGCGATTATTTAATGATTCAAAATATTAATCAGTCTCAGAAAATACAATATAAAATCTGGATAACTGAATCCTGAACTTTATACTTTGACTTTTTTACCCATCGATTTAGAAATAGAAAAGGGCTAAGCTTTCGCCTAACCCATTCTAAAAACTAAAACTATGAAAACACTGATGCAAATTTAGTGAAGATTTAACATTTTACAAATCAATTATTAAAACAATTTGGCTTTATAGTCAAAATTAATATTCTGATGGTAGTTTTTATTTCTTTAATATTCTTAATATCAATAAAATACATAAATGAAAATTTTTTAATTTAATTTATAAAAAAAGGGAGTAGTGGATAAATTCCTTTTTTCATAGTCTTTTTTACCTGTTTTTATCTAAATTCTTACCTGTTGCATCTGCATTATGCACATTTATACATTATTTTTTATCTTTAATGTTAATTTTAAATATTTGTAAATCTGATATATATAACCTGTTGCTTGTTTTTTTTGCACATTTTTCAAGTAAAAATTTTGAAATGTGTACAAGCGTCACATACCTTTGTCGAGCTAAAAACTAAGTATTTATACTCAAGCATGATTAGAAGGCTTGATTATTATATAGGATTAAATCCAAATGCACAATATATGAACACATCTACTATCAAATTTTTTGCGTTAGTATGCCTGTTAGTTATTGGTGGTGGCCTTTTCGCTGCAACCGTTACCTGGAATGGCAACACTAATTCTAATTGGGGGACCGCTTCAAACTGGTCTACCAACTCTGTCCCTACATCTTCTGATGATGTGGTGATTAACAATGCATCTGCCGGTAATCAGCCGGTACTCGATGCAAACCGAACTATTAATTCCCTTTCTGTTTCTGCGGGAACTCTTGAACTGCTTGGTAATACTATCACGGCAAATTCTGCGACTTTTACCGGTGGTATTGTAAAAAATGGCAACATTACTGTCAACAACTTTACATCGATGCAAAATACGCGCTTTGAAGGTTTGTTGGTTCTTACTAAAAACGGCGGCGCCAATAATGACCTTTCAGGTGGTAACACTTTCATTGGTCCAATCGCTTTTGTAAATAATAGTAACAACCGTTTAAGATTAGCCTCAACTACTGCTGATAAATTCCAGGGTGTGGCACACTTTGAGGAAAATGGTGCAGGTGAAGTTGAACCTGCTTACAATGGTATTAATACTTTCTCAGGTGATATCTCTAGTACAGGTTCTCTTGATACTGTTACTTTTGGTGCCGGTAACGGACAGGTCATGATCACTGGCTCAACTACTATTTACGGTAGTCCAAGATTTAAACGATTAACTGTCAATTCAGCAAGCGGTCAGATAAGCTTACTAGAAAATATGCGTATTGACGAAGTGAGAGTTTACAGAGGTACTTTGGATATGGAAAGTAACACTCTGACAGTTGTTCGAGCAATCTTCAGCGGTGGAACTGTGACTGATGGAACTCTGAATTTTCAAAATAACGACTCAATGACCAATACAACTTTTGAAGGTTCATTGTTGTTAAGAAAAACCGGAGGTACTAGCAACATTGTGAATGGAGGCAATACTTTCACAAGTTATGTTTTCCTCGAAAATAACAGTGGAAGTCTTTGGAGATTGGCCAATGTCAATGGAGATGATTTCAACGGCTTTGTTGAATTCAGAGAAAATAGTACCGGTCAAATTGAACCTGCTTACAATGGTAATAATACCTTTGCGGGCGATATCTCAACTAATAACTCTACGGGTGTAATAACTTTTGGTGCAGGAAATGGTTTCACAATCATCGATGGAAATTCATTCCAGAGTATAGTGGGTAGTACTTCTCGTACTCCAATTATTGGTCGACTAACAGTCAATACCAGTGGTACTTTCTATCTCAACAGTACAAACCTTCGAGTAACAACTTCTGTTTCATTTACCAGCGGTATAATTCAATCATCCGATGGCAACGAGCTGATATTTGGTGATGGTGCCATCTGGACTGGAGCCAAAAACTCAAGTCACGTTGATGGCCCGGTCATTAAGATTGGTGATGATGCATTTACTTTCCCTGTAGGTGATGGTGTTACTTATGCTCCAATTGGAATGGGTGCACCTTCTAATACAAGTGATGCTTTCTGGGCAGAATATATCAATGCCCCTTATTCCAATACAACTACAATGGGTTCTGGTCTCGATCACGTTAGTGTTAATGAACACTGGAATCTTAACAGAACTAATGGTTCATCTAATGTTACCGTTACTCTTTTCTGGAATAAATACAGACATGGCGGTGTATCTTCATTAACCGATTTGAGAGTGGCCAGATGGTCAGGTTCTCAATGGATTAATCATGGTAACGGAAATGTTACAGGTGATGAAACAGCAGGTTCTGTAAACAGTTCATCGGCAATAACAGATTTTAGCCCTTTCACTCTGGGTTCTTCTAATACTCTTAATCCACTACCTGTTTCTTTACTTAACTTTAACGCTATGCCTTTGAGTTCTTCTGTTAAAGTAGTATGGGCTACAACTGCGGAAATTAACAATGAAAAATTCGTGGTTGAAAAATCATTAAACGGTACTGAGTGGACTGCAATAGGAGAGGTTAAAGGTGTAGGAAACTCAAATTCAGTTAATAATTATGCTTTCATCGACCTTCAGCCTGTAAATGGCGTGCAGTTCTATAGATTGAAACAATTTGATGTGAATGGAAAATTTGCTTATTCTGAAATCAAACCCGTTAACTTCAATCAGGATGGTATTGTTAAAGTTAACATTTACCCAAATCCTACTATTGGAAATATAACCTTAAATCTGCCTTCTAACGAAAACGCGAACGCTGTTGTCAAAGTATTCAATGCACTCGGTCAGGTGGTGCTTGAAATGACTCAGATTTCTACAACGGTTCTGGATATCGATTTGAATAATTTAGAATCAGGAATCTACAATGTCGAAATTGCTTATGACGGCAACGTTCAAAACGTAAAAATAATAAAACAATAAACTGAAGTACACTAGCTTTTGACCTGATCTCATTTTGTGTATTTGTGTAAATTGAGCGGACAGCTTTCGGGTTGTTCGCTCTTTTTTTATACCCATTTCTAGCGTGTTTTTAAATAAATTAGGTATAAAGACTTATGCTATTTTCAGAC
>CAUJCT010000010.1 GCA_963169345.1 Bacteroidota bacterium
TACAGATTTATTTAAATCTATAAAAGAACTGGCCATTGTATTATAGCTGACAACAGGCTTGGAAACGTTGAGCAATAAGGCTTGTAAGTAATCCAAAGCATTAAGTTTTCTAACACGTTTTATAAACCCGATCTCAACTGCCATGGAATTAAGGTAATCCTCAGAAAATCCTAATTTTTGAAGTATATTAAAATTCTTGTACATGAAGTCAAACCTATGTAAAACCCCTTAATAATAGTATAAATACTATTACACAAAACGCTTATATTTGCACATACATATCCAATAAAATGGGCTATAAAGTAAAAATTCAAAAAGTAGACAGAGGTGCTACAAAATCATATTACATAAATTTCCCGGCTGCTGTGGCTGACGCTTGTAAACTTGAAAAAGGAGAAGAAATGGAATGGGTTATAGAAGATAAAAATACATTTGTTTTACAGAGAGTTAAGAAAGATCCTATAAGAAAAATTAAAGCAAATGAGGAACAATAAAATTGTTTAAGTTGACGCCTATGCCCGGAGGGGCGACGGTTTCATAGAAATGTGTTAAGTCTTAGATTTTCGCTGTTAAGTCGTTAAGTCGTTGAACTCATCGATAAACTTTTATTAATCTTCAATTAAAGCCCGGAATCATTATTGTCGCTTCCGTAGGCGTCGTCGTTACCTATCAGCCTCAGGCTGATCGCGATGCTTAAGTCGTATTGCTTGTCGATTAGCTTAAAGATTATACATAATCAAAGTCCCGGAGGGACGACACCCGTATTAGACGGGATAATGGTTTCATTACACAATCATTTCAGGTACTTAGCCTTATCTGTCTCATTTCTGCATTCTACCTACGCCGCGACACGATTCAGCTTTTTAGCCTTTTAGCATTTCAGCAATTCCCCTTCTGTATCTTCCGTTTGCGCAAGCAATCCAATTGCCGTGTCAAAAGCCAATAAATTTTTCTGCGTTTTTTGCGTGTTCCGTCCCAATTCTGCGATCTACCACTACTAAATAGCTGATGTAGTAAATAAAATTGCGGAGATACTCAAATTACCAAACCCTTAAACTCTGTATCTTCGGGCTTAATATTTCGTTTTCTGTTTAAAAACCAGGCTCCTGTTCCAAATGCCAAAGCTATTCCATACAAAATCAGAGCTCTGTTCAAGTCTCTTCTCTTGCGGTTTTCATAGTTGATAAATACTTTCTTGTCTGATGCCATATGAACTAGCTGAAGGTTAATCTGACCTTCATATAAACGCCAGTCGGTGTAATAAATAGAAATAGAATCACCCACTTTAAGGTTATTCATGAAATCGTTATAGTTTCTGTTTTTTTTGAAAAAAACACCAAATTCTCTTTTGATACCACTCAATTTAAATGCAAAGCCCTGTTTCTGCATTTCGGGGTCCACAATTTTAACAATAAATTCGGTTAAGGCACCTCTGTGGTACTTGGCATTGCTTAAATCCCAGGTGTATCTGTACATGAAAAGAGACCCAATTACAAACCAAAGACATGCAGCAGAAAGCATTATGTAGGTTGTGAATCTCATACTAAAGCGGATATGTTTAACGAAATTTTTCAATTCTGGTACTTACGGACACCCCATACGGTAACATTGAATGCAACGCAGGTTCCTTCTGCAATAATCGAGATTGTTAATGAAAAAACAAAAGTCAGTACCCCAGATTAACTCCACATTGAGTCAGCATCAAGTAATTTAAGTATCAGAATTTTTACTTAAAATCGGAGGTATCCTGATTATCAGAATCCGAATTTAAGTCCCAGGCCCGGATCTAAAAATGCATAAGCCCCGCCATCATTATAAAAATTGAATGTTGGTTTAATATCCAGACTTATGGCAATAGGTGAACGTGGAATATGCAATTCCAAACCAATTATACCATCAAGCCCAAAAGCTGTTCGGGGCTCATAGACAAAGTACTTGCGCTCATGACGGAAATAGTAATTTCTGTGGGTGGTCCAATTTATGTGTGCACCTGCTCCATAATACCAATTGAGGTCTCTTGTTCCTGTACTTTTATGTACCTCATATAACCCTGTAACTCCCATGCTGTAAGGCCATAAAGCAATTATACCTTCAAATGCAGCATCGTTTCTAAGTGCTGTCTTAATGGTTAATCCCTGAGTAACCCCAAACCTCCAGCCAATTGCTGTCTTATAACCTAAGTTTTGTGCACCCAGTACCGGAATTGCCCCGTAAATGAGAGCAGTTAAAAGGACGATTTTAAAAAATAAACTTTTCATAATCAGTTGTGTGTTTTAAGTGGTCATGTAAAATAGCCAGAGCAATTGGTTATGAAATGAATGGAGGTTTAATCAAACCAATAGCCTGGCATTTAATATTTTACAATTTATATGCCTTAGGAACAAAAATTTTGTAAAACCCTGAAAATCAACCTTTAGTTATTGTTTATGAAAACTATTTTTTCTCAAATTGAGAAACAGCTTTTCATAAATTGATTTAATGGTTGAATTCCTTCAATACTCTATAGATTGTTGCTGGACTGATATCCAGTATTTTAGAGACTTTAGGAATATCATCATTGTACTTGGAAAGCATGATGCGAATGATTTTGTATGTATATTCTCTTAAAGTGAGTTCATCATTGGTAATTTGAGTAATGAGGTCGCTGTGCTGGAACATGATGTGATGATCCTCTATTTCATCATTATCACTCATGACAACTGCTACCTCAATAACGGTTTTCAATTCTCTGACATTACCCGGAAAAGGATAGGAGAGGAGTTTTTGACAGGCTTTCTCACTAAGCGTTTTGATTGGCATTTGATTGGACTTGCAAAACTCTTCAATATGTTTTTTAGCTATCAGCAATACATCATGGCCACGGTCTCTCAAAGGAGGCAAATTGATTTTTAATCCCATGATTCTGAAAAACAAGTCCTCCCTGAATTTCTTCTCATCAACCAGATGTTTTAAATCCTGGTGTGTAGCTATGATTAATTTGCAATCAATTTTAATAGGGGTATTACTGCCGACCGGTGTCACTTCACGTTCCTGTAAAACGCGCAGAAGTTTCGACTGAAGTGAGAGGTCCATTTCAGCTATTTCATCCAAAAATATAGTCCCACCATTGGCTTCTAAAAACTTGCCCTTGCGTTTTTCTATAGCTCCGGTAAAAGCACCTTTTTCGTGACCAAACAATTCACTTTCTACCAGCTCTTTTGGAATAGCTGACATATTCACCGCAACAAAAGGCTTGTTTTTTCTGTCTGAATTATAGTGAATGGCTTTAGCAACCAGTTCTTTACCAGTACCCGTTTCACCAGTAATCGAAACATTGATATTGGAGGAACTGGCTTTTTGAAGCAATGAGAAAATATCCAGTATTGCTTTACTCTGCCCGATAATGGTATTTGAAAAGGTAAATTTGCGTTCAACTTCATTTTGAAGATACTCGATGCGGTCTTCAAGACTCGATTTTTTGAGCAGGTTATTGACATTGTTGAATAACCTGGAGTGCATATCCGGACTCTTGACAAGATAATCGTAGGCGCCTTGTTTCAACAATTCAACAGCAACTTCAATATCATCCTGTTCGGATATGATGATGACTTCAATATTGGAATTATACTCTTTGATTTTTTGCAACAAAACATTGCCGGTGGTGTCCGGAAGTTTGTAATCAAGTGTAATAACATTTGGGACTTCATGTAACGACTTCAAAAGGTCGGCACCGTTAAAAAAACTCCTGACTGTAATATCGGGATTTTGGCTCAGACTGTGAACAATCATTTTGTTAAACCAGTCGTTATCTTCTACTACGAATACTTTGTAATTCTGGGCTCTTGACATTTATTGATAGGTTTGTGTATTCAGACTAATTGACTTTTTATGTGTTCCTGTAGTTTTTCTTCCAGTTTTGCGTAGTTGTTTTTAAACATTTGAAACTGACTGCGAATTTCTTCTTTAGAAATGCTCAGTTCAGATTCTGTCATATTTTCAATTTGTTTAATGCTGTTATAAGCATCTCCGGCCATTATAAACCTAAGAGGAGAGGCTAATCTGTGCGCTATAAGGTTGACATTGTCCCAACGCTCTTCACTCAATTCCTTCTCAATCTCTTCTATGCCAATTCTGGTTGAATTAAATAAAGTTTCCAGCATGTCAACAATGAAGTTCGGGTCCATTCCGCCTTGTCTTTGCAACTCACTTAAATCGAATAATTTTCGGGGTTGTTCAGGGGGCATGTCCGAGTAATTCTTTTCTTTTACACTGGTGTTGGAGTTTGGTTTGCCCATTACTTTGTATAGCATATCCATTAACTCATTTTCTTTGAATGGCTTCTCTAAAAACAAGTCAACTTTATTGTCGATGAAAGCTTTTAAATTATCATGAGTCATTGCCGCAGTTACTGCAATAATTGGTACAGTGGCTATCTTTTCATCTTTAATCTGTCGGATTCTTCGGGTAGTTTGAAGCCCATTTAACTCAGGCATTTTAACATCCATTAAGATACAGTCTATTTGTTCGCGTTCCAAAATTGATAAAACATGTAAGCCATTCTCAGCTTCAAATGTCTGCGCATTGTATTTGTGTAAAATATTGTTCATCAAAACCCTGTTGAACAACTCATCATCTGCTACAATGATTTTCTTATTTTCGAGGAACATCAAATCATTGAGATAAGAGTTTTCCATATTGAGGTCACTCTTACTGCCAATGGTATATGGTATTTTTATCTGAATGTTGGTGCCACGGTTAAGCTCACTGTCAATTTCTATTTTGCCATTGTGAAGCTCCACCAGCATTTTTGTAATACTTAAACCAAGACCTGAACTACCTGCTTTGTTCCAGCCTGCAGCGTTTTCGGCCATGTGGAATTCCTTGAAAATATTATCAAGTTCGTTTTTACTTATTCCTATTCCGGTATCATTGACTTCAATTAAAATATCGCAACTGTTTGAACTGGTTTGTTTGTGTTTCAGTTTGACGGTAATAGTGCCTTCAATTGTGTATTTGATGGCATTCCCAATAATATTGAGTAAAACCTGACGCAAACGATAGGCATCTCCGATGAGTACCTGCGGAATTTTACTGTCAATTTCTGTTTGCAGGTGAATGTTTTTTTCTGCTATCAGTGGATTGAGCAATTCGACAGTCTGGTTGAGTGTTTTGACAATCTCAAAACCCTTTTTATTCAGTTCAAGTTTACCGGCATTCAATTTTGAGAAATCGAGAATATCATTGACAATATTGAGGATATGCTGAATGGATTTCTGAATGATTTCAGTTTGTTTGCGCTGAGTATAATTGAGGTTAGATGCGTGTAGCTGATCAACAAAACCTGAGATAGCATTCAATGGTGTTCTTATTTCGTGGCTCATATTGGCCATGAAACGCTCTTTAATCATTGCCAGTTCTTCAGCAATATCTTTAGAATCAGCCAGTCTTCTTTGAATTTTAGATAGCTGAGTGATGTATCTGAAATATACAAAAGCTGCAAGTATAATAAACAATGCTGTACATGCTCCCAACAACATGATAGAGCGATTGGCGACCTTGATGGTATTTTCGGTTTCTATACGTTCCCTGTCCAGACGATCTGTTTCCATGTTGACCAACTGGTCTATTATCTCTGTAATTTTGAGATTCATGAAATGGTCGCGTTCCAGATAAGGATTGATATTTTTAGAATCTGCCAGTTCAAGAATATCGTTCTTCGCCAGGTTTTGTTCGTTAAATAATGTGTCCAGAGTCAGGTTCTCTGTTTTTTCACCAGATTTTTTGCCACTTTTTCTTCTTCGGTATTTGGCTTCATTGTTAGCTCGATCCATGGCAGTTCTGATAGACTGCATATTCATGTAGTCTTCGATTAAACGTTCAATGGATTTGTCTTGCTGAAATCGGACAATGTTGGAAATGTTTTTAATTTTAGATGCAACATGCATTTTCAGCGAATCGATTAACTGCGATTCTTGACCCGTTATTTTTCGCGACATTTTCAAACTCATCAGCAAGGTTCTGATATTGGATGAAGAAGAATCCAGCTGGGTTAAATAACTCTTGCGATGAGTAATGACGTACATTTCCAGTTTGTTGTCAATTCCAATGTAGCTGTTTTGTATGCTTTTGATGGTATTGAGCTCAAAATCCTGGTTGATGCGGCTTTTTAAATTGGAGAGGGAATCGGATATTCTGAAATAACTGATGATACCTGTTGTAGCAATCAGAATGAAAGACAGGAAAAGAAGTAAGTATACTAAATTCCCCCATTTATTATCCTGCAGGTAAAACAAGCGCATTTTTGTCAAAACATTCAAATATAACATAATATCATCAAAAAATTATTAGGGAGTCCTCTCAGGACTCCCTAATGGGGTATAAATAAAAGAATGAAAAGGGGCAATTTGAATTTCTTTATCACTCATAATTCCTCATCTTCTGTGCCATTTGAGAATAATCTTAAAAATCAATTTTAAATATTTGAAAAACAACATTATAGCTATAATTAATTACGCATTTTCTACGCCATATTTCTCAAAATGAGAAAATTTCTCAAAATTTGAAATTGAATTTTCGTTACTTTATTTAAAATTTAGGTTTGGATAACTTATATAATTGAATTTTAGGATTTAATTATTTTTTTATTCAGCTTTCCGATTCCTTGTCACATTTTTTTAAAGACATGCGTCTATTCAAATATGAAAGTCAAAAATTATCTATTAAAACATCTGGTGTATGCACTTATTATAGTTGCCTGTTTTAAATCTCCTGATATAAAAGCTTGCAATGTCAACGCCAACTTTTCTGTATCTGCCTCCACAGCTAATATATATTTGTACACGTTTGGAGCTTATGATTCATTGGCGGGTTATCACTATTGGGATTTTGGAGACGGCACCCAGGATACAGGCGCAAAAGTGGTGCATCTTTTTGGTGGACCAGGTTTGTATAAAATCCAGCTTATAGTTATCGATACAAATTATTCCAATTGTTCAGATACTATAACTTTAAAAATAGGCATTTCAGGCTGTAATGTCTATGCTAATTTTAATATGGTCGATTCATTTGGTCATTTGTACTTTACCAATTTAAGCAGCAATGCGACCAGTTATAAATGGTATTTTACCCAAAATGGAAATTCTGACTCTTCAGTTTTAACCAACCCTGATAAACTATTTAGTTCCTGTTCTACAGTTACTATTCTGCTTAAAGCTTTCATGAACAATAATTGTGTTTCTTCAAAACTAATAACTTATGAACCTAAATTAGCTGTGCCTTATTTTACAATTGAGAGAGATACCACAACCAATTTTTCTGGTTTGATTGTAGATAAATCCAAATACAAGGTTAGTCCATCCTATATGTGGTTCTTCGGTGACGGCGATTCATCCAGCTCAGCGACACCTACTCACACCTATCAGTCTATGGGACCATTTAATCTTTGTCTGAGATTGACTTACGGAAATTGCGTTGAATACTGGTGTGATTCTTTAGGATTCGATTCAACCGGTCAGCTCAATGCCGTTGCGCAACCTTTTACCTTGAAGGTTGTAAGAGAAGGTCAAACTACCAGCAGTGTTAAAACCATGCAAAACAGCTTTGTTAAATTGTTTCCAAATCCTGTAACAGATGTGCTCAATATTGAGTCAGGTGAAGAGATAAGCGCTGTCAGATTAATCAGTGTCAATGGTCAGACTGTTTTGCAAAAAGTAGCCAATGAGACAAAATTGCAATTGGATTTAAGGATGCTGAATACAGGAGTATATGTTTTAGAAATTGAAATGAAAGATGGTGGAATTTTCCGAGAAAGAATAATGCGATAAATTTTGGTTAAACAAAAAATTAAACCGGTTGTTTGGCGACCGGTTTTTTTTGTGTCATTAATATTTGTAATATTGCTTTGAACACCTACTAATAATATGACAGACAATCATTCGTGCACCCTGGCTATGCGTTTACGGGAAGTTTTTATAGATGGGAAATGGATAGCCAATACCAATTACAAAGAGCAAATAGAAGGATTAGATTGGCGCATAGCTGTTCAATCTGTTCACAATCTAAACTCAGTAGCTAAACTGACGTTTCATATCAATTATTATCTGGAAGGATTAATAAAAGTGCTACAAGGCGGTCCGCTGAAAATTAGTGATAAGTACAGTTTTAATTTACCGGAAATACAATCTCAAGGTCCATGGGATAAGCTGGTTGGAGATTTCATCATGAACGCAGAATTGTTTTCAAATTTAGTCGGACAACTGAATGATGAGCAATTGTCAGGACCATTTGTTAAACCCGAATATGGAACGATGCTCAGAAACATAGAAGGGGTATTGGAACACAGTTATTACCATTTGGGACAGCTGGTGCTGATCAAGAAACTAGTTGAAAGTTAAAGCTTTATCGAAATAGGGGATTTGTAGTATGAAATGGTACTTTTTCTTTTTAAACGGTAATTTAAAACAACCTGTCAGGTTGGCAAAATTTGGAACAAATCCTTGCAAATCAATTAATTGATTTGCCAAAAGGCAACCTGTCAGGTTGTAGTTTTTAGATGATAGTACAGTGGATTTTTTGAGCAACAAAATTAAAGTCATAAATCAAGCTTGGATTCACTTTGAAACTATGAAATGCTTTGTGCAAGAAGGTGTTTAAAAGCAATTGAACAATTAATAAATAGAATAATATGAAGGATAATTTTTCCGGTAATTCCAATCTTTATGCGGTGTATAGGCCAACTTATCCTTATGCATTATTTGAGTTTTTGTATTCTAAAATCAATCAGTTCGATGCAGCCTGGGATGTTGGTACCGGGAATGGACAGGTAGCCAAAGTTCTTTCTGAAAAGTTTGATACGGTAATGGCAACAGACATTAGTCAGGATCAACTGGACAATGCATTTAAAGCCGATAACATTAAATATTCATGTCAAGCTGCCGAACAAACTAATTTTGATTCACAAAGTTTTAATCTCATCACAGTTGCTCAGGCTATTCATTGGTTTGATTTTGAAAAGTTTTATTTGGAAGTAAACCGAACAGCAAAACCAGGAGCTCTCCTGGCGGTTATTGGTTATGGACAGCACAGTGTTCAGCCGGAAATTGATGCACTTCTAGAAACATTTTACAATACGACTTTGGGCCCGTATTGGGATAAGGAGAGACGATATATTGATGAGCGTTATTCTTCTATTCCATTTCATTTTAAAGATATAGAGGTACCTGAGTTTTCAATGAGTCTTAACTGGACATTTGAGCAATACATTGGTTATTTAAGTACCTGGTCGGCACTAAAACACTTTAAGCGGGCTAACAATTCAGATCCTCTGATTGAGCTTGGTGAAAGTATTCAACATTTTTGGAAACCCGGTGAATTAAAACCTGTTCATTTTCCGGTGTTATTCCGACTGGGGGAAATTATTTAAAATCCTAGAAATTAGAGCTTTATCTAAAAGATAGTTTTCTTGTGCGAAATAGTGCTTTTTCTTTTTAAATGGTAATTTAAAACAACCTGTCAGGTTGCAAAAAATATTTGTAAAATGTTGTAAATAAGATTTTTATCTTGATAAAAATCAACCTGTCAGGTTAATTTTCTTCCTCGTAATAAATCTTGTAAAATTTCCTCCCGTCTTTCTCTACTCCGGGAACTATCAAATCTTTATTCCCATGAATGTAAATATGGAAATTTCTGTCCAGTTTTAATATGCTTTTATAAACGCGGTTTTGCTTTTTTACAGCAGATAAATTGATGTCGAAATTGTCTTCCATTTCTATCTTGTTCTCCTGCCTGTAACTCTGGTCGAATTGCTTGAAGGATTCAATTACACTTTCATCCTGAAAAACTTCCTGTTCAAATTCTTCCTTGTCAAATGTATCCCTGGTTTTGAAGTATTCCATCGAACGGTTCAACAAGTCGATCTGATCACTTTTGTTGACCTCAAAATTCTCAGGCAATGCCTTGGTTACAAACTGTCTGGCAATATCCAGAAAATCGGTGGTTTGATGATACTCATCCTTGCGCGGACTAATCATTAAAAAATTATCTTTCCAGAATAATGCTTCTTCCGAACGATTGGTGCGGTCTATGATACAAACTTTGTAACCTTTATCCGATTCATCGTTTATAATTAAACATCCTTTATCAGGTTTGTCCAGCTTCATTCCCTCATCACTTATCATCTGAAAATCTTTTCCGCTGGTATCCAGTTTTAAAAACGACTGCCGACTTTCTGACTTGAAAATTCCAATGGCATTGACTTCTTTATAATCCACCATCAATCTCGAGAAAAATGCAATGAACAAATCACCATCCTTGATGTTCGGATGATTGGATGTTTCATATAAATGCTTGGCGATGTTAATGCTGTTTAGATGAAAATCACCAATGCCTTCAAATACGTCATGGCAGTATTTATAGATCGGATTCATTGTGAAATCCTCGTTTGTAAATGTAAAATTGAAATACTCCTCTGATTTAAAATGATTCAGAAAATATTTGTGCAAAAGCTCCTCAACCGATTGGTCGGATAGATCGAGTCTGTGTTTCGAAATAATAAGATCTTCACCATTGTTTTTATTGCCCACTTTATGCGCGGACACTTCATCTAAGGTACTTGCCGAATAATCAATCATTCTCGCAAAGATTGCGAAAAATTAATGCACTTTCTTCAATTTGGAAATCTTGTGAAGAAAACGGGTTGATTACAATTTGACGTCGATGATTTTAACTGTGTATTGGTATGTTTTACCACTTTTTAATTTGACAGTAACATGAAATACACTGCCATCGGTTAAAGATGCTGCAGGAATAGAGGGCTCCCAAACAATTGTATTCATTCCATAACCAACAGTATAGGGTTCCTGCTTCAGTTCAACAGCTTGTCCGCTGCCATCTTTCATACTTACAGTAGCGCCATTCAAATCCAAATCAATTGAGAAACTCCACTTTTTGAAGATTAACATCTTTGGACAGGCATTAGCTGGCGGCCAGGCCACATATTGGCTTTTGTATTTATTGGAATCAATACCTCTGTTATCGTCAATGGCTTTGATGGCTGTATAAGTTTTAGAGGTGCCAATACCCATGTATAAAGCATTAGGATACAACAACCAGCGTCTGTTGCCAACTGTTGAATGATTCTGTCCCATGGCAGCTGTGATGGCAATAGCCGGATTGCCATCTTTGGATAAAATAGCATCCTTGAGTGCATCTGCGCCTGCTGGTACATAACATCTCCATCCGTCGTTCGGATTATGGGTCATCGATTTATTCGATTCGCACATCATGACAGCCAACATGCACATTTCATTGTCTTGTTTGGTCAGAGAGATCATTTCACTCATTCCCGCCATTCTTCTGAAGTAATTGATACGTTGCTGCGCTCTTAAGACAACATCATCTGGCATGCTACCCCATTTGCAGGAGTCGGCATTGCCATTCCAGGCGTATTCTGGAACATTCTTTTCAGTTTTACCTTTTGGATTGATTCTACTGCCGAAATAGTTCATACGGAAATCATTCTCTACTATTTTTCTCCAGTATTCATCCAATGTTTTCATCTGATCAGGGTACATTTTACTGGCTTCAGTCCAGGTGATACGCGAAAGTCTGAAATCGCCTGAATCTGCAGTTTCACTGATTAAACGCATTCTGTACGTCTTAGCTTTTGCCGGAAATTCAGGGTTTTTAATAAAATACGTTCTGCACAAATCATTGAGTCTGACACCTGGTAATAAATCCCGATATTCCAAAGTAGTTTTATTAAATGTGCTTGTATAATCCGATAAGCTCTTTATCATCGCTTTATCTTTTGGATTTTTGGTCAGGAAATATCTGTAAGTAATTTCAATAATTTCTGAGCTGCCGAGAGTTGGTGTAATTTTAGCCAAACTATCTGAGCTAGTTCCATTGGGCTTGAGTTTGCTGCAATAGTAGAGAACAGTCGAATAACAACTTTTTTCAAGATTTGAATTAACAAAATAAGTCATCATAGCCTTAGTGAAAGCAGTGTTATCCATCCCGGCGAAAATGTCAAATTTTTTCATAAGTTGAAGTTGCTTGAGTTTTCTTTTCTCCAGTTTGCTTTCGGCATAAACATGAAATAAGCTATCGAACTGCCTTTGTTCTCCTGCTTCTGCCATCCCATTCAACAGGAAAATGTATATTGAGTTTTCTCTGTGATTTAAGAATGAATCGAAAGGGAAGTCTCTTAAACCGTTTTGTATAGCGATAAGGTAATCATAACTCGGCGGAATTTTATCCACCTGAAACTTCATGAGTTTGTAGGTATAGGAACTCAGATCAGGGTCGTTAGGCAAGATTGCTCTGCCATTTTTAACATACAAATAAGCTGAATCAAATTGCAGGTTTTTAATATAGTATTCGCATAATCTTATGAATGGATGACGGTGATATCCTGCTACTTTAACAGTACTGTCGAGTACAGCCATATAGATTAATTCTGAAGATTTTTTACAAAGCTCAATACTTTCATCCCATTGTTCCAAAGCCCAGTAGCACTCACCGGCATAAACCATTGAAATGGTATCCAGACCAAAATACATACTCTTTTTAAACAGCGGTAAAGCTTTGGCATACTTACTCGAATTGTAGTATGACATCGCTTCTTTGTTATTGATTTTTATAAGTTCCGAAAAATAGTCAAGATGTGTTTGTTTAAAAGCTTCCCTTTGTGCAGCG
The DNA here is from genome assembly GCA_963169345.1 of Bacteroidota bacterium. Taxonomy (GTDB): domain Bacteria; phylum Bacteroidota; class Bacteroidia; order NS11-12g; family UBA955; genus JABMMZ01. The sequence continues at coordinate 12,676 of CAUJCT010000010.1, forward strand.
TTTTTGTTTTCTTCAATAGCCTTCTCAGCAAATTTCATGGCATCTTTTAATGCATTTGGAAATTCTTCTGCCATACTTTTATCTTTAAAAATGGCAAACTGAATGCGTGATTTCAAAAGCAATAAATTGGGATTTTTGGAGGCATCAGGGTCTTTAAGACATTTGTCCACCAGTTTATTGGCAGATTTTAAATTACCGGATTTTAAGGCTAGTTCGGCTTTATCACAGGCTTTATTTTGGGCTTGAACTGTAAAGCCAAGCATTATCGAAAACAGTAGCAGTGTTAATCTCATGTTCTACTCTAAAACTGCAAATTACTTTAAAATATTGTTAAGTGTTCCCACAAGTTGTTCAACGCTCCAGGCTTCTGCGCTGTGTGCAAATTTGGCCTTTGTTGCTTTCCATGTTGTTCCAAATAATTCGGAGTTTCTGTATTGGTCTAAATGATCCGTTGAATCCCAGATTGAATAAGTGAAAAATATATCCTTATTGTTGACGTCTCTCATTAAATCTACGCCTTTGCAACCTTCCATAGCACTTATCTTCGTTTTCACACTTTCAAATAATTCAATGAAACTTTCTGTTTCTTCAGGTTTAAAATGCATTTTTACCAATCGGGTGATCATTTTACTTCTATTATAATTTTTGTATCTTCTTTTATTCTGAATAACTGTTTGGCATTACCCTGATTAATCTGAATTTTCAGGTATCCGCTTTTGCTGAATCTCAGAACCGATTCGCCCTGATCGACATCATTGACACTTTCGGAAATCTGGTCAAAAACAAAGCCAATATAATGTTGAATTTTTGCGGTAAATGGTCTGTTATTTACAAAATCGGCAAATTGTTCTGATTTTAAATTGAAGTAACAGTTGCCATGTTTATCCGTATAAACAACTTCTGCAATAGCTATATTTCCTGTAAACTGGGCTTGTTTAGAATAACGTCTGATCAGATTTTGCCCCGCTTTATTCAATTTCTCGAGTTTGTTTTCAAGAAACCAATTTGCTGCTAAAGTTTCTTGCTCACTTTCAATTATATAAGCATTTGAAGGGTTAAAATCTTCAAAAATCAGTCCAATTAAACCATTGTTTGGTAGAATATACAGACGGTCAGAATGTTGATAAACAATAGACGTTTTTTGTTCGCCAACTTTGACAACCGTTATAATATTTTGGTTTTCAGGATATTGTATTTGCTTTTCAACAAATGCTGCTTCTATGGTGTTGTTAAGGTGGATATCATGCGTGATATCAATAATATCAGGCTTTGGAAGGGCATTCAGCCACTTCGATCTTAGTAAACCTATTTTAAAGGAGCCTTCTTGGAAATCGGATATAAGATAAACTAAGGACAAAATGCTGTATATTCGTTGGCAAAAATATCCACTATTTAATCATTAAAAAAACCTAAAAGGACATTGGCAGAAAAAAGTTATCTAATTGAGGATTTGCACCCCATCGAAATATACGGTGCAAACAATGTGTATCTCGAAAAAATCAAACATATTTTTCCGAAATTGAGATTGATTGCGCGGGGTAATGAAATCAAAGCTATAGGCGAGGAAACGGAAGTAGACAAACTCATGAAGAAAATTGATCAGTTTGTCCTCATGATTGCGAAGGGAAGAGAACTGAATGACTCATTACTGGGTGAAGTTTTTGGACAGGATGCAGTCAATGAAACTGAATTTGGTTCTGTGCCCGGAGATGGCGACAATACCATACTTTTTGGGAACAATGGTAAGCCAATCAAGGCGCGTACTTCCAATCAGATTAAACTGGTGAAGGAAATTGGTCGCAACGATATTGTTTTTGCACTTGGGCCTGCAGGTACCGGAAAGACCTATACAGCAGTTGCAGTGGCAGTGAAGGCGCTTAAAAACAAGGAAATTAAGAGAATCATTTTAACTCGTCCTGCAGTTGAAGCCGGCGAAAGTTTGGGTTTTCTTCCAGGTGATTTAAAGGAAAAAATCGATCCATATCTCCGTCCGCTATACGACGCTCTGGATGATATGATTCCACCGGAAAAACTAAAGCAATACCTCGAAAACAGAACCATAGAAGTCGCTCCATTGGCCTTCATGCGTGGTCGAACACTCGATAATTGCTTTGTGATTCTGGATGAAGCTCAGAATACTACCGACCTACAGATAAAAATGTTCCTGACCAGGATGGGACCAAATGCCAAAGTAATCATCACCGGCGATATGAGTCAGGTAGATTTACCGGCGAAACAAGTATCGGGTTTGTCGAAAGCTACGCGAATACTCGAGAAAATCAAAGGAATCAGCATTGTAATGCTCAATGTTGACGACGTTGTAAGACACAGATTAGTTAAAGAAATTATCAAAGCATACGAATCCAAGACGGACAGCGAAAAGGACAGAAAGTCATCCTGATGTAAAAAAAATGTTAGGAGAAAAGGAAAGAATTGTATTTTTGCTATTTAATTGAAAAAAATGACTCAATCGATGACATTGAAAGTAGAAAAGGGGTTGATGGCAACCAATTACTTCTTTAAGGATCAGACAAACTTTTACAGAGGTAAAGTGAGAGATGTCTATACCATAAAGAACGACCATGTGGCAATGATTGCCTGCGACAGAATATCGGCATTTGATCATGTTTTGCCTAGAGCAATACCTCACAAAGGTGAAGTGTTAACTCAAATTGCGGCTTTCTTTTTAGATGCCACTAAAGATATTATTCAGAACTGGAAAACTGCCGTTCCGGATCCTAATGTTACCATTGGGGTTAAATGTGATGCAATTCCAATTGAAATAGTTGTCAGAGGTTATTTGTGCGGACATGCCTGGAGGGTTTACAAAACAGGTGAACGCATGATTTGTGGTGTACGCATGCCGGATGGACTAAATGAAAACGATAAGTTTCCAGAGCCTATCATAACACCAGCTACTAAAAATCAGGAAGGACATGACGAAGATATCAGTCTTGAAGAAATACTGGCGCGCAAAATTGTTACTAAAAAGCACCTCGACCACATGGTGGAAGCAGCTCTGAAACTCTTTGAAAGAGGCTCTCAGATGGCTGCAGAGAGAGGGCTTATTCTCGTTGATACAAAATATGAATTCGGTTTACATGATAAAAAACTCATGTTAATCGACGAAGTACATACGCCGGATTCAAGTAGGTTCTTCTACTTGGATTCATATGAAAATCTACAAAAAGCAGGAAAGCCTCAAAAGCAGCTTTCAAAGGAATTTGTTCGTGAATGGCTAATGGAAAACGGTTTCCAAGGTTTGGAAGGGCAATTGATCCCTGAAATGACCGACGAATTCGTTGCCAGTGTTACAGACAGGTACACTGAATTGTATGAAGCCATGACCGGCAAAAAATTCGAGGGCAGAGACTATACCGATGTGCTCGATGTGATTGAGAAGAATATAGCTGATGCTATAGCTTCACTTTAGGTCTGAACTTCAAATTAACAAAATGAGATACATACTAATCAGTTTACTTACACTCTGTTCAAGTGCCGGTGTGTGGGGGCAGTCTGTTCAAACACATGCTGGTCTCGCTTACAATGGCAGCGGTAGTTACACAGGCTATCGAACGAACAAAAAGGACTCAGTCCTCTTCTCGGCGCCAATGGGTATCGAAGTAGATACCGCCGGTCGCCTTTATGTTTCCAATGAACACAATATCTTTTGGATTTCCGGTAACACAGCTTTTTTAGCAGCAGGATATGCACTCGATCCTACCGAACCCGGTGCAGCAGACAGCAAGGATTTTGCCGGCTCACAAGCTCGTTTCTCACGCCCCGCTGGTTTGGCTATCCATCCCGTAACCAACGAACTTTTCGTCGCCGATTTGGATAATAATCAAATCCGTAAAATGGAAAGATTTATCAATGTTGGTACTCAACAAGTCGTCTCTACTTTCGCTGGTGTTAAACAATTGAATGGGGCCTATCTCGATGGAACCAATGCATCAGCTAAATTTAATCAACCAGTTGGTGTAGCTGTCGCTTCCAATGGCGATGTTTATGTGGCCGACCGCGCCAATCACTGCATACGTAAAATATCCAATGGCAATGTCACTACAATTGCCGGTTCACCGGGTAATGCCGGACATACCAATGGCACCGGTACTGCAGCCAAATTCTCTGCACCTTATAATGTTTACCTCGATGGCAATACTTTGCTAGTGGCAGATTATGGCAATGCAGCTATCAGAAAAATTGACCTGAGCAATAACTCTGTTACAGATTTGATTACCTCAGGTTTATTCGGACCTAAAGATTTATGCAAAATTGGCAATGCTTTGTATATAGCAGAAGAACTTTGCGTTAAACGCTATGAAAACAGCACACTGAGTCTGTTTGTCGGCAGCAATTCGCAGCAAGGATACGTGAATGGCGATGGAACTTCTGCCAGATTCGAAAATATAACCGGTATCGTTTACCACAGCAAACATAACCTGATTTATGTGGTAGATATGGGTAACAATGTCGTTAGAAGTATTAGTCCAAATGCGCGACCAGTATGTTCTTTCACAGCCTCTACAACAACTGCTACTAAAGGACAGACTATTATTTTGACTTCCACTTCATCCAATTTACCAGAAGTTTACAAATGGACAATTACGCCTTCAACTTATACCTTGTTGAATGGTTCAACATTAAACGACAGTTTGATTTATGTTTCATTTGATCAGATTGGAACCTATGCTGTAAAACTATATGTCTCCAACAGTTCAGGACCAGATTCACTGAATAAGAACAATTACATAGCCATCAGTAGTGTAACAGCTTCACCGGTCGCTGATTTCATGGCTTCTAAAACAACACCTGTAGTGGATGAAGTTATCAGTTTAATTGATTTGTCTACCAATACACCAACTTCCTGGAAATGGCGCATTACACCTGCTAATTTCATTTGGATGAACGGAACGGACTCTACTTCTAAAATACCGAATGTGAAATTTACAAACGGCAACAATTTTACAATTACATTACTGGCTACAAATGCTGAAGGCACTGGTCAAAAAACCAAAGTTGATTACATAAAAGTGAATGGAACTGGACTATTTACAACCAAGTTTCAGAATAATCTGATGGTTTATCCAAATCCTGCAAATGAACTGCTTGTTGTAGAAGATGCAATGGATGCACAAATCGTGCTGTATGATGTTTATGGAAGAGAAGTTTTGAGACTGGACAGTGATAGTGATATTGCGGAGTTGAACATATCCGGATTGAATGCCGGTACCTATACATTGACATTTGTTAAAAACGGTAAATATTCCTCTTGCAGTATCATAATTAATCATTAATTTTATGGTGGATTATGATGAGGCAGAGTAAGGCTCTGGCCGTTTTGAAATCCGGTAAGAATGTTTTCTTAACGGGTTCGGCAGGCGCAGGGAAAACATACGTTTTAAATCAATTTATTCAATATCTTAAAGAAGCAAAGATACCTGTTGCGGTGACCGCCTCAACAGGTATTGCTGCTACTCACATGAATGGCATGACCATCCATTCCTGGTCGGGGATAGGAGTGAAGGATGTGCTTACTCCAAAAGATCTGGGCTTCCTCAAACAAAAAAAATTCATCAGAGATAAAATTGAAAAAACTCAGGTCCTGATTATTGACGAAATTTCAATGTTGCACAAACAACAATTAGAGATGGTCAATATGGTGCTCAAGTTTTTTAAAAAAAATTCGTTGCCTTTCGGAGGCATACAGGTCGTTTTTTGTGGCGATTTCTTTCAGTTGCCTCCTGTAGGAAAATCAGGTGAAGAGAATAAAGATAAATTCGCATTCATGTCGCAAGCCTGGCTGGAAGCGGGTTTAACCGTCTGTTATATCAATGAGCAACACAGACAAGCGGATAATTCTCTAAACTTAATTCTCAATGAAATTAGAGATGGAAAGTCAAGCCAGTCGACTATGGATACCCTGACTTCTGCTCTAAAAAATAATGCGAATTTCGAAGATGTCAGTACCAAACTCTATACCCATAATTTAGATGTAGATAGAATAAATCTCAATTATTTAAGTCAGTTAAATGGAGCTTCTAAAACATTTAAAGCCGTAAAAAAAGGTCCTGATAAACTCCTGGAGATTTTGGTGAAATCTGTTCTTACCGATCAGGAACTGGAACTTAAAGAGGGTACCAGGGTCATGTTCATTAAGAACAATTACGATAAAGGGTATATGAATGGTACCATTGGTGAAGTGGTCGATTTTTCTGAGGATGGTTTTCCAATGGTGAAAATAAAAAATGGTAAAATCATTGAAGCTGAGCCTGAAGATTGGTCAATAGACGATGAGACCGGAAAAGTGCTGGCAACCTTTTCGCAAGTTCCTCTTCGACTGGCCTGGGCCATCACCGTGCATAAAAGTCAGGGAATGACTCTGGAATCAGCCGAAGTGGATCTTAGTAAAACTTTCGAAAAGGGTCAGGGTTATGTTGCATTAAGCCGTTTGAAAGATTTGGAAAATCTTTATCTGAAAGGTTTCAATATGATGTCTCTTCAGATAGATTCTCTGGTGTTAAGAGCCGACCAGAGATTTAGGGAATTATCTGCTACCGCTGATCAGCGCTGGACTGAAGCAGAGTTGGAGAAATATGCGGAAGCCTTTAAATTGTCTTGTCAGCACAATGTCAGCGAATGGCTTAAAAAACACAAACAGGAAGATGAATGGGTGTTTGAATATTCGGATGATTTCAAACCAATCAGTTCTAAAAAGAAAACCAAAGCACCTTCTGAACCGAAAAAGTCTACCTATGAATTGACCAAAGACTTGATTCAGAAAGGACTTAACATCAAACAAATTGCTAAAGAAAGGAATCTGACTGAAGGAACCATATTAGGTCAGTTACAAAAAATAAAAGACACTTTTCCTGAATTGGATATGTCCCTTTTAAAACCACCTCAACTTATTATAGAAAAAATGGAGTTTGCGTTGTCAGCTTTGGGAAAGGAGGCTTATACAGAAAGTGGTAAAGTCAGTTCCGGAGCGCTTTTTAAGTACTTTAACGGAGAATATTCATTTAATGAAATCCGACATGCTCTGGTGTTTATTCATCAGGGTGTTAAAGAATAAAGATCGAAATTTTCATTCGATTCAACCTTAACCCAATTGCTATCTATGCCAGGTTGAATTTCAGTTCCAAAGGCTTGTTTTAAAATCAATATATGTTGAAGCCCTAAGGTCTTTAATGAGTCTATATAGGGTGTCCTGACTATTTGCTCATTATAGTCTACCCAGCCTTTTCTATGCGCAAAATACATAGCTGTAGGAAACTCACCACTGTTAATCAGAATTAAATCCTTCTTGTTTGAATGTTTATTCATAACAGATTCTAAACTGAGAATGGGTTTCATGTGTGACTTGATTCTGAAATCGTCTATATGATTGAAAAAACCTTCTATTCCTATGGCAAAAAGCACAATAGCTGAACCATATTTGCCGGGCACCTGACTGATACCATAACCGCTGATTAGCGCCATAACCGGAACAAATGGCACCATGTAATAGGAGTGGTGATAGAAATTAAATCCACCTTTTAACATGATTGGGAGAAATCCCAGGAAACCAAGTCCTGCAATGTACAAATAACGTTTTTCCTTTAGCTTGTAAGCTTTGAATAAACCAAAAAGCAACATGGCAAAACCGATATATTTAATTGCTGTATCGTAGAATCTTCCTAAGGTTATTTGCCAATGTTCTATTAATTCTCTTGTGCCGGTTAATAATGTCTTACCCATGAAAAAATGTTCGAAGCCATAATGCTCAGTCAGATAGGGCACCCATTTGAAATAATACCAGACTGGAATAAGCATACATGCAACAATACTTGCCGATAGAATTATTTTTCGTTTTTCAAAAACAGGAGTCTGTAATATTGGAAGTGCCAGTAAAATAAGAATGAAAGCCGAAGGTAATTTGGCTAGAGTTCCAATGCTAATTAATACCAGAGATGTCAGACATTGAATGATTTTTCCTGTGTCCAGATATTTCAATGCGTAATACATTCCAGCAATCATCAGAGACATGGAAAATGTATCCGGCATTATTTTTCTTGAATAGGTATACCAAATAGAGAAGAGTAAAACTATGCTTGAATTAAACGCGACCGTTTCATTGAACTTGAATTTAATCAATCGAAAAAAATACCAGATGCCTATACTTGAGAATATCAGATTGATCAGTCTGCCATACCAATGTTCGTAACCAAACACCAGAGAAACCAGGTAAATGAGGTAATTGAGTATAGGGAATTCCATACCGGTGATGCCGGTTTTTTCACCAGCAATGTCTATGCGCGGATATAAGATATTGGCATTTTCTTCAGTGAAATTGCGAGCCACCATTGTTACTGTTGTTTGTCGCCAGTTATGCACGACTTCAATTGGTGGATGCCAAATGGCGTATAATCTTACAATAAAGAAAACGACTATCCAGAACCTAATATCTTTCACTTTCAGGAATTCCATTTATATCAATGTGCTCTTTTATTTATTCAACCAGAAAACTTGTTATAGCGGTTTCTCCATTTGAATTTTGCAAATAAATCCAGTAGATACCACTGCTCAGTGAATGAGTTAATTCGATTTCATTGTTATTGGTTGCTCCACTCATGATAACCTGTCCGTTGGAATTGAGTATTTGAAATGTTTCAAATTGAAGATAGGACTGATAGTTGAACATCATTTGATTTCGGCCAATCGGATTGGGATAGGTGTATATTTCTGAATTGTCTTTTCCTTTTAAACTTAAAATATTGGTAAATACTTCACCATAGTTGATTTTCCAAAATCCTGATGAAGTACCGCTATATAAAAAGCCATCCAATTGGACAAAGTCATTGATGTATGAATTGACAAAACCATCGTTGATGCTTTCAAGTTCAGAACCATCCAGATTGCAGGCGTAAAATCCCTGACCATAAGTGCCAATAATCAGTTTGTTGTTCATGATGGTATAGTCTGAGATACCCAATGTGGCATTTGAGACCACCAATGTCCAGTCTTTTCCATTATTCAGGGAACGACAAATACCTTTGAAAGTAAAGTACGCATATACAATTGTATCTTTTAACCTGATTTGATAGGTGTTTTTTGAAATGGCAAATGAATCCGTGCCTTTATTCCAGGTTTTGCCCTTATCATTGGAGATATATAAACCATTATAAAATGAAGCATAGACGTAATTATCTCTGAAATTTAAGCCTTGTGAAATAGAGCCGTTGCTGGTCGATTTCCAGCTCCAAACAGCATCGTCGAGATTAACATAGAACAGTTTTGAGTTAGTACCCAGAAACAAAGTTCTGCCAATTTTTTCAAGGAATCGGCCACCTAAACTTTGTATACCCGTATTTTTTTGTATCCAGATATAGTTATTGTCGACACTGACTATAACACCTTTACCTGATATTGCTGCAATTAATGTATCACCGATTTTTATCAGATCATAAAATTCTGTTTCTGAATAGTCGGTACAAATATTTTGAAATGTATTGCCTTTGTCTTTGGTAAGATATAAGCCACCTTTGGCTGTTGTAAAATAGATTTCACCATCTGCTGCAAGTAAGGTGTATACATCGAGATTGTGCAGACCTGAGTTTTCTTGTTTCCATTGCGAAATTGATTTGTCGAATGCATAATTGCCGATTGAATCTCCACAATATAGGATTGAATTATGCTTTGTCATTGCCAGTATGGTACTCGATTTTAAACCGCCATTCTGGTATTGCCAGTTCAATCCAAAATTATTGGAATAAAACATGCCTCTGGTAGATGAGCCAATAAAAATAGAATTGCCATCGCTCACAGATGCATTTGTATAAGACGAATTTGGAAATGAGATGTATTGATAGCTTTTACCAAAATTTTGACTTCTGTAAGCGCCGTTATGGTCGCATAAAACGATGAGACTGTCTTTCAAAAAAATCTGATTAATATTGGTTATCGTGCTAATTGCTTTCCAGGATTTAGCAGAATCGGTGCTTCTGAAAATTTTGAAATAATTGGATATATAAATTCCGCTGTCGTTTGCTGCTATAGCAGTAATGGCTGAGAAGGTTTCGTTTAAATTGAGATAGCTCCATGTATTGCCCTTATTAAATGACAGGAAACATGAATCATCAAAACTGGCAAACAAAACCTGATTAAATGAACATATTTTAGTGAGATATTTTGGTATTCCAAATTTGGGAGTTCTTCTAAATCCATAAAATTGCCAGTTGTTGCCATTGTCTGTCGATTTGAACATACCAAAGGTGCTGCCTGCATACAGTATATTATCAATACTTGAGATGGTTATAACTTTAAGCATTGTGTATCTGGTATTGTCGAGGTAGGTCCATGTTTTACCATTATCGGAGGAACGATATATGCCTTCGTTGCTGCCAATAAACAAATAGTTGCCCATGCTGTGATAGCAGTTGACAATCGCTCCTTCGGGAATTTTGCAATTTTGCCAGCCTTGTGCGGAGTAGCTTTTAAAGGAAATAAAAAGGAATAGTAGTAGTAATGGAAAATTTTTCATCGGTCAAATATAGGGAAGAAGGGGATGAGTTGTTAAGGGGAGAAACAATTTAAGCATGCATTCATTCCGGTATGATTTTTATGAAACCAGTTAGCTTTAATTTGGGGAGGTAGATCACAGAACGAGGAAAGAACACACAGAATACACAGAAATTTATTCCCGTTTGACACGGCCAATGGTTTGCTTGCGCAAACGGAAGGCACAGATGGGTTGAGGAAAAATTTAATGCTATCGATAAGCATTTCGACTTAACGACTTAACGACTCAACAGCGAAGCTCCACGACTTAACAACTAAACTTTAAAGGAGCGTCGCGATAAATCGACGACGCCTACGGAAGCGACAAACATGTTTCGTGACTTAGATTAAGAAAATCTAAAAGCTTATCGACAAGCAACACGACTTAACAACTCAACGACTTAACGACTCAACAGCGCAGCTTTTCACCGCGAAATAATTCAGCAATTCAGCTCTTCAGCCTTTCAGCTTTTCAGCCTTTCCACTTTCATGTCCTTTTTTGTATTTTTGCATTTTTATGGAACTCGACAAGCATTATAACCCCCAGAACGTTGAAGACAAATGGTACAAACATTGGATGGAAAAAGGCTATTTCCAATCTGTCCCTGACGACAGAGAGCCTTTTACTATCGTCATTCCGCCACCAAATGTCACCGGTGTTCTTCACATGGGTCACATGCTTAACAATACCATTCAGGATGTGCTCATCAGAAAGGCGCGCATGGAAGGTAAAAATGCCTGTTGGGTGCCGGGTACCGACCACGCCAGTATTGCTACTGAAGCTAAAGTTGTAAAAATGCTCGCCGAACAAGGCGTTAAAAAAACAGATATTGGTCGTGAAGCTTTCCTGAACCATGCCTGGGAGTGGAAAGAAAAATATGGTGGTATCATTCTCGAACAATTAAAAAAACTGGGAGCGAGTGTCGACTGGAACAGAACGAGATTTACCATGGAGGAAGACCTCAGTAATGCTGTTACAGATGTGTTCATTCAAATGTTTAAAGATGGTCTTATCTACCGCGGTACTCGAATGGTTAACTGGGACCCCGTGGGTAAAACTACTTTGAGTGATGAAGAAGTGATATTTAAAGAAAACAACAGCCAGCTTTTCTTTGTTACCTACCCTTTTTCAGAATCAACCATGAAAGCTTTAGGTGTTAACGAAGGCGGATTAACGGTTGCAACCACTCGTCCAGAAACAATTATGGGCGACGTAGCTATTTGCGTACATCCTGACGACGAGCGCTACAAACACCTGGTAGGTAAAACGATTATCGTTCCGGTGGTGAACAGAGAAGTGCCGGTTATTGCCGACGATTATATCGATATGGAATTCGGTACCGGCTGTTTAAAAGTAACACCTGCTCACGATGAAAACGATTACAGAATTGGCGAAAAATACAAGCTGGAAGCCATTGACGTTTTAACAGAAGATGGTAAAATCCATGAGAGGGCAGGGGTGTATGTTGGTCTCGACAGATTTGCATGCAGAAAGCAAATCGTTAAAGATTTGGAACAGCTTGGTCTCTTACAAAAAACTGAACAAATCAAAAATACCGTTGGACACAGCGAAAGAACAGATGCCGTAATAGAAAAGAGAATTTCAACACAATGGTTTGTTAACATGCAGGAATTTATGAAGCGCTATCCAAAAGTGCTGGATGCTGTTATGACTGACGAGATTAAATTCCACCCGCCTAAATTTAAAAATGTATACAAACACTGGATGGAAAACATCAAGGATTGGAACATTTCAAGACAGTTGTGGTGGGGACACAGAATTCCTGCCTGGTACGATGAGTCTGGCAATTTTGTTGTAGCGAAAGATGCAGACGAAGCATTGACAATTTATAAGCAACAGTATCCGGATAAGTCTGTTCAAACATTGAGTCAGGATGAAGACGTGTTGGATACCTGGTTCAGTTCATGGTTATGGCCAATTTCTGTTTTTGATGGATTTAAGGATAAAAACAATGCCGATTACAAATATTATTACCCTACCAATGATTTGGTAACTGGTCCGGATATTATCTTTTTCTGGGTAGCCCGTATGATTATGGCAGGGTATGCATTCAATGGTGAGAAGCCATTCAGTAATGTGTATTTTACAGGTATCATCAGAGATAAGCTCAGAAGAAAAATGAGCAAGAGTTTGGGCAACAGCCCCGACCCTCTCGATTTGATTGCCAAGTTTGGAGCCGATGGTGTGCGTATGGGTATATTGCTCAGTTCACCAGCCGGTAATGATATTCTCTATGATGAGAGCCAGGTTGAACAAGGCAGAAATTTCTGCAATAAAATATGGAATGCTTATCGTTTAATTGCTGGATGGCAAGTGATAGAATCACCGATATCAGAAGGTGATAAGCTGGCCGGAAAATGGTTTAATATGAAGTTCAGACAAGCTGTGGATGATGTTCATGCAGCCTTTGCTGATTACAGATTAAATGAAGCACTGATGACCATTTACAAATTGATTTGGGATGATTTCTGTTCATCTTATCTCGAAATGGTGAAGCCCCCGTTTGGTGAACCAGTTAGTCGTGAAACTTTAGATGAAGTTAAACACCATTTTGATCAGGTCTTAAAATTGTTGCATCCTTTCATGCCATTCATTAGTGAAGAACTGCACACAGCTTTATATGAAGGTAATCCTGAAAAAGCTCTGATTGTAACGGAGTTTCCTAAAGCAAATGTACCTTATGAAACCATTAATGAGCAGGCCTTATCTATAATTACCGAGATAAGAAATATGAGGAACAGCAAAGGACTTTCACCAAAGCACGAATTTGATATGGTATTAAGAACTGCTGATTCTTCCATTTATGTTCAATGGGAATCTATCATCAGAAAACTGGCCAATGTGGTCAATATTTCTTACAATGCAGATAAGCCTGAGAAATGCCTCAATGCCTTGATAGGAAAGGACGAATTGTTTGTGCCTTATGCCGAACAAATAGACGAAGCAGAGGAGCAAAAGAAAATAGAAGAAGAACTGATTTATCTGAAAGGCTTTCTAAAATCTGTTGATGCAAAGCTTACTAACGAGAAATTTATGGCTAATGCCAAACCAGATGTTATAGAAAAAGAGAAACAGAAGAAAGCAGATGCTGAGGAAAAAATCAGAAAGCTGATGATGAACTGATTTTTTCTAATTCATGTATAATTTCAGCTTCATGCAGATTGAAGTAAATGTGGAAGCAAGTGCCTTTTCCAACTTCACTTTCAACCTCGATTTTACCGTGCATGGCTTCAATCTGATTGCGGGTAATATATAGTCCTAAACCTTTCGCGTCCAGGTTGCCATGGAAAGTTTTGTAGAGGCCAAAAATGTTCTTGCCGTGTTTATCTAAGTCAATACCTATACCATTGTCGCAGATACTAACAACTGCAAAATCTTCTTTAAGTTTTAACTGAATATTTATTTCGAGTGGTAAACTTCGCTGACGGTATTTAATGGCATTGGTAATAATATTTAAAAAGATACTCTCAACATAAGAAGGGACACATTGAATTGTAAACAAAGGATCCATTTTTACAATTATTTTGGCATTGGCATCTTCAATTATTCCGTTAATGGAATCCAGTGTACTGTGAATTTTTTCAAATAAATTGACTTCTTTGAAATGTTTATTAGCTTCATTTTGAATGGTAATGATGCTGTTGAGATTTTCGATGGTTTCGGATAATTTATCGGCACTCGACTTTAACATTTTGGTCAGGTTATCAGGTTTTTCGTATTCCATCAGTTCGGTTAAGCCGCTAATATTGGCACTGTGTGAACGGATATTATGTGATACGATATAAGCAAAATTCTGAAGTCTTTTGTTTTGCTTTTCTGTTACTTCCAGCAATCGTCTTAATTTGATTTCGCTTAACTTAGATTCAGTTTCATCCAAGACTGTGCCTATCAGATAAATTGGTCGGTTTTGGGCATCAAATTCAAAAATAGAAGAATTATTGAGATATCTGATTTCTCCATCTTTTCGAATTATTCTGTAATGGAAATGGCTCTCAGCTCTCGTTTCATTGGCTTTATCAACTTCATTCAGCACATAGTCTCTGTCATCTTCATGGACATAAGATATCCATTCATCAAAACTAATATTGTGAGGTCCGGGTTCAATACCATAAATTCTGTATGCCTCATCGGTCCATTCAGATGAACCATCTACAAGATTAACCCTCCAACTGCCTAGATGTGCTATGCTCTGAGCCTGTTTGAGCCGGGATTCACTTTTCTCAAGGGTCCTGGTCATCTTCAACATTTCTTCATTTTTAAGTCTTATGTCATTGATGTTTCTTGTTACATTAAGAATGGAGGTAATGGTTCCATCCAATGAGCGAAGGGGTACTAAATTGGATTCTACCCATTTAATATGATTGTTGAACGTAATAATTCGGAATTCAAATTTGCAGTTATGCCCATTTCTGACTTTAACAAAATTTTCCGCATACATCTTTTTATCCAATGGATGAACAAAGCTGGTCAATTCTCTGCTGTACACCATCTCTTTAGATTCAGCTTCCAGCATATCAATACCGGCAGGATTGATTTCCAGTAGTTCACCGTCAAGCCCCAATACTTTAACGCACTCAGGTTCGTTGTCGAATATGGTTTTCAAAAGCTCAGTTCTGTTTTCAAGTTCTTGTTCAGTTTTCCATTTCTGACTTACATCTACAATCACACCCTTTATGCTCACATTGCTGCTTTGCTTGTCGTATACTACCGAGCCTTTCATTTCGAGATGAATCATCAGGTTATTGTCCGGGCGTTTAAAATCAAAATGGATATCCATTTGCAAACTTTCCAGAACTGCCGTCAATAGTTTGTTAATGCTAAGTTGTTGCCCTTTATATGAAGTGGAATTAAATAATTTGTCAAATTCATTATAAGTATCAGCAATTCCCATTAATTCAGTGGCATTTTCCGAGAAATTAATTGAACCATTCTGCAAATCAATCTCGAATGTAGCCATTTTAACTGCTTCAATGGCCATTTTTAACTTTTGCCTTTCTTCTGCCAGATTTTGTTTGGCCATTTTGATGGTATTGATATTGGTAAATAAAACTATTTGACCAATATTAAAGCCATTAGGATCTTTATAATAAGAGCCACTGAACATCAACCAGGTTGATTCATCAGAGTTGTTTTTTAATCTGATGTGATTGTTCTTTTTATGTTCTATTAGCTGGTTTAACGTGTTGTTTTTATGTGTTTCCACAAAATACAAATAAGCTGGAGTATCTTGTATATCAATGAATTTCTTATCAATCATCTGACAAAAAGACTCATTGGCATACATGATTTTGTCATTCTTATCAATAATCAAAAGGCTCTCGTCTAAACTATCCATAATCAAATCCATGTGATTGATTGGGGAAAAATCCAGCAAGCTGTATTTCTTTATGGCGACTATTGCTGATATGGAAAAACAAGTGAATACTGTCGCTGTGAGTGGTATTACTTCTTTGTTTAATAGGAATGGGAATATCAGTTCAAAAATGAGCCCAACAACATAGGGAATTATAAATCCGATACTTAAAGTAATGGATTGCATTTTCTGAATGTGGTCTTTGCCCGAATTAAAGAAACGCTTAAGCATAATGCTGGTTAAGACGAGACTAGTTAAGGCCAACCAGCTGTAATTGATGATGTTGGCGAGATGTAAATTTGGTGTTATGTTCCAGACAAAAAGATTGCTTTTGGATATTTCGACAAGATTATTCGAATTGTGTACGTAAAATGAAATGAGTATGGATGGTAATAATAAACCAGCCAATAATTTCTTAAATGCTTTGCGTTTGTTGGATTTGTAGAGATTCAGTGTAAATAATATGCCAAAAGGAATAACAAATAAGGCAATGATATTGGATGTTTTGTACCAGTTTTCAATATCAACCTCATTACTCATTAGCCTCATTAATCCTTCAATTGTTTGCCATAAAGCAATCAGCAATACAAAAATTGAAAATGAATTATTGACCCGATTGGAAGGCAATACAAACATTGAATAGGCAAACAGCCCTAAACTGATGATTGCCGGTATAAAATACAGCAAAATCAGGTTTAAAATTTCCATTTTCGAAATTGAAATGATGTCCATCGTCGATAAAAGTAAAAAAGTATTTATTGACTTGTTCTATCTGTGTAAAGGATTGAAAAGCAATGTTTAACAAATATAGAATCTTTGTTATTTTCAATAAATGACCTAGGTCAACTTTTTGAAATAACTGTGTCATTTTTTTAATTTAAGACGAAATTCAAACGAAATTTATAAAAAATGGGATATTATTTGTCGCAATTTACCCTCAGTCAGTCGTTTTTAACTTTTGAAATTGGGGAATAATCCGACAAATTTGTCCTCTAAATTATATAATATGAGCAAAGTATCTATTTACCTCAATTTTCAGTGTCAGGCCGAACAAGCCATGAACTTCTACAAACAAGTATTCAATTCCGAATTTTCAGCGCCAATGTCTTTCATTCGAGATATGCCTGCACAACCCGGTGCACCTTCACTGCCCGAGAAGGAACTCAATGCGGTTATGCATGTCGCTCTACCTATATTAGGCAGTGTTGAAATTATGGCTTCCGATATGCTCGAGTCTATGGGACATCAGGTTAAGATTGGCAATAACACGACTATTAATCTGACCATCGATACCAGAGAAGAAGCCGATCGACTATATAAGGCATTATCAGAAGGTGGTCCCGAATCAGATAAGGCACCTATGCATGATGAATTCTGGGGCTATTGGGGCTGCTGCCTCGATAAATACGGCATTCGCTGGATGTTCAATGTGATGAACGAAGCGTATTCTTAATTATTTTTGAACAGATATTACCTGAACAGTTTTATCCGGGCGGGTCAGTATAAGCGTATACTGACCTGTTTTTATTTGCGAAACATCCAAATAATTCTCATTGTCAGTCAAAACCTTTTCAAGAACCAACTTCCCATCTAAACCATATAATTGAAGAGTTGTTCCAGCCTGAACAGACTGTCCGGTCAGGTACAAAATTTCTTTAAGTGGGTTTGGATAAGCAATAGTACCAAGGTCTGATTCACTTTTGTTCAGTCCCGTATTTTGTTTTTTGGTGATGTAAACTGTTTCGTAAAAAACGCCTTTTTTACCCGAAATGGTTGTTAAATCCAGTCTGACATTATAAGTGCCGGCGCTATCATAGATATGAGTATCATTAGCATTTAAACTTGAATCTCCATCTCCAAATCTCCAGCAAGTGTAGGTAATATTGTTGTTTGTGATTGAAACATATATTTTATTGCTATCTTCTTCCTGAATCAATGGTGATATTTTAATTAAAAGATAGGGGTTAAATCCGGTAACTCTGACGCTGAAATTGATGGTGTCAAAACAACCGACAGGTTTCATGTTTTCAGTTAAACTCATTTCCAGTTGCACATAATAGCGTCCGGTGTCATTGTAGCTTTTCTGCATTTTGTTAAAGTAAGATGTGGTCCCATCACCATAATTCCAGGTGTATGTTACTCCCGCCGGAAATGGTATGGTTTTGGGAATGGTCTGATACTTGAAAAGATGACCTAAAAAATCCTGAACAGAGTCAGTGCCATTCTTCCAATCGATGTCTGCCAGATAATTCGGATACACTTTGGCGATATCATTTAAGAAGTTCGAACAGCCTGTTAAACTCGAATTATGCGTCAGTTTATTGGTAACAAATCCGGAAGCTTTCACATGTATATCAATGGTATTGCTGTTTAAAGTAGTATCTGCCCAATTATTGACAATACGGTATTTTAATCCAGGAATAGAGCTGGTAGAAGTGTTGGTGTATCTGTATACATTGCTGATTTCGCAAGAATCGATGTTGGCGCGGGTAAAGGATAAGCTGACATAATGAGTGGTGGCAGAAGCTGTAGGAGCAGAGCTGGTATAATACTCAGGTCCATTTGTGCCGATTTCGAATTCATAGATTGTGAAGTAATAAGTGTTGTTTGAACTCAAACCTATAATATTGACAGAGTCGCCGTTGCCTTTGTATACTACATATTCATCAGATGCCGTTCCGTACGGTACAGAACTGCCAAATACCGCACTGAAATTATTGTAATAAATTGAATTTACAGGTGCGTAGGCAGGCGCGCTACCCTGTTTGGCTATTATCATGCGGGCAGTTCCATTTCCTTTGGTCCAGCTAAGAGTTAAACCTGTACAACCCGTTCTTGCAAAGTTGAGATTGCTGGCATGTATTGTTGGAGTTGAATAGGAATTATTCAGGCAGATAAAAGTAAAAGTGAATAGTAGAAGTCTCAATTTCATAATACAAAATTAAACCCATTTAATTCAAAATAGTGTCATTGTAAAGTCATTATTTGAGTGCTTGAATGAACTCTGTTGTAAATAATAGAGAATTAAGATGGAATTACGTTAAGAAAACATAAATGAACGAGAAATAAAGTCCCGGAGGGACGACGGTTTCATAGCAGTTAAGTCGTGGAGTGATGATTGTGGAATAAGGAGTTGAGAGCAATTGGAAAGTTGTAGTCGCAACTGCATGCAGTTGCGACTACAACGGACGCGAAACAATTCAGCTTTTCAGCAATTCAGCTTTTTAGCCTTTCAGCATTTCAGCATTTTCTCCTATTTTTACAACAAATTTTATTGAATGATAAAAAACATTGCCATTTTTGGTGCAAGTAGCTTTATCGGTTTGCCTGTTACTAAAGCATTACTCGAAGCAGGCTATGCCATTCATGTTCTCAGTACAGATGTCGATCGTGAGACAACTTTGTTGCCTGAAGGGGTTCAGATTTCGGAAGGCAATTGGATGTATCACCACGACCTGAAAAGATTTCTCAAAGGTATTGATGCTGTGTACTGCTCACTGAGTGTCGACCTCAATGAAGAACCTGATGGTTTTCATGCCGAAACAGATGGGTTAAGAGAAATTTTAAACGCCTGCCTCGAATGCGGTATAAAACGAATTGCCTACATGTCTTCTATTCTTCAGTACAATCAGGTTGAAAACGACAGCACATGGTGGGTTTTCAGAGTTAAGAAAGATGCAGTCAACTATGTTAGAGACAGTGGAATGCCTTTTACCATATTTTACCCTAGTACTTTTATGGAAGTCTTTGAATCGACATACAGAAAAGGTAAAACCATTCGTTTGTTTGGAAAATCGGCGTTTCCAATCTATTTTATCTCTGTTAAAGATTACGCTCATGTTGTAGTGCAATCCTTCAAATCTCTTGGAACTCAAGACTGCGAATACTTTGTTCAGGGTCGCGATTGTTATAAAATGCAGGATGCTGCAAAAATTTACATCAAAAACCACGGGTCTGAAAAACTGCATCTTAAAATTCAACCTATGTGGCTCGTTAAATTCAGGTCCTTGTTTAATAACAAATGGAAATTTATTTACGAATTGTCTAAGGCTCTCAACGATAACAACGAACAATTTGTATCGGATGATACCTGGAATGACTTTGGTAAACCTGCCAGTACTTTATCTGAGTACGCAAAGAAATCCTAGTGTTCATGTCTCTTAAAAGTTATCTGCAACTCCAAATTTCAACCATTCTTCAAAAACGCAAGTCGGCGAAGCAATTGTTGAATATGAATTCCTTCGTAAATAATGAACTTAAGGTGATTGATGCCCTTCCTGTTTCTAAGTCGCACAAAGCGGGTACACTGATTGTTAAGTGCGATGATATTGGCGACTTTTTGGTTTGGCAACAGGTCATAGCTACAATTCAAACTTCGGAAAAAGGTCCGGTTTATTTTGTCGGCAATAAGGTGATTAAGGGTTTATATGAGCAGTATTTTGATTTTGCCGATAAAGTCATCTGGATTGATAAGTCGCAATGGCAAAGCGATAGTTACCGCAAACAAGTGTATGATGAAGTAAGAAAACTCAATGCAGAGAGGGCTTACACGACTTTGTTTACACGAAACTATATGATGGATGATTTGATGGTGATGGCATCGGATGCAAATGAAAAAATAGCCTGGAGTTGCCGTCATCACACCTATTTCCCAGATTTCGATGTATTGGAAAAAAGATGGACTCAACTTATTGAGTCGGATCAACCAGTTCAATTGGAGTATTTTCGCAATCTGGAGTTTGTTTCAAAAGTATACCACAGCAAACCTGATGGTCATTTTAAACCTTTGTTTCCAAACTTCAATAAGCACAATACACTGGTTGTTGTTCCGGTGGCGAGCGCAGGAAGCAAAACATGGAAAGCTGAGTATTTTGCAAGTTGTATCCAACAGGTAAAGCATTTGTTCGATCGCATCATTCTGTTGGGTGGCGCCAATTCAAAGGAGGCTGCTCAGTTGATTTCACAACAGGTTAATGACGCCAAACTCATCAACTTAGTTGACCAGACCAAATTACATGAATTATTCGCATTTATTGGAGAAGCGCGTGTTTTACTTTCTGTAGATACCTTTGCAGCACACATGGGTCCACTTTGCTGCACGGATACAGTAGTTGTTGCTAATGGAACCAATTGGCAGCGCTTTGGAGATTACGAAGGCAAAATTAATTCTGAATTTAAATTGATTTTACCCCCTCATTTTAAAAAAGTAAAATCAGTTACCAAAGTCTATTACAGCAGTTCTGAAATACAGGAAATACAAGTCAGTACGGTTGTTGATGCAATCAACTCCTTACAGAAAAAATCCTAAACGAACCCTTGCATTTATCGGGCAAAAGGCAAATCATTTAAAGACCCCAATTCGTTATTGATAAACTTGTAATGTCCTGCAATGGCTATCATTGCTGCGTTATCTGTGCAGTATTCAAAGGCAGGAATCATAGAACGCCACTGGTGTTTTTGAGCCATTTTCTCAAATTCTTTTCTAAGCAGTTTATTGGCACTCACACCTCCGGCAATACCGACTGTTTTGATGTTCAAATCAATAGCAGCTTTCTCAAATTGAGAAAGAAGTGACTCAACTATGGTAGAACGCATAGAAGCGCAAATGTCATTTAATCTGGATTCTATAAAATTTGGGTCAGTTTCTTTTTGCTTTTTGAGAAAATAAAGCAGTGAAGTTTTTAAGCCTGAAAAACTGTAATCATAAGCTTCCATTTTAGATTTCGGAAAACTAAATGCGTTGGCATTACCCAATTCTGCCAGTTGATCTACCAATGGTCCGCCAGGATAGGGGAGTCCAAGCATTTTAGCTGTTTTGTCAAATGCTTCACCTGCTGCATCGTCTTTGGTTGAGCCTATGATTTCCATATTTAAGAAATCTTTCACCAATAATATTTGAGTGTGACCACCAGAGACCAAAAGACAAAGAAAAGGGAATTCGGGCAACTGGTCTTGTAAGTAATGTGCAGCTACGTGAGCTTCCAGGTGATGAATACCAATAGTAGGTTTATTCAGCGCTATGGCCAATCCTTTGGCGAAGTGACTGCCAACCAGCAATGAGCCCATTAATCCTGGTCCTCTGGTGTAAGCTATGGCATCCAGGTCATTCAGGTTGATATCCGCTTTTTGGAGGGCTTGTTGTACAACGGGTAAGATATATTGCTGATGCGCTCTGCCGGCCAATTCGGGAATGACACCACCATATTCACTGTGCAAGGTTTGGCTGGCCACTATATTGGCAAGTATTTTGCTATCCTTAATAACAGCCGCCGCAGTGTCATCGCATGAAGACTCAATTGCCAGTATAGTTACAGTGTCTTGTTTTTGTGTCATCGTGTGTATAGACTTCCTTGCAGTATTTTTAAATTTGCATGAAGGCAGCCCCTATAGTGCTCGCAAAAATATCTAAAATAGCGCGTTTTTTTTTACTGGTATTATTTTTTACCATAGGACTGCTCTATATAGTGTTTAGAAGTCGTCCGGTACAAACTTGGCTAGTGAGTAAAGCAACCAGTTTTCTCTCTGAGGAGCTTGGTACCAAAGTCAGAGTTGGTGCTGTCGATATCGAATTTTTCAACACTGCGGTGCTGGAAGATATCTACATAGAAGACCAAAAACAGGATACGCTCTTCTACTTTAGAAAATTAAAACTAGATTATAACACATACGATAAAGCCAAACGCATCATCCAGCTCAATTATGTTGGAATTGAAGGTGGTAAAATACTTTTTGGTGAACACAAAGGTGATTCAGTCAATAATTACGAATTCTTCATCGACTATTTCAAAGGCGGTCCGAGAGATCCAAAGAAGCCTAAGATAATTTGGACCATCTCTTCTAAAGTTGTAGAAATTGAAAGAACACGCTTTGACTTTTTTCAGGAGAATGATCCCAAGCCGGATTTCATGGATTTCGATTACAACCACATGAGCTATACCGGTATCGAAGCCCGACTGACGGATTTTAGTCTGATAGATGATTCCTTGCATTTCTTTTCTGAACATATTGAAACCAGTGAGTCATGCGGATTCAGAGTTGAACACATGGAAGCCGATACCAAAATTCATGAAGGAGGTATTGAATTTGAAAAACTCAGACTACTGACACCCAATAGCCAGATAGCAGACAAGTTTGCAATGAAAACACTGGATTGGAAAGATTACAACCATTTCAATGACAAAGTTAAAATGGAAGCCAATCTTAAAAATTCACGTATCAGTACAAAAGATCTGGCTTATTTCAGCAACAATCTGAAGGTGTATAAAACCCTGATACAAATCAGTGGCTATGGCGAAGGATTTCTAACCAGATTAAAAGGCAAATCCACCAAACTAAAAATGTTTGATGAGACAGAATTTGAAGGCGACTGGACCATGACAGGACTTCCAAGTTTCGAAAATACCATCCTCGATTTTGATGTCAAATTATTTAAAACAGACTACGGTGATTTAATGAAACTATCCCTGAATAATATTCCCGAGAATTTCAGGTCACTAGGCAACATACAGTACAAAGGGATGTTTTCAGGATTCTATAACGACTTTATTACCTATGGAACTATCGAGACTTCCATTGGTAAATTCGAATCAGACGTCAATATCAAATACAAGGAAGGTCTTGATAAGGCCAAGTACAGCGGATTTTTGAAAACAGACTACTTCAAAATCCGCGATTTTATGCCTGAATCACAAATTGATGATATCGCTTTTAACCTCAACATTAAAGGGGAGGGGATGTCAAGAAGTACTTATCAGGTAGAAGTGGATGGCGCAATAGATCAACTCGGGTTTTTAGGGTATCACTATAAAAATATCAAAGCTAAAGGTATAGTTTCACAAGAGTCTTATCAAGGTAGTGCCGAAATCAGAGACGAAAATCTGGATATGGATTTTGACGGTCAATTCCTTAGCGACAGACCTGCTCCGGTTGCCAGTTGCAAAGCTGTCATCAGACATTCCAATCTCGCCACTTTTGGTTTTGATACAACAGAACAAAATATAACAGGTACTTTTTATTTAGATTTTATTGGCAAGGACCTGGATAACGCAAAAGGTAGCATCAAAGGGGTAGATGTCGTGATAACAAGAAATGGTGAATCAGTAGAAATTCCGGATATTGTACTTTCTGCCGATGAAATGGGAGAAAAGAAGCGATTAATGCTGAGCTCTGAAGTTGTTGACGCGCAAATTACCGGTCAGTTTACTTTAAAGCAAATTGATATTTCTCTGCTCGATTTACTGCATACCTTGATACCGGCATATTTTAAACAACCTAAAGAGAACTTGCCTAATGAGGACTTTTTCTTCTCATTCAATTTAAAACAGCCTTATTCCATTACTTCGCTTTATATACCTGAGTTGAGTATAGAGCCTTTCAGTGGTGAAGGGTATTACCGCTCCTCCGACCAGACACTTGATTTTGAAACTCGCAATGACGAAATCAAATACAATAAAATTGAGCTTAAGGGGCTATATGTAAAAGCTGAAAAAAAGAAAAATTCAGACCTTAAATTGAGCATCAACTTAAATGAACTGACAGATGACCAATATCTGCATATTCAGGGTCTAAAAGTTAAGGCAAATGCTTTTGGCAACAAGGTTGACTTTGATGTCAACGGCCTCGATACCGGATATAAGATTAATATGGCAGCTTTGGGCCGGGTTGTATTTGTGAAGGATTCCATCTTCCTGCAAATGTCTAATGTTGATTTGAACATAGACAATCATTTATGGGAACTCGACAGCAATGCCATTTGTATGATCAGTGGCGATTATCTTCAACTGGATAAATTTCATTTTAGCAACGAAGAACAACAGATTTCTCTGAATGGAGAATTTGGAGACAATTCATCCAATTATATGGATTTCAATGTCTACAATTTTGCTTTGAAAACCATTAACTTCTTTACAAGAAAAGCCGGAGTTCCTGAATTAGGCGGCATTTCTCATGGCAAAATCAGTTATAAAGTTTTAGATGGTATTGGTAAGTACAGTTCCAATCTTAAAATAAAAGACTTTAAAGTTGGAAATGACACATTGGGTGATTTGTCACTTTTTACCGGAAATCAGGCTTTAACCAGCAAGCAGCATTTCAAAGTATATGTCGATAAAGGATTACTTGATTCGCTGAATGTAGAAGGGGATATTGACTTTGCATCTAAAACCAATAATCTCAATCTGTATGCAAAATTACCGCCTTCTGAAATCAGGGTGTTTGAACCTTTTTTAAGTGGGGTATTTAAAAACATGAAAGGTCAGATAATGACCAAGGACAGTTTGCATATCCGTGGTAAATTCAGCGACCCGGTTGTTGAAGGTGAAGTACTGGTTAAGAATGCCGATTTTCTGGTTGATTACCTCAATGTGCCTGTGAGATTCAATGCCAGAATACAGTCTGAAAAGAATCTGATTACCATATTGCCTTTCGTTTTACACGACGACAAAGGGCATGTTGGCAATGCAAAAGGTTATCTGTTTCACAAATCCTTTGATGATTTTAAATTCAATCTCAATCTCTGGGGACTTGAAAGCTTCCATGTTTTGAATACCAATAAGCAAGACAATGATTTGTTCTACGGTCAGGGTTATGCTACAGGAAATGCCAGCTTTAACGGGCCGTTTGATAATCTCGAAATAAAAATAAATGCAAGAACAGAAAAAGGCACTAAGTTCATTTTACCTATAAGCGAAGGTGATGCCAGCGGTTTCCCGAGCTATGTGCATTTTAAGACCAACAAAAAAAGAGTCAAAAAAGAAGATCAGGAATTCCCAATCAAATCATTGATTATGGATATTGAAGCCACTCCTGATGCTGAAGTGGAGATTATTTTTGATGAAACATTAGGGGATAAAATTTCGGGAACCGGCTCTGGTAACATAAAGATGGAGATGAATAAGTCGGCTGATTTTTATATGTTCGGCACCTATACAGTTAAAACAGGCCGATACTTGTTTACAGCTTTCGATTTGTATAATAAGCCATTTCAAATCAGACCCGGAGGCACTATTACCTGGTATGGCGATCCATTAGATGCTAAGTTGGATATCTCTGCCTTTTACACTGTGAATGCCGACCCATCACCACTGATGGCTGCTGTTAGTTTTAATAATTCAACAGCTAATACTCCAACAACCGGACAGTTGATTACCGCCGAAAGTGAACTCTATCTTAAAGGTAATCTCTTTACACCTGAAGTGACCTTTGGGTTGAATTTTCCTAAGCTTATGGAATCGGGCAATGCGAGCAGTAGTTTGTCTTCCATTATCAGTCGTGTGAAATCAGATAAAGAAGAAGTAAACCGACAAGTATTCAGCTTGCTCATCATGCGTAAATTCCTGACACCAACTTTTGCGCAAATTGATAACACCAATACCAATGCGGGTTCCAGTGCTTTGTCTTCAGCAGGAAGCGATTTGTTGTCATCACAATTGAGTAACTGGTTGAACACCATAGACCCAAACTGGAGAGTGAATGTTATATACAAAAACGGCAGTCTGACCTTACCGGCCGAGTATGGAATTATATTGAGCAGTAAGTTCTTCGATGATAAATTATCCTTTGATGGCAGTTACAGTTCTTACAGCATTTACCCGAACATCAATCTCGAGTACAAGGTCACCAAAAAGGGGAATATTCGTGTCAAAGCCTATACCAGATCGAGCTTTAACCAGGTCATCACCACCTCATTGAGCACACCTATCACCACAAGTGGAGTAGGGATAGTCTACACCAAAGACTTCAACGTATTCAGCTGGTTTAAGAAGAAGAAAAAGAAAAAGAAGGGTTAAGGCGTAAAGCTTCGCTGTTAAGGCGTAAAGCTTCGCTGTTAAGTCGTTAAGTTGTTAAGGCGTTAAGTCGTGGGGCTTATCGATATACTAAAAGAGTATCCACAATCAAAGTCCCGGAGGGGCGGCGGTTTCATAGAAATAATGACGACCGCGAATAAAGTCCCAGACGGGCGACGGTTTCATGCATATCCGCAATCATCCGTGCATTCCCAGTTTGCGCAAGCAAACCCTGGCCGTGTCAAATGCCCATTCCTTTTCTGCGTTTTCTGCGTGTTCTTTCTTTGTTCTGTGATCTACCTCCCGTAATCATCCGCGTATTCCGTTTGCGCCAGCAAACCATTGGCCGTGTCAAATGCCCATGCTTTTTCTGTGTTTTCTGCGTGTTCTTTCTTTGTTCTGCGTTCCACCTCCCCAAACTCCTAATCAAAAAACACCGGCAGCTGCCCGTTGAACAATCTCTGATACACCGTTTGTTTGCGCTCTCGGCTTATTGGAATGACATGGTCTTTGATCATTAAATTCAGCTTCTCTACAACACTTACAACATTTGTATTGACTATGTAGGAGCGGTGAACTTGCAAGAATCTATTGGAAGGCAACATGTTGATCATCGAAGACATGGTCGTTTTACAGACAAGCTTTTGCATTTCTGTATGCACCACAACATAGTTCTCCATGCCTTTTATAAATAAGATTTCATCCAGCTCAAATTTGTAAAACTTGCCATCGGCTTTCAGAAATACACTTTCATTGACCGGTTTTTGCGAATGATGCTGAACAATGGCTTTTTCAACTGCTTTGCGCAATCGCTCCTCCGAAACGGGTTTCATCAGATAATCGATGACATTGCATTCGTATCCCCTCAAGGCGTGCTGCGGATATGCTGTTGTAATGATGTACTGAGTGGTATGACTGAGGTCCATCAGAATGTCAAGTGAGTTGACGTGTTTAAGCATAATGTCCAAAAACACCAAATCAGGTTTAAGTTTCTCGAGAGCCTCTACAAAAGTATCGGAGCTGTGCGCCTCACCGACGACCAGTATGCCCGGAATCTCTTTTAACATTCTGATTAAACCTTTTCTTGAGACGGGTTCATCGTCTACGATTAGAGTACGTATTTCTTTCATAACAAAACCTTTAAATGACAGTAATATACATGGCTGAGCTTGTCGTCCTTGATGGATAATTCATATTTATCTCCATAAACAAGCTTCAGTCTTTTAATGACGTTTTTTAAACCAAAACCGTTGCCTTTCAATTTTTCCATAGTTTGTGGATCATAAGTGTTGGAAAGTTTGAAATCGAGTAGTTGACTGGTAAAATTGAGCTGTAGCCTTATCTTGCCCTTGAGATTATTCTTGGGTACACAAAACTTAAAAGCGTTTTCCAGAAATGGCAGAAGCAGGAAAGGCTCTATTTCTGCTTTGGCATCTTCCACTTCAAATTCTTGTTCTAAATCCAGGAAATCGCTCATCCTGGCAAATTGGAAATTCACAAATGAGCGTGTGTATTTCAATTCTGTATCTGCATCCACTTTGTCTTTTTCAGCATGGTGTAAGTGATACCTCATAATATCTGAAAACTGCAGTATACGTGTACGAGCCTTTTCATTGCCCGCTTCCACTTCATGATATATATTGTTTAGACCATTAAATATAAAATGAGGGTCAATTCTGGATTTCAGAAAATTTAACTCTGCCTGATTGCGTGCGAGTGTGAGGGCTTCAATATTAGCTTGTAGCTTCAATCGGTCTGAATGGTATCTGACTATTATATGTACAAGAGCACCGGTGATAATCATAGCGACCGAATCGAGCAATTGAAAACACACGGCATTGAACCAGGATTCAAAATCAGCATCCAGTCGCGAGAATGCCATATATACAATTAGGTGATAAGTGTATAGAGCAAAAGAAGCCAGTATGATGATCAGCAAAGAAGGCAGATGAAAGAACCTTTTGAATACAGCATATCGATCATTAAAGCGATAGAGCAGGTAGCCACAGAACCATGAGATAGCTGTATCGCCAATTGCATTAATACCTTCCTGAAGACCATATTTTTCAATATCTCCCCAGAAATATACCCTGTAAGAATAAAACAGGAGGAACAAGGCAAAAGGCACCAGTATCCACTTCTTTTTCAACTTCATATTACAAATAAAAATTGAGCGCTACAAAGTGCCTGTACCATTTGTCAATGAAAAAAAGCAACTGGTCAACAAGTTCATTCCGGGCGTCAATCATACCTGTATTAGACGATTAAAACGGGCAACATGTTGCATGACAGTCTTGTCTAATGGTCAGTTGGGATAGAGAATCCAACTTTAGAATAACGAATTATAAACCAATTTTATAGTATATGAAACAAATTCAACTTTTAGTATTGAGCGCGATAGTCATCGCCTTTACAGCATGTAAGAAATCAACCAACGACGATCCGGGTCCCGGAACAACAACCAAACCAAAAGCTTCGGTGCTCGACCAGGTTTGCCAGACCTGGATTTTAAGTGAGACTTACGAAAACAATGTCATGAAAACAACAAACGGAACCGGCAAGTACCAGTTTACAAGACAGGGGGTCTTTAAATATGAGTATATGGGCAAATGGGAAGATGTTGGTACATTCGATTTCAGCTCAGATTCTTCTTCTATCAGCATGTTATTTATGGGCACTAGTATGCCAACTACTATGAAGATTAAAAATCTGAACGAAAAAGCTTTCGACACTGAATTTACCTATGGTACAACCGACTACTTGTACAAGTATACAAGGTAATGGAAGTGGTTTTAAGATGTAATCCCTTTAATTAATACCACTTTTAGTAAGAGTAGGTTGTTTATTTCCGGGCTGCATGGTAGTAATACTGTGCAGTCTTTTTTTATTCTCTCTTTCAGTAAATATTACCAACTCAACAGCAACTTAGTTTTTCTTCGATTGTTCGTTGCGAAAAGCTTTGTTCTTCTTGTTGAAATTGTTAAATATCAAATAAAATCCATACAGAACCAATGCGGTTATAACGATTTCTGAAATAATCAGAGTGGTTTTGAAACTCTCTACGCTTACTTCATTGGCTGCTTTTGTTAATGTATCTTTCATGTCTCTGAATAACTGTCGTGTTTAGGGTCTTTTGGTGGTGTTCTCAAAATCTTGATGAAATAATAGCCTGTCATAAATATAACGACAGAATAGGCGGTTACCATCCATATCAATGCTTGTGTATTCATATCGAATGTTGATGTTTTTTCTTTCTTTTGTTATGTGCAATATACACCATCCAGGCTATCAGTAAAAAAATCAAGATAAGGAATGGTCGTGATAAGTTTTTATAAAACATGCGCTCTTCCAGTTCTTTGATGCGTTTTGGAGCCTCTACAACTGCTATTTCCGGAGTCATGTATTTTTCGTATTTATTGGAAAATGCCCTTAATCCCAATATTTGATTTTTTTGATCTTTTGTCAGACTTTCGTTCATCATTACATTGGAATGGAATATAAAAGAGTCACTCCATTCTGCTGGTAATTTCGAACGCATGGCTATACCATCTTTTGAAATCAATCGGGTATCATTTAAATAGACAATTTCTTGTTTGTCGTTGGCATGTGTAATGGTTTTCCAAATATCCGGCATACTGCCAAACAACACCATACCCAAAAATACAGGTGTCACAAATTTTATAATGAATTTATAGGCAATGGGTACTTTAATATCGGCACTTTCATTGATTTCTTTCCAACCTCGGTCTATGCCAAAAATCCATGAAAACAATATGATTTCGAAGAATGCAAATACAACCAGTGAAACAGTCCCTGCCCAGTAATCGTATTCATCAAATACGCCTTCTTTGTAAAACATAACTGTAGGCAATCCCAAAATAAGGACTACTAATCCGAACGACCAGGCGGCTTTTTCTCTTTTCCAGTTGAATTCGTCTTCCAGAAATCCCATCCAAGGTGTGCCCATAGCTAGCGAAGAAGTAATGCCTGCAAAAAACAATAAGCCAAACCACATCACTCCGGCTATGACTGCCATAGTTGGTCCCCATTGCTGAAATAAATAAGGCAAAGTTTTAAAGCCTAAACCAAGTCCTCCGTTTTGAGTCATTTCCAAAACAGTATCTATACCTAAATAGCCAACAGCAATAGGAATGAGAATAGAACTGCCCAAAACCACTTCTACAAATTCGTTCATCCAGCCTGCAGATTGTGAGTTGAGAGCGATATCGTCTTTTGATTTTATGTAGGAGGCATAACAATGAATGGAGCCCATACCCAGTGATAGGGTAAAGAAAATCTGACCTGCAGCTGCCAGCCAGACTTTAAAGTTCCAAATACTGCTGTAATCAGGGGTCCATAAATAATTTAATCCTACTGTTCCATCAAATACTGCATTGTTTTCACCAGCTTTTAAAGTGATGCCTTTATAAGCCAGAAAAATTCCAAACAAAATTAACAATGGCATGCCGATTTTAGCAGTCTTTTCAACACCACCGCTTAAACCCTTACTCAATATCCATGTGTTGAGCAAAAGGCAAATGATCCAAAAAACAATATTTTCATAAGGAATACCTGTTGTACTGGTATGTAAATCGGTGTAGGATTCAAAAAAGCCTGCTACTTCTGCCTGATTAAAATTCGAGAAACTGCCAACGATTGAATGGTAAACATACGACAATGTCCAGCTTTCTAAATAGCAATAATAAGCTGCCACCGCCACATTGGTGAATATGCCAAACACGCCAATGTATTTCCACATCGGCCTTTTGTCCATACTGTTTAAAATAAAAGGGGTGGAGTGGTGCGATGTTTTACCGCCAAATCTGCCCATTGCCCATTCGACATAAAGCAAGGGAATACCCATTAACAAAAAACAAATGAGATAGGGCAGGATGAAAGCACCACCGCCATTCTGAACAGCCTGTACCGGAAATCTGAGGAAGTTACCTAAGCCCACGGCGTTGCCCGCCATAGCTAAAACCAAACCTACCCGCGATCCCCACGATTCCTTATTTGACATAAGATTGCAAGTTGCGTGTTTTTTTTCACCTACACAACTTTTACATGTTTATTACTTTTTTAATCAGGTATTCTAAATGAATATCTAAAATATATGTATTGCCTGCTCGTGCCGCAGGCGTGGCATTTACTTTTTTTTGATTGGCCAAAAAGAAGTAAACAAAAAAAAGGCCACCACGAACCAAAATTTCAATCATGGCTTTGCCGCTGCATATCCAACCTGCTCGTGGCTGCCATGATTTAAATTCTACGCGTTCGTGGACTCAACCCGCACATCCGTTTCCATAAATGATTTTTATAAATTTTAAAAAATGAAATTTATGTGTGCTAATAAATTTAATTTTTAATTTATTGCAACCTATGAACTAAAGGATAATTTGACAAACTAAACGCCAAATAATCTTTTTAAGTAGGGGTTTATTATTTTGGCTCTATGTATTTAACCCTATTTAAAATTTGGTGCAACAACCAGGTCTTTGCCGCCTCCACTGTAATCGTAGAAACCACGTCCTGATTTTACTCCCAAATCTCCTGAAGTGACCATATTCACCAACAAAGGACATGGTGCGTATTTTGGATTGCCCAAACCTTCGTGTAAAACATTCATAATAGCCAGACAAACATCTAAGCCAATGAAATCAGCTAACTGCAAGGGTCCCATTGGATGAGCCATACCGAGTTTCATTACAGTGTCTATCTCTTCAACACCCGCAACACCTTCATTCAAGGTAATAATGGCTTCGTTGATCATTGGCATCAATATTCTGTTGGCTACAAATCCGGGATAATCATTAACCAGTGTAGGTACTTTGCCAATGTTGCAGCTCAGTTCCATAATGGTCTCCGTTACTGCTTTGTCGGTTTTGTAACCATTGATGACTTCCACTAATTTCATTACAGGCACCGGATTCATAAAGTGCATGCCAATGACTTTTTCAGGACGACTGGTTACAGCTGCTATTTTAGTTAAGCTGATTGAAGATGTATTGCTGGACAAGATGCAATGAGCCGGAGCAGCCGCATCAATGTCTCTGAAGATTTGTAATTTGATGTTCACATTTTCAGTAGCCGCTTCTACTACCAGGTCGGCATTGGAAACACCTTTGGATAGCTCAGTGGTAGTGCTGATATTGGCTAATGTTGCAGCTTTTTGTTCTTCGGTAATGATTTGTTTGCTGACCTGTCTGTCGAGGTTTGAACCGATTTTTTTCAAAGCGTTCTGAAGTGCTGCTTCGTTGATGTCAATCAAATTAACAGCGTAACCATGCATAGCAAATACGTGTGCAATCCCATTACCCATGGTGCCGCATCCTATAACTGAAATGTTTTTCATTCTTCTTTTAAAATAAGCTGCAATATTAGCGATTCTGAGCTAAACTATAAAGTCAAATACTAATTATGAATTGTAATCTGCCCTAAATCAGGCTGGCAATGTTTCCAATGCTTGTTTGTACGCTTTTAAACATCTTTCTCTTGATTCTTCATGAACTACAATTTCCTTTGGATATAAAGGCGTGCCGTATTCGGGTACCCATTTTTTGATGTAAAGTCTGTCAGGATCAAATTTCTCTGTCTGTAAATACGGATTGAATATTCTGAAATATGGCGCTGCATCGACCCCCGAACCGGATGCCCATTGCCAACCACCGTTGTTGCTCGCCAGTTCGAAATCCAATAACTTCTCTGCAAAATAAGCTTCGCCCCAGCGCCAATCTATAAGCAAATGCTTACATAAAAAACTGGCTACAATCATGCGGACTCTGTTGTGCATATAGCCAGTGGAATTGAGCTCGCGCATGCCTGCATCAACTATAGGATATCCGGTCTTCCCTTCACGCCAGGCTTTGAATTTTTGCTCGTCATTCTCCCATTCTACCTTGTCGTAGGCGGGTTTAAATGAACGCTCCATCGCATGCGGAAAATGCGCCATTATCTGTATGTAAAAATCCCGCCAGATCAATTCATTGAAAAATTTCTCGTTCAGTTGTCTGGCTTTGGCCACTTTCTCGCGAATAGAAATTGTCCCGAATCGGAAATGCAAACTCAATTTACTGGTGCCATTTACCGAAGGAATATCGCGCTGCAAATGGTATTGTGTTATAATGCCCTGACTGACCGTTTTTGAAGGATAATCAAAAGCTACCGACTCAAATCCCAAAGCTTCCAAAGAGGGTACATCATTGTTCCTAAAGGGGAGAAGGGCACTTAAATACCGCTCTGTTGGATAGGCTTTGAGATAAAAGTCATTTAATTTTATTTTCCATTTTTTGGAGTAAGGTGTGTACACGGTATACGGCGTACCATCGTCTTTTAATACCTCATCCTTCTCAAATATCACATGGTCTTTGTAGTCTTTAAATTCAATGCCATTTTTAGTTAACAATTCTTTAACGGCCTTGTCTCTGCTAATGGCATAAGGTTCATAATCGCGATTGGTGTATACCTGAGCTATTGAATATTCACTTATCAGACTTTCCCAGATTTTTAAGGGACTGCCATGGTACACACGGATGTCACTGCCCAGTTGCAGCAACTCAGTCCTCAGTTCCATCAGGGTTTGATAGATAAAATTCACCCTCAAATCTTTTTTGTTGCTAAGCTTGTCGAGGATGTCCGTGTCAAAGATAAAAGTGGGCATCACTTTATACCCCGATTTCAAGGCATGATAAAGGCCGGCGTTATCCTTTAACCTGAAGTCGCGTCTGAACCAGAATACTGAAATTTGGTCTTTCATGCTTTGTAAATGTTTTGAATAGCCTCTGAAGCAAAATTGAATTGAAATTTAAAACCGGCATCCAGCATGCGTTTGGGCTGAATTTTCTGGTCGGTGAGCAAAAGTTTGTGGCGTTCTTTACCAAAAATCAGTCGCAGGGCAATGACCGGAATATTCGGTAAAATCAAGGGACGGTGGAGTTGTTTGGCCAGTAGTTTCAGTATATTTGACATAGTTTCAGGGTTGGGAGCTGTGCCATTAAACGGGCCTTCTGTTTTGTGTTGAATAGCGAATAAAATCATTTCGCACAAATCATCTACATGCACCCAACTGACGAATTGTTGTCCGGAGCCCGGAGCTGCTCCAACAAATAACTTCACCGATGTTTCCCATGGTTTTAAAAAGCCACCTGTATCCGATAAAACAATGCCTATGCGCAATGCTCCGATTTTTTCAGCCATGCTGTTACTCGAGAAAATGGCTTCTTCCCAGGCTTCCACCAACTGACTTAAATATTCAGAACCGTTTGGAGTCGCTTCATCCATGAGGTCTTTGGAAATATTGGGATAATAACCCGTAGCAGAAGCTGAGAGGAAATATGGCACTTTGACTTTTTGAGATTCAAAGGCATTTTTAAGGGCTAAAATGGGCCTGACTCTGCTGTCTAATAGTTCACGTTTTCTCTCTTCAGTAAAATCTTTATCAAATATCCCTGCACCGCAAAAATTAATGACAGCGTCAAAACTTTTTAGGTCCAATTCTGGGAAGATATTCTTATCTGGATTCCAATGGTATCTGTTTTTCAGCGAATTAACATTTTTTTGTGTTGAAAGAAAAACATATTCAATGTTGTTTTGTTTAAGTTTTTTAATTAATTTTGAGCCTATCATTCCGGAACCACCGGCAATTAGAAATTTAGCCATATAGAATAAAGAACAAAAATCACCCCAAAAAGTTTAAAAAACACTTTACACAAATAACCAATAAAAGAAATGAAAAAAGGCAAGAAAGATTTTAGAAACAAACTCTTCATCAAAGACCTTGAAAACATCACCGGAATTAAAGCCCACACCATCAGAATCTGGGAACAGCGCTACAGAATCTTTACCCCCCATCGTACGGATACAGGTATTCGTTATTACGATGAAGACCAGTTGCGTTTGATTCTCAATATTTCTATTCTGAACAACAACGGCTATAAAATTTCTAAGATTGCGGAGATGAGTCTGGAAGAAATCAGGGAGAAATGTCAGCAACTCTCTGAAAACAAATCCAAGTACGACGGACAGATTCAGGCGCTCATCAGTACCATGATGCTCTTTGATGAAAAAGAGTTCAATAAAATCTTATCCATCAATATTCTTAAACTCGGATTGGAAGATACCATGATGCAAATCGTTTTCCCATTTATGGAACAAATTGGTTTGCTTTGGTTATCCGGCTCCATTCACCCTGCCCACGAACACTTTATCTCTAACCTCATCCGTCAGAGATTGTTTGTTGCTATCGATAATTTATCTGTCAGACCAAACTCTGATTCTAAAAAATTCCTGGTTTTCGTTCCTACAGGTGAGTCGCACGACTTAAGCATTCTCTTCGCCAATTATGTATTGCGCTCCAGAGGTCATGAAGTCATTTACCTGGGTTCGCAAACACCATTTGAAGATCTGTATAAAATTTTCGATATCCGTAAACCGGACTTTATTTTTAGTATCATCACTTCGCTTAACAGCAATGTCAGTTTGCAAACCTTCATAAACAACTTAGGCAAAAACTGGAAAGAGACGCAAATTCTGCTCAGTGGCGCTCAGGTGGTCAATAAGAAGGAACTTAAACTGCCCGACAATGTGAAGGTCTTGTTGTCACCTGAAGAATTGATTGAATTCCTCTCCGACATCAAAGAAAATCTGAAGTATAAAAATACCATCAAGAATTTTTCTCAAAAGCAACCAACTAACATGGGATTCTAATGC
Organism: Bacteroidota bacterium; assembly: GCA_963169345.1. GTDB lineage: Bacteria > Bacteroidota > Bacteroidia > NS11-12g > UBA955 > JABMMZ01. Next base: position 49,079 of record CAUJCT010000010.1, read on the forward strand.
CTTTGCTACAAGTTTCCAATTTAACCATTTCAACTAAAAATGAAACCCTGGTACACGGAGTTTCTTTCGAAATCGGTCAATCGGAAATTGTATCCATTGTTGGTGAATCAGGCTCAGGGAAATCACTTTCTTGTTTGTCTATACTCAATCTTTTGCCTAAAACTTTAAAGGCAGAAGGCTCTATAATTTTCGATGATAAAGGACAGTCAACTGAGTTGTTGCACGCTTCCTCTAAAATCAGAGAGCAATTTGCACTTAAGAAAATTGCCTATATTTTTCAGGAACCTCTCAGCGCACTCAATCCTGTTCAGACTTGCGGCAAACAAATCTTAGAGAACCTATATCTCTGCGGATTTAAAGGTGACAAAGCTTTGAAGAAAGCCAAGTCATTGCTGGATATGGTCGAACTCAACGATATGGACAAGGTTATGAAAGCCTATCCATTCGAGCTCTCCGGTGGTCAACGTCAGCGTGTCATGATTGCTATGGCACTGGCTGGTGACCCTGACTTAATCATTGCAGATGAGCCCACAACCGCATTGGATGTGTTGTTGCAAGATGAAATTCTGGGACTCATAAAAAAGCTCACCAAAGAACAAGGCAAAAGTGTATTGTTCGTTTCGCACGATTTAGATGCTGTACATAAATTTTCCGACCGCATACTGGTGATGTACAAAGGACAAATTGTTGAGTCGGGTGCTGCAGAACAAATCATACAGACACCAAAGGAATTGTACACCAAAGCACTCCTGGCTTGCAAACCTAATCCCGAAAAACGCGGTCACAGATTACAGACCATTCAGGATTTTGAGCAAGCAGAAAATTCGAACAGCCAATTCAGGGAACCACAGAAATCAGACGAGAGTATAGTCAACGCTCATTTGTTGCACAAAGAATACAGCAAAGACGGCAAAGTATACAGAGCTTTAAAATCGGTGAGCTTCGAAGTGCGCAAAGGTCAGAGTGTAGGATTGATAGGAGAGTCGGGCTCCGGCAAAAGCACCATTTCCAAATTATTGGTGAAGTTGGAAGAAGCAACAGGCGGTACCATCGAGTTCGATTTCGAGAACAACAAACCATTGTCCTCCAATGTGCAGATGATTTTCCAGGACCCCTTCTCAGCTTTGAATCCTTTGATACGCATAGAAGACATGCTCGAAGAAGTGATACACTTGCATCAGCCTGAACTGAATGGGGTAGAGGTACAGAACGAAATCAGCAGTCTCTTGACTAAAGTAGGTTTAAAACTTGAAGACAGACGCAAGTATCCATCCGATTTCAGTGGCGGTCAGAGACAGAGGATATGCATAGCCAGGGCATTGGCCGTAAAGCCCAAGTTATTGATATGCGACGAATCCACCTCAGCACTCGATTTATCGGTACAGGCTCAAATATTAAATCTACTGAAAGACCTTCAAATACAGGAAGGATTAAGCATCTTAATGATCACCCACAGCATGGCGGTAGCGGCGTGGTTTTGTTCCTATTTAATAGTATTGCGCAACGGCTACATCATAGAGCAAGGCAAAACCGATGTTTTAATACAGCAAGCCAGCAGCGATTATACCAAGGCGATGGTAAAGCATATTTGATTGCGAAGCAATTAAATTATGGAATCTGTTAAGTCGTTAAGTCGTTGAGTTGTTAAGTCGTAAGGGAAAGCGGAACGCTGACGCTGCTGAATTGTTTCGCTGTAATGAGCTTCGCTGTTAAGTCGTTTAGTTGAAATGTCGTTAAGTCGTATGGCGTCGATAAGCTTTAAGTATATCCACAATAAAAGTCCCGGAGGGCATAGGCGTCAACTTAAACAATTTTATTGTTCCTCATTTGCTTTAATTTTTCTTATAGGATCTTTCTTAACTCTCTGTAAAACAAATGTATTTTTATCTTCTATGACCCATTCCATTTCTTCTCCTT
>CAUJCT010000011.1 GCA_963169345.1 Bacteroidota bacterium
GTAAGTCTCGATGGTGAACTTAAACTGCGGTGCGTAATTGAATAGATTGCTCTCCGCAACAACAAAGAAAAAGCCTATTCTAACCCGCTCTTTCCAAATTCTTAGAATCTTTTCTATACCAACATACATCTCTGCATATCGCATTTTCCTTTCAGTAGTCGCCAGCAATCCAGCACCTGCTACCTCTATTATGTTCAACTTTTTAAGGAATGGCACTTTATTAATTAATGCTCCATTAAATCTGTGCAAATAATGCAATTCATAAAACCGCTTGAATGTAGCAAATGAAGAATCCAATCCCTGGAATGAGTACAATGGATTGGCGAAAAATACAGGACCAATAGACCATTGGTATTTGTAGTCTACCCTCTCCAATCTTTTCGTTGACAAAAATTCACCCGTTACAAATCTATATTTACTAATTCCGGCCAGCCCTATTTTAATATCTTGCTCGGCTCTGAATTCCAAATAGTCAAAGTTGACAACACTGCCCAAAACATTAAGTCCCTTTCTATATGAGGCACTTACTTCAGGCCATTTCGAACCAAGAATCAATTTCTGGTAAGGTTCACGTATGTATTTCTGAAAAGGTACATACGATAATGTCAGCGTACCATACAATGCTTTGTAATCCTGGAAACCAACCACATTGGTATTGCCTCCCCACAGACTATCCCCTCTTGAATCAAATTTCATGTTGGCAATCGATCGTCTGTTTGCAAACTCAGCCATCGATCCGATATACAACCCATTAATAAGCTCAATTCTGTGATAAAAACTACCGTAATCCTGCTGATAAAAATTCTGACGGGCATAAGTTTTAATCCAGGAGGCATAAGGATTAATTATCCCAAAATCGGAACCTATACTGGCTGCATAAGATCCTCGCCGGAAAGGATCATATAACTTGGAAAATGAAGCTGTCCCTTTCAAATCCCTGTTTAATATCCCGTAATTCGGACGCACAAATAAATCAAACGATTTCTTATTTTTAAACTCACGTGCGTAATAAACCCAATAATTCACTCTGGGCCCTGCAATATATACAGGTGTGTATACAAAAAGCAATGGTTTGAAGTAAACTCTCCGTTCCTTTGACCGCAGATAATTTCCCTGACCCATCAGAAATAATTTTTTTATCGTTATTCTGTTGTATACACTATCAGCTGAATCTTGCCAGTGCTTTTGACTGGTTATAGCTTTTAAACTGTCATTCCTTCTAATAAAAGCCAGTTCTTTTGCGGTGTATGGTTCCTGCCGGATATCTTTCCAATAAACCGAGTCGCGCTCATACGCCAGCTGTGTAGTTGAGCTCAATTCATTACTGAAAAATCTCTTACCAAACTCCGGATTCATTCTATGATTAGAATAATAAACAACAGTTCTGCCACTTGCAGCCTCCTTTCCAAATTTAGCTTTGTAATTAAATTCTTGTTTCACCAAAATATAATTACTGTCTTTCCATGCAAATTCCTGCTTAATCTCAAATTCGTCATACTCTACCATGTGGTATTTAGGGAAATACAAATCCAAAGATTTCAGACACCAGGTACTGTCTTCAATAATGAGTTTCCCTGACACCAAAGCATTGCCCAGCATGCCCGGCTGCACTCTTATCTCATAGTACTTTCTGTTATTCTCGTAAAAAGTACTTAATAATTTGTACTTATAAGCAATCAATCCGCTATTGCTAATAGGGGATAAAATTGGCATTTCACTTAAAGCAGGTATTTCAATTAAATTTCGGTAAAAATCAAAATGTCCATCGGTATGTGTCAGGTAAAATAAGCTCGACTTATCCCCTCTTATTTCTACACCATTTCTTTCTTCTTTAATTTTATTAGGGGGTGCGAAGTGCACTGTCATAAACACTTCTGCCAGATTCAAGCCGCTTTGAACAGTCTTGACAGTGTCTTTTTTCTTCTTACTGGTAGTTTCTGAGATTTCAGTTGCTTTAATATAAGCATCAACAGAAAATGCATTGTTTCGCAAGTACTTATACTTGTTATCAATAACCTTCTTGATAATTTCCTCTGATCTGTCTACTCTTTTGGATGTTACTTTCGCCGCATCAAAATTAGCTTGAATCATTTCTAGAATAGCATCCTGAACTACATCCGCACCCGAAACTGTAACGGGCATCTTAAGCGTCTTATAATTTTGAAAAGTATAGATTAAAATATAACTACCATCACTTATTTTAATCTCATAATTACCTTTTACATCCGTCTGTGTATTTAAGCTGGCATTGCCCTGAACAGAAACCTTAACAAAAGCTAATGGTTCCAAAAGTGAATTTCGGACCGTACCACTTATTTTATGAAATTGAGCAGAGAGATTGCCAACCCATGTGGTCATTAATAACAGAAAAATATAATTAAATCTTGGTAGCACTTTATTCAATACGTGTCTAACGCAAATTAATCAATTTTGTTACAACTGTCATGAATCCGTTCTACAATCAGAGACAAAATTGGGATAAAAGTCATTAAATCAATTATCCAAAGAAATAAACAGGAAGCTTTTAATCTAATTTGGCCGCAATAGATTGTGCCAGGATTTGATATTCCTCAGGGCTAAGTTTCACCCTTTCGCCTGTAAAACTCATATCGCCTATGGTGTTCATTGGAATCAAATGCACATGAGCGTGAGGCACTTCTAATCCAACGACAGCAACTCCGATTTTTTTACAAGGAACGACTTCCTTTACAGCTTTTGCAACTTTCTTGGCGAAAATATGGAGTGCGGCAAGACTGGCATCATCCATATCAAATATATAATCTGTTTCGACTTTAGGTATTACCAATGCGTGTCCTTTAGCCACAGGATTGACATCCAGAAATGCTAAAAAATGTTCGTTTTCAGCCAATTTATAACACGGAATTTCACCGGCTATAATTTTTGAAAAAATAGTGGACATAATTAAAGAGAAATTTCGAGAATTTCGAGTTTAACAACACCGGCAGGTACGCTAATTTCTACTACATCTCCTTTGGCTTTACCAATCAAACCTGAACCAATGGCAGATTTGCTGGAAATTCTTCCGAGTTTCATATCTGCTTCTTTTTCCGAAACAATCATATACTCCATTTCCCTGTTAGCATTCAGGTTTTTAACTTTCACTTTGCTTAAAAGGTTCACTTTAGAAATATCCAGTTTGCTCTCATCAATTATTCTTGCATTGGCAAACATGTCATTGAGTTTAGCAATTTTAGCTTCGAGCAGTCCCTGAGCTTCTTTGGCGGCATCGTATTCAGCATTTTCCGATAAATCACCCTTATCCCTTGCTTCTGCAATTTGCGCACTGATTGCAGGGCGTTGAACCTTTTGTAAATATTCAATCTCCTTTTTAAGATTCTCGTAACCTTCTTTGGTTAAATAGATTATTTCACTCATACTCTTGGTAGTTTTAAAAAAAAACAAGTGCCTCCAAAATGGAAGCACTTGCGCAAAGTTATATAAAAATTTGAATTATTTAATTGAAATTCTCAATCCAAATGTGTGTGTGCCATTAAAAGGATTGGTGTGTCTGTATGAATAGTCAACGCCAATCACATTTTGTCTTTTCTTATCCAAAGGCAATTGAACAGTTGCACCCAAATTCATACCAGTATAGGCATTGTTTCTGGTTTCATATTTCAAAATACCTTTCTCATAATTGTATCCGGCTCTTAACATTAACATTTCTCTGTAAGAGTATTCCAATCCAAAGGCTGTCTGATTTGGAGCAGCAGAGTTGTTAGAAAAACTTAAACCGGTGGTTAATCTGTGCCAGTATTTATCCTTCTGTGCATCCAAACGGAAATCATAGGCCAGACCAATGTTAATGAATGAAGGCAAAGGGGTTTTATCTGCACGCTGTGAAGTAGTTTGAGTGTAGGATTTGCCATCAATATTGGATTTGGCAGCTAAACCATCACCACTGTATTTGGCATCTGTTCCCAGATTTTTAATACTTACACCGAAACGAATATCCGAACCTCTTGCTGCTGCAGGATTTTGTTCAGGACTCATATACTTAACTGTCTTCTTGGTTAAAAGGTCGGCATATTGCAAACCTGCATCAATACCCAACGCTCCGACATGCACATCAGGAGTAGATTCAGAGGCCAATTTAACATTGATACCTGCTGAAATCTTATCACCAAAGTTATAAGCATAACCAAGGTTGATGTTGCTGATTGAAGGCTTATAAGTACCTATACCTCCATCCGGCTGATCGTAAGTTGTGATTGGAATTTGACCAAGAGAGAATGAACTGATGGCCATACCGATGACACCCTTACCACCTGATAATGCCTGAGCAAAACCAAATGAATTAATATTGATACCGGTACCTACTAACCATGCCGATCTGCTAAAAGCCAGCTCCGTACCATTTACTTTTCCTAAACCTGCTATGTTCCAGTGAAAGGATTCCACACCTGAAACCAAAGCTGCGCTGGCATTGCCCATACCACTTGACTGAGCCCAGCCGTTCACCATTAACTGAGTGAAACCATACTGACCAGTTCGGGCAGGAGCAGATAACTGGGCCATCATAGAACCTGAAGTTATTACTGCTGCTATCGCTACAAATATATTTTTTCTCATACTGATTCTTTCTTAATGATTAATATGTATCTAAATCTAACTGACGCATCACGCCATACCACTTTAAAATCTTCTCACCCAAATCTCCGCAGTCTACGTGAATGATGTAGAAACCACTTGCAACCGGCACTTTTCCATTGTTCTTAAGATCCCAGTCAACAAATGTTTCGTTGTCGTCTTTCTCAATTCTTCTTACCAATGTACCATTCAATGAGTAAATTGAAATTGTACATTTTGGAGGCAAATTGGTAATCTTAACCCTTGAATCAATTGCACTTGACTCGTATCCAGAACTTGCATAATATGGGTTAGGCACAACGTTTATCAAATCAACAGCATTTTTACCTGTAGTCTGATTGATATTGTTGTATACACTTTCAGTTGAGAATGTATATCTAGGAATTGTAGCAGTATCTCCAGCGATAGATTTGTTGTAAGGTTTTCTCACATTCAGCATGATTTTAACTTCGGTAGGAGGAACACCATTTTTCAAACTGAAACTTGGAGCAGCCATTGCCGGAATTACCCACATTGCCTGAGAATATACTTTACGTTTGTCAACCTGATTTACAATAGCACCCGGAGCATTTACTTTCAATAAAGCATTGTAAGCTGCACCTTCATCATAGATTGGTCCTTTGTAAATACGTGATGACATACCTACATAACTACCCATTACATAGATGTTATGTTTTCCACCATTGTATTGATAAGTACCATCTGAGTATTTAGATGTTGGGTTCCAGATCATGTCATTACCACCTTCAGCTCCGGTTAAATATGAATCTTCACCAAACATGATATTCAAACGCTCACCTGTTTCAAGATTGATTGCATATCCAGGGAAATAAGACATACCTTTGTCGTTAGGGTCTGTTGATTCTTCCCATTCAATGAAACTTCCATCACTTGGATTGAATTTAGGCTTCTTAGATGCATGCCAGCGCATGTTGAATTTCTCCATATTACCTTCACTCAGGTTCTTATCTTCAGCCATTTCAACAACCACACATTTAGTCCATTTTCTTACATCTGGAGTAATTACCAATTGTATACTAGCCAATTCTGAAAGTGGATTGTCTGTAACTTGTGAACCTTTCCAGGCTGGAGCGTAAATAGTAGCACCGTTATTAGCAGGACCTTCCATTCTTGCACAAAGTGCGTAAGGAGCAATTCTTCTGTCCCAGATTTTCTCAAATGCTTCATAAGGGTCGTAAGAATCGTTACCTGTATGGGTAGGATCAAAATCTGAATAGAAGTCGTGGATATATCCATCGAAAGTAGCAGCTGACAATCCGCTGGTTCCTGAACGGATCCAGTTAAACGGTGAGTATTCTGCATCAACATCTGTTACTGCTGTCAACCAACGTTTGTTATCATCTGCAAATGTTACTGAGTAACTAATGAAACCATTTGTAGTTTCGCCATAAGGATTGTTACCTGGTGTGTTCACCTGCTGAATTTCAACAGCCATACCCCATTCAGCTAAATTGTTAACTGTTTTTGTTGGACCTCTCCAGGAAGCTTTTCCCTGAACTGTCTCTATTAAAGTATCAATCGGACCATCTGCATATACAGATTCGCCTGTTGTTAAATTGGTTAATACCCAGTAGCTCTTTGCATTGATTGAGTCCTGATATTTAATTGAACCACCTTTAACTTTTACCGGATTAGGCTCAATAAATCTAAACTCAAAATCAGCTTTTGGAACTTTTAGAGGGTCAACGATTTTAATTTTAACCGGACCTTTACCACCCAAATATACAGGAGTAGCAGATGAACCATTGGCTAAAATTTCGTTTATGGTTTCATCGGTAAATTCCAATATCATACCGCCATTACCTCTACCGGTCATCTGTTTTAACATCGGACCATCACCATAACCTGCACCAAGTTTGCTTCCACCAAATTCAGGTTCTGATTTGTGAGGATATCCTGAAAGTTTAATAGTGTTTCTACCGGCCAGGAACTGAACTTCTTCAAGTTTCTGAGGGTCATTGGATGGATATCCGTAAGCAATAACTAAGTAATAGTATGTTTTAAAGTTAACCAGTGTTTTGTTAGATCCTGCAGCAAACGCATCTTCTTTTAAAGAGAAAGTATGTTTGATACCTTCGTTAGAACCATTTACTTTCAGTTTAGGAATGTTGGCAGAAACATCACCATCATATTCCATGTTGATCATGGTGCTGATATTGTCTTTAACATCGCACTGAAGTACCAGTCTTGCTTTTTCAATATCGTTCAATTCACTGTTAGATACTGTACCATCTTTTAACTGATACACCATGTAACCCTGGAATTTATATTCAATAGTTTGATTCTTTTCGTTTTTAATTTCCTCGAAGTACTTTTCAGTAACATCTGTATTTAAGAATTTAAGAACCAGTTCATTTTCTAATTCCTGCATTTCTACAGTTGGAGGCTCAGGACCATCCGGTAAATCGAATCTGTTGTTGAAGAGTTTCTGTGCTTTATCTGAAGCTAATTTCAATAATCCAAGTGAACCTGTAGCACCACCTGAAGTTGTTTTAGCCCAAACCACACCAACAGTTACTGTGTTGCTTGCACCAGGAACAAGAGTGAAAGGACCTGCAGATTGTAGGAAACGTCTGTCACCAGGCTGGTTACCGGCCGATTTTTCAGTCCATCTTGGCAATGAAGCTGTAGCAGGGTTTGTTCCGTCGTCAAACATATATTTGGTACAAACGCTACCATTAACACCGTTACCTCCGTATTTCATACATACACCATTCATCCAGTTACCTTGTAAAAGGTTATAGAAGTCGATGGCATTGTCAGGGTTACCATTAACAGGGTCACTTGTATTGTTATAGTATACAAATGCACCCATTCCCAGTTCGTTTCCAGCGGTATCTTTTGGACCCTGGAAGAAGTCGACACCCACGCTTGGAGGATTCAAACCGTATCCGAGTACACCTTCATCATTATCGTCACCATTGTAACAGTAACCTAAACTACGACCAACATCACAACCTACATAGTCATCAGAATAGTTACCCAAATCTGCGTCTACCCATTCACCGAAGTAGGTATTGTCAAGATTCTCGAAACCTCTGTTAACGATATTGGTTCTGTAGAAAGTCATGTTATTGATTTCATCATTGGTTTGGAAGGCAAAGGCAGTTGTTTGCAATTCAAGACCGATTGGAATTCCACCGGTTTCAGAGTGCACATTACCTCTGTCGTTGTATACAAACCAAATCATCTGATCAGGCTGGTCTTTTGGAAGATTCTTATCAGCTGGTCTCAGTGGATCCAGGATTGGATAGTCACCCTGCAATGGATTATATCCAGGAATACTGTCCACATCAAAATAAGGAGCCAGTTCATTGGTCTGATTAGATGCGAAAGGCGTATTTGGATTACCCCAGGCTGGCCATTCAAGCAAGCTTTGAGGTACATCCGTATAACCTGAATTTTGCTGTCTCAGAATTTCTTCTCTGGTAACCTTAAACATTTTATCCCAGGCTTCGCAACGACCAGGGTCGGTACTCACATCGTTCATATCGAGTGTACCTGGCCAGAAATCACTACCACGCTGACGATAAGTCATGGCTGCCATACGCAAATTACCATCACCTCTGCCAAGACCACCTATCCATAGTGCTCCAGAAAACAAAGAGTGTTTTCTCACACTGTTTGCGTCTGTCACTTTTGGTATTTCATACTTTGGATTGTTTAAGTCCCACCACATATCACCTCCATTGAGGATTCTTGTACGGACGTTGTTGATGTCTAAGTCGGCACTTTGGGAAGCCGCCTTACAGGTGCTGGCAAATTCGGCTAAGCCACCGCCTGCACCCTGGGTACTGCCACCGCTCTTCTTAGAGAGATTTTTAATCTCTGCTGCATTAGCTGTTAAAGCTAAAACTAAGCAGGCAGTCAAGTAACCAAATTTAATATAAACACTTTTCATATTCTTGCTACTTTTAATAAACTAATTATTGGAAATAAAATTTAGCACCCAGGTAAATCATTCTTGGAGCTTGATAATTGAACGGACTGTTAACAGCAGCCTTGTAGTAGAAGCTATAGGCTTCGGCACTCAACTGGTTTTGCAAAGCTTGCTGACCTTTTGGAGAGTTTAAGAAACCATCATCGCTGGCAGATCCTGTGTAAGGATTAACGGAGTAAACAATTCTGGTATTGAACAGATTGGTTACATATAAGTATGCCTGAAGGTAACCGCCTTTGCTTGCACCTTTACTGTTTTTCCAGTTTAGTGGAATATCTTTCTGAACATTCAGGTTGGTATTTAACTGCCAAGGTAAACGTGAACCAAATGGTGAACCTTTAATTGGCGCTCTGTCTACTGAACCAAGTTGAACCGGTTGAGTTGTTGCAGTGTATGGTAAACCAGATGTTGCAGTAAATATCAGGTTGAAGTTGGTGTTTGAAAGGATTTTGGTTTTTCCAATAATTGGACCCAAATATTTTCTCTTTTCTTTTTCTTTTGCAGTAATGCCTTTGCCATCAAAGAATTCCCAGTTGAAGATAGCTTTCAATTGGTGACGGATATCCAAATCTCCCAATGGGAAAAGTGATCTGAGGTTTGGCTGGTTACTTGCAATCAATGCTCTTTGTGATGCTACGCTTGAACCGGTACCATCTGCAAACTGCAATGTGTAGTTACCAGTTAATGAAATATTATTTGGAGCATTGTAGTTCAATTCGATGATCATACCTTTAACAGTACTGAAGTCGAGGTTGTTGTATGAAATGTAAGTGATAGGGTAAGCATTGTTAAACTGGAAGGCACTGATGTCATTCTTGGTTTCTCTGTAATAAGAAATGAAGTTCAACAAAGTGCTGTTTGACAACTGCTGTTTGAAACCTATCTGATAGTCTGTAGTTAATCTGCTGATCAAAGCCGGATTGTTCAAACCATTAGTCGCTTTCTGAGTCATGTAATAGTAGTCGTCAATTGTTGCGAAGTTGGCAGATGGTCTCTGAGCCAAAACGTCGTAACTGGCGTAGAACAAACTCTTCTGATTCAATGGGAATTTAAAGAATATTCTTGGAAGAATATTGACTTTTGGTTTGTAATCGGTAAATGAATTCTCAGTCAGGTTTTGATTATTAGGATCAACCAGGTATGGAGCAATTCTACCGTTGCTGGTTCTGTTGGCAATCAGGTCAGGTGAAGATAATTGAGTACCATTCTCATCGTACCAGACATTGTCTTTTCTGTAACCTAAAATTCTTCTAGGATTTTTAACATCATCAACATAAACAGCATAATCACTGCCAATGTTTGAAGGATGAGACACTGCATTACCATCAATCTGTGTTACTTCACCAGCTTGTTTGATTGGATACAGTGAATATGGATCTTTTAATACGGATTGGTTTGCATCGTATCTTTCCAAACGAACACCTAATCTGAATTCAAGATCCTTGAAATTGAACTGATCCTGGAACCATGCTGCTGTGTATATTGGCATGAAAGCACCAATTGCACGTTTAGAAGGGTCCTGAAGGAAATCATTTATGCTTGGTCTGCCTTTTACTATGTTACCTAAATGGTCGTAACCATAGTAACTTACCAAAACACTACCATTGTTTAAAAGCTCATCAGGACTGAACATATTAAGTGAGAAATCACTTGGTTTGTATGAGTTGATGTCGATAAAGGTAGTTTCAGTTATTTTTTTACCGTAAACATCAGTAGCTCCTTCAGCAATAAGTTTGTTTCTGAAGTTTCTATCAAAGTTGGTTTGTTTACTGGTATTAACCAATCTGTTGTAACGGATAGTGTCCTGGAATACCCCATTAGCATCATAAGACAAAATTGGGTTAGATTTATCAAGTTCTGCAATGTGACTGTTAGCAAGCAGGTACATTTGGCGCCATAACTGAGTAGCAGCTAAACCGTAACCTCTTATTGCTGACTGTTCATATTGAATACCAAATTGCAATTTGTGACCAGAAGCTGCTTTCTTGGAAGAATTCAAAGCACCTTTCACCTCAGTTTCACCCATTGCAAACACTGTGTAACGCTCACTTTGAGATTTGCTGAAACCTGCAAGTGGTGTACCAGGAGTATTCCATAAAGAATAAACGTTGATTGGACCATCTCCATTAAGCAAACCTAATCCCTGACGAATAGCATTATCACTTTGAGGGCTTGTACCAAACTCGTTATACTTATTAAATAATGCCGAAGTATAGTTACCTCTTACAGTATTGATATCTGCCTGTGTGAAACGAATTGCTGTATCTCTGAAACCAGTTTGTTCCCAAAAATTTCTCAGGTAAACTGTATCTCCGTTCTGGTCAACAAACATTCTTGATGAACCTGAAGGGTTGTTTAGGTTACCATAATAAGAGTAGAATTCAGTTGGGTAGTGTTTAAACTGACCGATGTAACCGTAATCAAATACATTGTTTTTATGGTCGTTGTCCATAGATTTTGACCAGGTTGACTGATAGTCTAAACGCAAGGTAAAGGTAGTGTTATTCAAAGTAGTTCTGGTAGCTTTTGCAAGCGAGTCAGGACCTTTGAAAGATTGAGTATATTTAATATAACCCAAAGTATAGGTGCTGGTAGAATATGGGTTACCTTTATAAGCCATAATATTATTACCACCATTAACACCTGCTGAGTAGTTAAAGTTTCCAAATACAGTTAATGTAGCCAAATCTGAAACTTTGAAGTCAAATTTAGCATTGGCATTACTGCTTAATGAGTATACATTTGGTCTTACTTTAACAAGATCATAGTCATTTTCAGTTAAGTAGTTGGCAGCGTGAACGAACGCACCATCAGGGTTAATGATGAGTGGATTCTTTTCAATTTGCGCCAGAGCATCGTCTTTTATTACGTAATAGCCAATATAAGAAGGATTCGGTTCGCGCATGTAAAAGAAGTTAGCGCCAAAATTCATGGCTGCTACCGGAATTCTTTTAATATTACTCTTACCGGATTTGTAATCTGGATTGACTCTCCACAAGATAGGAGTTGCGTAAAATCCTTCAATCAGATTACTGTGGTAAGGGTTGAACATGCTGCTGCTTCTAACCTCGAGTGAACCAGCCTTTCTTGCACTGATGCTACCACCTTTGGTTGTGATTGAGATACCCAATCCTGTAAAGTCACCAAACATAGCCGGAATACCCGCCTGCATCACGTCCACCTGACTGTTCATACTTTGAGCCAGTGCTGAGCTATTAACCCTTACACCGTCAATGAACACTGCTGTACCGTCTACACGAGAACCTCTGGCAGACAATCCATTCGGACCTGAGTTGATACCACCTGATAGTCCTGCAAATCCTGTAGCATTACGCATACCAGTCTTCTTAAGATCTTTATCCGTTTTGGTAAAGGTTGTACCGGTTTGTTCAAGGACTGTTTCCTTTTTGGCTCCTCTAGAGATTTTTGCTCTGTCAAACTGCAAAGCTTCTGAGTAACCATCCAATGCTATGTCGAATTTTTTACCTTCAACAGTAACGTCAAATAATCCGGATTCAAATCCAAACCATCCTTTAATACCTTTGGCTTCATTTGGTTTGGCTTCATTTACCCTAACCGAGTACTGACCAGGATAAATGTTGATGAACTCATATTCACCATTGAGGGCAGATTTTACCGTGGTGATCGAATCATCGGCCTCCCCAATCAGTATTACTGGAACCTGATTGGCCGGTTTCCCATCTCTGTAAACAACACCGCGTATCGTTCCCGTGTTGTTCTGGGCTTGTGCTTCGATGAAGCTACCCAAACTCAGCACAGTGATAAGCAATGACTTGAGTGTAAGTTTAATATTCATATTCAATTTATTTTACAAAACAATTTTTTAATAACAATATTTTCCCAAAAAAGTGAGGCAATTTCAATGTTTTTTTTCTATTAATCAACTTTCATCTAAATATTTTTTGCTTTGGTCGTATAGGCTTTGACTTTTTCTGAAAGTACCTGACTGATTTTAAAATAACTTTCTACCGACCACCCCGCGACATGCGGAGTCACAATAATCTGATAATCATTAATTAAAGTATTCAAAAAGACCCTCTTTTCTTCAGTGTAATTTTCTATTTTTTCATCTTCAAGGACATCACATGCAAAGGATTTGATTTTTCCACCTTTTATACCATCAAGCACATCTTCCATTTTTGCCACTCCACCTCTGGAAGTATTAATCAATACGACTTGTTCCTTCATTTGTGAAATCAGATTTGAACTCAACATCCATTTTGTTTCCGATGTCAATGGTACATGAAAGCTAATAACATCTGATGATTTAAGCAGCGTTTCGAGGCTAACCAATTCCGCATCCTGGCTGGTTTCGTTTGATGTCAAGTACTTATCATAAGCCAATACTTTGCAATCAAAACCCTTGAGTTTCCTGGCAACACGCGAACCGGTATTTCCAAATCCAATTAATCCGATTGTCTTTCCTCCAATTTCCCAACCTCTGTTAGCTTCTCTGTTCCAAACACCTTTAGCGACTTCGTTGTGCGATTTTACTATGTTTTTACTCAAAGAAATTAACAAGCCAATGGTGTGCTCGGCAACAGCATCTCTGTTGCCTTCAGGAGCGTTTAAAAGTTCTATGGATTTAGACTGGGCGTATGTTTCGTCGATATTGTCCATACCTGCTCCTCCTCTGGCTATGCATTTAAGGTTTGGCAATCTGTCCAGTATGGTTTTATCAAAATTAACTTTACTCCTAACTGCCACAATTTCAAAAGGATATATCAAATCTGCAACTTCATTGGCAGGCACATCCGGATGATAGTGACATTCTATTCCGGAGGCTTCTAAATTTTCAGTAAAGTAAGGGTGGAAATCGTCTATTATGATGATCTTCCGTGTAGGATCTTGAATCATTGCAGGGCGGGCGGATAGGTTAGAGCAAAATAACAACACTTTGATGATAAATAAAATACAAATGGCCCGCCCTTCAATGAACTTTGTTAACACACTCGTAATAGTAACAAACAACATTAACATGAATAAACAGCTTTCATTTCATTGGACAAATCCTATCGATAATTTGCTGCAATTGGTCGGGAACAAAAATTACACATCTTGATTATCAGGCATTTAAAATTAATTCAGGCTTGTTTCCAGCTTTTAGAACTTAGTATTATCTGAACTCTCCCGCCATTTATTCACAAAAAAAAACAAAAATGTACAGATGCAGGCTGCTTCACCCTTTTGGGTGACCCTATGCTCTGAAAACCGCAATACGACTGTATCTTTTAACTGCACCTCAACTTGCCATTATCTCAAATGTAGAAAGAATGTATGGTTATCAACAGTTCCGATGATTTGAATCAGATATGAAGACAACCAATAGAGTATAAATTTGCGGCATGGTTGAATAATATACAACCATACGAAAAAAGCTAGTCTAAAAATAAAAAGAATACACACTCGAATGATCAGTCAGCAAAATGAACATCAGTTGAAAGCCCACCCTTATTTTATTGAGTCAGAGGACATCGACAAAATTCACACCTTATTTGGTCCTGGTACACTTGACTCTAACAACAAACAGTTGGCTTTGGCACTTGAACTGGCGCTTTACAGCCTATTTTGCAGTTTCATCTTCGTCATGATTCTGCTCCCTACACACCCTGTCGCCATTCAAAACCTCTTTCCAAATACTCAACTAAATGATCCCGTCGGTTTAATGATTTGGATTAAAATGGCTTTGTTTATCGCCTCTCTTGTTCCTCTTTTCTGGGCTTTACATCAAAGCAGCAAACGTCTTAAAGGCCGACTGTTCTTAAAAAGACACAAAGCTTAAATTTTTCTTACGCCCGACATCCCTCCGTCCATTCTGACGATTTGTGCCGTCATAAAGGCCGATGAATCGGATAGTAGAAAAGCCGCCATATCAGCAATTTCGTGCGCATTCCCTACCCTTTTTAATGGATGTCTTTCAATAGAAGCCTGTCTTTTTTCTTCTGAATTCAAAAACTTTTCAGCTAATGGTGTATCTGTTAAAGATGGCGCAATTACATTGACTCTGATTCTTGGCGCCAATTCAGCTGCCAGCGATCTGCATAAGCCTTCTACGGCTCCTTTGCTCGCCCCAACCAAACTGTGATAAGGCATACCCGTTTCTACTACAACTGAACTCATCAATACAATTGAGGCACCCTCAGAATTCATATTTGGCAGAAAATGACGGATACAATTGATAGCACCTAAAACATTTAACCTGAAATCTTTCAAATATTCTTCAGACTTAATCGATTTAAATGGCTTTAATTGTATGCTTCCCGGCATGTATACCAATCCGTTGATACTAGAATTCAACACGGGTAATTCGTACTGTTCACTTTCGAAATCAACTGTAAAATGAGCAATCTCTTCAGGCAAGTCATTTCTGTTTCTGGATAAAACTGTCACATGATGACCTGCTTCCGCTAATTTCAGGACCAATGCCCTTCCTATTCCACTCGAACCTCCTGCTATCAAATAGTGCTTGTTCATATACCTATCAACCACACAGTGTTAAAAATGTTCATTTCTGAGACAGACTTTGCAAGAAAATCTCATTTTAAACGTTTATGACTTATATTTGACTTTTCATGAAAATAAAACTTACATCTTTACTCTTCTTGGTTTCTCTTTTTTCGTTAAAAGCACAACCAATTTTTACTGATTTCAATAATTTCCCAATTCAAACGCTTACAGATTCATCCATAAGTGCATTTGGAATTTCAGAAATAGTAGATGATGCAACCTATATTTATAAACGTGGTAATCCACTTTTGACTCGATACATTTATCAATATGACAAAAATGGCAGAAGTACTTTTACCTGCACCATGAATGACACCAGCCAACCTGATAAACTTTTAAGCTGGCGCCTATTTAACAAATCAAATATGAGCGATTACAACAGTATCAGTATATACAAACAATATCAAGAGCAATTCATCAAAATTCCATTTTACAATGCCGAGGGCTTCATCAGTGAAATTTTATACTTCAACCGCAGAGGAAAAATAGTCCACAGCTATCAATTGTTCTATAAAGACAGCAATCTAATCCGATACAATCATTTAGATAAAAACTATAAAATTAAATCTTATTACCTATACACTTATAATGGTAAGAAAAAAACTTCTTCTGCTTTATATAATGGCAAAGGCAAATTACAAATGTTCTGGAATTTTAACTGTGATGCAGAAGGTACGATGACTAAATTAAAATCAGATACCAGCAAAGTCTGTCAGGTAAAATCATATATGAGTGATGGCACCATTGTTACCACTACTACTTATTTTGCAATGGGAGGAAAACCTATCAAGCAAATCACACATACCGACAGCAGTGGCAACATTTTGAAATATATGTTCTATGAAGGCAAAGATCAAATGCTGACATACAGAGATGAACGCACTTACAAGAATGGCAAATTAATTAGTAAGTACTATTGGAACGGCAACTTTAAAGGCAAACCTTATTCATCTAAAATGACCAGAATGGATGAAAACGGAAGAATTATAGACCAACAAGATACTTTCTTTTATAACGACAATAAATTTGATGCCTACAGATACGAATTCACCTACAATGCCCAGGGCCTCCTCATTGAATCCAAAGGCTATCGAAAAGATACTCTAAGCATCATCAGAAGATACAAATATAAATTCTTTAAATAAGTCAACTAATTTGTCTATTCAGGATATTGCTTTCTATCTGTTCGTTCTGATATAAAAAAAAATTACCAGTTCAAACAACCTTGACTGAAATTGTATCGTCTTTTTAAAAAAAGTACATTATGAAACCAGTCTTATCCATCCTGATTATCTCCTTGTTCTCCGCTGTAACTGTTAATGCGCAGAACCTATCCCACAAATTAGACTTAACTACTGCAGATACCCAGTGTCTGAATGGCAATGAATTTTGCTTTACAGATACCATTACACCCAAGCCGGGAGTCCCGTTAAAGAAAGCCATCTACCTCTTCGGTGATGGCAGTATGCAGGTCTTTAACCCAGTACTGAGTCCTTATGTGTTTATTTGCAAAACCTTTGATGATCCAAATGGTGGGTCCTTTAATCTGACCATTGAAATACACGACTCAGACGACAATATTATTAAGCAAACCTTCCTCAATTTATTTACTGTAAGAGACTGCATCAGCTCTATTAATGAAATAAAGTTGGAGAATGATAATATAATACATTTCAATCCTGACAATCATACCGCCTGGTTGTGGTTAAATGCTGAAGACAAAATTGAATTATTCGATATTCAGGGCAGGAAAATGCCATTTAATTTTGAACTCAGTTCAGGAAAGATCATAATCGATTTGAATGAATTACCTAAAGGCCTTTATACAATAGTGGTTTATCAATCCGTTCAAAATAAATACATCACATTAAAGCTGGTTAATCCTTAGCAGGAACCGCTTCGAACAGTGGTTTAACAATCTGAAACTTCAGTATAGCGTAAATTGGCCCTGAGCCAAGAATGGCCAATAGGTTAATCAGAAATAAAACAATATTTGGCATCACATCCTTAGGAATTAAACTGGCTCCATTTACCATTACAACCGGCAGTAGCCATGCCAACATTGTAAACTGTATACTGGTGCCTGCTTTAATTCCTTTTGATTTTAACAGAGAAAACTGAGTAATACCGACTATTAATGCTCCTATTCCAATCATGATTGGTAAAACGGCATATTCGTATGATTTTGGAAACTCAAATCCAATAATTGATTGAATCAAAAATGGGACTGCTAAGCCAAGCCCTGTTAAAATTATCCAACGGAAACTAATGCCAGCTTTTTTCAATGCCTGCCACTCCATAACTGAAACACCTGTACCCATTGCAAGACCCAGAATAAACTGTTCGTTTTCTACGCCCATTGCTTCAAAAGCATTACTCAAAATCAATAGTAAAACGAAACCCAAAAACCAACCGATGGTGACAGCATTCACCCATGACATTAGATTGACTCCTTTTTTAAAAAACATACTTCGCAAAAGTACTTGATTGTTGTTATAACTGTTCTAAAAAACAAGATTTTTAAGACAGACTTGGACAAATTATCGTTTGATCAAAAATTGAACAAAATTACCCGAAAGTCTTGAACAATTTTCGTTATATTTGTATATATGGACAGGCGCGAAATTATTCAATTACTCGGTTTAGGCAGCTTTTCTCTTTTTGCTTCTAAACTTTATGCAGGCAATAATAAAAAATTACAGGCGCAAAAACCCATTGTATTAAGTACCTGGTTCAATCAATCTGTAACGGCCAATGAGGCAGCCTGGGTCAAGCTATCAGCAGGTGGCACGGCACTGGATGCTGTAGAAGCAGGTGTGCAGGTAAGTGAAAATGATAGTACGAATTGCTGTGTGGGTTTAGGAGCTAATCCCGACCGGGACGGTATAGTGACTTTGGACGCCAGCATTATGAATCATCGCTTCGAAATAGGTGCTGTTGCTGCTTTGGAAAGAATTAAAAGTCCCATACATACCGCACGTCTTGTGATGGAAAAAACGCCTCATGTTATGATTGTTGGTGAAGGCGCTCAACAATTTGCTTTGAGTCAGGGACAAGCACTTGAATCTGCAGAATTAAGTGAACATGCGTCAAAAGCTTACGCTGAATGGCTTAAGAAAAGTGAATACAAACCAAAAATAAATATTGAAAGAAATGAGGGGCCCAATCCTTCCGGTGAATTCAATCATGATACAATCGGAATGATTGCAATGGATAAAGATGGCAATCTAAGTGGTGCCTGTACAACCAGTGGCATGGCGTTTAAAATGCGCGGAAGAGTGGGTGATTCTCCAATAATTGGTGCCGGCTTGTATGTCGATAATTCAATTGGAGCAGCAACGGCTACAGGACACGGTGAAGAAGTTATACGAACCTGTGGCAGTTTCCTGGTTGTTGAATTTATGCGTCGGGGATTCAGTCCGGTCGAAGCCTGTAAAAAAGCAGTAGAGCGGATTAAAGCTATTACACCTCGAAATCCGGAACAAATACAGGTTGGATTCATTGCTCTCAATAAAAAAGGTGAATATGGTGGTTATGCCCTTCAAAAAGGTTTTGATTTTGGTATCACTGCCAGTGGAATAGAAACAACAAAAATTACCCCTGATTACTTACTCAATCATGATTAAAATAGAAGTCGCCTGTAATAGCTATGCATCCTGCTTAAATGCCGCAAAAGGTGGAGCCGACCGCATAGAACTTTTCGAAAATCTTCAGGACGGTGGATGTACGCCATCGGCAGGTACTATTCGAAAAGCCATTACACTCGACATCCCCGTGTACGTCATGATTCGACCAAGAGGCGGTGATTTTGTCTACTCTAAAGATGAAATTGATATCATGATGTCGGATATTGAATTCTGTAAAATAATGGGGGTAAAGGGCATCGTTTTTGGTTGCCTTAAAAATTCAGGAGAAATTGACACCGATATCTGTAAAAAAATGTTAAAGTTATGGGATGGTCCCGCAACTTTTCACAGAGCAATTGACCGAACAGCAGATGTAATACAATCTGCCAAACTGATTGCCGACCTCGGATTTGAGCGAATACTTAGCAGTGGCGGTGCTGAAAATGTTGTTAAAGGTATTCAGAATTTAAAACGCATGAACAGTCAACTTAGTTCACTAATTTCAATTATGCCGGGAGCAGGTGTTACCCGCGAAAATGCCGCAATGGTAGTGAGAGAAACCGGTGTAACTGAATTACACTCTACCTGCAAAGAATCTGTTCAATCCAATAATGGTTGTGTCAACGAAAATTTCAATGATTTTGTAAATCACAGCTCTGAAAAAGAAATCAAATTGCTAAGAGAATCTCTGATTGGATTATAAGTCGGGGCTACTTTAGAATTGTCTGTTTCAAACTTTTAAGTTAGTTTTGACCGGTGAAATTAAGACTGCTGGCATTTCTCTTTCTCCTTATGTGTTTAATCCAACCGGGTCGAGTATTGGCTAGTGATACTGACACTACTATCAAAATTAGAGATATACTAAAAACAGCCTGGACACTCAGAAAACAATTTAAAGAAATTAAAGGGCTTTATAAATATATAAAAGAAGAGCACGAAGATCTACTTTCAATTAAAGGTCAACATTTACAGGTTGGTTATTCATACTTTGGACTACATACTCTTGAAGCAGGTATTTCAAAAGGCAAAAGAGATGTGATGAAAATTTCTAAATACAGCAATTGGCACTTACTTGGCATGTACCTAACTACTCCCAATACCCAATATGGTGGTGTTAATTTTGGATATACCAGTTCTGGATTACTCTGGTGTAAGTCAGTCGAAACAATGCTGGTAACCAATGGCAGAGGCAAAACAGATTGTATCATTCGGCCCGAAATTGGCCTTTCATTTCTGGGAAGTGTCAATCTAAGTTATGGTTACAATTTCACTTTGGGCAAACGAGATATAACCGATATTCAACCTCATACAGTACATTTGAAATTCACGTTTCAATCGCTTAAGAAAAACATTGTTTCAAAATTTCATTCCATACGATACGTCTTGGAAAAAGATGCTGAGAGATTAAAAACACTCGATATCATTTTACCTGATCTCAAATTTTTATATAAGTACTAGTCTGTCAACTTCAATTTCAGGAGTCCGATTTTTACTTATTACTTTCCCAGATAACTTTCAATTTCAACATTTTCATTCATTTTTGACCCTATTTGTCAATGACTTATGTTTTGTTTGTAATAATTGTGTCATTTTTCAGAGTTAATTCCTTTAATAATCTGAATTTAAATGAAAATATCTGAGTAATGACTATTTTTGATTAGCTATCATTTTTTCCATCATGAAAAACGTCTCTATTATGAACAAACAACTCTCCCTATTACTTTCGGTTTTTGTATTGACTTTGTCCAAAATGATTGGGCAATGCTATACATTACCGAACTATTGCATTCCAACTTTTGCCAACGTTAACAGTTTTTCCATCGGCTTACAAAATGTAAGTATTGGAACCTTTAACAACAGCAGTGTTGCGACAGGCAATGCGCCCAACTACTTTGACTATACTTCTATCAGCACTGCAGGTGTTGCCGGGGGTACACTCTCTGTCTCGGTTAAAAACGGAGCATCCAATTCAACGGAAGCCCGCATTTACATCGATTACAACAACGATGGCACCTTTTCAACTTCATCTCCGGAACTGGCATGGACATCTACCAACACCGGGTCAGGACAAACAGTGACTGGTACCATCACTATCCCGATTGGAACTGCTGCCGGAATCTACAGGATTCGTGTTACTGGCGACCTGGCAGGACAGACCATCAATCCTTGTGCATTGCAATATGGTGAGGCAGAAGATTACACTTTAGTAGTCACTGGTTCTGCCAATGATGCCGTATCGCTCTCTCACACCTCTCCTACTTATTTTGTCTCTGGTAATAATACCATAGGCTTTTCATTCGCCAATCTTACCAGTTCAAATCTTAGCAGCGTTGATATTGGATATAAATTGGACAACAACTCGCCCGTGACACAGTCGCTTACAGGTCTAAGCGTTGCACCGGGTGCTATCTATACAACTACTTTTTCAACTCCATTAAACATTAGCTCAACAGGCAATTATAAATTGAAAGTTTGGGTCAATAATGTTAACAGTGGCGGCACTCAAACTCCACAAAACGACACAATATGCAGAAATATTACAGTGTATTGTGGCTCAGCTTTGAGTGGAACTTATACCATTAATCCATCCGGAAGCGGAAGTACAAATTTCAAATCATTTGGTGCAGTAGATACCGCTTTGCGTGCTTGTGGTATCAGTGGACCAGTTACTTTTATTGCATCCAACGGAACTTATAATTATCAACTGGAACTTGGTACAATTTCAGGTATTAGCAGTTCAAATACCATTACTTTTACCGGGGCTGGTTCTCCAACCGACTGCATCCTTACAGCAACTACATCCGGCTTAAATCCTTACATAGTTCGAATCAATGGCTCTTCTTATATTCGTTTCAGAAACATGACCATTCGTTCGACCGGAAGCACAGATGCCTGGGTTGTTCATATCATGAATGGAAACAATAACTCCTTCAGAAATTGTATCATCGAAATAACAGGTAGTGGAGCTTCCAATACCAATTCAACCTTAATCCCAATTGTTATTAATGGCAGTACAACTACACTTTCAACAACTACCTCTACTGCCACAAATAATATTTTTGACAGCTGTACCGTCAATGCCGGTTACTATGGTTTATATTGTTCTTCCAGCAATGGCAGCAATACTGTCTTTATCTCCAATTCAAAATTGAATAGTCAGTACTATTATGGTTTGTATTTTAACTCCAGCATCGTTGCGAAAATCAACAACAATGAAATCAACATGCGCACAAACAACACCAACAGTTCTGCTATTTATCTGATTAATTGCAATGCCAGCGGTAGTAATTTCCATGAAATCAATGGTAACAAAATTATTAATGCCGGTCAGTACGGTATCCAAATGCTTACTTCATCAGGAAGTGGCAGTGCTTATGGTCAGATATATAACAACATGATAGGTGGTGGTTTTAGAAATACAAGTACTATTTATGGCATCAGCGATAACTCCAGCAGATATCAAATCTATCACAACAGCATCAATATGGATTTTAATGCGAGTGTAGCGTATTGCATCAACCTGACAGGAGGAAGCTTGCACGATATTAAAAACAATCATCTGGTTATCGGGGCTTCGGCAGTACCTGTCGCTTATCCGCTTAACAGCACTGCAAGCAGTTATATTTCTCTGCTGGATAACAATAATTACTACACCAATTCAGGATTCGTACTGGTTAGCATTGGCAGCGGACAATATACTGCTTCCAATTTCCAGACAGCATTTCCTAATGGTGGAGGTACAGGTTCCATCAGCTTAAATCCTTTTTATACCAGTAACACCAATCTGCATACCAGCAATCCATGTAACAATGGCGCTAACCTATCATTGTCTGTCGACTTCGATGGTCAAAGCAGAGCCAATCCACCGGATATAGGTGCCGATGAACTGACCTCTGGTCCAAGCAATGATATGGGTGTAATGAAAATTAATTCACCTGGATTCCCTTTAAATACCGGCTCACAGTCTATCAACGTTACGCTTAAAAATTATGGCAGTAACAACATCACTTCTGCCGATATCAACTACATGGTGAACGGAGGTACACCGGTAACTCAGTCATGGACCGGCAATCTTGCCCCTTGCGATACGGTTAATTTTGTATTTAGTACAACTTATACATTCAGCTCAGGTGCCAATAATTTGACTGTCTACACAAGTTCACCAAATTCAACAACGGATGGACTGGCTGTTAACGACTCCTCAAAATTCAGTTTATGTCCTGCTCTTAGCGGTACATATACAATTGGTGGTTCCGGCGCCAATTACAGCAATTTCAGTGCAGCAGTCTCTGATATGATTTGTGCTGGTGTAAAAGGTCCTGTTGTTTTCAATGTAGCTGCAGGTACATACAACGAACAAATCAATATACCAACCATTAGAGGTGTTAGTGCTAACAATTCTATTACTTTCAAATCAGCCAATGGCAATCCTACCAGTGTTAAACTTACTTATGCTTCAACTTTGGCAGCAAGCAATTATACGATGCGTATTTTTGCCAACCCTTATGTTAAAGTGAAGGATATGACCATTGCTGCAACGGGTGGAACTTATGGTACTGCATTATTACTAAGTGGCAACACAAGTTACGATTCATTTACCAATGTCATATTTGATGGTGTCACCACTACTACCAATAACACCAACCATGCAGTTATTGCGTTAACCAGTGGCAGTATTTCCAACTTTATTACTTTCACTTCATGTAAAGTCAATAACGGTGCTTATGGTACTTACTTCCAAAGCAACAGCAGTTTGCCAAGCTCAGAGAACTTAACCTTTGTTGCTTGTAATTTCACCAATCAATATTCCTATGGAATGTACAATCAATATCTGACAGGTTTGATATTGAAAAACAACACCATTAGCACCAATTCCGTGTTAGCATCTTATAACGGTATGTACAACTACTGGATTATGATTCCGAATGATATCAACAGACCAATCATCACTGGAAACAGAATCTCAGGTGCAGTTTCGGGTAATGGTATGTACAACTATTATATTGGTGTTAACTCAACTGTAACCACAGCTAGAAGAGCTTTGGTTGCAAACAATATGATTCAGATTGGTTCTAATGCCAGCTCTACTTATGGATTAAGAGACAATATGGGTAACGGAGTTGACTATATCCATAACTCAGTTAATACCGGGAACACCCAAACCACCAGTGCAAGTGCTGCTGCTTTCTTTGAAGGCACATCTTACGGATCAAACGTTATATTAAATAACGTCTTTTCAAATTATGGTGGTGGTGCTGCTATCAGAATCAACAATCTGACATTCTATCCTACCTGCAATTACAACAATCTTTACACAAGTGGTGCAACACTTGGATACCAGAATACAACTGCCAGAAACAATCTGGCCAACTGGAGTTCATCCACTTCAAGAGATGCTAATTCTGTGAGTGCAAATCCAGTGTTTACAAGTAATACAGACCTTCACAGCAATCAGGCTGCAATGGATAATTCAGGTCTGGCAAGTTCACTCGTAACTACAGATATTGACAACAACCCAAGATGTCCAAATGGTTCATGCCCGGGCTCAACTGCCAATCCTGATATGGGAGCAGATGAATTCCAGACCATAGCCTTAGATGCGAGTATCAATGGAATTTCTAATGCAACGGCTTGTAGTGGTTCCTCTGCATCTGTGCAAGTTAACCTCAAAAACATTGGTACAAATACTTTAACAACAGCTACTATCGAATGGTCGGTAGATGGAACTCCTCAAACACCATTTAACTGGACAGGCTCACTAATACAGGGTGATGTTGCCACCAATATAACCATTGGTTCGTATGCATTTTCAAATCCTTCTACTTCAATTAAAGTTTGGACAAGTGCGCCAAATGGTGGAACCGATGGAAATGCCAGCAATGACACAATGGTATCCATCCCTAAATTGCAATTAAATGGCACATACACAATAGGAGGAACAACGCCTAATTTCACTAATTTCACCAATGCAGTTGCTTACATCACAGCTAATGGAATATGTGGTCCGGTGACTTTCAATGTAAGACAAGGTCAGTACAACGAACGTATTCAGATCAATGCAATTACAGGTTCAAGTGCTGCCAATTTCATTACTTTTAAAGCTGACCCTAACAACACATCAGCGGCTGAAATTACCATTAACAATAATTCCACCGCCAACGATAACCATACCATATTCCTGAATGGAAGCAGTTTTATTGCATTTAAAGATTTATCCATTACAAATGCATCTCCGGGAAATGGTACTTATGGCACGGTTATTAGATTTGCAGGCACACAAGACTCCATCATTTTCAGCAACAATATCATTACCGGACCGATTACAACCAACACTTCTACCAACTTTGCTGTCATCAATCACGGTACCGGTTCTGCTAATATGATTAATCGATTTATACTGGATGGAAATGACATATTAAATGGTAGTTATGGTTTATATCTTTATGGTAATACCGTTTCAACTACGTTTGAATCCAAAAACAAAATCCTTAACAACAACTTTAAAAATGCTTACTATACCGGCATCTACTCTCAATTCCAAACTGAGATTCACATGCTAAACAACAAAGTAATTTTGAGTTCAACTTCACAAACAGGTTCAAGAGGTATTTACGCAGTAAGCAATGATTTATTCAGAATTGAACGCAACCTTATCAATAACTTTGGTCAATATGGCCTGTATCTTCAAAATGCCAATAATCAAAATGGCACCGGTACTACCAAAGCCACAGTTGTAAATAATATGATAGGAGGATTCACTACTGGAAATTCAGCTTATGGTATTTATTTTGGAAGCAGCACTCCTACAAGTCGACATATTAACATTTACCATAATTCAGTCAGTTTAAACAGTACTGCAACAGGAGCAGCCTTATTCTTTCAGAACACCAACAACTATGTGAGTGATTTGGATATCAGAAACAATTCGTTTGCCAACTTTGGTACCGGAACTTATGTCTGCTACTTCTATTTCTCAGGCACATACCCTGTAGCCAATCTCACAATCAATTACAACAATTATTATACGGTCAACACCAATAATCTAATGTTTGCAATTGGTACAACAGGTTATACGATTGCAACAGGAGGAAGCCCGACATACAATGCTAATTCAAGAAGTGGTAATCCAAACTACAGAAACAATCTGACTGATTTGCATTCCCGACCTACTTCAACCCAGTTGAATGACATGGGAACCAATCTCGGTTCTGTAACAACAGACTACGATAACAATACACGACCAATGTCTCCTTCTACTATTGTTGATATTGGTGCTGATGAATACAACTATGTACCAAGTATAGGTGTTACAGTTATTCTTCAACCAACCTTGCCAGTTTCTATTGGCACACAAAATGTCGTGTTGCAGATTCAAAATTTCTCAACCACAACTGTCAATAATTTCCAGGTGAAATACAAAGCCGGTATTAATGGCACTGTGCGCTCTTACAACTGGTCAGGTTCATTGGCCGGAAACAGCAATACGACACATACCTTTACAGGGTCTGATGCTTATAACTACACCGGTAATTACGATACCATTTACGCATGGACAGATAATCCAAACGGCTTACCTGATGCCTACAACGATGATGATACTGCAAAACTATACATTTGCAGAGCACTCAATGGAAATTATACCATCGACCCTGGTCAGTCAACTTCCAATACCAACTTCAATACATTTGGAGAAGCAATAAACGCTCTTAATAACTGTGGTATCCTCGGTAATGTTGTGATTAATGTAGCATCAGGAACTTACACCGGACAACACACAGTTTTCAGTATACCTGGAGCAAGTGCTAATCGTACTGTCACAATTCAGGCGGCCAGTGGCAATGCCAATGATGTTATTTTGAGTTTCAATGCCAATGTAAGCAATAACTTTACTCTTCGACTGTTTAATACCAGTTTTATAACATTTAAGAACATGACGATTAATGCCAATAACACAACGTATGGTACCGCTCTCACGTTTGTCAACGCCAGAAGCAATCAGTTCAGAAATGTAATTTTCAATGGTATACCTACAACTTCAACAGCGAATTCATTAGCTGTCATAAGTTCGCCTTCTGGAATTGCCAGCTTTAATTATTTCGATTCATGTACTGTGAACAATGGTTCGATGGGAACATACTTTGTTTCCAACTCAGTAGCTCCGGCAACAGAAAATTTACGATTCAACAGATGTGTGTTCAATAATCAATATGCCTATGGTATGTATAACCAATACCAGATAGGTTTGATATTAACCAATAACACCATCACTACAAATTCTGTTTATAATTCCTACACAGGCATGTACAATTACTGGGTACTAATCCCGGCAGACATCAACAGGCCAATGGTTACAGGAAACAAAATCTACGGTGGAGCAGCAGGCAATGGTATCTATAACTTCTACTTTGGAGTCAATTCAACTATAACTGCTGAGAGACGCTCTCTGGTGGCCAACAACATGGTTCAGATAGGCAACAATGGAAACAGTGCTTATGGTATCAGAGACAATAACGGCAACGGAGTTGACTATATTCATAACAGTGTTAACATAGGAAGTACTACCACTTCAAACGCATCAGCTGCAGGTTATTTCGAAGGTACATCTTATGGCAGCAATGCAATCATCAATAACATTTTTGCCAATGAAGGCGGTGGAGCAGCGATACGAATCAACAACGTTAGCTACTACTCTTCTTGTAACTATAACAACTACTACACAACCGGTAGTCCAATTGGTTACCTGAATGGAACTGCTACCAATTCATTCAATGACTGGAAAACAACAACTGGTCTGGATGCCAATTCAATGAATTTCGCACCAATGTTTAACAGCAGTACCGACCTGCATACTTCACAATTCGAATTTGATAACAAAGCCTTTATCTTCAATGGCGTTATTTCAGATATCGACGGAGAAGGCAGATGTCCTCAAGGTGGTAACTGTGCTTATGGTATCACTCGCCCGGATATTGGTGCCGATGAATTCAACAGAACACCTCCGGTCGTATTTGCTGACTTTAATCCAGTTGCAGGTACTGTTTGTGATGGAGATGCTTACTCTTTCACTAATAATTCAACTGTAACCTACGGAACATTGGAATACATCTGGGATTTTGGTGATGGCTCTTCCAGTTCTCCGGCTCCCGATCCTTCACATATCTTCCCTGGACCAGGTACTTATCAGGTCAAACTATCCATCAAATCATCATTATATGGTGCTGAAGATGATACAACCATTAGTGTAACTGTTTATGAAAATCCAGTAGCTGCTTTCAAGAACACCAATCAGTGTGAAGGTGTAGCGCTAACTTTCCAAAACAACAGCAGCATTAATTCAGGTTCATTGTCCTTCCTGTGGGAATTTGGAGATGGTAACACTTCATCTTCTACCAACCCAACGCATACTTATGCAAATGCCGGACAGTACAATGTTAAACTCACTGCTACTACAGCCAATACAGGATGTAAATCTGTATTTACCAAAAATGTCTATCAGTTCCCAAAACCAAATGCAGATTTTGTAGTACCTCAGGGTGGTGTTTGCAGTAATGTTGAAGCATCTATCAGCAACACTTCTACCATCGCAAGTGGTAAACAGGGTGCATGGTGGTCATTCGGAGACAATAGCAATTCAAGTAATTTCCAAGGTAACCATACTTATACAAGTTCAGGTACATTCACTATTAAATTGCTGGCAGTTTCTGAGTTCAATTGCAAAGATTCTACTGAAAAACAAATCACTGTTAAAGAAACGCCAAAACCAAGTTTCATTGCCAATCAGTATTGTGCGAAAAAGCAAACTATTTTCACCAATACCAGTATTGAAGCTTTCCCTGGCCCGGTTTATCAATGGACCTTCAGTGACAACACCAGCTTTGGCACTAAGGATGTGACAAAATCATGGCTCAAAGAAGATCACTACACGGTTACATTAAAAACTTCTTACGCTAATGGTTGCAGCGCTTCCATAACTGAAGAAATTGAGATATTGCCTCAGCCTAAAGCCGAATTTGAAGTGCAGGATATCTGTTCTGGTGAAATGGCTAATCTGGTCAATAAAACATTTGACAGCAGAAATGATATACAATTCTTCTGGGACTTCTCAATTGGTACCAGTACCGACAGAAATCCTCAAGTCAGGTTTGAACCAAGTGTAACCACCACTTACACCATCATTCTTGCTGCTAGTTATCCTAATGCCTGCAGTGATACAGCTTACCGTTCATTTACTGTAAATGAAAATCCGGTTTGTGATTTCACTTATCAGAATTTAGGTAAACTACAATACTCCTTCACTCCGGCTAACAGTTCTTATGTGAAATACTACTGGCAGTTCGGAAATGGAGATGTTTCAAACAGCACTCAGGCAACCTATACTTACAATAAGAAAAGTAAATATAATGTGACCCTGGAAGCTGAAAATGACAAAGGTTGTAAATGCAACAAAACCATTACCATTCAGTTGACTACTGATTTGCAGTCGGTGAATGATATGCCTGAACTTAGTATAGTACCAAATCCAAATACCGGATTGTTCCAGGTGTCTAACTCAGAAGGCAAATCAATGAAAATTGATGTGATGGATATTACAGGTAAAGTCATCAAAACAATTGATGCATCTGAGGCCGAGGCTACCATTGATATGCAGGATGCTGCAGCAGGTGTTTACTTTGTAAAAGTCACCATAGATGGCGTCAGCACAACAACGAAAATTGTTATCAATAAGTAATAAGTTCTAATAGAAAGTTAAGGGGCTTCGTAAATGGAGCCCCTTTTTTTATATTTAAAGTTTTCTCGAAGGACTTTAATTGTTCTCTTTAAAATAGAAAACTCCATCCCGTCTGATGTATCCACCCGTTTGCTTATCAACTGTCTCCAGCCAATAATAATATGGCAGAGTTTTATATAACTCATCTTTAACAATGGTAAATTCTATGTTCAAATACGGCGTAAAAAAATCATAATAATCCATCAAACAATAAGCAGATACTTTTCCATTTTTGTATAAATAGATCATGTTGTCGCCACCCGATTTAACAGCATCATATACATCTGAAACAAAGCTTTTCCATGGAGCATGCAGTTTGAGTTTGCCTTTTTCGTATCCGGCAATAACAATGCTCGTCTCTTGTGCCACACACACCGGAAAATGATTGTACCAAACCAATCGCTCTAACATAAATGGAATCAATTGTACATCTTCTGAAACAGCGCCCCAAAATGCACCTTTCTTAACAACATAAACATAACGATTAATTGCTATCATACTATCGTATAAATATGGCACTTCCAAAAGCTCTTTTCGCAAATCATAAACACCCCACAAACGCTTTTGTCTCACCAATATCTTATCCTCATCATTACTTTCATCCAAAAACATTTCACGTTCTTTATGTTTATATTGAGGAATTTTTATTTCAGCATATTCAATGGGCAAGATTAATCTAAACTTAAAATCCATCAAACCCCATCGCTTCCCTAATCTAACACTGTATCCTCTGTCGTTAGGGATAATTTCGTTATAAGCTGCAGAAGTATCATATACGAAATTGTCCTCCAAACTGCCTTCCCTCCAACTACTTTTTTTATTGTCTTTTCTTCTTCCAACCACCACCTTATATAATTTCTTATTGGCATTGCGATGTTCTTTATACACAATCAATTTTCCGTGAGGCTCAAGCAGCTTAAAATTATTGTCGAAAACTGCATGTGCTTCCGGCTCGTTACCGACATTCATTTTAAAAAAAATATCTCTTAATTCCTCTTCTTTGATATTTAACCTGGTATCTATTTCCAATTTCCTCCAGCCTTGCGGTGATGAAAAATTAATATACAAAAGCCTTTTAGTTTCAAACGTGTCTCTGGAATAAGATACATAATCAAAATAACAACTGTCTTTTGTCCATATAATAGCAGACTCCGCCGTCAACCAGTTAACCTCATAAAGAGACATAGTTTGTTTGGTTTGCACCAATAAGATAGACTTAAATGCTCCATCGTCTTCATTCCAGGATCTTTTAAACTCTTTAACCGATAGTACTTTCACACCTGCTTTAGTGTAAATATCTGTGTAATTTTTACTTCTCAAAGACCAACCTCCGAAAACTTCAGCTTCAAAATAATTAGCCTTTATGTGCACATCCCAATATAAAGCTGGAACTAAAATTTTACCACTTGTGTCTGCCAATCCAAAACGATTAATGTAGGCTGTATCGTCTTCGTTCTTTATCTTCAAATACCCTCCATCTGGACTAAAAGTTCTTTCTTTTAACATTGGCTGCATCACCACACGCTTGCTTGTATCCATGAGTCCCCACAAACCTTTGTGTTTAAAAGGCAGAATACATTCCTGAGCATATACAGAAATAGCAAAAAATAACACACACAGAACAAGAAGTAGATTTCGAAACATCATACAAATTTATGAAAATTTAATAATTGCAGATTTCTTTGTGAAATGGTGTTTTTTTCCAATGAATTGAAAATTCAAACAACCTGTCAGGTCCCCATTTTTATAAATCCTTAAGCCTGTTCAGGCGCTTAAGCGTCTGAAAATAAGAGAAGATATTCAAATGCAACTTTAAGATTGTGGGACCTGACAGGTTTAAGTTCTTATTCCTATATTTGAACTCAATTGAATTGAACTAAAACTCCCCCAACCATGAAACAAATTACTTTAAAAACCTTTCTTCTAATCCTGCAATCCGTTGTAGTATTTCAAATCTCAGCTCAAAAACTGATCAATACCGACAATTCGGATCAACTCACTACACATAATTATCCCTACAATCAACCATCTGCTGTTGTTATTTTATCCGTTAAAGATATCAAGGACAAAGAAGACATTGAGTTCGACAGCTATAAAAACATGCAAATGCTGAGAATCGAAAACTGTAACCTGGGTGTCATTGATATTGACTTCAATAAATACCCCTTGCTACAATACATCTACATCAGCAATTGCTCTTTTAAAGACCTCATTTTCCATGGTACTCCTCAGTACTTCAAAAAAATCATGCTCTACGAAAGACATTTTGAGAATTTCGATTTTCTTGGAAATTTTACTTCTCTTCAGGAAGTTTATATCTCTGACACATTGTCTATGCCGGTCGAAAATCTGATTGACAATTTGCTTAAACTGCCTAATCTTAACACGGTTTCTATAGCAGATGGTCAAATCAAAAGATTGCCCGACAATATCAAACAATTTAAAAAACTGGATTGGTTAAGTTTGAACTATATGCAAAAAGACTTTGACCTGGCACATGCATTTGAATTGATTCAGCATATTGATCTTCGTTACCTCGACCTAATGGGTTGCAGAGGCGAGATATTACCTCCTCAAATTCAACTGATGAAAAAAATCAAAGGTCTGGGTATAGTGAGCACCAACTTTAAAACATTACCGGAAGAAATTGGCAATTTGATTCAACTGGAGGAATTGCAGGCCTCCATGAGCAGTCTGGACAGCATTCCTATGAGTATGACTAAGCTGACCAATTTAAGAACACTGGGATTAATGCCCTGCGATTTCAAAACCATTCCCGTAGTGCTTTACCAAATGACCTGGCTGACTTCTTTAGAGATTGGTTCCTTCGATTGGTTCCCCAGCACTGCTGAATTAAAACCTCTGAGAAAAAAACTGAAAGGTTGTAAAGTCAATGATGGGATGGATTAAAAAACATTTAATAAATGCTCAGTCAATTTTTCAAAATTACATTTCTGTTATATGCTCTGCTTATTATCTCCAACACAACAGCGCAAGAGAAAAACAAATCCTATAACTTTCCGGGACCTCACGTTGCGGTAGGTTTCAACAACAGGTTAAGTCAAGCTCAATTTAAGGACATTCATCTGCGATACATCAATATTGGAAGCAAAGCCAATGATACATTTAACTACGACGACCACCTCAATGCTTATAGCAATCTGATCACTTTCAATTTTGGAATGACCAGCACTTATCATTTTTTCGGTACAAAAATAGATATCGGTGTCGTGCCATTTGCCAACAGAAACTACAACATCAATTTATCCGCATTCGGACTCATTCCTTTTCACAGAGATGTAACTTTTAGCGCTGAATTTGGTTACACCCGACTCAGGAAAAAAAGAATCCTTGGTACCCTTGAAGGAAAAGACCATGCAAAAATCGAATTAAACGATTATGATTACAGCATTCTCACCATCATGGCCCATCAGGTGTCGCATAGCTATTTCTTCGGTCTGGGTGCATATATCAATCTCGGTTCCGACTACTATCTGCATCTCAACACCCGATACCACAAGATATTCAGACAACGCAACACTTTGAAAGTTGCAGCCAGAGACAACGAAGACCCATTATTGTTTGAAGCCATCAGTTATGATGATGCGCTGCGTTATGGATTAGACCATCCCAACCTTCAAATTAAAGACGAGCAGGGGAATAAAGTTTCAAGATTTTACAACCCCGGTGATTGGAATTTCACGGCCCAATTATGCATACCATTTGGCGATCTGGAAGGCCATTCCTATACCCCTAAAAAGTTTTTTGGTGCGCAGTAAGGAAAATTGGTATATACAATTTCTATTTTATACTTATATTTGAAATAAGTTAATACAGTACTTGAAATATTTAGTTTTGATATGGCTTATTCTCTTTTCTAACAATAGCATTGCCGGAACACCTGGCAACAGTGATATCTCCTACATTTACTCCATTGCCATTATCATCATTGGAACAATTTGGGGAATAGATACCATCAAAAACCATATTAAAACCAGAAAAGAAAAACTCAGAGAATTACTCAACTGGGAAGATGACTGGAATGCTTGAAATGTAAATATTTCGGGATAATTGAACTGATGCTATTTTGATACTATTTTTTTTGAAGCGTTTTAAAGCTTCATTTCCACAATATCCAGATCTTTATTCTCTGCTTCAACCACCAATAACACAGCTCTTGAATTACCAAAGATACCGCGTATGGTTTTCTGTGTCAGTTGTGTTGGAATGGTGATAGAATTTGCGCCACTGACTTGAAATAAAGCATTCGTTGTATTGCCATAAATCTGATCCTTTAAAGTGAAAAATTTCATTTCGGAAGCTTTAAAAGGAAATGTAACTGAAGTTATGATATCGGTTTTTATTGACTTCCAAAAAGAGACAGTTTGTTGCGAAAATGAGTTATACCCCGACCAAAACATAAACATTGGGTTGGCATTTCCGGTTTCAATTAATTGAATCTTTTGACCCTCGATATACACCTCCATTCCTCCATCCATAAATGCTGCCCCTTGACTAGTCTCAAGAATTTTTTGGTATTCAAGTCCGCTATTTGACCTGACCATCAGATGCAAATTCGAAATGGTGTTACTGGACTCTAAATCGGTTGGCAGGAAATATAAAAGATAAGTGGATCCACTGTACTCATACAATCCACCATTATAAATATAAGGTTCATTTAATTTAAAATTACCATGTTGGTAATACAATTTATTCAACTCCTTCGGCTGAGACTTCCAAATGTAATAAGCCTTTTTTATACTTAAACTATCTCCTATGCTGCTTTTCCATTTATAAGTTAGATTAACCCCTGTTTTTTCCTTGTATAAAAAATAATAATGTGGGTTCTCATGGGCTTCAACCTCTAAAAAATCATCAGGACTTAGAGTATAGAAATCATTCATCTTCAATTTCGAGATATCCAAACCAGCCAGCTCCCAGTTTTGATGGCTGCCATTATAAATCCGGGCGATTGTATTACTTTGACCATTTTTAATAGACTCTAAAATATAATGAATCTCCCCTTTAGTTGTTTTACCAAAATAAATCGGACTTACGGAATCAGCTTCTCCACGGTTTAAGGTAAACAGATATTTCAATCCCCTGGAATTGTAAAATTCGTATTTCTGAGCCTTAATCTCTCTATCATCAATAGAATTGTTGGCATTATCAGAAACTTTCTTACAAGAAAAGAGAAGGCAGGACCATATTACTACAAGTGTTATATAAAAATTAGTTTTCATTATTTCATAAATCAAAAATAATGTTAATTAGTGTGATGATGTTCAAAAAATGACAAATTAAGAAAAACCGTAGCAGAGATTTCGCTGCGTTTCATGCACGCTGATGCAGAAATCTCAATTGTAATGCGATTACGACACAGGGTGAAGCGGTAAAAGGTAACAGTGGTAGGCCCCGTAGCAGAGCATTCCACTTCGTTGCATGCACGCTGAATCAGAAATCTCAATTGGAATGCGATTACTGATCAGGGTGAAGTGGTAAAAGGTAACAGTGGTAGGCCCCGTAGCAGAGATTTCTGCTGCGCTTCAATCACGCTACGGGACGATAAAAACTAAAAAAACCGCCTTGTGGGCGGTTTTAAGTTTTTAATCGTAGCCCGTAGGGGAATCGAACCCCTCTTGCCAGAATGAAAATCTGAAGTCCTAACCGATAGACGAACGGGCCAGTTCGCCATAAAACAATTTATAACGTAGTATTCCTTGTTTTTGGGGCTGCAAAAATAATGAAAAAATTCAAATTGCAAATATTTCTTTATAAAAAAATAAAAAAGTACCTTTGCAGCCCAAAATTCAACCCATTTTATAACCAAAAAAACATGATACGCGTAGCAATCAACGGTTTCGGCCGAATCGGCAGACTCGCTTTCAGAGCCATGCTCCAAAGAAATGACATCGAAGTCGTAGCCATCAACGACCTCACAGATAACAAGACTCTTGCTCATCTGCTGAAGTACGACTCCGTGCACGGTAAATTCAACGGTACTGTCGACTACACCGACACTGCCATCATCGTTAACGGTAAATCTATTGCCGGTCTCGCTGAAAGAAACCCTACTGCACTGCCTTGGAAAGATATGAACATCGACGTGGTGCTCGAATCTACAGGCCGTTTTACCGACAAAGAATCCGCCGGTCAACACCTAACAGCAGGTGCTAAAAAAGTCATCATCTCTGCCCCTGCAACAGGTGAAATGAAAACCATCGTTATGGGTGTTAATGACAATACCCTCGACGGTTCTGAAACTATCCTTTCTAACGCTTCTTGTACCACCAACTGTCTCGCTCCTATGGTGAAAATCCTCGACGAACTTTGTGGTATCGAAAATGGTTTCATGACCACTATTCACGCTTATACTGCTGACCAAAGTCTGCAAGATGCACCTCATAAAGATTTGCGCAGAGCCCGCGCAGCTGCCTATAGCATCGTGCCAACCAGCACCGGTGCTGCTAAAGCTGTTGGTCTGGTTATGCCTCACCTCCAAGGTAAATTAAATGGTAACGCTATGCGTGTGCCTATTCCTGATGGCTCTGTTACCGACTTCACCTGTAACGTACGCAACCCTAAAACCAAAGACGAAATCAATGCCGCTTTCAAAGCTGCTGCTGAATCTTCTTTAAAAGGTGTGCTCGAGTATACCAACGACCCAATCGTTTCTATCGATATCGTTGGAAATACCCACTCTTGTATCTTCGACAGCGACTTAACCATGGTAATCGGAAATACCATTAAAGTTGTTGGATGGTACGACAATGAAGCTGGTTACTCTAACCGCCTCGTTGACCTGATGGTTAGAATCAGTAAATAAACGATACTAATATTAACTAATAATAAAAAAAGGCTACCAATTGGTAGCCTTTTTTGTTGCTGGTCATTTATACCTTATTTCCCTACTAAAGTCAAGGAAACTGAATTAGTTAAACCATCGCGGTTGGTGACAGTAAAAGTGTATTTCGTCTTTTGACCAACTGTCGAATCTAAACTCGAGTTGAAATCAAAATTGAAATTATCTTCATCATTGCCTCCTAAATCCTGATTGACAACCGATACTGATGCACCGCCATTTATACTTTTGGAAATATTGAATTTCTTCAGCACATCTTTGTCTTCACTTTTGGAAGCATTAATGCCTACCACAAAAGTTGAACCTGCCATTAGGCTGTCATCGTGAGTAATGTAAGTGCCTCCTGTCTTAAAACTAATGTTCGGTAATTTGCCTTCGTCTTTTTCACATGATTGGATGATAAAAGCACTCAGTATCGCTATAAAAGCTATTTTTAATTTCATTTTTTTCTTAATTAATATATTTTTGGTTTTTGAATGTTTGGTGTGTAGACATAGTCTTCCCATTACACTTTTAAGTGAATGATAAGAATGGGTAAAATAAAATTAAATTAACTCCGGGGGCGGAACCTGAACACCTTTATAAATCTGATCAGGCAAAAGTGTTCCTTGTAATCTGTGTTTGAATCCTGAATAAAAACTTATTTCAATGGCTTCGGAAACGACTCCACTGAATAATTTGATCTCGTGCCACTTTTTCACCAATGCTCCAGAACCACTGCTGCTCCTGCTTGCCGATTGATGTAAACTGGCAATCAGTTTGTCCTCTTTGGTATCAGCATGCACGACAAACGTAATAAAACCCGCTGAATCCTTTCTGCTTTCAACATCGTATAATTTACCTTTTCGCCTGAATTCTTTATTCGGTTTAACCCAGTCAATCTGGTCTTCATTAGAAAATGTAAAAGAATACAATTCTCGGCCTTGTTTTCTGCTTCGCAATCTCTTTTCAACTTTTAAAGCGTGAACACCCATCTCAAATAAAATGAGCGGTAAACTGCATTGAAACAGCCAGAATGTCAACATCAATATGCCAAATGTCTTTCTCAATTATTAGTTCTTGATACTTTCCATTTCAGCGAAAATACATAATTGCGGCCCAAATTATACAAACCAAAATATTTAAATCTGGATAAATGATCGTAATAAGTGGCATCATTGAGATTATTGATACTGAACTGCCACTCCAATGACTGCTTAAGGCCTAAATAACCTCGGGCTGAACAATCCAAAAGATAATAAGCTGGTGTACCCTTTTCATTTGTATACAACTGCTTTTGCGATTGATAAAAATCCGAGCCAATTTTAAAATACAAGCTATACCCCAAAATATTCAAATGTTTTTTAATTTGAACCTGCAGTTTATTTGCGGGTGTATAAGGCGTATATAAACCATCGCTGGTAGTGCTCATCATGCCTGAAACAGTAGTTTCTATCTCAAAGCCATAACAGGGTCTCAGACTAAAAAATGCCTCTCCTCCTCTTTGAAATGCATCTGTTTGCTGATACCTGAAAACGGGAAATCCATTCCATTCCTCGAGTGTTGGCGCCAGAAAAATATAATGACTAAAGAAATTGATAAAAGGACTTATTCCTAAACTCCAGGTTTTTCTGTGTATAGCAGATTCAAAGTTCAAAGATAAATTCTGTTCATTTTTTAAATCGGGATTGCCTATTTCAAAAGTAAATACGCCCTCATGCAAACCATCCGACGACAACTCAGCTAAATTGGCTACTCTGACACCGGAAGCAATGTTTATTTTCATGAAAGAGGCTGAATCAAATCTGTAGGACCATCCACTGAACACATTGTAAAATACGGCTGATTTGTTAAATGGTCGCACTTCCTTGTCTGGTCCGTTGACTGATGCTGTGAAAAACGTTTTGATGTTTTTACTGCCCATTCCAAGTCCATTTTCAAAAGTCATTTTTTTGCCCGGTTTAAATTCATAAAAGGCAGAAAGCAAATACTCGCTCATGTGTGCATCTGGAACAATTTTCCTCGCTCCAAAATTGGTATTGTCTTCAAAGCAAACGCTGTTGGATAAGATTAAATGATGGCCTTTTTGAAAAAACTGATCATACTTCAACTGGTACTGCGCAGTCAACAAATGCATATCTAAACTGATAGCGCCTCCTCCTTCATTTTCCATCCTTCTGTTAGATTGCAAACCTGCATTGAATGTCAGCAACTGACTTTTATTTATTCGAAATTTATTTTCAGAATTGACAACATTGAGCAATACCATGTGTGCCGGATTAACATTTAAACTCCTGTTATATCGCGCATCTTCTTCAACAAAAGTATATATATCATTGAATATAAATCCGAATCTGTTAAAGCTGGACAAAAAGTGATTATCGGAAGTCCATCTTCTGAATTTAAATCCATAATTGGCCTTTAACATATAGGCATCCATACGACTGTTTAATACGCGTATATGACTGCCATCAAAATAATCTGCATGATTACTCGATTGCAGCCTTATGCCATACCATTTCTTCCCTAAATTAGTTTTAAATCCGGCACTGATATCTATGCCTAGTGTATTGGAAAAAAACTTCACTTTATAATCACTTTCAGATTTTCCAATAGCTGCTTTAGATTCGTCAATCAGGTTGACCACACCACCAATGGCTTCAGAACCGTATAATATCCCCATGGGTCCTTTAATGATTTCAACTGAAGATAAGCCTGCATCTGATAAACCCAGGCCATGTTCTTCCTGCCATTGCTGATTATCGAATTTCAATCCGTTCAAAAGTACCAATATCCTGTTGCCATATAGTCCTCGTATAACAGGCTTGGAGATACCCGGTCCGGTAGAAAGCATAGACACTCCAGGCACTCTTGCCATGACATCACAAAGAGTAAAATTTCCACCCATACTGAAACTATCCAGAGGAATGCGCCTGATATTCAAAGATGATTCATCACTTTTCTGTTGCCTGTACGAAGTAATAACTGCACCGGCATAATCATCAATTTCAGATGTATCCTGAGCAGCAATATGGAGGCTTATAATTCCAAGTATTAAAAATGCTATACTGCGGTAAACTAACATTTTACCTTGCGAAAGTAATGTTTTTTGTGATGTCTATAAGATAAATAGTTCATTTTTTGTTCAATAAAAAGAGACTGCCTTTTAGGACAGTCTCTCTTATGATTACAAATGATAAATGAATCTCTTATAATAATTAGTTCATTTCTTAGTCTCATCCGAAGCAGGTATTACTAATTTTAATACCTGCTTAGATGAGTAGTCAATGAACATGATTGTTTTAATCTAATTTCAAACCTATTACATTTTCAGTTCCGTCGGCGCTCTTACCTTCAATTAGTATGGCACCTTCAGATTTCTCAAGTATTGACTTCAGATTCTGAACACTGAAAATTGATTGCTTATCAACTTTAGTGATAACAAATCCAGGTTGTATTTTACCCTTGAATGGTCCGGACGTTACACTGACAACTTTTACTCCAGCTTTAATGCCCAATTTGTCTTTCTCTTCTTTGCTTAGATTGGCAAATGTTGCACCTTTAAAGCTGTTTAACTCCGATTTATCGGCCATACTTGTTGTTAGTTTGCCATCAAGACCTTTTAAGGTTACTGAAATGTCTTTTGAATCGCCTTTTCTGTCTACAGATACAGTAATTTTGTCACCCGGACGGTATTTGCCTATTTCTTCCTGCAAAGATGAAACACTGTTTACAACAACACCATTCACCTTGCGAATTACATCGCCCTTTTTAATACCTGCAGCTTCTGCTGAACCATCTGCTGTCACTTCCTGCACCAAAACGCCTTCAAGAGTTTTTAAACCTTCTTTCTCTGCTACTTCCTGAGAAATCTCCTGAATGGCTACACCTAAAACAGCTCTTTGAACTTTACCAAATTTCAACAAATCATCCATTACTTTCTTAACCAGATTTACCGGTACAGCAAAGCCATAACCGGAGTATGAACCTGTTTGCGAAGCTATCGCTGTGTTAATGCCTATCAGTTCACCTTTGGTATTCACTAAAGCGCCACCGCTGTTACCAGGATTAATGGCAGCATCGGTCTGAATAAAGTTCTCAATGGCGTATTGATTGTCTTCTCTTCTC
The DNA here is from genome assembly GCA_963169345.1 of Bacteroidota bacterium. Taxonomy (GTDB): domain Bacteria; phylum Bacteroidota; class Bacteroidia; order NS11-12g; family UBA955; genus JABMMZ01. The sequence goes on from CAUJCT010000011.1 coordinate 40,464, forward strand.
AGCAAATCTATGCTTCTGCCTTTGGCGCTCACAATACCTGCAGTAACTGTACTGGTTAAATTCAAAGGATTACCTACAGCAACTACCCACTCTCCTACTTTGGTATTATCGCTGTTACCAAAAGTCATGAACTGAAGACTTTTTTCTTCAATTTTCAACAATGCCAAATCAGTTGTTTTGTCTGTACCTACCAACTCAGCTACAAATGTGCGCTTATCGTTTAAAGTGACTTCTATTTTCGAAGCATTTTCGATAACGTGATTATTGGTGACGATATAGCCATCATTGGTGATTACAACACCTGAACCGGTTGCCATTCCCGGACCTCTTGGAATTTCAAAATCGAATCCGTGGTCTCTGAAAAAATCAAACGGATCTACTTGCTGAGGTGAACCCGATTTGGCGCTGCTTTGTGCTTCAAAATGCGATTTTATATGCACTACAGCCGGAGTACTCACTTCTGCTACCTTTACAAAATCAAACCCTACATTTGGATTGACCGACTCATAATTACTTGCAAATCGTGCATTCCTTTTCTGCATCTCTTCAAAACTTCCCGGTTTAGAATAGGAATTGAAGATCTGATTGATGCCCAGTGCCACTATACCACCCAATAAGGCTATGGCAAAAATTCCTAATGCTTTTTTCATATCTCGAATGTTATTTTTCAAATTGACTTTTTCAAAAGATGTTCCAATCTTTTTTGACTATTTTTGTAACGCAATTTCAGAAATTTTAGTGTTATTGCATTTACCTTTATCGACTAAACCATATTAAACATCCACCAAGTGCCGGTAAATAAACAACTGACAGACGAGCAACTGGTAAGCGCCATTCAGCGTGGCGACCAGAATGCACTCTTGCAGTTATACCGCGATAACTTTATGGCTGTTAGAAACCACATATTGAAAAACAATGGCAAAATGGAAGATGTCGAAGATGTCCTGCAAGACGCTACAATTGCCGTTTGGGAGAAAATCAGAAACAATTCTCTGCAGCTCAACGCCAAACTGAGTACATTTGTCTTCGCCATAGCCCGCAATCAATGGCTGAAACGCCTAAACAAAATGAACAGAATGGTGCAAATGTATGACATCCATACTGAAAAATTGACAGATAGTCCTGACAATTTGGAAGCACGTGACATACATTTGGTGAGAAATATGATGAATCAGCTCGGTGAAAAATGCCAGAAAATACTCACATTGTTTTACTTCGATGGTATGGATATGAATGCCATTGCCGATGAACTGGAATACAATAATGCCGATACTGCTAAAGCTAAAAAACACCAGTGCTTTAAACAACTTCAGGAACTGTTTTTGAATAAATATAACAAACAAGATTTTTTAGGCCATTGACTTTTAAAGAAGAACATATCGATTTATTTGACCGGTACCTGAGAAATCAAATGGAGCCTGCAGAAATTGCGGATTTTAATAAAAGATTGAAGGAGGATTCAGAGTTTTCGAAAGCTTTTCATCAATATCAATTGCTGACAGAAGGCGTTCGTGAATTCGGTCGCAGTCAACTAAAAAATTTCTTAAAAGAAAATGCCCATACCCTACAGGTAACTAAGCCTATTCAGCCTCGTAGAATCTTTCTGGTTGCTGCTAGCATAGTTCTTATAATTGGCGTTTTGGCGATAATCAAACTCTCTGTAAAACCACTACAGGAAAACAATCTGGCTATACAAAATGCGCCCGAGGAATCCGTATCCAGCAGTGAAGTTTCTCCACCCGAAATACCTGCTCCAAATAAGTCAGAACCAGAAAAAGCGCCTGCCTTTAAAGAAATGACTGCAGTTGAAAAAGAAATGGCCTTAGATGATGCTCCTCCTCCGAGGTCCGAAATGCTTGCCAAAGACATTGGAACTCTGGATATCTCTGAAAACACTCAAGTATATAGAGCTGAGGATATTGATTATAAAGTTTTAAGTGACACTAAAATAAAAGATACTATTTTAACACCTGTATTACTGAGCTTAAATGTCGATAATTTTTCAAATATCGAGATAGACATGAACACCAACGCGGATGCTAAAAAACAAAGTTCCTTACCCTACAATGTTTACTCTGGTTCAAACGCTCCGGTGCCAAAAGCAGCTACAACAAAAAATCGTTCAAAGTCAAAAGAAGCCAATCAGAGCGCTAGTGCAGACACCGCGACAGAAAAGAAACTAAGCAAATCTGTTAAAGTACCGGCTCCAAATACCACCAATATCAATGTCCAGTATTGGAAATCACCAATTAATTTTACAGGTTATACGTATATGAACAACACCGTTCAGATATTCGGATTTGAACCCGGTTCATGCACCTTGTATACCATCAACAATCAATTGTACTTAAGACATTTGAATCAGGTATATGTTATTAATACCTGCGAAAAGTCATGCCCAATGAAATTAGCAACAGACAGCGAAATTATTAAACTCATATTAAGTCATTAATCATTGAAACTTCATTTTAAAAAATACCAGGGAACAGGCAACGATTTTATCATCGTCGATAACCGACAAAATCAATACAACAATTTAGATGTTGCTCAACTTTGTCATCCAAAATTTGGCATTGGTGCAGATGGATTGATGTTGTTGCAAAACACCGAAGGTTTTGATTTTAACATGGTATACTACAACAGTGATGGTCGCATCAGCACTATGTGCGGCAATGGTGGGCGATGCCTTGTAGATTTCGCCAGACGACTTCATGTTTTTGATGGAAGTAAAACACATTTTAAAGCCATAGATGGCCCACATGATGCACTCTGGTCGGAAACAGGAGTTGAATTGAAAATGCAGGATGTAGTGAAAATAGAAGAACGAAATGGTCATTCTGTTCTTAACACCGGTTCCCCGCATTATGTCCTATTTATGACGGATATAGACAGTTTGGACATCGTTGCGGAAGCTCGTAAAATTAGATACAACGAAGAATTCAGGGAAGTCGGCATCAATGTTAATTTTGTAGAGATACTGGATACAAACAGCATCAAAGTAAGGACCTACGAACGCGGGGTAGAAAATGAGACATTGAGTTGTGGCACGGGCGTAACTGCTTCTGCTATTGCATTTGGCAAAAAGTCGGGAATAAAAGCAGGAGACGTCAGCATAGACATAAGCACCCCCGGCGGTCGATTAAAAGTCAAATACACATTAGGATCAATCATAGAAAACGTATGGTTGTGTGGACCGGCAACGGAAGTATTTACAGGAGAAATAGAGATTTAAATTTTCAGCAAGGTTTTAAAAACGTATACAACGATTTTAAAAATTCAACCTGGCAGGTTGAATATACCTAAATCTCAAAAAATCAACTCTTCAACTTGTTAAAATAATTAATTCAACCTGCCAGGTTAATTGTCTTTATTTTCATTATCTAAATGTAGATATTCAAAAAACAAACAAGCCTTCAGCTTTTCAGCCTTTCCGCAATTCAGCTTTTCAGCCTTTCAGCAAATCAGCCATTCCGCTTTTCAGCTTTTCAGCCTCTAAATATATTATATCAAATATTTCTGCTATTTTTGATAGAAGAAATCAAAACTAGAAATGAAATTCCTTGCCGTGCTATCAATTATTTTTCTATTTTGTTCAAATTATCATAAAGAGCATCTTGATGGGACTATACCTTTATACAATCTGGAAAAAGTTGATAGTATAAAAATTCTAAAATACAGCAAGGGCGATGATTTAAATTACAGTTTTTGGAAAGATGACAAAGTAATTTATCTGAGTAAAGATTCAGCCTGTTTAGTTATTACAGACACTGGGTGCAACACGATAAAACGAATTGATTTTTTGTCAGATTTTCAGAGAGCTGACATTAATTTACATCCTTACATGATGAATTATGGTATCCTGAATGACAGTACTATTGTTTGCTATTACGAAAGCAGATGGCCTTATGATGACAAAAAAATATTTTTAGTGAATACTCTATCTGGAAAAGTAAGTTATCCTTTCATAATAAAACACAAAGGATTAGTATCCTCATCAGATATTAATTACAGCGACTTCAATATTGCACAAAAGAACAAGAAAACCTGGTTGGCTGTCAATAAATCAAACATCTTTATAACAAAAGACACAATGGCATTTTTGCCTGTATTTACTGGTGATATTTACGAAGCAAATCCTGAGGATCTGAGATCCAATCTCAATGGTATTTTTGTTTTTACCACAAAATTCTTGAGTAAGACAATACCTGATTTAAACATTAATTTCAGTCAGTTGAACTCGGTATTTAAAGACAGTATCATTCAATCTGACAATCTGTTTTCAATATCCAATCCTCAAATTTCATTATTAGACAGCACGGGATTTTATATCAACTATTCCGGAAGCAATAAAATAACCTATTATCATTTTCTAAATCAATCCTTAAAAGATTACAATATAGAATTTCCTGAAAGTACGAACCTAAAGTTTTTTGTAAACAGTCAAAGTAAACTTAAGTCGGATATCATACTATTCCAAGGATTACAAACTGCACCGTCCAATTCATTGTATTTAAGGGCCATTCAAATACCCTCCGAATTAAATCCAGAAAGTCCAAATATTGGCAGCCAATTCAGATACCTGCTGTATAACGAACACTTTAAACTGACAGGACTGTTTAGAGAAAATCTATTTCACTATAATCTAAGAGGAATAATTGGTCAGCGCTATATTGGAATAGATCAGCGAAATACTAATTCGGATGAACAATACTTTCATTTATATTTATATAACTTAAAAAAATGCGAACAATCCATTTCAAAGGATTCACTTCTATTCTATAAGTATGCAAAATCAATATCTCCAATAAAAACATATCTGGAAAACTTTGAATCAAGCATTAACAATATAGATACAATCCCGGTTCTATTAATAAGCAATCAATTCCCTAAAAGCAGACATCAAATTGGTGTTTACCTTCAAGAACTGGTAAATAAGAAGATTCCATCTCACCAATTTATACTTGTTTCGAAAAAATCAAGTTCTTGGCTCGAATTCAAGAACGATTACAATCTTCAAAACATCTCCAATTTTTATACAGATAATGAAGGGAAATTTTATCATTTCAAAATTTCTGAGTCAATGGGTTGGTTCATTAAAATGCCTAATGGTGAATTCAGATATGAGAATGTACCGGAAAATGAACTGGAAAAATTATTGAAATTTATCACTCCTCATATCAGAATTGTCAAAGGTTTTTGCCTCCCAATAAAAAAATAATTTTAAAAATTCAACCTGGCAGGTTGAATAATAAAAAAAAGTACTATTTCATTAGCCAAAAATAGACATTCAAAAAACAAGTTGCCATTCCGCAATTCAGCACTTCAGCTTTTCAGCAATTTAGCTATTCAGCTATTCATCCTTTCTAATGTGGATTTTTCCTTCAAAATGTTCATAAATCCAGTAGTATTTTAACGTACTTCGTAGAAAAAGTTATGGCAGAAACAAGTGCAGAAAAATTGAAAGCTCTAAAGCTCACCATTGACAAACTCGAGAAGAGTTATGGCAAAGGTGTCGTGATGAAGATGGATGACAAAAATGTCGTGGCGGTGGATGTTGTTTCTACCGGTTCCTTCGGATTGGACATGGCGCTCGGCGTCGGCGGATTCCCTAAAGGTCGTGTAATCGAAATTTATGGCCCTGAAAGTAGTGGTAAAACTACCCTGGCCATCAGCTGTATTGCTGAAGCTCAGAAAAAAGGTGGTATTTGCGCCTTTATCGATGCTGAACACGCCTTCGACCAATTCTACGCTCAGAAGCTAGGTGTCAATATCTCCGACCTTCTGATCTCTCAACCGGATGATGGTGAACAAGCCCTCGAAATCGCTGATAACCTTATCCGTTCCGGTGCTATCGATGTTATCGTTATCGACTCGGTTGCAGCTCTCGTTCCAAGAGCAGAAATTGAAGGTGATATGGGTGACAGCAAAATGGGTCTTCAAGCCCGTCTGATGTCGCAAGCCCTTCGTAAACTTACAGGTACTATCAACAAAACCGGATGTATCTGTATCTTTATTAACCAGCTCAGAGAAAAAATCGGTGTAATGTTTGGTAACCCTGAAACTACCACCGGTGGTAACGCCCTTAAATTCTACGCCTCTATTCGTCTCGATATCCGCCGTACCGGTCAGATTAAAGATGGTGACGAAATCATTGGTAACCGCACTAAAGTGAAAGTGGCTAAAAATAAAGTCGCTCCTCCTTTCAGAGTGGTCGAATTTGATATTATGTACGGTCGCGGTATCTCTCGTGTAGGCGAAGTACTCGATATGTCCGTCGATAACAATATCGTCCAAAAAAGTGGCTCATGGTTTAGCTACAATGGCACTAAACTCGGACAAGGTCGCGATGCCGTTAAAGATTTACTGGAAGACAATCACGAATTGCTGAATGAACTGGAAGCTAAGCTTAAAGAAAAGCTGATGACCGGTCAAATGCAAATCGCTGAAGAACGCGCTTCTGATGATTGATTTATACGCTTAATGCGTCAGGATATATTTTGATTATGTGTGTAAAAGGACCCGAATCTGTTCGGGCCTTTTTTTTGTCCGCTAATTAAAACACTGCTAATAGCTCTGGCATATTTCCTTCCACAACACAAAGCCTATGCCCTGTAATTCTAATAATCTAAAATAAAAATTAATCTAAAAAGTCTTAGTACTCAACTACAGCAATAGAAATAATCTGATCGCCTTCTTTTAGTTGATTGACTACTTCCATCCCTTCCACTACTTCGGCAAATATGGTATAGCGTCCATCTAAATGCGTTGTGAATGTATGTGTGATGAAAAATTGAACACCCTCAGAATCTTTTCCTGAAGAAGCTAAGCCGACACTCCCTGGTTGATATTTCAGTTCATTGCTGAATTCACTGCGCTGCATCCAGTTCAACGAACCCCAACCATCCCCGCGAGGACAACCGCCTTGTACGACGAAATCAGACACCATTCTGTGAAAATACTTCCCGTTATAATAACCCGAATCCACCAATTTCATGAAATTAGCCACTGAACCCGGCGATTCATTCACTTTTAATTTAATCACAACATCGCCTTTGCCAGTCGTAATCTTAACTAATTTGTCTTGTTGTATACCTGCTACATAATTCCAGTCAATTGGGTTCTGATAGCCCGATGCAAAGAAATTGAAACCCGGCAAAGCTTCTTTCATTATCTGATACTTGGTTTTATATAAGTCCAAATACGTTTCATAATCTCTTGGGGTCACCACCTTTTCGATAGCAGAAACAATAACAGGCAGGTACTTCTCCGGATTTTTATCCCACAAACTATCTTTTCGAATACGCTCACAAGCAAGAGAAACTGAAGCAACATCTCCGCTGTTCAAATAGGCTATTAAATCGTCATCAGATACTGTTTTAGACAATGTCAGGTATTGTTCAACGCAATAGGTTTTTGCCGGATGCTCAGTTAAACTGGCTGCTAGGGTTTTCCAATCTGCCAGATTCTTAAACTTTGTCCTTTTCAGAAATGCCAGTTTAGCATAAGGATTGGCATTCGATTTATTAGCTAATGAATCCATCACTGCCTTTAATGTTCGCTCCGTTTTCTTAGGTTCATCGGCAGGCTTCATTACAGTAGTCATGCGCTTGTAAATGGCCATTACATAAGGATCATTGTATTTGGCAAATACTTTTTTAATGTTTTTGACTGTGGCATCATTCAGTCGCTTTCTGCGATATGCCAGATAAGCTGAACGCATATAGGCTTGTATTGCTGTAGTGTCTCTCAATTCAATTTCAAATTGCTCATAAAACGAATACGTGTGTACACATGAAGATCTGCCAATAGCTTCAAGAATAGAGTACTTTACCTGTCTGTCCTGCTCCACTTTATACTGCGTCATCAGTTCGCCACAAACTGTTGAATCATACAATTGACCAATAGATAAAGCGGCTGCTTTCCTGATATCAGCATTCTTATCATTCTGCAAAACACCCAGCAGTAACCCGTAATAATTCTTATCCTGAACGGAGGCAAATCCAATTATGGCATAATAGCGGTGCAAATCGGATTTATAAGTCGAATAAAATCTCAGTTTCTCAGGTTGTCTGTCGTACTGTGCCGTATAGATATGCTGCAGTACTGTGTCTGAACTGAACAGGTTTTGAGCTTTAAGCTGCAAGCTTAAAAGAATAATGGATAGATAGAGGTATTTCATTTTTTTCAGGAATTTTGTCTCAATATTTCATACATCATAATGCCGGCAGCTACCGAAACATTCAGTGAATCCAACTCACTGTGCATAGGTATCTTGACCAATTTATCGGCTAATTTAAGTATTGAAGGATGAATGCCGTCTTCTTCACTTCCAACAACCAATACACATGGTTTAGAATACTGGTCAAAGAACAATTCCTTATTGGCTTTTTCAGTACCACAAATAATCTGAAATCCATCGTCTTTCAGATGTTTAAGTGTTTGAAACAAATTTTGTGAGCGGCACACCGGAATATGTAAAAGTGCCCCTGCAGATGTTTTAATGGCTTCTTCGTTAACACCGGCAGCTCCCTTTTCCGGGATGATGATAGCATCCAAACCCGCTGCCATAGCTGTTCTGGCAATAGCACCGAAATTTCTCACATCGGTGATTCTATCCAGAGCAATTAAAAATGGCTTTTTATCTTTATCCAATAAATCAGCTACTAACTCTTCAGCTTTGTGGTAACTTATGGAAGAGATTTTAGCCACTACTCCCTGGTGATTTTTGAATTTAGAAAGACTGTCCAGTTTTTCTTTTGGTACTTCAGTAAAATTGATTTTAGCGCGGTTGAGCATCTGTTTGATATTTCTGATACTGTCTCCAACACCTTTCTGAACATATACTTTCACAAAGCTGTTTCCTGCGTCTATAGCTTCCTGAACTGGCCTGATTCCAAAAATCAGGCTGATATCATTATTGTCTTTTTGCATATTGTTATTTATAAATCCCTTTAAACAACAAAGACGCAATGAATGCGCCTTTGTTTTGGTTTATTCCTGTTTTTAATTATTAGTCAGCTGAGTTGATGAAATTGTTAACTGTAGCTCTCATGTCTTTCATTGTTTTCTCCCATTTGGCAGTCAGAGCAGTTGCACCCCAATAGTTTCCAAGACTTAAACAACGATCCATTGTATCAAATGCATCCTTCGTCTGTCCTCTCATATAGTAGGTTTTCTTACTGCCGAATTTGAGATAGTAATTCACTTCAACTAAGCAATTTTCAAACAATTCTGTCAGTTCCTTCTCACCGGCTTTTGTATCGCCTGCCTCATGTTGCAATACGGCTAAATTGTATTTCACATCCGATTTAGTGTGTAATACTCGATCCGGAATTTCTGTTTTGCATTTGTTAACCAGTGCCAGTATACGCTTCTTGTATTCATCGGCTTTGGCTTTGTTTTCAGGATTACTTAATGTAGAATCATTGACTTTCAATTGCTCTATTCTGCCTAAATACTCATATCCTGTATTGATGAACAAGCCCTGAATAGTGGATGGTACAATTGATGCTTTATCATCCAGATAGAAGTTCTTCTTCTCTTTCATACCTGAGTATTTGTATTTGTTCATCAACAAGTCGTACATCAAATCAGGGTTCATATTGTTCACCTGACCTCTTGAAGCCTGAGAGCGAACCGGCACCAGTTGATAAATCAAACCTTTTCTTTCAAAATAGGCATCCATTCCGAGGAAACCTTCATCACCTGAAGTAGATGAGAAACAAATAGGGCGTTTCCAGCCTGTTGCTGCATTGGATGCTACCAAATCCAACAATACCAATTCACCTTTATTGATTGAATTACCCGGGTATGAGATCATGATCTCATTGACAATTTTGCCTGTGTCACTCATTGGCACAACTCCCGCAGCCAGAACGGCGTTTTTATCCACTTTTATGCGGAAACGCTTGGTGCTGAAGTACTGCTGTCCTGAAGATATTAAATCTTTAACCATAGTACCCAATTCAACCGGAACAACATTTTGCTGATCCTGATATACAAAATAATCATTGATCCCAGCTGCCAGTTGTTGTTCTGATAAAGTCAACGGCAATGGCTCACTTTCATATACTTTGTGTTTCAACACCTGAGAATACCAGTCTGTTGGCAATAAACTCTGGTTGATAATACGTATATCTCTTCTGATGCCTTCAACGTTTTGTGCATACCACAATGGATATGTATCATTGTCTCCATTGGTGAACAGGATGGCATTTTGAGGACAAGATTCCAGGTAATTTTTTGCAAAATCCAATCCTAAATAACGTTGACTGCGATCGTGATCATCCCAGCCTTGTGAACCCATTAAATATGGAGCCGACAATGAAACTACTGTTGCTATACCAGCTGCTGCAAGAGAACCGGCTTTATTGCGCAATTTATCCCAAATAAACAGAACCCCTAAACCAATCCAGATACAGAAAGTTTGGAACGAGCCCACCAAAGAGTAGTCCCTTTCACGTGGTTCATACGGAGGCTGATTTAAGAATACTATAATTAGAATACCTGTGAATACAAAAAGTATAGCTGTTACAATGGCATCAGTCTTACCTTTTTTGTAATGGAAAACCAAACCAAGAATACCCAGAATCAGAGGAATGAAGTAGTATTTATTTCTACCCATATTGTTTTCGAGGTAGTCAGGTAATCCGCTTTGAGGTCCAAGACGCATTTCATCCAGGAAAGAAACACCTGAAATCCAGCTACCATCAATCAGTTTGTTGAAATCATGTCCTTGTTGGTCATTTTGTCTTCCAACGAAGTTCCACATGAAATAGCGGTAGTACATGTGACCCAACTGGTAATTCACCAGGAATGCAAGATTGTTGCTGAATTTAGGTTTCTCCATTTTCAAATCCTGAATAGAGGCCTTGATTTGTTCTTGCTCTTTAGGGTCTTGAGTTTGAGACAATCTGTTTTGAAGATCATCAATAGCATCAGTTATATCACCCATGCCACTCCAGCTTCTGTAACCTTGCTCACTGCTGGATTTATCTTTATCTCCCATTCTAGGGAAAAATGTACTGTAACTCTTGTCGTATCTGTAGTCGAGTCGCTTACCTATATCGGTATAACCACTTGAATCCTTGCGGTAAAGCGTTCTGCCTTCTTTTATCTCTCTGTTACCACTTTCATCATAAGCATAAGGGGCATTGAAATATGGTCCGTATAACAATGGTCTGTCGCCATACTGTTCACGATTGATATAACTCAAAAGGTTGAAAGGCTCTTCAGGATTGTTCATGTCAATTGCGGGATTATCCATGGAACGGATAACTACCATTGCATAACTTGAATAACCTAATAAAATATAAGCCAGGCAAATAAATGCCAGATTGTAATTGCGGTTAGGTTTGATTTTATGGAAGTAATAAGTGCCATAAGCGGTACCTGCGATTAAAACCAAAACAGCAAACAAGGCGCCTGAATTGAAAGGCAGACCCAGACTATTCACAAAGAATAAATCAAAGCTGGACATCAATTTAGGTACCCCCGGAATAACTCCTTTTTGAACGAAGAATAAAATGGCTAAACCTGCACCAAGACTTTTTAACATCCCTATGCGGTTCATTTTATAATACTTAAAGTAATAAATGAAAACCACAGCAGGAATCACCAATAAGTTCAATAAGTGGGTACCGATAGCCAAACCGATCATATAGGCAATCATAACCATCCATCTGTCAGCATAAGGGCTGTTGCTTTCTTCCCATCTCAATGCCAGCCAGAAAGTCAAGGCAGTAAAGAAAGATGACATAGCATAAACCTCAGCTTCTACTGCACTGAACCAGAAAGAGTCCATAAATGTGAGTGCAAGTGCTGCAACAATACCGCTTCCGAATATGGCAATTCTGTTGCCAACTGAACCATCATCCTTCACCATCTTTTTAGCAAAGTGAGTGGTAATCCAGAAAGTGAACAGAACAGTCAAGGCGCTGTACAGTCCGCTGGAGAAATTGACGTAAAAAGCCACATCTGAAGCTTTGGAGGCCATCATGGCGAACAGACGTCCAACCAAAAGGAAGAAGGGCGCTCCGGGCGGGTGCACTACTTGAAGCTTGTCCGCTGCGGAAAGAAATTCACCGCAGTCCCAAAGGCTCACGGAAGGTTCAAGTGTCATTGTATAGACAACGGTTGCAACCAGGAACATCAACCAACCTAACAGGTTGTTAATCATCTTATAATTCATAATTCTCAAAAAATCGTAGCGAAAATAAGGGAATTTGAGTTGGAATGGAAAAAGATTTGGGTATTTTTTGACAAAGCTTTTTCCTGAATCCAGCGATTTAAAAATGTTCAGCTCAATAAAATCTCTTTGATTTGATTTTTCAATGCTCTGATTCAAGTCTCATCAATTGTCATATTTCTGCATCCAATGTTGGCATTTTACTGTATTTGTATATATTTGAATAATGAAAACGAAAGCACTAAAAATTACTCTGCCCTTTCTATTGGTTTTTTTAACTTACGCATTCATCCAAAAAGGCAATACCCGAAATTATTTATTTATTGCGCTTCACCCTATTCCTGCCTGCGATGGCAAATGCAACAATTTCTCTGTTGAAGAATACCAGCGCAAAACTGCAGAAGATTGTAAAAAACTGGAAGACAGTTGTAAAATCAAGTATAAAGACAAAACTACTTACTACACCATTACACCCGCAGAAGGTGCCATTTTCTACAAATACAATAAATTTGTTCAGTATTGCGATTGCAAAATTCAGGGTATACACAAAGCTGCATCTGTAGAACTGGCCAAAGAAGAAATGAACAAAAAGGTAGATTCTGCGAGAGCTAAAAACCCAAAAGCGTATCACAATTACGAAGTTTACAAAACCTGGCCATAATTTATTACATCTTCTTGTCGAGACTTTCCTTATGACATTTAAATTGTACCATTTTTTTACCGAAATCCGTTTAAAACTATGACAAGAAAACTTATTGTAGCGCTGATAGTATTGTTAAGCAGTTCCTCCGGACAGGCACAGTTGTTTATGCTTAAAGACATAATCAGCGGCACTGAATCTTCTTTTCCTAACAGATTCTTTAAGTTTAAAAACCTGCTCTATTTTACCACCAATAATTCAGAAATATGGCGAACTAATGGCAAAAGAAATGGCACAGAAAAATTCATTTCACTGGGTGTCAATTACACTTTTTTTGCAGCAGGTCAAAACTTGTTTTACTTCACCAACAATGACAATACCAATGGAGTTGAATTATGGAGAAGCGATGGAACTGAAGACGGGACATTTTTGTTAAAGGATATCAAAACCGGCAATACGCCAAATGACCCCAGAAGCTTGGTTGTCTTAAATGATACTGCATACTTTATCTCTTATGATGATGCATTGGGCTATCAGGTTTTTCAATCGGATGGCTCTAAAACCGGAACAAAAAGAATTACCAATCTTGAATATGAAAATTTAGCTTATGGTCCAATGAATCTTAATGTTGTTGGCAACAGAATTATTTTAGTCAGCATAAGTAAAACAACACCTTTCACAAGCGATATATACTTTTTCAATCGTTCTACTCAAAGTTTTGATTTGTTCAAAACCTTCATCAACACCAACAATTTCTTTTATATCCCGAGTCAATTTACTGAACTAAATAACCATTTGTACTTTGTTGCTGAAAAAGACAGCTCGACTCATATATGGAAATCCGATTACACTTCATCAGGAACGCAAATTCTTAAGAAAATAAATTCCAGTAACTTTAATAGCACTATATCCCTTAAAACAGTTTTCGACTCTCATTTATTCTTTACAGTATTTACCCAAAAGTATGGTTATGAAATCTGGAAAACAGATGGAACAGAATCAGGAACAGTCATAATGAGTGACATAGTACCTGGTGCCAGCAGCTCTTCTCCCAATTTCCTGAGTGTCTTTAAAAATAGATTGTACTTCGTGTACTTTAACTCTTTTTCATTTGAACTGGCTTATTTTAATAATGCAAATGATTCCATTCAGGTTAAACTTAATTATAAGAGCGGTTCGAATGCCGTAAGTTTTTCTACTGTCTATTATACAGATAATTTCATTTACTTTTTTGCTACAGACCAATTGAACCGTGGTGGCTTATACAGGTCTGATGGCGAATCCATAGAATTTATTGACAAAGTCTTTAGCAGTAACAGTTTTGTCGGAATACCATTCGAATTGATTGAATACAAAAACGATATGTATTTTGGCGCCAGCTCGACAGAAAATGGAGAAGAACTCTGGAGAACCCGATTATTTGCTCCGGAAAGTCAAAATTTCACCTTTAATCACTTCCTCTATCCTAATCCAGCTTCTTCTAAAATTTATATTTTACCCCGTGCTATAGATTACATTAACAATACATACTCAGTCAACATTGTTGACCATACAGGAAAAACAGTTCTGCAATACCTCAATCAGACACCTGATCAAACTGAGCTGGATGTTTCCTCACTTTCGGATGGACTCTATACCGTTATCCTTACTTCATCCAATGGCACTGTCCTTAGAGAACAAATGGTCATTCTTTAATAAAACTATTAGAAATCATGAGGTTTGTAACTGGATTGTTGATTATCTTATTTCAGTTGACTGCAAATGCCCAACTCTTGCCAGTTAAGGACATCCATCAGGGTAATGCATCATCAATGCCATTCCTGCTTACACAGTTCAAAAATCAGATTTATTTCATAGTCAAAGATGATTCCGGCAAATACTCACTTTGGAAAACAAGCGGAACTACTTATACCACTAAAAAAATCATTCAACTCGAAACCGACAATACCTTTTCATACAATCAAACTTTAATAGCAAGCTCAAAGTATTTATACTTCATTAATTTTAATATCAACTCTAACGAAAGTACAATCTGGAGAACTGATGGCACACTGGAAGGCACAATACAACTTGTCGAATCCGTAAATAATTTACAATTCAATTCAGATAATTTAGTATTGCTAAACGATGAATTGTATTACACTGTGTACAAAAGTGGCATTGCTACTCAAATATGGAAAACAGATGGTACAATCAACGGTGCAAAACAAGTCACAAACATCCCTTACCAAAGCTTTTACCATAGACCCAAAAAACTATTTGTTCATAATGGTCAACTTTTTTTTACATACAATGCCAATAAATCAGTCGCCACCCAAATTTGGAAACTGGACAATTCAGCAGCTGGTGCCTCCATGTTCGCAGATTTTGAAGAATGGGGTTACTACGAACCTATGAACTTTACATCTGTAGATTCTTTGCTATTCTTTACAATGAATCAGTCCACAACCGGTATTGAATTATATGTAACTGATGGCACTACCCAGGGTACGCGTATGGTGATTGACTTTTATCCTGGCCCGAATAGTTCTAACCCCAACCTGCTGACTGCTTTAAATAGTCGTCTTTATCTCGCCTTTCAGTCAAGCAACCAGACACTGTACTCTACGGATGGTACAGCAAAAGGAACTGAAATACTATCACACAACAATGAAATATTTTCCAGAGTTAGCAATATTAAAGTCATCAATCATCTACTCTATTTCCAGGCAAGACATACTAATTTTGGAGAAGAAGCATTTGTATCTAACGGAAAAGTAGATTCGACTATTCTAATTGCAGATATTATTTCAGGAATAAGAGGTTCTTTTCCCTACAATTTCTGCGATTGCGGCGACAGAATTTATTTCAACACCAAAGAAGATAACCAGACGGAAAATCTTTGGATGCTTAAAAACAATAAGGTTCAAAGAATTCAATCCGTAAGTGAAATCAATGCCTCTGCATTTCCAAGGTACTTTGGCTGCTTCTTCAATGAATATTACACCGCCAATTTCTCAGATCAATATGGCATTGAATTGCACAGAACCTGGAATTATGGGCCTAATGAAAAACCACTTGATTTCAACAATTTTATTTACCCAAACCCATGCAGTGATTTTGTTTACCTGGCACCTAAATTCTTTCTCTATATTCAGGAATTTGAGTTTATAAGTATTACAAACTTATCAGGGCAAACCATGGCAAAATTTAATCCGGAAGAAGTCCTGTTATCCCGCTTAGATATTTCCGGATTGAGCAGTGGCGTATACATCGTTAAAGTGCATACAAAATCAGGTGTTAAACTGATTCAAAAAATTGTTGTAGTCAACTAAAACTTACTTCTTCTTTTCAGTTGCTTCAAATTTCAATGGTTCCAGTCGCATAAACAATCGTTCTTTACTGCGCGAATACTCTGCTACAAAAACATGACCTTCCTTTGCAGGATACACAAACAAGTAACTGTAATTGGTGTTGAGAGGCGTTCTTTTTGTTTCAATATTTCCTCCAACCAATGCTATGGACCCAAGCACTACATCATTTTTCTTGCCTTCTGCACTCTTTCTGTTCAAATCCAGATAAAATGCAGAGAACTCACCTGTCTTTTTATTGACCGAAGTGAATTGGTAATCAAACCATCCATTTGCTTTGATATAATGAGCCAACAAAGTTGCACTGACTGTTTCGTAGCCTTTTTCAAGAAAAAACTCTGAGAATTTCTTTTTTACTACCTGCTTGTCTATCAATTTAAAATCTTTATCCAAAACCAGATAAACCATATTATACATTTTAATGGATACATTGCTGACATTACTTTGACCACCGGCTAATGCAGTTGCTGCGTTTAAAGCGACAGCAGTACCTGAAACTATTTTCTTGTATTGCTCAGCAATGATATAGGTATTGCCATTAGGAGCATGTCCATGCCTAAATAAGGTTGACCGCTTTTCGCTAACTATTAACCTAATTGCAGATATTACATCTGGAATTGTTAGCTTGTTTGCTAAGATATGAAGGGGTTAAATACCCCGTCAGATCTTAATTTGCATCTAATGACT
>CAUJCT010000012.1 GCA_963169345.1 Bacteroidota bacterium
TTTCCTCAATCATTCTGTGAATTCCCATTTGCGCAAGCAAACCTTGGCCGTGTCAAATGAAAAAATCATTTCTGTGTTTTCTGCGTTTTCATTCTTATTTCTGCGATCTACCTCACGTTAGCATCCGCGCCTTCCAGTTTGAGCAAGCAAACCATTTACCGTGTCAATCCCGTAGGTACGGGACAGCCTTTTCTGCGCATTCAGCGTGTTCTTTCCTTGTTCTGCGATCTACTTGCCGACTAATAATTAATCCACAATCCAAGCCACAACTCAATGGCTTTAAACCCACTGCCAGACTGCAGGTGATTGTTACGGTGCTAAGGTGAGGTGAGTTTGAAATTTAAAAAACTCAAACTATCCTTTAGTTACAATTCAATAATTTTAAACTCTACTCGACGATTGTTGGCTCTGCCTTTTTCATTATCGTTGGTATCGATAGGTTCTTCCTGACCATAGCCTTTTGCTAGCAATTGTTCCGGATCAACACCAGCTTCTATTAAGTACTTAACTACAGCTTCGGCTCTGTTTTGAGACAAAGTGATGTTTTCTTTAGGTTTGCCTTTATTATCGGTATAACCACTGATTTCAACCTTCATATTGGGATATTTGAGCAACAAATCCACCAGACTATCCAGTTGTTCGAAAGATTCTGGCAAGAGTGTCCATTTAGCTGTTTCAAATTGAATATTGCGTAGTATAATTTTTTGCCCGACTGCTGGTCGAACAAATATATTGGTCTTTTTGGTAGTGTCAACAGGCAATTCAAAATTCAACTCACAAGCTTTTACATTACAAGGGCAATTGGATGCACTTTCAACTTCGGTCAGTACAACATCATCAATCAGATAATAAATCTCATCAACATAATCAGGACTTAGACTGTCAGTTTTAAATATTTTCAATTCTTTTTCATCCGTAAAATTAGAGATGTAGAGGTATTGTTCACCGCCTTCAGCTTCGAAATAACCACTGATGGTCATCCATTGTTCGCGGCAACCCAGAACCATCTCATTATGCGATTGTAAAACGATACCTGCCCTTCTACCCTCTTCCGAATTTTTGAAAAACAGTAAATCCTTATTGACTGAAACTGAAATGCCATTAAATGCAAAGTGATTTTCAGGTTTAAGTTTAATTTTAAACTGCAGGCAATACGTTTTACCTTCCTCCAACGGGTGTTTTAATTTGTTGCGAAGCACTTCAAAATTAACCCCCATGACTCTGAATCCGGCGTAACAATTGCCATTGATTTTATAGAAGTCAGGGGTTTCATTTGAACTGCCCCAGGCTACTGCAAAGGCATCGTTATTTTTTTGAATTTGAGATGCATTGCCTTCGTTTACAAAATCGCTTCCGGCTTCAAAATTGCCATTGCTGATTAGATTGCCGGTGGCTATGACAGGCCATGGTGTAATATTGAGACTTGCTCTGGTATTGGGATAGCGCGACAAAAAAACAGAGTCAGAATCACGGGAAGTCAGGAACGATACTTTTCTATTTTTAAGAAAATCGGCAGATAGTTGGATGGGATCACCACTTAAGTCAGTATTCAGAACACCTTCATAATTCAGTTCGAGCTGCCCTTTTTTCTCCTTCACTTTTACATAACCCATGCTGTCGGTTACAACAATTATAATTTCACCCTCACCGGAATAGGTTCCAGAGTCAAGAAATTTGGTTTTCACAACTGCACCCATTTCATAAGTCCGTGTGAAAAGCAAAACATTGTCCTCGCTGTAGTAGTTCCAGTCGCCGTGTTTATAGGAAGCCTGATCTTTAACTGAATAATTACCTTCAGCAATCTTAACGCCATCGGGAGAAAACAATTCCCATTTACCTTCGCGAATTTCTACTGTATATCCACTGCCATAAGAAGTTTTAACTTTAATTTTCTTAACTTTACCTTTAGCGATACAGTTGCCATCCGGGTCGTTGATACATTTCACCTGAGCTTCAAGAGAAACTGCCCACAACAAAGAAAAAATCAGAAAGTATAAACGCATAAACTTATGCAAGTTACAAAATAATCAACAACCTGAGCAGGTTTTTAAAAAATTGCATTGAAGTAAGCGCAGTTCTTTAGAGTTCATATCCTCATTTTAAAACAAATTTCCAAGTGTACTTTTTTGAAAGCCAATCTATTTTTTACGTAAGGGGTAGAATACTTTTTTAATGGGAAATGAGAGAGAGGAGTTTTTTTAATTTCCAATACCCTAGCAGGGAGTATAGGTTTAAAATAATTATCCCATTAAATTCATATCCACTTTTTAAAACAAATTTCCAAGTGTACTTTTTTGAAAGCCAATCTATTTTTTTCGTGGTAGGTAGAATACTTTTTTAATGGGAAATGAGAAGGAGGAGTTTTTTTAATTTCCAATACCCTAGCAGGGAGTATAGGTTTAAAATAATTATCCCATTAAATCCATATCCATTTTTTAAAACAAATTTCCAAGTGTACTTTTTTGAAAGCCAATCTATTTTTTTCGTGGTAGGTAGAATATTTTTTTAATGGAAAATGAGAGGGAGGAGTTTTTTTAATTTCCAATACCCTAGCAGGGTGTATAGGTTTAAAATAATTATACCATTAAATCCATATCCACTTTTTAAAACAAATTTCCAAGTGTACTTTTTTGAAATCCAATCTATTTTTTTCGTGGTAGGTAGAATATTTTTTTAATGGGAAATGAGAGGGAGGAGTTTTTTTAATTTCTTATACCCTAGCAGGGTTTATAGGATTAAAAAAAATAAATCTTCACAACATCCTACCCAAAAAACCCAAAAATTAAAATAAGAATCTGGCTTCAGCCCTGCCGATATGTACCGCGCGATTAATAGCAGTTTTACGACCTTCGTAGCTGAGATTGATTTGAATATTTTCAATGGTTTTTCCGCCGAATCCCACCTTCCAGGTTAGATTCTGTCCGTTACTCAAACCGTTTAATAAATCAAATGCAAGGGGCGTATTGCTATTGCCCATAAAATTGATATTGACAGAAGACAACTTAGCATCAAAATTCCCTTTATTGATGATGAAATAACGAAGCTCGAGTCCATATTCTTTTATAAAGGCCATATCCCCTCCGTAGATCGGAATGTTACGAGCTTCGGTATATTTAAAATATGTGCCTAACCGAAATCCTTTACTGGTTTGAAAAAACAATTCAGGGTATGCAATCTGACTGGTATAATCATAATTTCTGTTTTCAAAAAATTCATTCAGATTTTGCTTTCTCGATCTTTCCAGGTCGATTACAAAACTTAAATTTGGACTTAAACCCACCCGACCGACAATCTGATTTTTATCGGATTTTTTCCATTCGAAACCACTGCTCAAAAATTGTTTACCTCGAATGCTCTGGATATTGTGCTCTAACCCAAATTTAGCACTCGAGCGATTAAAAAAAGTCGTTTGTTTGATGAGAGAATTAACAGCAATAAGAGCAGAATCAGTAATATTAAGTTTAAAGGGATTAATGATGGTTAGCAGGGTGTTATCGGTTATTCTTCTATCGGTTTTAAAAGTACTAATCGAATTAAATCTGGCAACAAATCGTTTTAAAGTTGAAGAAGATTGCCATTGCATTGGAGCCTGCAGTCTGACAGTCTGATTAAATTCATTGGTATTGCTTTTAATAAACTCATTGCTGGGCAACCACACTTTAACATATTTGGCCTGATCAGGATAAATAGCAGGTTCGAACTCATTGATTTCTTCGATACCATTTTTGTTATAATCAACCCAGGTATAATTACCAACACCAGATTGGACCAATGTAAAAGTAAAGGTTCTTTTTTGTTCACGACCAGTTCCAATTTGGTAGAAAGTTCCCGAGTTAATGACTCTTTTAAAAAAGCTCGCGTTGTATTCTATTCTGCCTAATGCAACATTTTCATCTTCGTTTGAATTTGCCAGATTGAGTTTCCTGTATGAGCCAATAATATTCAATCGGTTTAATCCCTTACCAATATGTTCGAGCGTACCACTTGAATTGAATCCGGTTGACGCATAAGCGAAACCAATACCCGAAATAGCATCATCTGCCCTGTAGCTTGCTTCCAGTTTGTAATTCCAGTGTTTAGATAACTGACTTTGCAAAAAAGCTGCAAGTGAATTGTATCTGAAAGAGGCGGTTTCCAAAGCAGAAGAAGTATCATTTGAGAATCGACTTTCCTCAGAAAATGCACTCATCCCAATTCTCATTGATTTGAGTTTATAAACAGCTTCAAGTCGCTTGTTATTGATGAGATTTTTTCTAATCAAATCTGATGAGGATTCAGAGTTCAGCCACTCCTGGCTATAACTTATATCCATCCATTTATTCGAGAATTTATAAGCCCCTAAAGCTCTTAATCCCTGAAAAAAACTTGAGCGTTTATAATGTCCCAGTTCTAATTCCAGCCGATTGGTTTTAGTTTGCCAATCTGTTTTGAAAGCACTGATAATTTCGGGTGAAATCTGAGATTGAACGATTGAATTGGACAATTGTCTGTTCCAGATTCTATTGAATTCAACAGGTCTGTATCTCTCTATAAATTTAAAATTACTGCTCACATATTCTGTTCTGATGGAGGTATTCACCTTAAAAGGACCAACCTGAGCTGCAGTTCGGGCAAGATTAAAAAACAGACCCAGACCATCATCATTGGATTTATCGATGCTGCTATACGTATTGCTGTTGTTATTGGAATAAGCTGCCTCAAATCCAGCCTGCCATTTATTGTCCTTATAAGATGTTGCAAGCGTGAGCATCTGTTGTCTTTTGGGAGGCACCAAAGATACATAAGGCACATAACTACCCTGAGGTACACCATTAACCGGTTCAACCCAGGCATATACCCTGCCATTTGCAGAACTGGCAACAAGTATATAATCCCCTTTATTCGGACCGACCAATGAAAACACCGAAGTATAAAAAACAGTATCGCTGAGAGGATCGTTGGTGTAGACTAAAATTTCGTATCCGGAGGAATCAATTTTTCTATAATTGACTCTGTCGAATTGATAGGAATTGTATTTTCTTTCGTAGTTAAAATAAGCCTGAGCATCGCCACTGTTAGCAAGAATATCCTGAATTGCGGTAGCATTGGATGTATCCGTAGGCTGTTGTTTGTTGTCCTGTTCAGAAAAATAATTGACCGAAGCAGAAAAGCCTCCTTTAATAAACTCATTGGAAAATGTAAAGACCGAGCGGGAATAATTCCTGTCGCTGTATTGAAACTCAACTACTATACGATTGAATTTATTGATTAATCTTCGCGGCATGAAAGTTAATTCACCGGTATTATAATCGATAACATAATCATTCTGTTGTCCCCGTTCCAGCCTCTCTCCGTCGATATATACAACTTCGGTTCCTGAAATGACAATGATATTTAGTTCGCCGTTAGAACCTTGCAGGCGATAGGGCCCCTGATTACCTTCAATACCCTGTATTTCATTTCTTACAAAGCGACCACGTGAAACAGCTGCATCAGCATGTGTATGGTTTAAAAAACCATTACCTATTTTATAATCAGCCTGAAGACCTCGTGATTTCTTATAATATTTCATAAAGTAATTGTTACTTTCTGTTTTCATTAAAAAATCACCTACTGTCAGGTAAGCACTATCGCTGTATAAAGTAATAAATACCCTGTCAAAATCCTGAATTTGCTGTGTATTACCTTCTGGCTGAAGGGGGTTATTATCATCACTTAATGCAGCCATAATTTTAATCTTATTATCAAGTCGACCATTTAACTGAATGTTCATAGTAGAATTGACAACCACATCCTGGGTATTGCCAAAACCTAAACCACGAGAAATATTACCATTGGCATCAATATTTTCACCAAACACTCTTTCAATTCCTGTTTTATTTGATTCGTATCTGTACATATACCGTGGCACAGAGCTGAGGACAGGTTCGATGATGTATAAAGGTTTGTGAAAATACACCAGATTGGCACCAGTCACGAATGCTCTGTAATACACTTTTGCTTGTAAACCAATCAAATCAGGATGTACTATGAACCATGAAGCTGATTCATTAATCTGAAAACTATCTGTCACCAATCTATCCTGAACATACAATCTAAAACTGCCATGAACAACTGGCAAGGAATCCAGAAAAATGGTATCTCCAGTCAACACGATTGACTTTTGCCTGAGAGCGTTGCTTTGAGTTTGAGAGAATAGACTAGAGCAAGCTATAAGTAAGGCGGCTGACCATATGTACTTTAGTTGTTTGATGCGTCTTGTGAAACAATTGGGAGTATAACGTAAAACGTAGTTCCTTTATTGACATCGCTATCAAATGTGATTTGACCGTGAACTTGTTCTACTATTTTCTTACAAATTGCCAAACCCAGCCCCATACCCGAATTCTTGGTACTAAAGCTAGGATGGAAGATTTTATCCTTAAGATCATCTTCAATTCCATTACCATTGTCTTCAAAAGAAATTTTCACATGACCATCCACTTCTTCCATTTTCACCATCATTTTACAGGCTTCATTTTCACGGGCAGCTTGCAGAGCATTCTTTAAAATATTGGTAAAAACTCTTTGCATCTGACCCTTATCAATATACACATATACATCCTTTAGCTTTTGGTCAAACTGAATTTCCATTTCATTCTGAGCTTTAAACAATAAAATACAAGATTCGAGGACCTGTGTGATATCACAAGTTTCAAGAACTGCCACCGGCATTTTGGCAAAAGAAGAAAACTCTTCAGCCATACGACTTAACTGATCAATTTGTTCTATCAGAATTCTGCTGATATTACTGACTTTTTCTTTGAGGTTGACATCATCCCTGTTTATAGACATTTGTAAATGCTGCAAATGTAATTTCATAGGTGTCAAAGGATTTTTAATTTCGTGGGCTACCTGTTTGGCCATTTCCTTCCAGGCCCCTTCCCTTTCAGATTGAGCCAACAATTCAGTACTCACTTCCAGTTTTTTCAGCATGATATTGTACTGATCCACCAATTGACCAATTTCATCATTTCTGGTCCAGGTAATCGCTGTATTTTGTTCTCCTACCTTAATTCTTGCCAAATTATCAATCATCAGCTTAAGTGGTCGTACCAAGCTTCTGCCAATATAGGAAGCGATGAGTAAAGAAATCATCAGAAGCAAAGTGGAAATATTAAGCAAGCTGCCTAAATAATTAGAAAACTCATTTTTGAGGTCGAGGGATTTAGAAAAATAAGGCAAATGCACATATCCAAACAGGTTTCTGTTTTCATCAAACAATGAAGTGTAATAAGACAGGTATTCCAATTGTCCGATTTTTTCAATTTGTTTGATGCTGTATTGTTTATTTTGAATCAGTTCGTAGTGTGCACTCGGGTTGATATAAGGAGAAAACCAGCCTTCAAAATAGATTCTGTTATTGGCTGTTTGATAGAGTGTGCCATCTTTTGTAAAAATATTGATATCTACTTCATGATTATTGGCCAAATGTTTAATAAGATTCTGCAATGGTCTCTGATCTTTTTTCTGATAACCCATTTCGAGTTCACTGACAATCTGAGACATTTTTTTATCCAGATTTTCATTTTGTTTATCTCTGAAACTTCTGTTGACGTTTTGTACCGTAAAATATATAACAACTGAACAAATCAAAATTGAAATCAGCAGAAAGGACAAACGGATCTTGGTTTCCAGATACAGTTTACTGATATTGATGACACGAAGATATTTAGTTACTACACCAAACAGCTTTAATAGAAATGGGTTAAATGTTAATAGCCCCAAAATAAAAATAATCAGGTACAAAACCACATACAGTAATATGAGAGCAGATGACAGATAAAGCAGTATAAAAGTAAAGACTGTGAATTTTTTATTCCAGGTAGCAGCTTTCAAAGAGACAATGATAAATGTTTCTTCATCAATTTTCTTGAACAACTGAGAATAACCGTCTTCTTCTATAAACGAAACGTCTTCAAGTGTCTTGTATTGGATATGGTCAGATAATTTGAAAGGGTATGCGCCCAGACCTTTCACCAGTTCATTTTTCTGATAGATTGCGTAGGAATAACTGTTTTCGGTAAGTTGATTGTAGTCTATTTTAGAGAAGAAGTAATCCAAATTGTATTGGTCACTCTTCACTTTTGGCGTTAACATCAGAAAGACATAACCAATGTTTCTTTTACCTGGACAAATTTCGAATTTAGCAAGATATCCACCCAGATAATGCAGATCTTTAATAAACAGGAAATAATTTGTAATGGATTTATTATTCGATTTATTGAACAGAGAATTGACGTAAGAGTAATTAAGTTTGTTAGGTGTGATATCATAACCAAAGCTATCGTAGCGCATGATATCAATATCAAAGTTCTTTATAAAATCATTAAAGAATGTAAACTTATAATTGAGTTCTATTTCATCGTAATCGCTGCCATCGTACCAGAAAAAAGAATCGATTGCAGCTGAACTCACCATTTCCTTTTCTATGTTCAATAGTTTAAGTTCATTGTCAATATCCTGTTTAGCAATTAACTTAGAGGCAAAAACTTTTCTGTGTTCCTTTTCTTTATAGGAGTTGAGTTGTTCGAACTGAACAGACAAGAATGCTGCAGAAAGCAAGCAAAAAGACAAGAGATGTCTGAACTGTAAACGCAATGGAAACAATAGCACGTATGGCCAGATGAGGCCAAACAAACCAAAGCAAATCAGCAGAAATCCATTTTCCTTTAAACCAAAATAAGCGACAGCAATGATTGGTAAACTGATAGCCAGATGCGTATATAAAAATCGTTTTTCAGTGAATTTGTTTTTTCCAATATCGACCAGGATTCTGGTTAGTATGATTAATGCCATTACCATAGCAAAGACATTGAACATACCAATCATAGTATTTTGATTGATATTGGCAAAAGACTTAAAATCGTAATTTATTTGAGAATTCAGAATGTAAACAGGTAGAATTCTGATAAACAAAACAAAGGAAGCCAACCAGAAAGTTGCCGAAACGACAATATCCAACCAATATTTTTCAAGATAAAACCATCTGAAGCGCATTCTCAACTGATGCAGGAAAAGACAACCGGAAACTGTTGCAACCGAGAGTAGAATTCCATGTCCCAGAGAAGGTACAAAGCTGTTATAAGCTGCCAGTTCGGGGGAGAACAAAGGAATATCCAGTTTGTGTTTTAAAATGACATTAAAGAAAGTCAGAATATTAAAGGCACATACATACAAAGCCAACAGCATTGTAAACTTATTGATATCAAAGGTCGTTTTACTGTAGGCTAATAAAAAGGCGAAGGCAAGGAAAACAATACTGGCTAAAACATAGAGATATTCCAGAGCCTGAGACATTTTCCGGCTGGAATAGGTAGTTTGATCTATCTGAGGAATACTGCTGTGGTGTTCATATCCGGAAATATCTTTTTCAATTCCTTTCTGACGAGGCAATAAATTTATATCACTGAGGTTTAAATCGGGGGCAAAGTGATTGACGAAATACTCGTTATTAAGCGGGTATTGTTCATAAAACCTATAATAACAATAAACATCATATTCACCAACCTTTGCCGACATAACCTGATACCAGCCATTCTGATTGTACAGGTATTGTATTGTATATTTTTCGGTAATTGGGAAAGCAAAAGTATGCGTCTGATTATCGGTCCAGAATTGCAAACATTCGTGCTTGTAGGCAAAAAGCGCCAGTTGATTGGACCGAATTTCACGGTACAAATCTCCCTGCACGTCAAAATGTTCGAATAATGCTACTAAATCCTGGTGTTGTAAGATGTGTTTCTGAACATCGGCTTTTCTTTCCAGTTTTCTTTTCAGGTAACCATTAGCGTCCTTAAATGCAAATCTGTTTCTGAAATCCGAATTTTCGAGAAACACACCTGTCAGGAAGACAAGCAAAAACACTATGAAAAAGAGCAGCTTTTTCAATATCAGATATGGGCTTTTTTAAGCAAATAGTTGGTGACATAATCTTTAACACCATCCTGAATACTTGTAAAAGGAAGAGGATATCCTGCTTTTAAAAGTTTATTCATGTCTGCCTCTGTAAAATATTGATATTTATCGCGAATGTCTTCCGGTGTATCTATAAAATCTATGTTGACAGCTTGATTGAGTGCCGAGAATACTGATTCAGCGAGTTCTCTGAAGGTATTGGCTTTACCACTGCCCAGGTTATAAATTCCACTGTTCTTCCTTGTTTCCATTAGCCAGAATAAAACATTAACGACATCTTTCACATAAACAAAATCACGTTTTTGTTCCCCATCTTTATAATCCGGACGATGTGATCTGAACAGTTTCAGTCGACCACTTGCCTGGATCTGATTAAATGCGTGAAAAACGACAGAAGCCATGCGACCTTTATGGTACTCATTAGGGCCGTACACATTAAAAAATTTAAGTCCTGCCCAAAAGTAAGGTTGTTTTTCCTGAGCCAAAGCCCATAAATCGAAATCGAGTTTACTCTGGCCATAAGGGTTAAGCGGTTTTAGCTCGTTCATGTGCTCATACGAATCGGAGAAACCAAATTCACCCATACCATAAGTAGCTGCACTGCTCGCATAAACCAGAGGAATGCCTTGTTCGACACAGAGTTGCCACATAGATTTTGAATATCTCACATTGAGTTCATCGAGAATTGCCTTATTGAACTCAGTGGTATCAGTGCGGGCTCCGATATGAAATATAAACTGAATGCGATTGCCTTTGTCTTTAGCCCAATCAAAAAACAGGTTTCTTTCTACCAATTCGGTGTATTGCAAGGATGCCCAGTTATCCGCCTTTTCGGTTTTAGAAAAATCATCCACCAAAATCAGGTCGACAAACCCTTCATCATTGAGTTTTTTTGCCAGACAAGACCCAATAAAACCAGCCGCTCCAGTGATTACTATCATAAATTACCAAGTTCTCAAAAATAAAGATTTTTAAGTTAACTTTGCAGCCAATTTTTCCATTGGATGAACACGCCTGTATTATTTGTAACACGAAGAGCCCATTTCAACGCAGCACATAAACTTTACAACCCTGCCTGGACCAAAGAAGAAAATGAAGCTTGTTTTGGAAAATGTGCCAATGAATACTGGCATGGTCACAATTTTGACCTGTACGTCACAATAAAAGGCCGACCATCTAAAGATACCGGCTTTGTAATGGATTTGAAGAAACTCAAAGTTTTAATCGAAAACGAAATCATCGTGCATCTCGACCACAAAAATCTGAATATAGATGTGCCGTTTTTAAAAGATGTATTGCCTTCGGTTGAAAATATTGCCATAGCTGTCTGGGACCGATTGGAGCCGCATTTACCGGAAGGTGTAAAATTGCACAAAATTCATCTGATTGAAACCGTCAACAACTCTGTGGAGTATTACGGTCCCGATGTTCTACTTTAATAGACAAAGAGGAAAAGTCATTTCGCTTTATTCGTGCATATTGAAGACATTTGTAACATGCTTCAATTGTGGAATAAATACAAATACTGGGTGATTGGTTTATCAGCTATTACCTGGATGACCGTTTTTGACAGCAATAACTTCATCGAATTAATTCGTTTAAGTTCGGATATATCTGATTTAAGAGAAAAAAGAGCCTATTACAAATCAGAGATTAATAATGCCAGAAAAACAGAAAAAGAACTGTTTAGCAACAACCGAAACCTAGAGAAATTCGCACGTGAGAAGTATTTGATGAAAAAAGACAATGAAGATTTATTCATTATAGTTGAAAAGAAAAAATAGACTATAAAACACAAAAACTCCATTCATTACTTACGATTAAATAAGCAATGAATGGAATTAAGCTATATATCAACTCATTTCAATTTCGTAATGTCCTTACTTATTTTTGGCAGTGAACTCAGATAAGCCCAAACAGCTGAAGCTTCTTCGTCTGTCATTCCTGCGTACGGAATCATTGGTTTACGTGTAGTAGCCTGACCATTTGGACGAATACCGGACTTAACCGCTTTAATAAAATCAGCTTCTGTCCATTTACCAAGTCCAGTTTCATCCATTGTCAAATTAGCAGAATAAATAACCGAACCATCAGTTTGTTTAAATGGATTTCCTCCTCCAAAAAAACCAATGGATTTTTCAGGGTTAAGGTAATCGTTGCTTTTAAAGTTTTCGCTATGACAACTAAAGCATTCGAATTTTGCCAGAGCTATGTATTTACCAAATTCAATTTTATTGTTTTGATCAGGTGGAGCAATTGGTTTTTCAGGATATGGAAATGGATGAAATGCAACCCTGACAAGGAACTTGGTCAAAAAATTAGGTTTGCTGTCTGGTTGCTTGTTTTCAGAAGCCTGCACCAAAGGATGATCAGACCTGAGGAAGGCAATGATACTGTTCATATCATCATCGGACAGGTGCGGTAATTTGGGCATATAAGGAGGTGCATAACGTCCGTCTTTTCTAATTCCTGTGCGAATTAAATAGGCCAGCTCTCCATCCGTATAGTGCGTGATGCCGTTTTTGGGATGATTGGTAATGTTTGGCGCATAGATTTCACCAAATTCGTTGGCATCCACTACCCTGCCGCCGCCCAGTTTGCCATCTTCAGACAAATGACAAGTGACACATAGCATAGAAGCAATGCGAGCACCTTCGGCTACATGAGCACTATCGACAGAGACAGTCAATTGAGGCGCCTTGTTTTCGTAGCTGGGAATGGGACTAATCCAAATGTATCCAACCAAAATAACGACAATGCTTAAAACAGATAAAATGATGTACTTGATAATCTTTAATGTTGTTTTCATATAATGTCTATAATAATTTCTTTTAGTTTCAAAAGGTTAATGCTTTACCTTTAGACATAGAATCACCATTAGACACATAATCTACATCTATAAAAATCAATAAGATAGCTAATTAATTCCCCTTTTCGGAGCAAGTTTATCCCAATCAATTATAAAAACAAACAAAAACATTAAAACAAATACTATTAAACTGATATTCAAGAAATTAAAATTACTTACTCTTGGCATTGTATGTCAAATAAAATGTGAAATAATTAATAATCTGCTTATTAGACGGACTATTGCACATAACTGTCATCAGATAAAAACCTTCCAGACATTTTTCTCCATTTAAATCTGTTCCATCCCAGATTAATTGGCCTTCGGTTCCGATACTTCTGTTGTTATATGGTTCAGCTACCAACTCACCTTTTGAATTGAATATTCGCAGCGTACATAAATAATCAGGGGCCGGCAAATTGTAAGACAACAGAATAAAATCATCATGTGCATCATTATCGGGCGACAAACACAAAGACTGAGGATTAAAATATGAAGTATTCATAGGTGCTTTAAGAAATTGAGAGTTTTGATATCCAGGAGTTGCGTAACCTGCAACAAAAGATGCTGAATGCCAATTCTCTTTTTGCATCAGAAAATTATCCGGATTAATGCGTTCGAGACTGACCCCATTTTTATCGCTTATCAAACTAAAATGCCAATCATCTGAACATACCAAACTGTCAAGCGTATCAAAATTGAGATTGACTATAAAAAATGAAACTCCTTCATCAGGCATTGAAGGCATTTCATGCATTTGAATTTTTATCATTTGGCTGTCACCGCAGTGGTAGTCTCTGCAAACCAAACCTGTGTCGTTTGAAAGAAGCAAAAAATTACCGGGCTTGAAAGGCTGATAATTCGGGCTGATACGTATAATTTTTTTTATTTGATTTTGCTCATGGTCGACGATAAAGCAGGTATTTAAGTCAATAAATTTATCCGAGCGATTCAGCAGCTCAATGAAATCGGCACCTCCTGATTTAGGATTAAAAAGCACTTCATTGATGATGATATCATGTCGCTCAGGGATTGACATCCAATTCACCAAAAGCACTTGAGAATCGAGCACATTGCCATCGCAATCTTTAAATCCAGGTAGTACTAATTTCAATTTGGACGAAGAAGCAGGTTGTACAGGCAATTTCAATTCTATAAAAGCTTCTCCGGCACTTTGCTGAATGATGCTGGCATTCATCAGAACATGATTCATGCTAATTGTGAGATATGATTGGAAGACTGAATCAAATGCTTCGCTAAAAAACAGTTTGATTTTGTCGGGTGCCTGAGTTTCGATTCTTGTACAGTAAGGAGCTTCTTTATCATCCGGCCAGCTGTTGCGAACCGAATTGACCTTACCCGGTGTTCCGCCATGCAAATCAGAACTGGCTGTCCAATTGCTTTTGCCTCTGCACAAATGATAGGGGTCTATTAATTCGAGACTGTAACCTCCATTGCTTTTTATTTGATTTTGATATGAGTTCAAATTATAATTCAATTCATGAATCAAATTGCTGTCCTTGTCGATTAAACGTATATGGTCTCCTCCATTGTTTAAAGATGGGATATTATAAAGCACTATAAAACTATCCGGAAATAAAACAGTTTGACCCAGTTCTTTGCATACTCCGGGATCACAAATGAGGAGATTGGTTAAATCAATGTATTTATTTGTTCTGTTATAGAGTTCGATATACTCTTTATTATAGGCATCAACAGGCGGATCAGGGTCGGGCATCAACTCATTGATAAGAATATCAAAAGGAGCTGCTTTAACTGTATTCAATGTAAAAACTGAGTTACAATATATGTTAGAAAAATTACCAGCGATATCCAGAACGCTGTCAATACATATAGAATTAAACTGATTGGGTAGAATACAAGATACATCAGCAATTAAATGACGCAATCCCACTGTATAAAGTTTATCAGGCAAACATTGAATTGCATTTACCTTTAAATTTACCGAGTTTAATCGATCCGTATCCAGATTTTCATTGAAAAGGAAATGTAGTTTAGATGGAGATTCAAACCAGCATGAATCCACTACAGGCGCCTGGGTATCTCTAATAACCGGACCGATGTAAAGGTCATCAAAATAATGCTTGTTAAAAAATGAAGAGGTACTTTGTTTAATCCTGATTCCGGCATATCTCCATACATTCGACAAAACGCTTATTGCAGAAGAACTTTGGATGACAGAATCGCTTTCAGTTAAATGGTATAAATAAAAAGTATCATGAAGATAATCAACTTTTAATTTGAATGTATTACTACTGTGATTAAGAACTGCATCATTCCCGTCTGTTAATTTAGTTTCAATTCCATTGTTTAAACGATACATGCTGATTTCATCGGTGCTTCCTCCAGAACGGATCAATAAGCCATTCTTCATAGTCAACAGATTGGCCGAGTCACTGCATAAAACAAAATCTACATAATTGGCAGATGAAGGATTGAAATTCAGTTTCTGAAACAAGGACCAGTGAGTGGTTGATGAAATCTCTATACCCGTGCTTATGTAGAACATTGAATTAGACACATTGGAATTGCTTTGAAGCATTCCGTTTGAAATTTGAAAAGAGTTCAACATGCCCTTCCAAACAGTATCGGTGCTTAAATCTATAGTATTAAAATTATCGGCAACCTGTCCCGACAATCCAAGAGGAAAAAGACAACACAACAACCACAAGCGCATATCATCTACAAAATAAAAATGCGGTTATCAAACACGCAAAAATTTATCTCGTACAAACGTTTCTACATGGCTTTTTCAGTGGAATTTAGTTAAAGAAAATTAAGGAGCAAATTGCAAATGTTTAAAAACGGAAAAAAGTCAACCAATTTGACCTGAATATCGGTTGAACACCTGAAAGGCATTGTACTTTCTTTCTTTTCCCAATCTCATTCGGGTTGCATAACGGTATTTGGTCATGCCAATCGCTTTTAGATAATCGTTAGCTTTTATATTTTCATCCGGAACGATTGCTTCCTTTTTTTGTTTCAATCTGTACTTAATTAAATCCATTCCATCATCCTCATTGATAGCAAAGACAGGCCCTTCAAGAACATCCGGTAAATAAAATCCTGTTATAATACCATCTCTTGAAGTCACCATTCCCGATTCAATCCCATCTAATAAGCGATAGGCTCTGGATTCACCGGAAATGAAATGGTCTAAACTCAATACCTGTTCATAGTCCTCTTTTTGAATTGGTCTTAAATTCGATTTCTGTATATCATCCTTGTAACTGAATGTATCTTCCCATCTGTAAAATGACTGCAGACCTTCATCTACAAAACCCAGACTTTTATAAACAGGATGACCGAGAGGGGTAGCCATTAAATAGATGCTTGAATACAGTTGAGAGTCAATTGAACTGATTAATGCTTTGGTGATCAATTTTCCTAGACCTATGTTTCTGAATCTTACATCGACTACAATATGCGCCAGCCATGCAGAATCTTCGTGTCTGATGACAGCTCCAATAGCTGAAATTTCGTCGTCATTTGTAAGTTTGAGAGCTGAGCAATTATCGTGTTGAAGATAATAGTTGTAATAAGGTAGAATTAAATTCCAGTCAGCTGGCTGAAGACGATCCAGTGCCGGTAAATCTGCTTCAGTAAAATCACCTAAAGTCATGGACAAAATCGAAACTTCTTGTAAACTTGTAATGGGTTCGATTAAAGCCTCTGCTGGTATAAAATTCGTGGGCCTGATCGCGGAGTTTATTTGAACTCACTTCAAGATGCTGACATTTTCTAAGTCGTAATTCTTTTTCAAGATGACGCATTAATCCGACACCCAGACCTTTTCCTCTTTGTTCTTCACAGACGTACATTTCCTGTATTTCATAAACAATAGACATGTGGTGAAGCAGTAACTGACTGTGACAACTTACGAAGCCGCAGACGTTGCCATTGACGGATGCTACGAGGTAAATGTTTTTGGGGTCTTTGACGTTGGTAAGATAAAACTGATTAAATAAATCTGCGTCGAAATGCGCATTTTCAAGTTCGCAAATCATTCGGTAAACTGCATGAGCATCCTGTTCTCCTGCTTTTCTGATGCATACTCCTGTTTCCATATAATGTGTAGTTGATTAGTTATGTGTCTTATTAAAATATTGTAAATACCATTCTGTCTGATGGTGATCAATTGCATTTTCATTTATAACGTGATCCGGGTCAATTAATTTTCTTAATTTTTCCAATGACTTAAAGTCGCGCTGAGATATTACTCTGATTCCACCCAAAATGAGTTTTGCCGCACAAACGCCTGTTCCAATCTGATAGACTTTATTGTCAGAAAATCTGTTGCCATCATATATCACTGTTGAACCACAAGCCGCACTTATATCCATCATGATGGCCAGTTCGACCTGGTTTTCCTGAGCAATCTGCAGCATTTTTTCAGCTGCATCAATCATGCCTTGCGACCAGTCCTGACCGCTTGGGGTAAGCACCTTTGCTTTGCCTTCCAAAACATCCATGCCATTGCCGCCGTATATATCGCACATTTCACGCGGTGAACCGAAACTAAACTCCTCAGGACAAAAAGGTACAATCTTAATTAAAGGACTGGCAAGCAAAGGATACATTTGAGGGTACTCACCATTACTGGTTCCGTCATATCCGCATTTCTGACCACCTAAGCAGGCGCTGATCAAAACTCTGAGAGGCTCTTCCTTACTTGGAGTGCGCAATTGCAAGGGTATATCTTTTAAATGCGACATTATTCGTAATGATTTAACTGAAAGTATATGCCCAATCCGGCATTAAAAGGCAGATAATCGTATGTATTATTTGCACTGGACAAGGTGAAACCAAATTGCCACATGATCTTGACATACTTATAACCGAACCTAAAGAAGAACATGGATTCGGAAATGAAGTCGTTCTTTGAATCAGGACTAAAATTAAGCAGAGTAAACCTGTTTGCAAAACCATAGTCAGCATATTTGGTTGACTTTCCATAAGCAGGCTGAATAAAGTACCTGCCATAATTGGTCGAATTGTTGCGTGTATCAAAGTTGTTTGCCGGATTCATAAAATCACTGAACTTTCTCTTGATGATTTTATTTGTCAATGCATAACCAGCATATACTTCGAACGTAGAACCATCGTCGAAACATTTATAGAAACCAACGGCAATTTCATTATCGCGATCGCCCTTTTTTTCAATAAATCTGCTGATTGGTTGATTCGCGCTATCTAATTTTAAGACAGTATCCGGTACAGTATTTCTAAACCCTGTGGTTGCAGATAAAGCGATGTTATCTGTCAATGCATAAGCAGCATGAAATTCTCCCATTCCCCTACCCTGAAAAGACACTTCCAGATCGCCCTTTTCTTTAAAAAAAGTCGGTTTAACAGTCATTGGTACGTAACGGTAATCGCCACATGAAAATAAAATGACCGAAGAGAACAATATGAAAGCTAATTGCTTCAAACGTCTAAATGGCTAGCTTTCTTCGAACTAACTTAATTTTAAGAATATATTAGTTGACTTTTTATCAATATTTTAAATCATTCAACTGAAGAATCTTACTCAATTAAGAATAATACAAGAATATATGTCTCTGATTATTTGATTATTATAACTAAAAAGAAAGCTAAAAATGCCTCTTTAGCAGATTCAGGACAGTACGTTGAAAACTCTGATTGAAAGAGATGAAGGTGCTTAGTTGATGGTCAATTTATTTGTACTAACCTTTCCTACCATTGAAAAGAATCCAAGTAATTTTTTATTCGGATTATTGACACAAACAATATTGCTGGGAATATTGGTTGGAGGTACCGCAAACAAGCCCTGATTATTGAGTTGAGTCGTTACAAGATTGAGGAAAATATATAACTCCTGAGGGATACTCAGAATTTCGATACGGGCAGTTTCACCTGACTGATATGCACGGCTTGTGAAATTTTCCCTGATAGGAATAATAAACAAATCACCATCTCCATTACCATCGGTATTAAATGCATTGTCGATAGCAATTTTAATATCTGAAGCTTTCATCTGCAAGCTGTCATTTCTGTATAACTTAAACCAGTAATAATCGCCTTTACCGGGTTTATCTTTGGCCCAAAGGGTGATATAGTTGCCTTTACCTCCTCCAAATTTTCCAAGCTCTTCGAAATTGTAAGTTAGTGAATCAATGGTGGTTGGTGCATGTAATTCGCTTTGAGAGAAATACGTATTACTACCATCTCTGATAAGCAATTGATAGGTATTACCAACTTTGAAAGTATTGGCAGGCGGAACAAAATAATACCAGCCATCTCCTTTGTAATTGAACACATGGAAAGTGTTGCTTGCAGTATCCACAATACCAACCGTATCGAGTTGTACGCCTTTGTAATTTCCGTTATCCAGATAAGAAATAGACTTTGTAATGCGAATAAATTGAGTATCGCTTGTTTGGTCAATCACCGCATCAATTACCAGTTGTTCAACAGGCGCGCCTAAGTCGAGATCTATTGAATCCTCGCATGAACTTAGAAAAGTCAGACTTGCAAATCCGGTGATGAATATATAAAACAGTTTTTTCATGAATTTTAAAATTTAAAGTTCCAGGATACAGATGGAATAATTGAACCAATGACAGAGTAACGAATCAATTGAGTTTGAAGATTGTTATCAGGATTATTTCTGGAATAATATGAGAAAGGGTTTCTTCTGCCATAAACATTATAAATACCGAATACCCAGTTGCTTTCCCATTTTTCAGTTTTCTTTCTGATGTAAGTAGCTGATAGGTCGAGACGGTGATATGGTTTAATCGTTACATCATTGCGCAAACCACTTGCATTTTGTGGTATACCTTGAATGCCCTGGAAAGCGTATTTGGTATTAGGTAAATTAGTTGGTGTACCTGTTCCAAGCACAAAATTACCTGACACCGACCATTTGTTATTGATTTCATAACTAGCTACAATATTCACGTTATGTCTTCTGTCGAAACGGTTTCTGTACCATTCATCATTGCTGATACCTTCTACTTTTCTTTCAGATTTTGCCAAAGTGTAGGAAATCCAGCCAGTCAGTTTGCCGACATTTTTCTTAAAGTAGAGTTCCAAACCATAAGCTCTTCCCTTTCCATTCAGCAAATCTGCCTCAAGAGAAGAGTTCAACAACAATTCAGCACCGTCGATATAATCTATTTGATTTTGCAGGTACTTATAGTATCCCTCAATTGACAGTTCATAATCAATTTTGTTGCCTATATTCTGAAAGTAACCGAGAGCTACCTGGTCGCCAATCTGAGGTTTGATGTTGTTGGTAGTTGGAGTCCAAACATCCAAAGGAACAGAGGCTGCAGTATTGGAAATCAAATGGAGGTATTGAGACATTCTGTTATAGCTCAATTTCATGGAAGATAATTTATTGAACTTATAATTGGCCGAAATACGTGGTTCAGGAATGGTATAACTGGCTATAGATTTAAGACTCTCATATTCGATGCGCTCTTTTACAATTGCTCTCTGAGCCGCTTCCGGTCTTTCGAGTACCAGTGCAGTTCCTTTTCCCAGATACTGAAAATTAGAAACTCTCAAGCCGTATTTAATAGTTAACTGACTGCTTAATTTTTGTTCATTATCCGCATAAATAGCTGATTCCAAAGCGAACTTTTTAGGTAATCCAAACTGAACAACAGAACCTTCATCTTCACTCACTGCATCACCAGGATTAAATATGTAATAGGTAGAAACTCCTCCAAATGACAGAGTATTCTTGCCGTTCATATAAATGGTAAAGTCGGGCTTTATACTGTAATTGATGATATTCGATTTCCATTCAAATTTATTGTCATCAGAACCAAACCCAAGTCTGTAATCGTATTTGGAAAAATAGGTGGTCAGATTCATAAATGTTTTAGAAGAGAACAAATGGTTCCATCTGAAAGTAGCGGTCTGATTGCCCCAGTCAAATTTTGCACCAGGAGCTCCAAAGGCATCTCTGCCAACATAACCGGAGAGATATATTCTGTTTTTGCTGTTGATGATATAATTCACTTTAGCTGTCAGATCATAGAAGTAGAAAATAGCATCTTTCAAACTTTCATTATTGACCAGGAAAGGTTTTGCTAATACATCTATATAACTTCTTCTGGCTGCAATAATAAAGCTCGATTTGTTTTTCATTTTTTCATTTTTACGAGCGATAGGGCCTTCTATTGATAGACGGCTAAAAATCAGGCCAACACCGCCATTGACTTCAAACTTTTTACTGTTGCCATCTTTCATTCTAACATCCAGTGCAGAAGATAAACGACCTCCATACTGAGCTGGTATACCACCTTTTATTAACTTAACATCTTTAACCGCATCCGGATTGAATACAGAAAAGAAACCAAACAAATGCGAAGAGTTGAATACCGGAGCTTCATCCAGTAAGATTAAGTTCTGATCAATGCTACCACCCCTTACATTGAAACCGGTAGCACCTTCACCAACAGTAGAAACGCCGGGCAGGAGTTGCACACTTCTCACAATATCCACTTCACCGAGGAAAGCCGGTATTTTTTTAATTTGAGAAATATTGAGATTGTTGGTACTCATATCCGTTTTCTCAACCATGTTATCCCGCTTTTTACCAATGACTTTACCCGCAGAAAATTCTGTTTCCTGCTTTTTCATTTCTATGTTAAGTGTTTTGTTTTCCTTTAAATCAACTGATATAACTTTGGTATAAAAATTATTATAGGAAAAACTAATGTTATAAGTACCAGGATTTAATGAAATGGAGTAGAATCCATAATCGTTGGACACTGCCGTTGTTTTATTTCCTTCAACAGAGATAACACAACCACGAACAACTTCACCATTCACTGTATCTTTAATATAACCACTCAGAATTAGTTTTGACTGAGCACTGGCAGAAGCAGAAAACAAAGTCAGTGCAATCAATAGCAATAGATTTCTCATAAACGTTGCAAAATTAACACGTAAGAACTTGTTTTGTTTGGGCAAAAGACAAAAACGTTTTTATTTCGATGAACTGGCGTTTAATAGTTAGATGTCAGCGTATAAAAAAACATCAACTTTTATTAATAGCAAATTCAGTTATATTTGTCTCAAAATGCTATTGAAAAACCGATATATAATCGGATGCATTTTGCTTCTATCCATAATTTCCAATGCATGTAAGGACAAAGCAAAATTACCCGAGATTGCCGAAAATTTCGACCCGGAACTCATGCCTGCTCGAATTGAAGTTTGTGTTCAGCTCCTTAAAAAAGACACTCAACATTTTCACTATTTCGACACTTTACAACTGTTTTACAAACAAAGGAAATTTGAACCTCTATGGCTCAGCGAGTTAAAGAAATCATCCTTTAGAAAAAGACTTCAATCTATTGCAGACAGTTTGGTTTATGAAGGTCTGAAACCTGATTATTACTATGTGGACAGTCTGATGCATTATCTCCACCTGGTTGATTCTGTCGAGGTTTCAAAACTCTATGATGTTTGTGCAAAAGTTGATTTATACATCAGCAATTTACTTTTAGGTGTTTGGCATGATAAAGTGATGGGGCGCACTGATCCACGTGTTGTTCTTGGAATGAAATACACTTTGCCTTATCCCAATCACCCTGATTTTAATCTGTTTGAAATTTTAAAAAATGATTCCGGGATCACTAAAATGGAACAATATCATCCGCATGATTCCGACTATTTCAGATACAAACAGTTGTTATATGAGGCCTATAAAGTAACCGAAGGAAGTGAAACATTCATTGATACTACAGGTATAAGAAAACTTAAACCCGGAGATACAACACATATAGTACCATCACTCGCCAAACGTTTGATTGAACTTGATTTAATGCCTGATACGCTTTTCAGTATGTACGAGAACGATAGTATCTACGATAAAGGACTTGCAGCTTTTGTAAAGAAATTTCAAAGAAGTGCTAACCTGACTGACGACGGTATTATTGGCAAATCGACATTGAAAATTCTGAACACTTCACACAACGACAAGATTGACGAAATCCGGGCAAATATTGAGCGTTTGCGCTGGTTTGGAATAGAACCTCCCCGCCCTTACGTCAGAGTGAATATACCTGAATTTATGTTGTACATGAATTATGTGGACAGTGTTCATACAATGGCTGTCTGTGTTGGTAAAGGCAAAGAGCGTTATTACGACCAGAAACTGAAAAAATATGTGGTAAGCAAAAGTTACATGGATAAACCTATGAACCATGAAACACCACAAGTGTATTCCAATATTGATGCGGTTATTCTCAACCCTACCAGGACAGTGCCTTCGAGTATTGTTGGCCGGGAGATGTTCAATCTGATTGTGCGTAATCCTGGTTACTTAACCAAAAACAATTATCAGGTTTTAAAGAATGGAGAGGTAGTTGACCCATATTCGATAAACTGGAAAAAACTTTCTCCTTCTAATGTTCCGTATACCATTCGACAAAATGCAGGAGACGACAATTCATTGGGTAAAATAAAATTCACATTTAGAAATCCATTTGATGTTTACATGCATGATACGCCACTAAAAAGTAAATTTAAACTCAATAACCGTGCAGTCAGTCATGGTTGTGTAAGGGTTCAGGATCCGGTAGCGTTGACAGGATTTGTATTACAAAACAACACTAAGCGAATGTTCGACGATGTTTTGGTTATGATGGGGTTGCCACCACAGGATACAGCAAAAGCCCGCAAGTGGAGAGAAGATACCACTTCCTATAAAAAGATAGTGACCAAAACCTATCCTGTTCGTTTAGAAAACAAAATGGTTGTATTCTTTGATTACAGAACAATTGTATTTGATTCTATGGGAATTGCACGTTTTCTTTTCGACGTTTACGATAAGAATAAGAGTATTGTGGAGGCGATGGATAGAAAGAGGAGGAGTTAAGTCGTAGGAAAGGCTGAATTGCTTCGCTGCTGAATTGCTGAAAGGCTGAATTGTGTCGCGACAGATAAGGAGGTAGATCGCAGAATTGGGGCAGAATTCGCTGATCACACAGAAATTTTATTGACCTTTGACGCGGCGGTTGCTAAAGCAACAAAATACACAGAAATGAGCAGAATACACTGAAAGGAAGCTTCGCTGCTAAGTCGTTGAGCTTCGCTGTTAAGTCGTTAAGTCGTTAAGTCGTGGAGCTTATCGATAAACTAAAAGAGTATCCACAATCAAAGTCCCGGAGGGCATAGGCGTCAACTTAAACAATTTTATTGTTCCTCATTTGCTTTAATTTTTCTTATAGGATCTTTCTTAACTCTCTGTAAAACAAATGTATTTTTATCTTCTATGACCCATTCCATTTCTTCTCCTT
>CAUJCT010000013.1 GCA_963169345.1 Bacteroidota bacterium
TAAAAAAGAGAATGGAGCAACTGTATCAAACTTCTGATATTTTTTTTGAGGATAATACACCCGTGGGTAAGCGTGAGGTTTTGGTTGTGTTGCTTTCTCACCACATGCTATTAATCCCAATAACATGACCAAGCAAATCAGTAGTTGTTTCATCTTTCTATTTCTACCTTTATCCTTTTAATTCGCCGATTGTCTACCGACTCGATTGTAAAACTAAAATTTCTGTACTTTATTGTTTCGTTGCGATTTGGTATCCTTCCACCAATTTCAAGAAGCAAGCCTGCAATTGTTTCGGCATCTCCTTTAACCTCATCAAATATATTGTCTTCGGTATGCGTAATTTTACTGAAATCATTGATAAGCAATTTACCTTCAACAATAAATTTATTATCATCAATTTTGCTGTAAATTAGAGGCTCTTCATCAAATTCGTCGTTAATTTCCCCGAAAATTTCTTCAAGGATATCTTCCATAGTCACTATACCCAATTTGCCACCGTACTCATCAACAACAATAGCCATGTGCATTCGCTCTTCCTGAAATTCAGAGAGCAACAAATCTATCCTTTTATTTTCGGGTACATAAAAAGGAGGCTTTAATAATTGTGTCCATTTAAAATCTGCACTTTCATACAGATGTGGCAATAGCTCTTTGATATACAATACGCCAAGAATATTATCGAAAGTTTCCTCATAAACAGGAAGACGAGAGTATCCAAGTTCATTGACTTTTCTGAGCAGTTCATCATAAGGAATACTGCTGTCCAAAGAAGCAACATCCACCCGTCCTTTCATTATCTGAGTTACAGTTTTATTCCCAAAATTAACAATACCTTTAAGAATTTCCTTTTCATGTTCGCCGGTATCCTTATCTGAAGTAATATCAATTGCGTGAGTGAGTTCATCTGCAGAGACAGTATGCTCATGGATTTTCACTTTACGGTCGATAATAGAAGTGAATCTCACCATAGGTACCACCAGGAATCCAAATAATTTTTGGCATACAATAATAGGAATAGCCATTAATCTGGAAATTGCCTTATTGTTTTTTGTGGCATAAACTTTAGGGACAACTTCACCAAACAAGAGTAAAACGAGTGTTACGATAATCACTTTGATAGCAAAATCGAGATACTCATTCATATTAGGATTGAAGATATCATTAAGCCATTGAGCGCTGACAATAACGAAAGCGACATTGACAAAACTATTGCCTATGAGTATAGTAGCAAGTAATTTTTTAGGTTGGCTCAATAAGTTGAGAATAGCTCTTCCAGGTGCGCTATCGAGAGCTTTAATATCCTCTTTATCTTTTGAGGATAGAGAGAAGAGAGCATTTTCGGATGCAGAAAACAAGGCAGAGCAGGCTATCAGAAAGACAAGAAAAACAAATGTCCCAATAAGATAAGTAAGAGATTCGTTGGGAAGATTAGGATTGAATAATCCTGTTGATTGGAGGTCGATTTGTAAAAAAGGGTAAGGGTCTTCGGGACTCATTTCTGGATTTAATTAAAAAGGCAGGTCACCCGACTCGTGGTTGATGTCTCCAAGGTTAGGCGTTCTATCTTGATAAGTACCATTGTGTTCGGCACTGGGAGTTGAAACAACTTGAAACTGCAGGGCTCTGATTCTAACGGCACTTCTTTTATGGCCTTCTTTATCCACCCAGGTTTCATTTTTTATTTTTCCTTCTATAAATACGGTTCTTCCTTTTTTAAGAACTTTTTCGGCATTTCTGGCAAGGGCATCCCACATTTCAATGTTGTGCCAATCCGTTTGTTCCACTTTATTACCAGCCTTATCTATGAAGACTTCGTTAGTGGCGAGAGTAAAATTGGCAACTGCCCTGTTGTTTTCGAGATAACGCACGTCAGGGTCTTTACCCAACCTACCCAATAAAAATACCTTGTTAACCATTCAATAGCAAATATAGAAAAAACAAGTCACAAAGATAATAAAAATTTATTGATTGGCACGGGTAAAGCGTACTTTGTGCAAGAATCAGCATCTACTCTTAAACAAGCCTCAGGGGTGAAAATACTTTCATCGGGCAAATCTAT
This sequence comes from Bacteroidota bacterium, assembly GCA_963169345.1. Taxonomy (GTDB): domain Bacteria; phylum Bacteroidota; class Bacteroidia; order NS11-12g; family UBA955; genus JABMMZ01. The sequence continues at coordinate 2,060 of CAUJCT010000013.1, forward strand.
CCTCCAAAATTGAATTTCAAGTACTTGATGAGTTAAAATATGTTTCAACGACACTTGTTTTATCATATTTAAATTAGTCAACTCAGGGTACTTTTCATACACCTTGATACTCAGGGTTTGAGCACCAGCTTTTGCATCGGTTTCAATCAATGGCAATTCAAAAAGGTTCACCCAGATGTCTTTCTCAATTCTCTTTCGGATAAAAAACTCCTCTTTATGTTTGATAAACAAATAGTTAAAGAATCTTGTGCGCTTCTGAATCTTTTTTGACTTAACTGGTAGTAAATTAATTTTATTAAGTATTCTTGCCTGACAATCAACAGATAATGGACAATTTTCACAGTCAGGTTGATTCGGTTTACAGACAATAGCCCCCAATTCCATCATAGCGTTATTAAAAATACGAGGGTCTGCCTGCTCGATCATAGCTTGCAAAATATCCTGAAAAATCTTTCTTGTCTGTGGTTTATCAATTGGTTCTTCGATATTAAAATACCTAGACAGGACGCGGAACACATTGCCATCAAGAGCTGGATAAGGCAGGTTAAAAGAAAAAGACAATATAGCTGACGAAGTATAATCTCCTATGCCCGGAAGAGACATTAAAATTTGCTTGTTTGAGGGGAATATTCCATGATATTCATCAACAATTAAACGCGCAGTTTTCAACATATTACGTGCACGTGAATAGTAACCTAGACCTTGCCACAATTTTAAAACTGTTTCTTCATCAGCATTGGCGAGACTAGCAATATCAGGGTATTCGGCCACAAATTTATAGTAATAATCAAGGCCTTGTACGATCTGTGTTTGTTGCAAAATGACTTCTGCCAGCCATATTTTATAAGCATCATTTGTAGTTCTCCACGGCAGGTCGCGAAAATTTTTTTTATACCATTTGATTATATCTGAAACATTTTGCATAGTTTTGTGTTTAATTAAATCTCTCAAACCTTGACATTTGAAAATAAAAATACATACTAATTATGACTAAGGCAGAAATTATCAGCGAAATTTCGGAAAAAACGGGAATTGACAAAGTAATTGTTACCGAATCTTTGGAATCTTTTTTTAAGGTGATGAAAAACAACATGGCTCAGGGAGAAAACATTTACTTCAGAGGCTTTGGAAGTTTTATCCTGAAAAAAAGGGCAAAAAAGATTGCAAGAAACATTTCTCAGAACACCGCTCTAGTAATCGACGAGCACTACATTCCTAAGTTCAAACCCGCCAAGGTTTTCTTGGAAAAAATCAAAACCAGTATTCCTTCTGATTTTGTTCCTAAAAAAGAACTGAAAGATTATTAAATTCGCGAAATGAATTTGAAATCAATAAAAGCAACCTTATTGGTTGCTTTTATCATTTTAACAGGTACCCTCACCTATTTTGGGCTAAACAAAAAAGAAGCTCAAATCGACTTTAACGCTATTTCTCAAAAGCGCAACAAGGATATGCTTGTTCAAAGCGAAGAGGAATTTAACAATCTATTAAAGAACATTGGAAACAGTACAACGGTTGTTAAACCTGAGATTCTGCAATCCAATGACACGGCTCAACTGTCGCTGTCCATTCAATTACTGGACACAATGAAGCAACACCTCTATGCAGCTGTTTTATCAGAAAAATTAGCCGATATTCAAAATTCGTCTCACAGATTCCACATGGCTGCCAGATACTATTTAATGGCAACCGACAAACATCAGAATGAACTGATGCTTTATAAAAAAGCAAAATTCAATCTCGATAAATGTATTGAATTGGATAGTACCAATCTGGATGCTCAGGTTGACCTGGCCGTTAGTGTATATAATATTAACAGTTGGGAGCCCAGCGACAATCCGATGGATATGATGCAACCGGCCAAGTTATTATTAGGAGTGGTAAAAAGAAATCCTAACCATATTGATGCCTTATATTATTTAGGAAAATTGGCCATTGAGACAAAACAATATGAAAAAGCTATTGAAAGATTCAAAAAATTAGTATCTTTGCAGCCCCAAAATCGTGAATATTATATGGAAATCAGTGGTATTTACAGTTTAATGGGGAACGAACAGGAATCAAAACTCTGGCTTGAAAAGGCTAAGAGTATACAATAACCTTAAAGATATTAAATAATTATGCCAAGCGGAAAAAAAAGGAAAAGACACAAAATTGCTACTCACAAACGCAAAAAAAGATTGAGAAAAAATCGTCATAAAAAGAAATAATCTTTATTCTTAGCGTTTTCTTATTGTGAATGAGCTTGTCATAGATCGCAATTCTAATGGCATTGACTTAGCCTTACTTTATAATAAACAACTGACTGAACTCCACAAAGAGGAGTCTGTCTCTTCTTTTCAGATCGGTGATGTCTACCTGGCTAAGGTCAAAAAAATTATGCCTAATCTTAATGCCGCATTTGTCGATGTCGGCCATGAGAAAGATGCATTCCTGCATTATACCGACCTCGGTATCAACTTCCGCTCTGTTAAAAAACTTACTCAGATTGTCACTCAAGGGGGACTTAAAAACTTAAACCTCGACGAATTCTCTACTGAAGAAGAAATCGTTAAAACTGGTAAAATCAGTGAAGTCCTTAAAAAAGGTGACCAATTACTCGTACAAATTTTTAAAGAACCCATAGGTAATAAAGGGCCTCGTATCACCTGCGACCTCTCCTTTGCCGGTCGGTTCTGTGTATTGGTGCCATTTGGCAAATCTACCTCCATCTCTAAGAAAATATCGGATGTCAACCACAAAAAACGCCTTAAGCAAATGGTTGATAAAATTAAACCAAAAAACTTTGGTGTCATCATCCGTACTATTTCCGAAGAAGCCGGTATTGAAGAAATTGAACTCGATTTAAGTAACCTCATTAAGCAATGGGAGCACTTAATTAAAGCTTCAAGAAATGCTCAGCCTCCTTACAAGGTGCTGGGTGAAATATCCCGCACTGAGTCTCTGCTCAGAGACTTATTGAACGATGAATTCACTAATATTCATGTTAATGATGCAGAATATGCATCTAAATTAAAAGAATATATTTCGAATATTGCTCCGGGCCGCGAATCCCTGGTGCGCTTGTACAACAGTAAAGTTCCCATTTTCCAGCACTTTGGTATTGATAAACAAATCAAAGCTTCGTTTGGCAAAAATGTGATGTTCAGCAACGGTGCCTACTTAATTATAGAACACACCGAAGCCATGCATGTCATTGATGTGAACAGTGGCCGCAAAACTACCAATGCCGAAAGTCAACAGGAAAATGCCCTTAAAATCAATGTAGAAGCCACTCGTGAAATTGCCAGACAACTGCGACTGAGAGACCTGGGTGGTATTATCGTTATTGATTTTATTGACCTGAAAAATCCAGCGCACAGAAAAGAACTTCACGACGCCTTGCTTCTGGCTATGAAGCACGACAGATCCAAACACAATATTCTTCCAATGAGTAAGTTTGGTTTGGTGCAGATCACCCGTGAAAGAGTCAGACCTGAAATCAATATCAATACCAGCGAACTTTGTCCCAGCTGTAATGGAACAGGGACTGTTGTCTCCAGTACATTGATGAGTGATAATATTGAAGAAAAAATGTCCTATATATGGGATACTCAAAATATCAATAAACTGACTTTGAAAGTCAACCCAATCATTAAAGCTTACCTGACAAAAGGTGGGTTTAAAAGTGTGAGGTTTAACTGGTTCTGGAAATACAAAAAATGGGTCAGGATTATTGAAGATAACAATTATCACTTGACTAATTTCAGTATTTATAACGACTCAGGAGATATTCTTAACTAATAATCTCCCAAATTCCCGGTTTTATTTCTACATTTGGTATTGGTTGCACTTCAGTTACAAACTGATACTAATAATTGCTGTGCTGACCAACAATTAAGCCCTTAAAATGTTATGAATTGAATCTTACCTAATTCAAAATCCATTTTTATGTCAAGTTTAAAAATTTCGGTGGTTATTACTTTCCTAAGTTTAGGATTGATATCCTGTGCTCAATCTGGTCATTCCAATTCCAATATTTCACAAGACATCAATGACTCCACCTGGTCTCTGAAATCAGACAGTTTCTGGAAAGCTAATTTGAGTCCCGAGCAATATGAAATACTTCGGTTAAAAGGTACCGAATCTCCATTTTCAGGTAAATGGCTCATGCACAAAGATTCGGGTTTTTATACATGTGCAGCTTGTGGTAATCTCTTGTTCAGGTCCGACAGAAAATTTGATTCTGAATGTGGTTGGCCGAGTTTTGATGAAGAGATAGAAGGCAACAAAATCAAAACGCAGATTGACAACTCACATGGCATGACACGACTTGAAATTATGTGTGCAAGATGCGGAGGACATTTAGGACATCTGTTTGATGATGGGCCTACATCAACAGGAAAACGATATTGCGTAAATTCATTGTCTTTAAACTTCCTTCCAGCTGACATTCATCCTAAATCCCCTTTATACGATACACTAACTGTTGGTGGTGGTTGTTTTTGGTGTATTGAAGCCGTATTTGAACAAGTTAATGGTGTGGTATCTGTTCAATCCGGTTATTCAGGAGGCAATGTTCCTTTCCCGAGTTATAAGGATGTTTGCACTGGTGAAACCAAGCATGCGGAAGTTGTTCAGATTGTATACGAACCTTCTAAAATTTCGCTGGATGAACTCTTTAAAATCTTCTTTACAGTGCACGACCCAACAACACCCAACCGTCAGGGAGCAGATGAAGGCACACAGTACCGCTCAGTTATATTTTACAGAGACAGTGTACAACTGAACACTGCAAAATCAATAATCACAGATTTAACAGTATCAAAAGTTTTTGAAGATAATATCGTGACGGAAGTGGTGCCATTTACAGTGTTTTATCCAGCAGATTTAACACATCAGGACTATTACGACAACAATACAAATGCGCCTTATTGCAGAATGGTTATCCGACCAAAGCTTGAGAAACTGGAAGCAGTATTCAAAAACAGATTAAAGAAATAAAAGGCTTATTCCTCCTCTTCTTCTTCAGATTTAGAAGGTTGAATTTTAGGTTTCTGATAAATCAGTTCACCTAATTCATTGTATTTTTCATGTAATACCATTTTACCTTTGGCATTGTAGTATTTCCATTCGCCAACCATGACCCCTTTAGAAAAATGGCCTTCAACGTGATTTTCCTTTCTGTATAATCCAGTGACAAAAACGCTGTCTTTTAAGCCATCAATATAAAAACCATATTCATCTAAGGCTCTTACATATTGCTTATTGGACTTACTTGGATCATATTTCTTCTTTTTGCCATTTTTTAAATCGCCTTTTTCGACAATCCCGGAGAAATATATGCGGTAAGGACCGTTTAATTTATCATCCTTGTAATTGTATACTGTTAAGGTGTCGCCTGCTTCATTGTAGGTTACCCAGCAGCCTTCCTTCTTGCCCATTTTATAGTACTCTTCCTTCATTAATGTACCGAATACATTGTCCCAGTATCTGGAAATGCTGTCCTGAAACCCATTTTTATAATACCCTTCTTCAGCTATGAGTCCGGTTAAATGGTAGCGCAAAAACTGACCATCGCGAATTCCCTCATTATGGTTGGTTTGCATTCGTAAATTTCCGGCTTCATAATATGTCAGCATAAGGCCATGAGGTTTTTCATTTTTTAACATCGTTTTTTGTTCGATGTTTCCATTCTTATAATAAGTTATCAGTTCTCCTACCATCACACCTTTATCGTAATTATGGACGTATTTTGGATTGCCATTGCTGTAAAAAGCATTGATAGTACTGTCCAAGGCATCTTCAAAGTAATTGCCTCTTAATCTGACTTCACCATTTTCGTGGTAAAAAATAAAAGGACCATGTCTTTTACCTGATTTAAAATTAATTTTTGCTCGTACCAGACCACCCGGGAAGTACTCAGTTTTTGTTCCTTCCAGTATACCATTTAACCAGTTAATTTCCTGTTGCAGGGTATTGTTGTCAAAGTAATCGTAAGTAACGCCCGTGTATGGCGCATTATTGAGATAATAGACTTCATTGATATTTTGAAGTTGTTCTGTTTTAACCTTTCTTATTACCTGTCGTTTAACCGGCTCGGATGTGGTTCTATTTTGAGCCTGAAGTTGTATCATCAGGCATAAACTAATCGATGCAAGAAGGGTTCTTGAAGTCATTTTGCAAATTTAGGAAATATGAATCTTTGAGAGAGGATAGAACGTGTTTCCCTGTGATAAAATTGTTCACATGGAGGACAGAAAAAAGGAATGAGTTGTTTATTTAATCAACTTCTTGATTTGCTCTTCGAGCTCGTACTCGTTGCCTTCAACATAGCCGTTGTGCACGTATACAATATTGCCTTTTTCATCCAGCAAAATGGTTTGAGGCGGATTGTTTACATTCAGCGCTCTTGCCAGATCCTTGTTTTCGTCGGTTAATATGGTGTAATCCCAGCCTTTGCCATTGACTACAGTTGGAATTTTTGGAATATTTCTGGAATCATCAATTGATACTGCCACCAGTTGAAGATTGTATTTCTTTTGCCACTCAGGGTACAATTCTGAAATATTGTCCAGCTCTTTGATACACGGTCCACACCAGGTAGCCCAGAATGAAATGATGGTGATTTTACCCATTTTGCCATAGTCCTGAATATTGACTGATGTACCATCCAGCTTTTTAACCATCACTGAAGGAAGTGTAGCAGTTTTCTGTTTAGTTGTGTCGTCTGCTTTTAAAGTACTCATGCCGGCTATAGCAAACAATGCAAGTAAAAAATGTTTCATGTCTACAAATAAACAATGTTTATGCCAAAAAATAATAATGAAATCTGAATATCCGAAATCATAACCGATGTTAGAAATATCGAGTCTATCGAAGATTTTGTCTTTTAAATATCTTTTATTTAGGTTATTAGCGAACTTATCATGGTCGTTAGTTCTACTTATAAAAATGTCCTTCATCTACTGTTAATACATTTGCGACTCCAACGCATCTAATTACAAGAATGCCAGGTGAGCAGGCAATACAAACAGGCCACGCCAATATTATCCATTTGTTCCTTTTATTTCAGGTGGCAAACCTCTTCACAAATAAAATTAACTGTGAAACTGTGTGTATCCAAAGTTTTTTATTTGGCAATAATCGATTACATTTTTAATTTATTGGTGATTAGGCATATTTAATTAATGAAATATTGGAATTTTAATATAAATCTGTAAATTTGGAAAAAACATTATGAAGAATAAAAAACCAAAAACACCATATTATCATACCTCATAAGATAACAAAGAATCTATCCTGTTTTAAGGAATCCATTTCTTAAACCTAATTTAAAGCAACCAACTTTTGCAAAATCAGGTAAACGAATTCATTATTTAGCGAAAGTTTTACCTGGAATTTAAATCAAGTGAAAAATTAAAAATCATGAATCAAATATTTAAAATAATTCTATTCCCTACCATAGTGTTATTCTTTATTAACAGCTGCCGAGATATAGAATCAACTATGACATACAACGTCCAACAACATATCAAAGACTGGATGTACTTTGATACTGGAAGCTGGTGGCTTTACAAGGAAGTCAATACAGGAATAATAGATAGCCAGTTTGTCATAGAGTCAAAATCCTTTTATATGAATAATGAAGGAAACAATAAAAGCAATCCAAATTTAACAGTTCAGCTAATTGAAGTGCATGTTAACTCTGACTACTATTTCAAATTAGCAGCCCCATCTGGAAGCTCGGTTATTGAAAAAATCAGCAAAACAAGTTCAGAAAGGTTAAGCACGTACCTAAGATATGATCCTCTGCGTATCGGTGAACGTAAAAATACAGGCGTTGGACACACCGAAATCACTGCATTAGACCCAAAATTCAAATTTGGCAACACGACGGATACATTAGTGACATTCTTTGATAATTTTGATATGACTGAACAGAATGACTCCGTGGAATATAAAGTATTAAAAGGCGTTGGAATCATTAATAAGAGAAATATTTCTAAAAATCAAAATTGGCAATTAATTAAATCCAATATTAAAATGAACAAAAGTTAAAAATCCATTATTCCTGAGATGAATTAACCACATCACTTTGAAAAAAACTAAACAACAACAAAATCTAAACATTAAAAAATTATGAAGAAATTACTATTTCTATTCATGCTTTTCACTTGCTATTCGCAATTGAAAGCGCAGCACGGAGTCAAACCTGATTTTATTCTCCAAGTGCAAAGCAACGAGACTAATCTTGACACTATCAATCAAAGATTTTACATTCATTTTAAGATGTATATTATTGATACATTCAAAACTGATTCTTTAAAGTTATTCGCTAGATTGCCATATATACCTGATGTATCGCCTGAAATAGGATCATATTTCTATAGCACAACCAAATATTTTCCCAATCAGACCTACTATCATGGGGATTCAATTTGTGATTCACTTGAAATACAATTTTCAAAGAATAGCATCCCGTTTTTCTATCAAAAATTAGTTCTTCAAATTTCGGATGTACTGGATAGTGTTCAATATGGGTCAGAAAATTTCAAGGTTTATTTTACTCCATACAACACTATCGAATTGTGGAATTCTGATGATTTTGATGGATTGAAACGAATATGGGATACTCCAAAATGGGGATTCGATAGCTTGAGGTATTATGTTCACAAGGATTCCCTTCCAATTAGCAACATGTCTGATTCCGATTTTTTTAGTGATTCAATACCAGTTTCATATCTAAGCCATCCTGCATTGCCTTATTTAGTTCCAGTCAATTGGATCGATGATATCTACGATGAACCATCTAGTAATGGTATTTCAAAAAGAGATGATGGTTGCGGCGCAAGTAAAAAACGTTGGAAAGGAACAATATCCGGCAAACTCACTACCCAGGTTATCTCGGACTTGGGTGGCAATGTGACTATTCCTATTTCTGGCATTCGGGTAAAGATAATGGAAAAAGATGGAGGAGTAAATCCAGACGATCTGCTAGGTGTTACCTTTACAAATGACAACGGTGAATTCAGTATGTTTATTGATGAATGTCAAAGGCATTCTGAATGTTTATTAAGCCCATGTGAAGGAGATGACCTTGAAATATATCTAATTATTGAAAGCAGAAATATAAACGAGAGTATAAAAGTAAGACACAGATATGGAGGAACAAGAAGTATAACAATTAACAAATCAACCGTTAGATACTGGAATTATAATGATGGCAATATTAGTAATTTGGACTTAGGAGAATTGCAACCTTCAAAAGATATCAAACCACAACTCTTACATTGGGGTAATATATGTAGAAATTTTGTAAATGGTCCCGATGGCCTCCAAAGCCTTGGATTTTCAATAGGTTCTAAAGCTCATCAACTGGACATAATGATACACCCAACTGACCAAGGAGGTGGTGGTGTTTTCATCCCAGCTACTTATAAAAGTGCCGCTCTCATTATTGTTAGAGATATTTTAGGTTATTTTGATTTAATAAACGGAAATCGTTTTTCAAATGATGATGCTGTGTATATCGGCGAAGAAAGTGAAAACGATGAAGATCTTTTTTTCCATGAATTTGGACACTATTTAATGTGGCATTTGCAAGGAAAAAGCTGGCAAAATCCATTAGAAGCCTCATTTGCTGACCATGGGGATGAATTCAATGCGGAATCACCAGCATTGGCATGGAATGAAGGTTGGGCGACAGGGTTCGGTCAAATTGTTGATTTGTTCTTTAGACATATGGACAATGAGGCCGGAAATTATACGAGTTTCCATAATGTAGAATTAAGAGAACTATTTGGCGATCAAATGGAGAATATTTCAAGAAAAGTAAACAGAGGAACTGCCTTAAATCCAGATATTCAAATTGAAACCACTGTTACTCATGGATTTGTATCAGAAGGGAATATAGCTTCATTAATTTATGACTTGTTTGACGGCCCTAATAAACAAGGCAGGCATTTTGACTTTGTTTTTGGCACAACAGAGTCACATAACGATGGTGGAAACGATAATGTAACATTAACTTTTGCAATGATCGCAAAACCGCTGTTGAATAATCAGGGAACAGGATTAAACTCGAATCTTGTAATAAAAGATATTACTAACTATGCCATGGAATTAGGCGAGGTAGTTGATTGCCAGCAAAAGCGATTGCTACAGCCATTATTCTTGTTTAATGGCCTTCGTAGCTTTGACAATCCAGTATCACATAGAATTTCAACTGACAGGATAGCATTTAATATGGCAATTGATCATGAGTCATTTACATGGAAGGGGCCTAGAAAAGTACTTGGGAAATATCTACCTGGCAGAAGTTCTGGAGAAGGCTTTTTCAAGCCAACAGGTATACAGACATATGGATATATGATTGACTTTGAAACTATCGATGTTTCAAGCAAAGATTTTAATTTATGTGTAAGAAGCGGTGAAACAGATGCTCATATTTCCGATCCTCTGACCGTAACAAGCGACAGGTTCCTCTTTTTCAATGGCAATGTAAGTGGCGACCTAGTTTCACAGAGCGGAAGCAATCCCCCATCAGCTTCCAGATTAGGTGGTTACGTAAGCAGTAGGTTGGAAGTGAATGATGGTGCGACAATGGAGCTCGGAAGCTCAGATGAATCAACATTTGCTGACGTCCATTTTTGTCAGGGTTCCATGCTAATCCTTAGAAAAAATAATGGAGCCGCAAACAATCCCAAGATAATTGTTAACAATAATTCAACGCTGATAATAGATGAAGGGGCGATTTTTCAATATTTCCCAAACACGACAATTATATTAAATGGTCCAAATGCGGTTCTTGAAATCCGAGGCCAATTACAAATCATGAATGGGGCGACTTTCAGTGTGCAAGGAGGCAATGAAGGCAAGGGGTTTGTCATATTCAATAAGGCTGCAAATTCTAATGGCAATCGACTTATTAACTCACCAACTAATGATGGAAACGTGGAGTTAATCGGATTAGGATCGACACAGAAATTAATAGTTATTGATGGTACTGAAGGTCTAATCATTGATGATGATATTATTAACTTTACGATTAAACAAGCGAAGATTTTAATGGGACAGAATAGCATATTTGAACCAACCGTAAAAATGAGTGGAAAGGTGTTTTTTGAACAAGTGAATATTGCACAATTAAATAGTGGACAAAGACACAATGGCATAAGGGTAAATGGTGTTAATAACGAGTTCCATATGGTTAGAATGGATGGTGGTAATTTTGGCTTTACAAACACCTCCTTATTGCTTTATAAAGGCAATCATCAATTTGTTCACCGAGGAGAGAAGCTTTATTTAAGAGCGGTTCAAATAACAAACTGTTCTATTGGCATTATGAGTTATTCCTCTGGAATAACATACCATGGAGGCTTTGTCAAAGGTTATACGATTGCTGGATGGAAATCTATTGATACCAGGGTTCCAAGCGACGTCACTGGAGTCTGGTTCAATAACGACGAGGACAATTCCGGAGTATTTGGTATTCTGGCGGATGGCGTTTCAAGTACTTCCGAAATCACTTTAACAGGTTGCAAATTCCAGTCAAATGAATCAGGTATTCAAGCGTGGAATATTCCTGTCAGATTGAAAAATTGTAATTATTTTGAGAATAACGATCTAGGAATTCAGATGGAGGCATGGTCAAAACTTGATATGTCTAACAACTCATATACAAAATTTGACGGAAACACAACTCACTTCATGTCCAGATTTCATGGCATATTGCACATGTATGATGGACATAATGGATTCACACAATCAGGGAATACGACTATATTCTTTGCTTCTCTAGAACCTCAGGCGCAATCACCATCCGTAAACTATGCGACAGCACCTGCTGCACCTTCAGCTGCAAACTATAATGCCTCTTCGAATTTCTTCGAAGCTGTACCAGTCGTATCATTAACTTCAGGAAATTGCTGGATAGATGAAAGGTCTCCGCATCCTCAAGCGAGACTGTTAAATCTAGCTACAACAAGCACTTATCCTTCAAATAATCCTTCGATCTGGATGACAGCACATACCAACCAGTGTACCACTCCGGACTATGAGACTCTAGAATTCACTGGTACAGGAGGAGGCGTTGGCCAGTTCCTAGTTAGTAAATATACCCCTTTAAATACGGTCCAAATACCTTCAGGTATGGAATATGGCAATAACCTTCTAACCGTTTGCAGTGGCTTATTGGATAGTCTGTATATTGGATTTGCCCCAAATTATTCCAGTATCGTATGTCAACTGAATCACCTTGCAAGATACACATATACGAATAGTAGTCCGTTAATGTCGGATTTGAAGCTCGAGCTTTTAGACCATTCATTGAAAGCTTATGCACTTGGAGTGTCAACTGGCAATATTTTTGTTAGTGAAGACAGTCTTGCTTATTCAACAAATTGCCTTTTGGGTGGATTGGATACATTGTTAATTGACGCCAATAATGACTCCTTGCCCTGGAAATATCAGAAATTCAACCTCACTGCTGACAAGTCGGTTGTATTAAGATTAGCGCAACAAAACTCTGATGCTGCATATCTTCTAAATAGCGCCCTTTCAACATATACAGATTCACTTCAGCAAGTATACTTATACAAGTGGATTTGTATCAATGAAGCTGAAGTGGCATACAAGGATTCTACAGTGTCATTGGACAGCTTGTACATTACTTTCCCATGCTATGGTAACGAAATCAATTTTTCCGCATTTACCGTTAGGAATTCAAATATTGGCAGCCATAATCTGTACAAATCTTCAATAGGCGAACAGTTATTGGTATATCCTAACCCAGCGCAGGATATATTGAATGTTGAAATTAATTCTGATACCCAAATTAAAAAAATCATGATTTTTGATGTAAAAGGGGTGCTTCAACTCACTATTCAATTGGATTTGGATATGAGTGAAACAAGTATTGACATAAGCGAATTGAACTCAGGCGCATATATTATTCAAGTAATTACTGATTGTACCGTTTATACGCAACAAATGCTAATAAACAAATGATTCTTAACAAGAATACTTAATAAAGATTAGCTGTATGTTTGAAATTGATACTATACAAATTAAACATGCAGCTAATATTTTAATCTAAATATCCACAAATCTTAACCCTGTAATGTTAGCGATAACAAGCTTGTCTATGTTTTTTTATCTTTGAAATATCTTTTGTATAGTTTGATATAAACAAACTTACCATGGTATGATAGTTCCACTTCTACATGATGTCGTGCATCTACTGTTAATAAATTCGTAACTTAAACGCTTCTTAATCCAATAATGCTCTGTTGTTTGGCAATTGAAACAGACTACACCTATCTTATCTCATTATTTCTTGGAGAACTTACGATATTCTTGATCGCTATCAAAATGGGCCCTAAATCTGAATAAATCCATAGTTTATAATACATATACAACCGAATCTATTTTTAATTTATTGGTAATTTTGGATAATCAATTAAAGAAATTCAGATAATTAAAAGTTATACTGAATTAACCTGAATTGCTAATTAAACAGAATGATTAAAAAGAACATTTAAAGAATTATGCAACTTTATAATCATTCAATGACAACCGCAAGGCGTGTATTTTTTAACCTTACCTCTCCTGTTCATGGTTTCTATCATTTCACCTTTCTCGTTGTAAAGGATGTATGATTTTAAGACCCCGTGCCTGTAATGTTCCTTTTTAATAACATGCTTGTTATCGCGGCAAATCCACAAACCATGCTTTTGCTTGTTGTTATCGTATTGACCGGTACAGGTATCGTTCTGAGCTTTGGCACATAGTGTGAAAGTCAACAACAATATACATACCGGCCACTTCATACTGAATGCTAGTGTTTCACTTCTTCAGAGTGATCATCAGACTTTGTTTCTATTGGAGTCTGAGTTTCAGAAGGAGTCGACTTTGAATTGCCTTCCATATAATTTTCGTAATTGGTTTTGTGCTCAAATGGCCTTTTACCAATGATACTTTCCAAATCATACTGGAACAATATTTCTTTGCGCAAAAGCTCCTGAGCTAAATTTTCAAGTTGCTCGCGTTTTTCAGACAACAATTGTTTGGTTCTTTCGTAAGCATTCTGAATTAAGTTTCTCACTTCCTCATCAATGAGTTCAGAGGTTTTTTCACTATACGGTTTACTGTAAGCAAACTCTCCTGTAGAATCATTGAAGCTTACATGCCCCACTTTGCTGTTCATACCATAGATGGTTACCATAGCGTATGCCATACGGGTCACTCTTTCCAGGTCGTTTTGGGCACCGGTACTGATTTTACCGAAGATGATATCTTCTGCAGCTCTGCCACCCAAGGTCATACACATTTCATCAGTCAGTTGTTCTGTTCTGTATATGTACTGCTCTTTAGGCAAATATTGGGCGTAACCTAATGCAGCCACACCTCTTGGCACTATGGAAACCTTAACAAGAGGATCGGCAAATTCGAGGAACCAGCCTGCAACAGCGTGACCGGCTTCGTGATAGGCAACTATTCTTTTTTCCTCAGGGGAAATCAGTTTATTTTTCTTTTCAAGACCGCCAATCACTCTGTCAATGGCATCCTGAAAGTCCTGCATATCAATTTTATCTTTATTGTTACGGGCAGCAATCAAAGCCGCTTCGTTACAAACATTGGCAATTTCGGCACCGGCAAAACCCGGAGTCTGAGCCGACAATTTTTTAGGATCTACACCCTGAGCCAGTTCTTTACCTTGAAGGTGCACTTTGAAAATCTGCTCACGGCCAACCAGATCCGGTTTATCGATAGAGATTTGTCTGTCGAAACGACCAGGTCGCAACAAAGCAGAATCCAAAATATCAGGACGGTTAGTAGCAGCGAGGATGATAACACCACTGTCGGTACCGAAACCATCCATTTCAGTTAAAAGCTGATTGAGGGTATTTTCTCTTTCATCATTAGAACCACTTATAAGGTTTTTACCTCTGGCTCTTCCAATAGCATCAATCTCGTCTATGAATATAATACAAGGAGCTTTTTCCTTGGCTTGTCTGAACAAATCGCGAACACGGGAAGCACCTACACCCACGAACATTTCAACGAAATCAGAACCTGACAGAGAGAAGAAAGGCACGTTGGCTTCACCTGCAACGGCTTTAGCCAAAAGCGTTTTACCTGTTCCCGGAGGGCCTATAAGCAAAGCACCTTTCGGAATTTTACCCCCCAGTTTGGTGTATTTTTTAGGATTTTTAAGAAAATCTACGATTTCCATTACCTCAACTTTTGCTTCGTCAAGGCCTGCAACATCTTTAAATGTAATATTGACTTTAGTGTTTTTATCGAACAAGGTAGCCTTACTTCTTCCGATATTGAATATCTGGCCTGGACCACCGGCACCACCACCACCGCCCATACGGCGCATCATGAAGCTCCATATTAAAACAAAGGCTCCAATCATCAGAATCCATGAGAGGATTTGCCCTGTAGAATCACTTTCGTACTGCCAGTCGATAACAACTGCTTTAGCCTCAGGATGTTCAGCCGCAAGAGTTTCGAAGTTCTTGTTAAATGCTTCTTTATTTATTTCGAAGTAATAATGAGGCGCATTCTGATTGAACAGACTTTGGCTTTGTTTTTTAACATCCTTGTATTTTTCATTGTCAAGAGCTTCTTTTTTGAGATATACTTTGACGACTCTGTCATTGAGAATTTCGAGTCTTTCAACATCGTTGCTCAGTATTTTTTCTCTGACTTCGTTCCAGTTGGTTCGAATGCCGGGATTACTTGGCAAGAAACTGATAATGATAAAACCTAGAAGTAAAATACCCCAGATCCAATACATGTTAAATTTTGGAGCACCAGGCTTTCTGTCTCCAAAAGGGTTTTCGTTTTTTTTGTTGTTCTGTTGGTTGTCCATTAATGCGTTTAAACTATATAGCCGCCCAGGACCTTGTTAGTTTGCTATTCGTTGTGCATTTATGACAAATGAACAGGAATGGTTTTTACAAGGATTCCAGTAAACTGCAAATCTAAATAAATGTTAGGGTTATTTTGAAATGAAAATTTACAGGCAACTGACTTATTTTTGCAAAAAATATTCCATATCAAATGTACGGCAATTTGCAAAAACAACTTCAAGACGAAATCGCTAAAATCAAAGAGGCGGGATTGTACAAAAAGGAACGTGTCATAGTATCGCCTCAGGGCGCAGACATTAGGCTCAACGATGGCAAAGAGGTAATCAACTTCTGTGCTAACAACTACCTTGGATTATCCAGTCACCCTCGTGTTATTGAGGCTGCCAAAAAGTCATTAGACACCCATGGATTTGGCATGAGCAGTGTTCGCTTTATTTGCGGCACTCAAGATATTCACAAAACTCTGGAAGCCAAGATAGCAGAGTTCTATGCGACTGAAGATACCATTCTTTACGCAGCTGCCTTTGATGCTAATGGCGGTGTTTTCGAACCCTTGTTTGATGAACAGGATGCCATTATTTCAGACTCACTGAACCACGCCTCTATCATCGATGGTGTCAGATTGTGTAAAGCTGCCAGATACCGCTATAACAACAACGATATGGAAGACCTGGAAAAGCAGCTGATTGCAGCACAGGCAGCAGGTCACCGCAATAAAATCATTGTTACCGACGGTGTTTTCAGCATGGATGGCTATGTAGCACAACTCGACAAAATCGTTGCTTTAGCCGACAAATACAATGCACTTACTATGGTTGACGAGTGTCATGCGGCAGGATTTATCGGAAAAACTGGCAGAGGTACTCCTGAATTATGCGGAGTGCACGGTAAAATTGATATCATTACCGGAACCTTAGGCAAAGCTTTAGGTGGTGCTATGGGCGGTTATACAACCGGCAGAAAAGAAATCATAGAAATGCTCAGACAACGCTCTCGTCCTTATTTGTTTTCTAACTCTCTGGCTCCATCTATTGTTGCTGCAGGTATTGAAGTATTGGATCTGCTGAGTGAGTCTACCGAATTAAGAGACAAACTGGAGAGAAATGTCAAATACTTTAAAGAAGGTATCAGCAAAGCCGGTTTTGATTTTAAGAACGGTGACAGCGCTATTGTTCCTATTATGCTTTACGACGCCAAACTCTCTCAGGTTATGGCTGATAAATTACTGGATGAAGGTATTTATGTAATTGGATTCTTCTACCCTGTTGTTCCGAAAGACCAGGCCCGTATTCGCGTTCAGTTGTCTGCTGCTCATGAGATTCACCATCTGGATAAAGCAATTGCTGCATTTACCAAAGTTGGTAAAGAATTAGGGGTTATTAAATAATAAAAGAAAAACCGACCTTTTTGAAATATAAAAGGTCGGTTTATACAATATCAACTTTCAGGTCATTTGCAATTTTAGCAAAAATCAATCTTCTGCCTCTATTGTTGGATTCTGAGCCAGAATTTCAGCGCGCAAATCCTTGGTCCACTGGATTAAAATAGCTTTTTGATCATCACTTAATTTGGCTTCCTTATGAATCAAAGTATATGAGCTCATTGGCATCTCTCCTTCACTGACAGTTTCATCAATCTCTTCCAATTTGTGATGTTGACGCTTAGCGTTATATGTCATGAACTCATTAAAATTCAGATGCTTTTTACCATCATTGACATGATCGCTTAACCACCAGGCGATGGGCTGTAAATTGGCATACCAGGGATAAACTGTTTTGTTTGAATGGCAATCGTAACAGGCTGTTTCAAGTATCACTTTTACTTTATTGGGAACTGAATAAGCTTTGCTGATATCATTTTGAACATTACCACTTAAATTTCTTTCAGGCTTAATAAATTGAATCACAGCTAAAACCGCCAACAACAAGTACAAACTGTATCTGAACCATTTTTTTTTATTAGACATGATTCAAAAATAGTCAATCAGGTAAACAAATCAAGAACTTTTGATACAAGTCATTAAAAAATGTAATTTGATTTAGAAATTCAACTTGATTTAAAAAATTTACTTAAAAATGGTAATCAAAAGGGTGTACCAGAAATTTAAAGTATCAATTGCTGTTTTCCTGCTCTTTTATGGCATCGCCTCTCAGTAACCTGAATCGTTTCCGGGCTTCACTGACAAATAAACTGCCTGTGTAATTTAAAATGAGCAGCTCATACATCCGTTTAGCTTTAGCTGTATCATTGAGATTGAATTCGTATAAGCGAGCCAGATTGTAAAGTGCATTATCTGCCAGAATATCGTAACTAAAATCTTTTGTTATGACTAAATAATATTGTTCTGCTGATTTAAAATCTCCTTTTTTCTCACTTATCAAAGCTTTGGCAAAAAGGATTTCATCCGTTAAGGTATGACCGGGGAATAGCAAAGGAATGCTGTCTAACAGACGGACTGCTTCATCCAAATGATTTCTGAATATGAGCAAATCGGCTTTGGCATATATTTTAAGGGCATCATCATTGGTATCCAAACCGATGTTGTCCTGAATAATGAGCCAGAGACGCATGGCATTATTGCTCACCAGCTGAGTAGTTGCGCCTTTGAGCACATCCAGCTGCACCTGAGCCCAAAGAAATTCGCCTCTGAAATAACACAAACGTGAGTATCTGAATCTGGCTTCCTGACCCAATGCATCATTCGTAAAGGCTTTTTCAACCTGCTTGTATAGTAAATCGGCCTCCCAAATTTCACCTTGGATAAGCATGGCATCACCTAATTGCAATTTGCAGGCAGCCATTTGTTTTGGACTAACTCCGGGTATAGAAATAGCTTTGTTGAGTATTTCAATGCCTTTGTCAACTTTGTTGAGGTGATAAACATATAGTTCAGCCAGATCCAGCATTTCCGGAACTGTTTCCCAGTTTTCGCCAATA
Organism: Bacteroidota bacterium; assembly: GCA_963169345.1. GTDB lineage: Bacteria > Bacteroidota > Bacteroidia > NS11-12g > UBA955 > JABMMZ01. The sequence goes on from CAUJCT010000013.1 coordinate 20,860, forward strand.
AGTTTAAGATAGTCTGTGTATTCTTTTTCGAGCTTCAGTACTTCGTTCACAGGTGCAACACCTGCACTTCTGATTCTGAGCATTCCACATTTCAGGATATTTTCCTGAGCAATATAATAGTAACTTTTATTATCTCCCAGACTCTTGATGTATTCCAGACCACTGATGGCGATATCGTACAGTTCGTTTTCAATTAAAATACTGCAAAGATCCATGACACGTTTTCCATCTTCCTTCAAACGTTTGTCAATAGCTTTAGCCTGCACCATTGCCCCTCTCCAGTCGCGTTGCTGAGAAAACGACCAAATCAGCATATCGCTGCAAGCCAGATTATCAGGATCCTTTTGAAGTTTATTAAGTAAAATTTCAGTGAGTATGCTATATTTGGTATTGTCCTGATAAGCCAGAGCCAATCTGTTTTTTATTTCCTCAATCATATAAGGTTCGGCACTGGCAATGTCTATTAATTCTGAAGTACCTTCCTTTAGTTTACCATTTTGAAAATACAGTTCAGATAAATTGTAAGCGAATAGAGTTTCATCCTTAAGGTATTTTCTTGCGTTGAGATAAATACCAATGGCTTGTTCCAGAAAGCGTCTTTTAAGAAAGGCATTGGCTAATATTTGTACTTCATCCTCACTATTCAATCTGACCTCCAGCAATTCTTTGAATATTTTATCTCTTTGTTCCAATTGACCTTGCAAATGCAAAATCCAGGCTTTGTCAACCTGATAGGCGTACTGAAACTGGTAGCGTTTGATTCTTTTGTCAATGAGTTTTTCAGCACTTTTAAAATCGCTCAATTGAACATAACACTGAATCAGATTTTCATAGAAATAAATTGACTCCGGATTTTTTTTAGCTAAATCTTCATAAATGTCGGCGGCCTTTTGATATTCCTTTGAAGAAAAATATTGGGCTGCGAGTTGTTCATCACTGGTTTGTGCAGAAATAGTGAAAGCCGTGAAAAACAATAGGAAAAGAATTACCCGCATGCACACAAATTTAACTGATAACGATAAAAACACAATGAAAATTTTACTTATATGTAAAAAAAACTATTTTTGCCTCATAGCTCAAAAATCACTGACCGATGAAAACATACAGCGTTATAGGGATTATGTCAGGTTCTTCTATGGATGGAATTGATTTGGCACACGTTAAAATCACCTCCAATGAAGGCCAATACACATATTCAATTGAAGAATGTGAAACCGTAGAATACGATGAAGTATGGCGATTAAGATTATCACAACTCCGAAAAGCCGATTCTCTCTCTTATTGTAAAACAGATGTTTTTTACGGACATCACATTGGACATTTAGTCAACAAATTTGTTGAAAAATACAAACTTAAAATTGACCTGGTCGCCTCCCATGGTCACACTATATTTCATTACCCAGATGAAATGATTACAAGACAGGTGGGCGACGGTGCATCTATAGCAGCTATTTGCAAATTACCAGTAGTGACTGATTTCAGAAGTATGGATGTGGCCAAAAAAGGGCAAGGTGCTCCTTTAGTAGCTATTGGCGATCATTATTTCTTTAATGAGTATGATTTCTGTTTGAATTTAGGTGGTTTTGCCAATATTTCCGGTAAAATCGGTGAGTTCAGAGTCTCATTTGATATTTGTCCGGCGAATATCTTGCTCAACAGAGTAGCGCGCGACCTCAATCAGGAATACGACAAAGACGGAGAAATTGCATCAAAAGGAACCATTCAGTACAAATTACTGGAGAACCTAAACAATATTGACTATTATAAAATGCCATTTCCAAAATCTCTCAACAGAGACTGGATTAACAATGAATTATGGCAGATAGTTAAAGAAGGTGATAAATTAAGTCCGGCCGACAAAATGAAAACTTTTGTTGACCATATTGCTATTCAGATTTCTAAAAGTTTAGACTACCTGAGTTCTAAACAACCAGCCGGTAAACGCGTACTTGTAACAGGCGGAGGAGCATTCAATGGTGTTTTAATGGATCATATCCGCACACACAGTGAAGCCGACTTTATTGTTCCAGACGAAAAGCTGGTCAAATACAAAGAAGCACTGATTTTTGCTTTAATGGGTGTGTTGAGAATCGAAAACCGTTCGAATATCTATAAAACCTTTACCGGAGCCAAATCAGACAGTGTTTCCGGAGCTTTAAACGGCGACTTTAGTGGATTGCTTTAATTTTGTGGTGTCACATTTTTGAGGTATATTCGTCTATAGAATAAGAAATACTTGCCAATTCAACATGAAAAACCTCCTTGTATACGTCGTCTTATCAGCTTTATTGATTTCATTTTCAACCGCTTGCAAAAAGAAAAAGCAAGAATCAGTCGTGATTGAATACCCCATCTTTTTTGGCGACATGATGGAGATTGACACTTCCGAAATTGATAGCCTGATAATACGCGAAACGGATGACTTCCCAACCCAGCTAGACGGTGAATTAGCAAAGAACAACACCGATAAGAGCAGGATAAAATCAGCCAAATTAACATCATTGCGCATTCAGATGCTCGATGTGGATTTTTACGATACGATGACACATTCAGATTTTGGTTTTCTTTCTGAAATCATGATTGACATAAAAAAAGACCCTTTACCTCAAAAAATGGTTGCATCTAAATTGATTCCCAATCAGAGAACCAAAGCGGTTAACTTCAATCTGGAAGACGTAGAATTAAAGGAGTATTTGCAACAAGACGTTTTCAGAATGGTATTTAAATACAGAAAACGCAAATCAATGCCGAATGATCTGCCATTCTATATTGCCGGCACATTCAAAATAATTGCCGATCCACTATAATAACTGAGCAGCCAGGACTGTTACAACTGCACTAAAACTTTTATCTTAACTGATTTAATGGCATTTCTATGCAATTCAGAATCATTAAACTTTGAAGGCATCGCAGCTTTTGACCTTTAAATTCTATTCAAAAAATCTCCCTTACCGACATCCCTTTGTTTTTATGGAATAAATGAATATTATTGCCTATAAATAAAATGTAATATGAGTGAACAAGTAACAAAGGGGCATCCTAAAGGATTGTATTTTCTGTTTTTCACTGAGATGTGGGAGCGTTTCAGTTATTATGGCATGAGAGCCATTTTCATGTTGTTTATGACCAAAATGTTATTGTTATCTGAGGCTGATGCTTCTAATATCTATGGCAGTTATACCGGTCTTGTTTATCTTACCCCATTACTTGGTGGTTATTTAAGTGATAAATTTTTAGGTAACCGAAAAAGTATCATCATTGGCGGATTATTGATGGCCATAGGTCAGTTTTTAATGTTTGTAAGTGCATCATCTACCGGAGGTGCTTCAATGTCTATGATGTGGGCTGGTCTTACCACTTTAATTATAGGTAATGGTTTCTTTAAACCCAACATTTCAACCATGGTGGGTCAATTATACCCTGAAGGAGACAGAAGAATAGACAGTGCTTTCACCATATTTTATATGGGTATCAATTTAGGCGCCTTCTTTTCACCACTTGTTTGTGGTACTCTGGCTGAAAAAGTGGATTATAAATGGGGCTTTTTAGCTGCTTGTATAGGTATGTTAATCAGTTTGGTTGTATTTATTATGTACCAGAAAAAATACCTCGTATCTGAAGAAGGTAAAGAGATTGGATTAGGTGTTAAAAAACTCGACATCCTAAATATTATCATCATTTTAGGCTCAATTGGTATCGTTTTCTTCATGCTTAATTTTAAGCAAATGTTCAAAAGCGAAACTGATGTTATCAGCTATGTAATTTATGGTGCCATGCTAATTATGCCTTTGATTATTCTGACTGACAAATCACTTACAAAGGTTGAACGTGACCGAATCATTGTAATTTTCATACTAGCATTCTTTGTTATATTCTTCTGGGGTGCCTTTGAACAGGCAGGTGCTTCATTAACTTTATTTGCTGACAAACAAACCAACAGAAATATTTTTGACTGGGAGATGCCTGCTTCTTATTTCCAATCTGTTAACCCACTTGCAATTATTGCTTTAGCTCCAATATTCAGTATATTATGGGGTAAATTACACAAGAAAAACATGGAACCATCTTCTCCTAAAAAGATGGCATTTGGTCTTGCATTTGTTGCTTTGGGATATGCCCTTATTGCCTCAAAAGTACATGGACTTGATTCAAGTGAAAAGATATCCATGTGGTGGTTATTTGGCCTTTACATATTGCATACAATGGGTGAATTATGTTTATCACCAATAGGCCTATCAATGGTATCCAAATTATCACCAATCAGATTATCAGCTATGATGATGGGTACCTGGTTCCTGGCCAATGCAGCCGCTAATAAATTTGCAGGTACACTCAGTTCCCTGATTCCTCCGGGAGCCGGTGAGACAGCTGTTGATGCCAGCAAACCAATAGTGTATCCTTCATTTGCAGGTTTTCAAATAACCAATCTTTATGAATTCTTCATGGTCTTTATTGTCATGACAGGTATTGCAGCCGGTATTTTGTTCCTGATTAGCCGTACACTTGAAAAAATGATGCACAACATCAAATAGTTTATTCGATAAAATTTTCAAAGCCGTGAAACACAATTCACGGCTTTTTTAATTAATATTGTCCATATAGATTATGAGTTCAACTAATAACAATGCAGAAACAGCCGAGATGCAACTTGAAACTATTCAAAGTTTCAGCGGTAAGTATCCTAAACAATTGTGGTACCTGTTCTTTTCAGAAATGTGGGAAAGGTTTTGTTTCTATGGTATGCGCGGCATGCTCACCATTTTTATGGTTAAGGAACTATTAATGGATGAGAAAACTGCTAACCTTCAATATGGCGCTACTCAGGCATTTGTTTATGCCTTTACTTTTATTGGTGGTTTGTTTGCTGATAAAATATTAGGATTCCGAAAGTCACTTTTTTGGGGTGGCTTATTGATGATTGTTGGAAGCTGTATATTGGCATTTAATCCGAAAGACTTCTTTTTTTATGGCATTAGCTTTACTATAGTTGGTACAGGTTTTTTCAAGCCCAATATATCCACTATGGTAGGTAATTTATATAAAGAAGGTGATAGCAGAAGAGACGCCGGATTTTCCTTATTTTATTCAGGCATTAACATTGGTGCATTGCTGGGTGGATATATCTGTATATATGTGGCAAAAAACTATTCATGGAATCTCGCCTTTGGATTTGCAGCCATTGTTATGTCAATCAGTCTGATTACATTTTTATACACGCGCAGATCTCTTGGACCAATTGGTTTATCTCCATTTGTAAAAGATGGCGTGGATACCGGGAAAAAATGGATGGATGTGCTGGTATATATAGGTTCACTAGCTGTTATTCCTGCTATCATGAGCATGGTATCAACACCTGAGTACACCGATTTATTTATGTATATCATTGGACCATGTACCATCATTTATCTGATTTATGAAATGACCAAATTGAGCTGGAATGAAAATAAAAAAATCATTGCAGCGATGGTATTCATACTCTATTCAATATTATTCTGGGCCTTTTTCGAGCAAAGTGGTGGTTCACTGAATTTATTTGCTTCCAATAATCTGGATAAGACAGTTTTGGGAATTCCTTTAGATCCAAACGGGGTCAACAATTCATCCAACTCCCTATTCGTCATCATCTTTGCGCCCCTGGTTGGTTTAGCCTGGATTTGGATGGATAAAAAGAAAAAAGAACCCAATACAGTCATTAAATTCGGATTGGGATTCCTGTTTTTAAGTCTGGCATTTTACATTTTTTACAGCAACAGATTCTTTGCAAATGAGGCTGGTATTGCATCGCTTGACATCTTTACTCTGGCTTACCTGACTATTACATTTGGTGAACTTTGTCTCTCCCCTATTGGTTTATCTATTATGACCAAACTTGCGCCAAAACATCTGGCAGGTGTTATGATGGGTTTGTGGTTCCTCGCCAGTGCCTATGGCCAATATGTCGCAGGAATATTAGGTGCCGGTATGGCTTCCGAATCTCCTGATGCCACACCTGTAGAAAAGTTAATTTCCTATACAGAAGGCTATAAGCAATTGGGCATTTATGGCTTAATTGCAGGGGTATCGCTCATACTTATTTCACCCTGGGTTAGGAAGATGATGCAAGAGGTAAAATAAACAATTGTAACTTAGGTATTAATAATCCAACAATAGGGCCATTATCCATGGAAACAGTACCATTGGTGTGCCTTTATCGTTTCTTTTATTTAATGCCAGCTTGATACTTTTAATGGCAATAGTGATTTGATTCTCCACCGTTTTTTCTGATATTTCAAGTATAGCAGCGATTTCCTTATTGCTTAAATACTCTCTCCTGCTCATTACAAATATTTGTCTGCATTTAGGAGGTAGTGCATCTATCGCTTTTAAGATAAACTCTTCAGTCTCTCTGGCCTGAATATGTTCTATTGGTGATATAACATCAGAAACTATCTCGAAACCATCTTCAACATCGGTAATTTCAATTTTACGTTTTTTAATTAAATTCAGACTTTTGTTTCTGACAATGGTATATAACAAAGGTTTGATGTTGCGATTGGGGTCGATAGGTTCATCGCGTTCCCACAATGCCATAAAAGTATCATTGACAATTTCGTCAGCATCTTCCTTCGATTTAACATACTGAAGGCAAAACCAATGCAAGGCACTGTGATGTTGCCGAAACAAGGATTCAATAATCTGTAGTTTAGAGTTAGTGATGTTGCAAAATTAACTTTAAGTCAGCAACCCAAAGTGAAAACTAATTCACATGTGTCAATTAGCCATATCACTGATGAATTGCAAGCGCATCATCTGAAGTTCCTCGTAAGTGAAATCATTGTCAAAATCGAGTACAGCCTGATTCAAATCGTCATCTTCCTGTGACCTGAAATATTCAAAAATCTCTTCCTGATATTCTTCTTCAATGATTTCATCGATGCAATAGTGTAAATCGAGAGATGTTCCCATAGTCACCATTTGCTCGAGTTCTTCCATCAATTCCTGATAGCTGATACCCTGACTTCTGGCTATATCTTCAAGGGACATTTTCTTATCAATGTTTAATATAATGGCTATTTTCTTCTTAGATTTCTCACCTGAAGTTTTCACCACAACATCCATTGGTCTCTCAATGTTATTTGCTTTTACGTATTCAGCGATTAAATCAATGAAAGCTTGTCCGTATTTCTGGGCTTTATTTTTACCAACACCATGAATTTTCTCAAGTTCATCCATGGTTATCGGGTATCGTGTAGCCATATCATCCAGAGAAGGATCCTGGAAGATGACATAAGGCGGCAAGCCTACCTGTTTAGACATTTTTTTGCGCAAGTCCTTTAATTCGCGCATTAACACCTCATCTGCAATGCTCTCCAATACTGCATTTTCGAAATCCTCATCACTGACAAATTCGAATTCAGTATCCATCGCCATTTCAAATTTCTTAGGATTGGCAATGTTTTTATGTCCTGCTTCAGTAACGCTTAACAGACCATATTTCTCAATGTTTTTATTGATATAACCATTGAGCAGGCCGATTCTGATTACACCCTTCCAGAAGACCTTGTCTTTGTCTTTGCCTATTCCAAACATTGGCAAGGCATCATGACCATGGTCTTTAATAGAATCGGTGCGTTTACCAATAATAAAATTCACAAGATGGCTGATTTCCATTTCACCTTTAAGCGCATCGAGTGCTTTAAGAGAAGTTGCCACCTCCTGAGTAACATCAGATTTTGGTTTAGGATGACGGCAATTGTCGCACATTTTATTGCAATTATCCTCGTCAAAACTTTCGCCAAAATAATTGAGAAGGGTTCTTCTTCTGCATTGAGAACTTTCAGCAAAAGCAGAAGTTTCATCGAGCAAAAGGGTACCGATTTCGCGTTCAGCTACCGGTTTATCCTTCATGAACTTTTCGAGTTTTTCGATATCACTTGGATTGTAGAAAAGGATACAATCCCCTTCAAATCCATCTCGTCCACCCCTGCCTGTTTCCTGATAATAACCTTCGAGACTTTTAGGCACATCAAAGTGAATAACAAAGCGCACATCCGGCTTATCAATACCCATTCCGAATGCAATGGTAGCAACGATAACATGACATTCTTCCATAAGGAAAGCATCCTGATTGCGCACACGGGTTTTGGCATCCAGACCAGCGTGGTAAGGCAGAGCTTTCACACCATTCAGGTTGAGCATTTCAGCTATTTCTTCGACTCTTTTACGGCTAAGGCAATAGATGATTCCTGACTTTTCAGGTCGGTTTTTTATGATGGAAATAATATCTTTAAATACCCTTTCCTTACTGCCTTTAGGTCGAACCTCGTAATATAGATTGGCTCTGTTAAAAGAAGATTTAAACACCTTGGCTTCGTTCATTCCCAGGTTTTTCTGAATATCACTTTGAACTTTCGGTGTAGCAGTAGCCGTTAATGCAATCATAGGGACATCGTTGATCTCTTTGATCATCTGCTTGATACGTCGATATTCCGGTCTGAAATCGTGACCCCATTCAGAAATACAGTGGGCTTCGTCTATAGCCACAAATGAAATTTCTATGCTTTTGAGAAATTCGATGGTTTCCTCTTTTTTGAGGGTTTCAGGTGCTACATAAAGCAGCTTGGTGTTACCTGCACCCATATCTTCTTTTACTTTTGTGATTTCGCTTTTAGAAAGCGAAGAATTGAGAAAATGAGCAATATTATCATTTTCACCAAAACCCCTGATGCTGTCTACCTGATTTTTCATCAAAGCAATCAGCGGGGAGATTATAATGGCTGTTCCGGGCATCATCAGAGCCGGTAACTGATAGCACAAAGATTTGCCAGCCCCTGTAGGCATAATGACAAAACAATCTTCGTGATTCAGAACACTTTCGATAATTGCTTCCTGATTCCCCTTAAAACCATCAAAACCAAAAAAGTCTTTCAATGCTTGTTTTGCATTGAGTGGCCTCTGCGCTATACTCATACCTCTTGTATTTGCTTGTAATTCGTGTTGTTTAATTGAGAATACTAAATTAATACGATTAACATCACATTACCAAATCAATTTAAAAAAATTTTTCTTATCGAAATTTGGCTTTATTTTGCAAAACTTTTATCGAAAAGGGGAATGGGAAGCGAAAGCATAGCTGAAATCATAGAGTATGGCAAGACTTGTGTTAGAGAGGAACTTGAAAGTCTCTCTGTATTAGATGCTCATATCAACAATGATTTTGCAAAGGTGGTTCAATTGATACTTGGCTCTAAAGGTCGGGTGGTTATTACCGGTATTGGTAAAAGTGCTATCATTGCTCAAAAAATTGTGGCAACCCTTAATTCTACCGGCACTCCTTCCATTTTTATGCATGCTGCCGATGCCATACATGGTGATTTAGGCATCATTCAAACCGATGATCTTATCATAGCCATTTCAAAAAGCGGCAATACACCTGAAATAAAAGCCTTAGCTCCTTTGCTTAAGCAATTCGGAAATGTTTTGGTTGGCATGGTTGGTAACCGCGATTCCAGTTTAGCCCTGGCATCCGACTATGTACTCGATACAACAGTAGAAAAAGAAGCTTGTCCCAATAACCTCGCTCCTACCACCAGCACAACAGCTCAATTATTAATGGGAGATGCTTTGGCTGTGGCTTTACTGAGATGCCGGAATTTCAGTTCCAGTGATTTTTCAAAATATCATCCCGGAGGTGCACTGGGCAAAAGATTGTATCTCACCTGTAAAGATATCGCCATTGGCAACCAAAAGCCATTGGTTCAATATACTGACAGTATCAAAAGTGTCATTATTGAAATATCAAGAAACAGACTGGGTGCCACAATGGTTGAGAAAAATGGTCAATTAGCCGGTATCATTACCGATGGTGATATCAGAAGAATGATAGAACACAGCAGTGACCTCAGCGGCATAACAGCAGCTGATATTATGAATGCACATCCTAAAACCATTGAAGCCTCGGAACTGGCGGCTAATGCAGCTATTCTGATGAGAGAATTAAAAATTAGTCAACTGGCTGTTATGGAAGACAATCAGTATATTGGCATGATTCATATCCATGATTTAAACAAAGAAGGTTTGTTATAATACACATGAAAAAAAACAAGAACAACTACGTAGTTATTATGGCAGGCGGCATAGGTAGCCGTTTCTGGCCACTTAGCAAAAGAAGCTATCCTAAACAGTTTCACGATATTTTAGGTGTTGGAAAATCGCTTCTGCGTCTGACTTTCGATAGGTTCGCTCAGTTTATTGAAACTGAAAATATCTACATCATTACCAATGCCAGCTACACACTGCTAGTGCACGATCAGTTACCTGAATTGCCTGAAGCCAATATCATAGACGAACCGGCTTCAATGAATACAGCTCCATGTGTGGCGTATGCCAGCTTTAAAATCTACGCCAAAAATCCGGATGCCAATCTCATTTTTGCACCATCAGATCATTTGATTACAGATGAAAAGAATTTTATAGACTGTATGGTAAGTGCACTCAATTTTACTTCGGCCAATAAAATGCTTCTGACTTTGGGTATCAAACCTAACCGTCCTGATACTGGCTACGGATACATTCAACACCATGAAAAAGAAATTGAAAGTGGGTTCTACAAAGTGAAAACTTTTACTGAAAAACCAACTCTGGAAATTGCACAAACCTTTCTGGACAGTGGCGATTTCTCTTGGAACAGCGGTATTTTCGTTTGGAAAGCAGTGGATATACTTGGTGAATTTGAAGAACATCAGCACGACATGTATGAAATCTTCAAAAAAGGTATGAAGAAATTCAATACCAATGAGGAACAGGCCTTCATCAACAAGCAATATCCTCTTTGCAAGAGTATTTCTATTGACTATGCCATTATGGAAAAAACCAAAATTGCCGGTATCATGCCTGTTGATTTTGGATGGAGTGACCTTGGCACCTGGAAATCATTATTTGTTCTCCGCGACAAAGACGACAACAACAATCTTGTTCATGGCAACAACATAGTACTCTACGATACCAAAAACAGTCTGATTTTTGAAGAAGCCGACAGCAACAAACTCGTTGTAGTAGAAGGCTTCGACGACGCCATCATCGTAGACACTCCCGACATCCTCTTCATCTCACACCTCAGCAAAGAACAAGAGGTAAAAGAGATTACGAGTGATATTAAGGAAAAGTTTAAAGGGAAGTTTAGTTAAGACGCTTCGCGGCTGAAAAGCTAAATCGCTTCGCGGCTGAATAGCTGAATCGCTTTGCGGCTGAAAGGCTGAATCGCTTCGCGGCTGAAAGGCTGAATTGTTTCGCGGCTGAATAGCTGATTAATTGCTTTACTGCGGAAAAGCTGAATCGGTGATATTCAATACTGATTTATTTTATTGAATCTGATTGAAAGCCATACAAACAAAACTTTTCATATTTCACAAACAATACTACACTATTCAATAAAGTGTACCTTTAGTGCTATTTAAATGTATCTATGTTTGAAGCATGTATTTTAATTTTGAACGCCTAGAGATATGGCAATTAAGTCGTCAACTTACAATACTAGTTTTTGAAAGGACTCAAAGCACAGACTTCCTTATATATCAGGATTTAATTCGACAAATTCGCAAATCTTGCATTTCGATATTTTCTAATATCGCAGAAGGCAGTGCCAGAACTTCCATTGCAGACAGAAGAAAATTTATTTCCATTGCTTATAGCAGCGCCATTGAGGCTTTGAGTCAACTAATATTATGCAATGATTTTCAAATTATATGTGATGAAGATTATGAAAAAATTAGACAATTAATTGAAAATTTAATTCTAAAAACGAATGCATTTTACAAATCAATACGTTAAAAGCACATAATCAAATGATATACATCTAAGTATCCAAACTACTCCGAAACAATTCAGTCTTTCAGCTTTTCAGCTATTCTTTTCCTAAAATTAATAGTATGTCGTCAATTTGAAATTGCTTCGAAAAACATAAAACCTTATCATTTTAAAAACGGAACCTTCTACCGCGAAACAATTCAGCCTTTCAGATTTTCAGACTTTCAGCATCTAAGTTTATGCTCCTGTTCCCTCTACCGCGAAACAATTAAGCCTTTCAGCTTTTCAGCCTTTCAGCCTATTAGTTTATGCTCCTGTTCCCTCTACCGCGAAACAATTCAGCTTTTCAGCTTTTCAGCCTTTCAGCCTATCAGTTTATGCTCCCCCTCACCCTCTGACTATACACCCTCACTGCCTGGTTGATGTTGAGGTTTTCGGCGGCCATGACTTCTTTGCAGAAGATGGCTGCGAGGATATGGGTGAGTTGCTCGCCTTCGTCTTTGCCTTCTATGGTGATACTTAATGGCGATTCGTTTAGCAAATCCTGCTCAGCTTGTTTGAGCTGATCAATTGAGTAGGTTTCTACTATTTGTTTGATGACTTGTACATTCATAGTTTTTGAATTAGTTCTGTGAATACCTCTTCTTTTGAAGTACTGATGCCTTCTTTAAACTGACCATTTTCAAATGTAGCAAAGAAAGGTAAAGTATCTACTCCCGCCATTTTGCGGGCTTCAGGGTTGTGCTCGGCATTGATGTCGACAAAAACAATGTCCTTGAACCTCTCATCATCGCTTAAACGTCTGAATTTAGGCGCAAATAATTTGCAACTACCACACCAGTCGGCATAATATTTAACTACTACTTTCGGATGATTGATATCCTGAGTGAATTTTGAATCGTCGGATAGAACTACTGACATGTTGTTATTTGAATTTATCTATAATAGCGAGCAAACTTTCCTCAGGCTGAACACCAAGTGAACGGTAGACTTCCTTTCCGTTTTTGATGAATACCAGCAAAGGAATCTGATTGGCATTGTACTCCCGCGCCAATGCAGGATTCTCATCGGTGTCTATGCTGTAAACAATGACATCGGCTGCACGCTCATCGTGGATTTTCTCAACTGTTGGTTGCAGTATTTTACAAGGACCACACCAGGTAGCATTAAAATCAACCATAACAAGTTTACTACCCATTCTGGCTTTTAAAAATGGAATTGTATCACTTTCGTAAACCACTTTTGGTTTTTCGCTCACCAGTTCAAATCCGGCTTTTTCCCAGGCACTCACACCACCAGTCAAAGCTTTAGCTTCTCTAAAACCTAAAATATTCATGCGGGTTACGCCTTTGTCTGCTGCTTTATCATCGTTGGCAACTATGTATACCGGTAAGGAGCTGTAAAGAACAGATGTAAGAGAATCAAATTTAGGGGAATTGATATCTATATTGACTGATTTTTCAATATGATTAGCTTTAAACTCTTCTGCTGTGCGAATATCCAGTATTTGAACATTGGCTTCTTCAGCTTTTTTACTGAGTTCTTTCGCGTCAATCTTAGAACTGGGTCCATTGCCACATGCCATCATTAAAAAGGCTAAAGCAATCGCGGAGGTTTTTTTCATTGGGTACAAAATTACTTGAAATTAAAATATAAATTAAATTGATGAAATAAATAATAATATAGCTAAATACTATTTACCAAACAATCCACCTAAGCCTGGCATTCCGGCAATTGCTGCGACATCGCCCATCGCCGCTTTTTCGGCTGCTGCAAGTGCATTGTTAATTGCCAATACCATGTTGTCTTCCAATCTGGATTTATCATTCAGCATTTCAGGTTCGATATGCACTGCCAGTATTTTTCTGTTGGCATTGCAGTCAACAGTTATACCATTGGTGGTTTCAGTTACTTGAATAGACTCGAGTTTTAACTTCAGCTCCTCGGCCTTCTTCTTCATTTCCAATAATTGAGAAATATTTCCAAACATGCTTCAAAAATACGGAAAATAGCTTGAAACTTAAATGACGGCAATCAATTAAGACAAACCACTGATAATCCCATCATCATCTATATGCATACCTTCTGAAGCCGGTGTATCCGGTAAACCTGGCATACGCATCATACTGCCTAAAATTGGTACTATGAATCCTGCACCGGATGCAATTTCAAATTCTCTTACAGTGATATTAAAACCTTTAGGGCGACCAATTAATTTTTCATTATCACTGAAAGATTTCTGAGTTTTGGCCATACAAACAGGCAAATGTCCCAGACCGATTTTTTCGATTCTTCTGAGGTCGGCTGCAGCAGTTGCTGTATATTCAACATCATCAGCACCATATATGGTTTTAGCTATTTTGGCAATTTTATCTTTAACCGGACTGTTCCAATCGTATAAAGGTTTGAAATGATTGTTTCCGTTTTCAATTTCATCGACAACAGCTTTAGCTAACTCAGTAGTACCGTTGCCTCCCAAAGCCCATCCTTTGCTCAGCACAGCTTTAACTCCTAATTGCTGACACAACTGTCTGAGCAGTTCAACTTCTTCGTCGGTGTCGGTTATAAAATGGTTGATGGCAACAATTGGATTGATTCCAAAACTGCGGGCATTCTCTATGTGTTTTTCGAGATTGGCAAACCCGGCTTTGACTCTTATAACATCAGGCGTATTCAATTCATCAGGAGATGCACCGCCGTGATGCCTGAGTGCTCTTATAGTGGCTACCAAAACCATGGCATGCGGTTTTAATCCGGCATAACCACATTTAATATCCATAAATTTCTCTGCGCCCAAATCAGCCCCAAAACCAGCTTCAGTTACTACATAATCTCCAAGAGATAGTCCCATTTTAGTCGCAACTATGGTATTGGTACCTTGAGCGATATTTGCAAACGGACCTCCGTGCAGAATGGCAGGGTTGCCTTCGAGTGTCTGAACCAGATTGGGTTTCATGGCATCTTTTAACAATATGGCCATAGCTTCCTGCACTTTTAAATCGCGTGCAAAAACAGGTTGATTGTCGTAAGTAAATCCCACCAGAATATTGCCGATTTTTTCCTTGAGGTCAGATAAACTTTGAGACATACATAAGATAGCCATGATTTCGGAAGCGGCAGTTATATTAAACCCATCCGAGCGCATGACACCATTAGCCTTCCCTCCTATTCCAATGATGATTTCGCGCAGACTTCTGTCATTCATATCAATGACACGTTTCCAGATGACAGAACGCGGATCAATCTTAACAGGATGTTTAGGATTTCTGATAACGTTATCGATAATAGCAGCCAGAAAATTATTGGCTTTTTCAACAGCACTGAAATCACCAGTGAAATGCAGATTGATATCTTCCATAGGCACTACCTGTGAGTAGCCTCCGCCGGCAGCGCCACCTTTAATCCCAAACACCGGTCCAAGTGATGGTTCTCTTAAAACAACTATCGACTTCTTACCAATTTTATTCAGACCTTCATTCAATCCTATCGAAACCGTTGTTTTACCTTCTCCCGCAGGTGTTGGTGTTATTGCTGAAACCAAAACGAGTTTAGATTGCTTGACTTTTTCAGCATCAATAAGGCTTAGAGGTAATTTGGCCTTGTATCTGCCATAATACTCCAGCAATTCTTCAGGTACGTTGATTTTAGCGGCTATTTCCTGAATAGGACGCATTTGAACAGATTGGGCAATAGAAATATCTGACATAGGAAATATGATTTGTTTCAAACCTAATCAAATTTTAGGAAAGCAAAAAGAATGTTCGTCATATTGCAGATTTATGACAATAATTGAATAGAAAGTTAAATGAAGATTAAGCTCAAAATCAAATTTTAAACCTTAACATTCAGTAATTTACAAAAAAAATTTTCCAATTGGCTGCAACCTATTTCAAATCATCAGGTCAAATGGACAAATAACAAAAGAAATAAAGCAGTTGATTTGAAAACACAAAAAGGCCTTTGTCAACAGCCGAGTTTCACACAAACCTTAAACACCTTTAAAGTCATGAACAACAAAATGAACTTATGGATGGCCGCAGTAGCTGTTGTTGCCATCTTCTTCGCCAGCTGCTCAAAAGACCAAAGCAGTAATATCAATTCAACTCCATCCAGTGAGCTGAGCATTCCTGAAATTGAAGTTCTTGCTTCACAGGCAGACGAAGCTTTTATGAATACCGAAGTACAAGGCGGAACCGAATCAGAAGCTTTCATCATGGAAAGTGATGGATTACCGGATGCTTACCAGGTAACTGAGTCAACTGCCGATGAAATCAATTCAACAAAAAGAGATGGTAATGCCAGCAGATTAAAAGTTTGCCTCAGTAAACTTGAACTCGACCCTGATCAAATAGCTAAAATCCGCCGTCTGTTCCGCGCTTACGAAGATTGCAAACACAGCATCATCGTCAGACATGGCAATGCTTTAAGAGAGTTGATAAAAACTTATAATGGCAAACGTGAAGAACTGGTTAAAGCTTTGAGAAATGGCAGAATCAGCAAAGCTGAATTCGAAGAAAAAATGAAAGCTTTAAGAATTGAATTCAACAGACACAAAAACGATTTGGCTTCTAAAGCTCGCGCTGCACTGAAAGATTGTTACACCAAAATGTTAAGAGGATTAAATGGTGTAATGACTGAAAGACAATGGAAAGCATTTGTCAACTGCTACAGAATCTGAGTACTATCGATTCACCTTTATATTTACACAAAACAAATGACCCCGAATTTTCGGGGTTTTTTGTTATACCATTCTTGCGCGCTTGGCAAAAAATGGCAACAAAATCTGATTGAAATCCTTTCTTACATCTGCTTCAACAAAATCAATTTTGTATTGATTGCACTTGAGTCTTAAATCATTTTTAAACTGATGAATTTTATCCAGATATAATGACTTCACATCATCGGGATACAACTTCAATTCTTCTCCAGATTCCGAATCCACAAATTTATATGGTCTGTTGCTGAAGTTAAATTCAAGTTCAGTCTCACCATCTACAATGTGAAAGACAATTACTTCATGCTTTCTAAACTTCAGGTGTTGCAAAGCATCAAACAGTGCATCGTTGTTGGATGAAGCTTCAAACATATCGCTCAATATTACAACCAAACTGCGTCTGTGTATTTTCTCAGCAATTGTATCCAGGGTTTCAGCCACATTGGTTGAATGGCCGTTTGCCTGACCTTTGATGGTATTTAAAAGCTCGTTAATGATTAAGTTGTAATGTGAAGCCGAAGATTTGACATCAAATGTAGACAGGATTTTATCCGAGAATTTGTATAAGCCAAATGCATCTCTTTGTCTTTTCATCAAATTAGACAAGACAGCAGCGGCAATGCAGGCAAAACGAATCTTAAGTTTAGTATCTTTCGGATAAAACATACTGGGAGAAACATCCAGTAAAATATGGCATCTCAGATTGGTTTCCTCATCAAATCGCTTGACAAATAACTTATCGGTTCTTCCATATAATTTCCAATCTATATTGCGGGTCGACTCACCGGTATTGTACAATCTGTGTTCTGCAAACTCGACTGAAAATCCATGAAAAGGACTTTTATGCATTCCTGTAATAAACCCTTCCACTACTTGTGAGGCAAGTAAATCGAGGTTGTCATAGGATTCTGCAATTTCGAGTAAGTTCATAGTATCATTAAGCAAAAAGTACTTCCGCAGCTTTTCTCAATATCGGTGACAAATATTCATCTCCTACCGGTATTCTGACTTCTGATTCAAATTTACTCATATATGATTCCAAGACTTCAGAAGATTTTTTTGGTCTTCTGTATGTCATAGCCCTCATAGAAGTTAGCATCTCTATAGCCAGTACCTGTTGAACATTTTTGACGACTCTGTAAAGCTTAGTAGCGGCATTCGACCCCATGCTTACATGGTCTTCCTGACCGTTACTGCTGACAATACTATCTACGCTTGCAGGTGTACACAATTGCTTATTCTGACTAACGATTCCTGCAGCGGTATATTGTGCAATCATAAAACCACTTTCGAGACCAGCATTACTGGCGAGAAAAGGAGGCAAACCTCTTTCTCCACCTATTAACTTATAAATTCTGCGTTCAGAGATATTGGCCAGTTCCGCCAGTGCAATTGCAGCGAAGTCCATACTCAATGCCAGAGTCTGACCATGAAAATTTCCTCCGCTGATAACCATATCATCATCAGGAAAAATATTTGGATTGTCAGTCACCGCATTCAGTTCATCCGTCATTATACGCTCTACATGCTTCAATGCATCAATACTGGCGCCGTGTACCTGAGGAATACATCTGAATGAGTAAGGGTCCTGAACCTGTGTTTTTTGTGATTGATTTATTTCGCTTCCTTTCAGTAATTCAAGAATTTCCTGAGCAGCCTGCTTTTGTCCGGATTGATTTCTGATTTTATGTGTATGAGGTAAGAATGGTTCATATCTGGCATCAAAAGCATCGATACTACAAGCTGCAATACGAGCAGCATTATGCAGTATTTTCTCTGCTTCAATCTGAGCCCAGATGCCATAAGCAGACATAAACTGAGTCCCATTGATTAGGGCAAGTCCTTCTTTAGGTCCGAGTTGAATGGGTGATAAACTGTGTCTTTTAAGAACAACCTGAGCATCTACAATTTGATTGCCATCCCAGACTTCGCCTTCACCTAAAAGCGGTAAACACAAATGAGACAAAGGCGCCAAATCACCGGAAGCTCCAAGTGATCCTTGCTGATACACCACAGGTAAAACATTGTGGTTATAAAAATCAACAAGCCTTTGAACAGTTACAAGCTGAACACCTGAATAACCATAAGAAAGGGATTTTACTTTCAGCAACAACATTAATCTGACTATATCCTGAGGCACATAATCGCCGGTACCACAAGCATGCGAACGCAATAAATTGTATTGAAGCTGGCTTAAATCTTCATTTGGTATAACCGTATTACACAAAGAGCCAAAGCCTGTATTGATACCATAAATAACAAACTCGTTTTTTATTTTATCGAGTATATAAGCATGTGATTTATTTATGGCGTTTATACTGTTTTCTCCCAATTCAAGTTGCTGACCTGATTGGATAAAATTTTTGAGTTGTTCTATTGAATTAAGATGCTCAACAAGCATGATTAGTTAATCGATTTAAACAAACGGTTCCAGCGAATTCTCACAAATGCATCTTCCACTTTTTGAGTTTTCTCATTGTATTCATGAGCATATTGAATGCTAAAGAAAACAAACAAAGGTTTACCGAGAATAAAGTTCTCAGGTACATAACCCCAGAACCTGGAGTCCAAAGAATTGTCGCGATTATCACCCATCATCCAGTAATAATCCAGTTTAAATGTATAAGTTTTTATTGGCTGACCATTGATGCATGGCTGATTGTCTATCAATTCAAAGCTCGGATTATTCTCGTAATTTTTAATGGCTCTTTCATAAAATGAAAAGTTCTGAGCATTGATTTCCAAAGTTTGTCCCCGTTTAGGTAAGTAAACCGGACCATAGTAGTCTTTGTTCCACGGGAATGCTTTCATATCATTTGGAAAGGCATTGTATAAGGCTTCCAGTTGTCTTTTACTTTTAATGGTATCAATCTTACTCACGATGCTGTAATTTTCTTTGAGAATAAATTTCTCATCCATCATAACCAAAATTGAGTTTTCAGGCAGAGGTTGAAGATAAAGCACACCTAATTTTTTAAAATCATTATCAGCCATAGACTGACCCTCTTTAACTCTGATAATAGCATTAAAATCTACTCCTTCAGGACTGAAATAATTACCGGTTTCAGGCGATTTTAACTGATGAACAGAGGCCACTTTATAATCGGATTTTAATTTCTCCAAATCAGCTTTGGTCACTGAGACAATTAATGTTCTTGCATCAAAGCGGATGATATCATAAATATCATATTCCTTTGTTAAGGCTTCGTAAGTCGGCACATCGTTTTCATTGTCGAATTTAAACACATACTTGTGTAACATGCCCGGAGCCTGATAAGCCTTCTCACCATTGATGTACAATACCCCATCCACTATTTTAACTTCATCACCCGGCACACCAACACATCTTTTCACATAGTTTTGCATTTTATCCGGAGGACGAACCGTGTTATCCAGCAAATCATAAGGAACATTGAACACTACCGGGTCATTGCGCTTTATGTTTTGTGGTCCCCATAAACGCATGTATGGCAATTCAATGGCTTCTGAATAGGCTTTAGCTCCAAAAATATCCTGATGCACCAAAGGGAAAGCCAAAGGTGTATTAGGGAAACGAGCCCCATAATGCATTTTGCTCACTACCAGAAAATCACCAACCAGCATACTGTCTTCCATAGAGGAAGTCGGAATTTTATAAGGCTCAAACTGGAATGTTCTAATCATGTAAGCAACAACCAGTGCAAAGAAAATAGCATCAGCCCACTCGCGATTTGAACCACGTTTGGTATTGCGGTATTTCTTTCTAAAATCCAGGTCTCTGGCTTTACCCAAATACGAAACCTTTTTGTCGAATGCCAGATATGGATACATCACAAAAGGTGTTACAACACCCATGACCTGTTCCCAGAATTTAAATTTACCAAAACTCTCCATTAAATCGATGACCAGAGAAAACCAGATAATGACATCAGATACAGGCAATAAAGCCCATATCATCCAGGTCTTTGGCCTACCGGTTAATTGTATCCATGGCCAATAACACAAGACTGGTATGAAAGCCATCCAGGCCATTTTAACATTGGCTTTTCTGAACAACATGAATAAGCCAAAATGTGTGATTAAATATAATGGAATATAAAAACTAAGGAATAAGTTAAAGTTAGTAGGATGCATTTATTTTTAGTTATGTTTCAAAAGTCTGATTAAAATCCAATTAAGTCGCTCATAGAATAGAAGCCTTTTTTATCTTTCACCCATTCGGCTGCTACAACAGCGCCAATTGCAAAGCCTGAGCGGTTGTGGGCAGTATGCTTTATTTCGATATCATCAATTTCTGAAGCATATCTCACCATGTGTGTACCGGGTACTTCATCAATGCGATGTGAAGTAATGGACAAATCACTTTCAGAACTTACATCATTGGAAAGTGCCCATTTGTTTTTGCGACTGATTTCAGCGAGTATACCCTGGGCAATTGTAATGGCAGTGCCACTAGGTGCGTCGAGTTTGTGGGTATGGTGCGTTTCTTCAATTACCACGTCATACTCAGGAAGATTTTCCATTGCCTGAGCCAGTTTCTTATTGATGTGAAAAAACAAATTAACACCTATGCTGAAATTGGTTGCAGGTAAAATTGTATTGTTTCCTGATTGACAAAGTTGTTTAATTTCATCAAGATGCTCATACCAGCCTGTAGTACCAACTACAACCGGCAAATGCAGGGCAAAACATCTCTTTATGTTTTCAAAGGCTGTATCCGGTTTAGAAAACTCAATAGCAACCTGTGCCTTTTTTAATTCATCCCAATCGGCAGTAGTAGAATCTTTATCTATCCGGGCCACTATCGTATGCCCTCTTTTAACTGCTACCTGCTCTATCATCTTTCCCATCTTGCCGTAGCCAATCAATGCTATCTTCATCTCTATATTTTATTGTAGTGCAAACGTACGTTATTTTTGAGAAGTTACAAAGTGGGGGGAAGACGGGATGAAGAGCTGAAAGGCTAAAAGGCTGACGCTATGCTGCTGAATCGCGTCGCGGTAGAAATTTTAAGTCGTTAAGTCGTTGAGATTATCGATAAACTTGAAGTTATCGCAATCTATCTGTGGGTTCCGGTTTGCGCCAGCAAACATTATGTGTCAAAGGCAAAAATCTCTATCTGTGAGTTCTGAGTGTTCGGCTCTCGTTCTGTGTTCTGCACTCGTTGCATTTAATAAAATAACCATACTTGTTCAAATAAATCGAGAAAAATTGACCGATAGCCACTAATAATTCACGTCATTTTGTCGCAAATTCAGACGAAATTTCAGGTATTTTCGATTGGTGACGATTTTGAGTAGAATGAATCGTTAACCTATGAACATCAACAAATTCACAATTAAAGCCCAGGAGTGTATTCAAAGTGCCCAACAAATTGCATTTGAAAACCAAAATCCAAGTATCGAAAATGCCCATATTCTTAAGGGTATATTCGAAAACGACGAGGAAATTATCACCTATTTATTCAGTAAAACAGGTGCTAATCTCAACAGAGTCAAACAAGCCAATGAAGCCATTATAGCAGGATTCGCCAAAGTTTCAGGCAATGCGTCACAAGCATTATCATCAGGAGCCAACACAACCTTGATGATGTCCGAAAAACTCATGAAAGAAATGGGAGATGAATATGTGTCTGTAGAGCATATCATATTGGCATTAATCAGCAACAACGATCAGGTAGCTAATCTGATTAAAGACGCGGGTGTCAAATTAAACGATGCCAAAAAAGCCATAAAGGAATTAAAGGGCAATTCAACCGTGACCTCCCAATCGGGCGGTGAGCAATACAACGCATTGAAAAAATATGCGCTTAATCTCAATGAACTGGCATCATCAGGTAAACTCGATCCGGTAATTGGCCGGGATGAAGAAATCAGACGCGTCCTACAGATTTTAAGTCGCCGTACTAAAAACAATCCTGTGCTCATTGGCGAACCCGGTGTTGGTAAAACAGCCATAGCCGAGGGATTAGCCCGAAGAATTGTACAGGGAGACGTGCCCGAAAATCTCAAATCAAAAACCATTTTCTCACTGGATATGGGTGCATTGATAGCAGGTGCTAAATACAAAGGAGAATTTGAAGAAAGATTAAAAGCTGTAGTCAATGAAGTCATTAAAAGCAATGGAGAAATTGTCCTCTTTATTGACGAAATACACACGCTGGTTGGTGCAGGAAAAAGCGAAGGCGCAATGGATGCCGCCAATATATTGAAACCTGCTCTGGCTCGTGGTGAATTAAAAGCCATTGGTGCCACTACCCTTGCAGAATATCAGAAATACATAGAAAATGATAAGGCCTTAGAGCGACGTTTTCAAAAAGTGATGGTAGAAGAACCCGATATTCAGGATGCTATTTCCATATTGCGCGGACTTAAAGAACGCTATGAAGTGCATCACAAAGTGCGTATCAAAGACGAGGCCATTATCAATGCAGTTGAGTTATCCAGCAGGTATATCAGCGACAGATTTTTACCTGATAAAGCAATAGACCTATTGGATGAAGCCGCATCAAAACTGAGGATAGAGATTGATTCTTTGCCTGAAGAACTGGATGAACTGAATCGCAAAATCATGCAACTTGAGATTGAACGAGAGGCCATCAAGAAAGAAAATGATAAAGACAAACTCGAAAAACTCAATGCAGAAATCGCCAATCTCAATGAAGACAGAAATGCCATTAATGCAAGATGGAAACGCGAGAAAGAAGTTGTAGAACAAATACAAGCTTCCAAAGCAAAAATTGAGCAATTTAAAAATGAAGCGGATCAGGCTGAACGCAATGGAGATTTTGGAAAAGTAGCTGAGTTGAGGTACGGAAAAATTAAAGAAACCGAAACTGAAGTGCAGCAATTGCAGGCTAAACTTACAGAAATACAAAGTGACAAGCCTATGGTAAAAGAAGAAGTAGATGCAGAAGATATTGCAGAAGTTGTCAGCAAATGGACTGGTATACCTGTTAACCGAATGCTACAGAGTGAGAGAGAAAAACTCCTCCACCTGGAAGAAGAATTACACAAACGCGTTGTTGGTCAGGAAGAAGCCATCAGTGCTATTTCGGATGCAGTTAGAAGAAGCAGAGCCGGATTACAAGACCCTAAGCGACCAATTGGTTCATTTATTTTCTTAGGCACAACCGGTGTTGGTAAAACCGAACTGGCAAAAGCTTTAGCTTCATTTCTGTTTAACGACGACAATGCCATGGTGAGAATAGATATGAGTGAGTACCAGGAAAAACATACGGTCAGTCGACTGATAGGAGCTCCTCCGGGTTATGTCGGTTACGATGAAGGCGGTCAATTAACAGAAGCCGTTCGTCGCCGTCCATACTCTGTTGTATTGCTCGATGAGATTGAAAAAGCGCATCCTGATGTCTTTAATATCTTGCTACAGGTATTGGATGATGGCAGATTGACCGACAACAAAGGCAGAACCGCCAACTTTAGAAATACCATTGTAATCATGACCAGTAATATTGGTTCGCATGTCATACAGGAAAACTTTGAATTGCTGAATGAGGATAATAAACTGGAAGTTTTGGCCAAGACCAAGAATGAGGTTTATCAGATATTAAAGAACAGTATTCGACCAGAGTTTTTAAATCGCATAGATGAAGTAATCATGTTCGAGCCATTGAGCAGAGAGAATATCCATGAGATTGTCAGAATTCAAATGGCAGGCATGATGAAACAACTGCAGGAGGCAGGATTTGAGATGGAAATCACCGAAGACGCCATCGACTGGTTAGGTCAATTGGGTTATGACCCACAATTTGGCGCACGACCATTGAAGCGAGTATTGCAGAAGAAAGTACTGAACGAATTATCCAAGAAAATTCTGGCAGGTGATATCAGGAAAGACAGTAAGATTATCATTGATTGCTTTGAACAGCAGATTGTGTTCAGAAATTAGATTTAAAATTTTCATAGAAAGTCTATTCATACAAGTGAGTAGACTTTTTTTATTTCTGTCCTGTTAATTAGGCTATTAATTCCAAACAAGTAACATTACATTTGTATTTAAAGAGTTTATTTATGAAAACACAATCCAAATCCCTTCTCATTGGATGTCTTTCTGCATTTATCCTATTGGGCTTTGTGAGCGATAATCCAACTTTAGGTTCACTCAAAGGCACTTGGATTTATCACAATAAATACGGTTATAGCATGATTGAAATCAGAGATACCAATGATGTGGTATACACCAGTTACATAGACAGACAAAAACAAACCGGTAAAAAACAGAGTGACAGATATTGGTTTTACAAATCAAAAGCCAGATTGGGTTTCTGGAATGAAAAGACGATTTGGATATTGACGGATAAGCTCAGATTTGATTATAAAATCCATGGTGACTCATTAATTGAATTCGACAAAATGGGCGAACAGGGAATTTTTATAAAAGTAGAAACAGATGATCAAAAAGTCTATAAACATTTCAATACTTCGAGTATAAATGGCCGCATTGACTGGTTATCATCCAATGAGCATTTTACGTCTAAAAAGATATACTATCAATTTCAATCCATAGCCTGTCCTTCCTCAGGTGGAAAACGATTTGGAGAAGTAGCAGCAGTTGGTGACAGTATATACAAACCTGCACAAGCCGATACCCTGATACTCATCAAGCAGACAGAACATAAACAGTATAAATTTCCGTTTATACAGTTTAATTAAAAATCACGAACTTAGCGGCATGAAATCACCAACCCCTTTTGCGCAAACATACTTCCATGGTACTAAAGCGGATCTGCAATTAGGCGATTACATTGAACCCGGAAACAACTCTAATTATGGCGAAAGAAAAAATGCCAAATACATCTTTTTAACTGCTACTTTGGATGCCGCCATCTGGGGTGCCGAACTGGCTGAAGGCAATGGTAAAGAACACATCTACCTCGTAGAACCAACAGGTGAGATTGAAAATGACCCAGACTTAACGGATAAAAAATTTCCGGGTAATCCTACTCAATCCTTTCGTTCACAACATCCATTCAGAATAGTTGGTGAAGTTGGCATTTGGAATGGTCATGCTCCCGAACAGGTGAAGGCCATGAAAGATGCTCTTGAAAAATTAAAAACAGAGGGCATCCGCTCCTTGAATGATGAATAAATACTATCATGAAATTAACAGAACTAAGACAACTGGCACTGGCATTTCCTGAGTCAACTGAAGAACCTCATTTTGAAAAAACATCATTCAGAGTAAAAAAGAAAATCTTTGCTACAGTCGATCAGGATGGCCAAATCGCATGTATTAAACTTTCGGATATTGACCAGGATGTGTTTTCAAAAATCTCTAAAGGTGCCATCTACCCTGTTAATAACAAGTGGGGCAACCAAGGCTGGACCAATATAGATTTAAAACAGGTACATCCAGATATTTTGAAAGATGCACTTAGGTCAGCATACTGTCAAGTAGCACCTCAAAAACTTAAAGCATTGGTTCAACATAATTCTGACATCTAAATTTATTATATTTGAATATGACTCCAATCAAAACTAAACTATTGTTATTACTGGTTTTCAATTCTGTTATTGGATATCAAAACCTAAACGCTCAATACAAGCCACCATATAAAATCGTCAATAAATACGGTGATCAGGTTCCAGGTGATTCCATTTGGGTGTTATACGATGATATCAGAAAAGCCAAACATGACATATTAGTCCCGGTTGCTCCGCTCATTTCACCCAAAATCCTAAAGGTTGGAGATTCCATTATGTTGGATTCAAATTACAGATTGAGTTTGAAAATTACTAACATACAATGGAAGAAAGACTCTTCTTCGTGTCAGGTAAGCGCATTAATGCCTGAAAGACGAAATGCAGTCATGGTGATTAAATACAGACCCTTTGGTGATATTTGGGTTTTTGAAGGCAGTACAAAAGCGACACTACTGGATTGTGATCAATTAAACATTCTGTTGTGGGACCCAAAATTCATCATTTTTAAAACATCAGAAATCTTAAATTGCGAATAAAATTTTTGACTTATGCTGGAAATCAGACCAAACTGTGAGAATTGCGGTAAACTATTGCCAAACGAGAGCAGCGAAGCCATGATATGTACTTTTGAGTGTACCTTTTGTACAGATTGTGTTCAGGAAATTTTACATAATGTTTGCCCTAATTGTGGAGGTGGATTTGAAAAAAGACCGACTCGTCCCGCAGTGCATTTGAACCGTTATCCTTTAAGTGATAAAATGATTCATCACCCTGTTGATTTAGAAAAATTCGATAAGGTGTATGAACAATATTCTAAAACAGATCCACGTAAACGTTAACTTATTTTAGAATTCAACATAATCAAATCCGATATACTAAGATTAGCTTTGCTGAAAATCCAAAAATAATACATGCGCAAAACAGTTATATACATCGCTACAAGTCTGGATGGCTACATTGCTAAACCCAACGACGATTTGAGTTTTTTAAAACTGGTAGAGAAAGAAGGTGAAGACTACGGATATGCTGAATTTATTTCTGAAATAGACACCTTCATAATCGGTAGGAAAACTTACGACTGGGTAGCTAATAATATAGGCACTTCACATTATGATAACGGAGACAGAGATGTGATTGTTGTTAGCAGGACTGCCCGTTCAGACAATGGCAAAACAAGATTTTACAATGGTGATATAACGGAATTGATTTCAACATTAAAACATGAAGAAGGTAAAAACATATATTGTGATGGAGGTGCTGAAGTGATTCACGAATTGCTCAAAAACGATTTAGTAGATGAATTGACTATATCAGTTGTACCGATATTATTAGGTGCAGGGACTCGCTTGTTTAAAGACAACAGACCGGAGCAAATGCTGGAGCATGTTGAAACCAAAGCCTTTGACACCGGTTTGGTGCAGTTGAAATATAAGAGAAAAAGGTAAAGTTTAGAAGTTATTAACTGATTAAAAATAAGATTATTTTTAATATATAAAATTCTTATTCTAACATTTTTACTACAAATAAGATTAGTATATTAATCTTATTTGTAGTATATTTGCCATATAAAATCATCATAATGCCGTTATTGCCAAATTTTTTAGAACAAGTTACAGATCGGTTAAAATTTGAAAATCCATGGTGGGTAAACGGAGAAGTTGATACTTATTATGGAGGAATGCAAAGGAGACTATATTTCGATTTATTTGCTCCAATTGTTACAGAGTCCAGTATAAATCGGGCAGTAGTACTAATGGGGCCTCGCAGGGTTGGAAAGACAGTAATGATGCACCATGCCATTCAACATTTGATTGACAAGGGAACTGACCCATTAAAAATCGCTTATATTTCGATTGAAACACCCATATACAATAAAATAGGATTAGAGCAGCTATTTAGTCTTTGCAGGAATTCCAGCAATCAAACCAATCCTAAAGGCTGGTATGTATTTTTTGATGAAATTCAATACCTGAAAGATTGGGAAGTCCATTTGAAATCTTTAGTTGACAGCTATCCTCATTCAAAGTTTATTGTATCAGGTTCAGCTGCTGCAGCATTAAAGCTCAAAAGCAATGAGAGTGGAGCTGGCCGTTTTACTGATTTTCTATTACCACCTTTAACCTTCAATGAGTATTTGCATCTCAAGCAACTGGATCGATTGATAATTGAATCAAAACTTGAATGGAAAGGCAGTTTGACTCAGTTCTTTGACACAAATAACATACATGAGTTAAACAAACAATTTATTGACTATATCAATTTTGGCGGTTATCCTGAAGTTATTTTTTCAGAGAAAATTCAGAGCAATCCGGGCAGATACATCAGAGCAGACATTATTGATAAAGTTTTGTTAAGAGATTTACCAAGTTTATATGGTATTCGGGATGTTCAGGAACTAAATTCTCTATTTACATCTATTGCATTTAATAGCGGAGCCGAATTCAGTCTTGAAGAATTAAGCAAACATTCGGGTGTGCAAAAAAACACCATCAAACGATATATTGAATATCTGGAAGCCGCTTTTCTTATCAAAGTCGTGCATAAAATTTCGAACAAACCCAAACACTTTAAACGCGCTACTCAATTTAAAATTTATTTAACCAATCCTTCATTAAGAAGTGCATTATTTTCGCCATTGACTGTTCACGACCCTATGCTTGGTAATATGATTGAAACAGCAGTCTATTCTCAATGGATGCACAGAGAATGGCTGACTGTCTATTATGCGCGCTGGCAAAAAGGTGAAGTAGATATGGTAAAGCTTGAAGATAATGGTTTTCAGCCTCAATGGGCTCTTGAGATAAAATGGAGTAACCAGTATTTCGAAAAACCAGGTGACTTAAAATCTTTGATTCAGTATTTAAACGACAATGAATTAAACACTGCTATGGTAACTACTATTGATAAATCCGGTATAAAAAACATCCATGATAAAAAACTTATTTTTGTACCTGCAGCTGTCTATGCATATACTGTTGGAAGAAATACCATTTTACAAAAACAAAATCGAAAATAATTCCTATTGACCTTTAACAAAATCATCCAATAAAATTAAGCTGAATATTAAAACATCTAATTATAATACATCATGACAGAAGCACTCATACCTTTGATATCATTAATCGCCTTAGAAGTGATTCTGGGAATCGACAATATTATCTTCATTTCGATTTTAGCAGATAAATTACCAGAAGACAAAAGAAATAAACTGCGCTACTGGGGCATCATTCTGGCTATGTTTATGCGTTTGGCTTTATTGGCGTTTATTTCATGGATATTAAAACTCGATCAGACATTATTCAGTGTTATGTCTATTGATTTTTCAGGAAAAGGTCTGATATTAATTGCAGGAGGTTTGTTCTTAATTTACAAGAGTACTCGCGAAATTTATCATAAGACAGAAACGCCAAAAGATGAAGATACGCCAAAGCCTAAAAACAGGAGCTTTAAACGACTTCTTTCGGAGGTCATTATATTGGATTTAGTGTTTTCCATCGACTCAATTATCACTGCTGTAGGAATGGTTCAGCAATTATGGGTGATGTATGCGGCAGTTGTAACGACAGTTCTCATAATGCTTGTGGCATCAAAACCAATCAGCGAATTCATCAGAAAACATCCTTCATTTAAAATTCTTGCACTCTGCTTTTTAATGATGATAGGGGTATCGCTCATTGCAGAAGGCTTTCATTTTGAAATACCAAAAGGATACATCTACTTCTCTATGGCTTTTGCATTTATAGTGGATATTATACAGATGAAGGTTGAGAAGAGAAAAAGCTAAAAAGCTAAAAAGCTGAATTGCTGAAAGGCTGAATTGTGTCGCGGTAGAGTTGTTAAGTCGTTAAGTTGTTAAGTTGTTAAGTCGTTAAGTTGTTAAGTTGTTAAGTTGTTAAGTCGTTAAGTTGTTAAGTCGTTAAGTCGTAAAGCTTGTCGATAAGCTTAAAGATTCTCATATTTTATTACTCGGAGCATCATTGTCGCTTCCGTAAGCGTCGTCGATTTATCGCGACGCTCCAGAAATTGGAAGCCGTCGCTGATACCTGTCAGCCTTAGGCTGATCGCGATACTCCTCAAAAATTGAAGAAATTAATCTGTCTGACAAACTTAAATTTTAAGCAATCCAAGTCCTTATGATTATTAACGACTATCGTATCCCGTATGACACGTGACAGGACATTCCATAATCACTAATACCGCGACACAATTCAGCTATTAAGCCTTTCAGCAATTCAGCTCTTCTCCCTGCCGTGTCAATCCCGTAGGTACGGGATAAATATTTCTGTGCTTTCTGCGTGTTCTCTCTTTGTTCAGCGTTCTACCTCCCGATATTTATTCTTCCGTGTATTCCGTTTGCGCAAGCAAACCTTGGCCGTGTCAAACGCCTCTAAATATTTCTGTGCTTTCTGCGTGTTCTCTCCTTGTTTTGCGTTCTACCTCCCCTACTTAACTAATGAAAGTCATTAAAAAGACTCAAAATATTTCAATTACTTTTGATATATGAAATCCTATAAATTTTGCCAAAGTTGTGGCTATCCACTCAGCAAAGACAAACAAGGTGGAGGTACCGAAAAAAACGGTTCCATCAGTCCAATGTACTGTTCTATGTGCTACGCAAATGGGCAATTTCTAACGCCACCCGAAATAGATACTCCTGAGAAAATGCAAAAATTCTGCATACAGGAAATGAAGAAATCAGGTATGAATGGCCTATTTGCCTGGCTGGCTACCCGAGGTATTCCAAGACTTGAACGCTGGAAAAAATCGTAACCTAATAACATCTGTCTTGATTGAAAAATCTGTTTTAAACTGGCTGCTTGAAGGAGATGTATCCATTCAATTTCAGGTTAAACGCGATTTACTCGGTATAACCGATTTGTCTTTACAAAACAGAATAGAAAAGGATGGATGGGGTAAACTCATTCTATCTAAACGACACAAGAACGGATCATGGGGTGAGAGATTCTATCAGCCAAAATGGATTTCCACGCATTACACATTGCTCGACCTGAGAAATCTTAATTTACCCCAAAATAATCCCCTGATTAAATCATCAATTGAGCAAGTTCTTATGAACAATAAGGCGCTTGATGGTGGTATTCAACTGGGACCCTCCACTTACAAAAACAGTGATATATGTGTCAATGGTATGTTCTTAAATTATGCCTCTTATTTTAAAACTGATGAGTCAAAATTAAAATCTGTCATTGATTCGATTCTCAAAGAACAAATGGAAGATGGCGGTTATAATTGCGAATCTAATCATGGTGGCGCTCAGCACAGTTCTTTGCATTCAACAATTTCAATACTCGAAGGTTTACAGGAATTTCTGTATGCCGGTTATACCTACAGGAAATTGGAAATATTAAATTCTATACAAAATGGAATAGAATTTATTTTGATTCATCATTTGTATAAATCAGATAAAACCTGGGCAATCATTCAAAAGGATTTCTTAAAACTGACCTATCCCTGCCTTTGGAAATACGATGTTTTAAGAGCATTGGATTTTATGCAATATGCCAAAATTCCATACGATCCAAGAATGGACGAAGCATTGGAATTTTTAAATTCAAAGAAAAACAAAAATGGTGTCTGGCCTATGCAGGCTGCCCATCCGGGAAAGGTTCATTTAGTTATGGAACCAACAAGTAAAGCCAGTCGGTGGAATACCTTAAGAGCATTGAAGGTTTTGCAATTTTATTCAAAATAATGATGCCCATTGTTTTTGAAAACTACTTTTTACTTTAACTCTTATTTGGTCGGTTTTTTTCAAATTTCAACTAGTAGTTCAAATATTTTACCATTTTGTAAAATTTTAATAAATTGATAATTATTAGTTTACAAAGGGAAACCCATATTTCCCAAATTTATTAAAAAATCCTCCTAAAAATGGATTATTTTAGTCGTTCATAACACTAAACACACATACAAATGAGAAACATTTTACTCAAATCCATTTCATTTATTTTCACTATTTTTTTGCTGCAGGCAACAGCTTATGGGTCGTGTCCAATAGGAGGCCCATTGGATGTATGCGAAAATCAGACAGCAACTTATAGTGTAACGCCAAACCCCGGCGAGACCTATACATGGAATTGCACGGGAGGCGGACTTATTTCCGGCACTGGAAATAGTATTAGTATAACCTGGCCAGCTATTGGAACAGGTAATGTCACTTTAATTGTGAAGGATGCACTAAACAATGTCATCTGTACCAATATCATTACTGTTACAGTACATGGTAAACCCAATCCGGTTATTACTCCTTCCTACATCTCCGGATGCGGAGGCAGAAAAGGTGGTAGCGGACAAGGTGACAAAGAGGAGTGTCTGACAGCCTGTGACTCTACTTACATTACTTATTCTACACCTAATAATCCGGGCAGTACTTATGTCTGGACAATTACTGGTTCGGCAACCTATACGAGCAGTGGCAATCAGGTAACAGTATTCTGGACCGGTATAGGAACAGGTTCTGTAAAAGTGGTAGAAACCAATGTTTGGGGTTGCAGTAAAGAAACTGAAGTTTGTGTCGAAATAGTAGGTAAACCTCAGGCTGCATTTACAACTTTACCAGGATTAAGCGGACCGGTAGTGAATGCCTGTTTGAATCAGGTGATACAATTTATTGACCAGTCTGTACCAGGATTAGGTTCACCCATCAACTCCTGGAGCTGGTATTTTGGAGACGGCAATAATGCGTTTCAGTCAGCACCTGGATGGGGTAATACCTCACATGCCTATAGCAGTCCCGGCACCTATACAGTCATGCTGGTTGTCGAAAATCAGTGTAAATGCAAAGACACAGCCTATGTTACTGTTGTAGTTTCAAATACAGTAGGACCTGAAATCTTTTGCATTTCAACGGTCTGTCCTGATGCTACAGTTACTTATACCTCTAATGCAAGCGGATGCAACAACTACAACTGGAGTGTCACCAATGGTACTATCATTGGTTCTAATACCGATTCGACAGTCACAGTACAATGGGGCAGCAACGGACCAGGCAGTATTACGTTAAGCGTTAACTGCCCGGGTTTCTGCAATGTACCTACAACAGTTTTTGTTCCAATCATCACTCCAAATGCTACTATTAGCGGACCTTCACAGGTTTGTCTTGGCGAATGTGTTACCTACCATATCAGTTGTGATATCCCTATAGACAGTATCGAATGGCATTTCCCTCCAGGTGCAGTTGTACAGACTGACTCCATCAATGTCCATGAAGTTCAAGTCTGTTTTTACAGCAATATTTCCGGCACTATAACAGCAGATTACTGGCATTTTACTCCGGGAGCAAAACCCCCATTGAACTGTGGAGGTCATTCTGCATTAAATGTTTCGGTGAAGCCTCAGATGTTTATGAGTGGGCCAAGCGACTTATGTGAAAATCAAACTTATAATTATTCTATCAGTCCTCCACCAACAGGCTCTATCAACTGGAGTATTACAGATATCAGCGGCAATACAACATACACAACGAATCTTATTACTGGTCCTGCGCCATTTACCGGGTTATGGACTTACGGACCGGGGCAATTTATAGTGACTGCTACTGACATGTCTGGCAATTATTGCAACAGTCCGCTAAAAAAATATCTGACGGTACATCCGACTCCACCACCGGTAGATACAGTTTATGGACCTAGTCCTGTTTGTCCAAATTACTCTTATGTATACACCGCAGTTCCAACATCCGGAAATTATTTCATAGGATGGCAGGTCAGCAATGGCAGCCCTTCCACAGGCATTGGCAATACGTTGAGCATTACCTGGGGCCCAGTTGGTCCATATACCATCAGCGTATATCAAATTGACCCTGTCACTGGTTGCAAATCCTCTGCCACCATTATGAATGTTAATCCGGCATTACCACTTACTCCCTCTGTCATCAACGGACCGGATACAGTTTGTGCGAATGGTTTATCCAATTACAGCACGACATCACCGGGTGATGATTATATATGGAGTATTAATCCGGGTATTGCAGGTAGTGTTGGCACAGGGCAGCACACTTCTAATATGGGCGTTCAATGGAACAACTACAATGGTCCAGCCTGGGTTGTATTAACTACAAAACTATGTGGTGCTCAAAGACGAGATTCTATTTTGGTACAGGTCATCAATGCTCCGAACCCGAACATCATCATCCCTCCTTCCATTTGCCAGGGCACTACTCTTTCAGCAATTTCAACTACAATAGCTGCTACCTATTCATGGAATTTTGGAGACGGAGGTACCTTAGTTGGTTATCCTGGCAACCATGTATATACTTCACCCGGCAATTATGTAGTAACACTAACTGTTACTTATGGCAGTGTTTGCCCGGGTACAGGAGTAGCAACAGCCAATCTGTCTGTGCTACCAAAACCAGATGTAAATATCTCCACCCCTGATCCAAATTTATACTGCAACCCTCCTATTTCAACAACGATGAGCGTAGCCGCACCAACGTTTGGATTGACATATCAATGGTACAATCCTTCGTCCATTAGCGGAGCAACAAGCACTTCCTATACTGCTACTTCAACAGGTTCTTATTATGTAGTGGCAACCAGTCCTAATGGTTGCAAGGATACCAGTAATGTCATTGTGGTATCAACTGGTAATTGCCCTTCATCCTGTACACCTGCACCATACACTTTAGATTACAACAGAATCAGATTAGGTTGCAATACAGACAGTTTTATAGCTATAACCTCTTCGGGTATTATCAATCTGAGCTGGAACTACGATGACCCATACAACCCTTCCAGTGGTTCGGGAACGCCTGTCACTCACACTTTCACTGAACCTGGATATTACAGAGTAAAATTGTGTGCTGATGTACCAAATTCTGCTGGTACAGGATATTGCAACATTTGTATATACAAAGTCGACACCATCAAATATGTTCCCGACTTCTTCGACTCTATGTATTGTACAAACTATGCCACCACAGTTCCCGTAAAGATGGTCAATACAACCAAGATATTAGCGGGTTATCCTGCCCCATCCTGGTCATGGTTGGTTAATCCGGGAAGCTTGAGTAGTACTGCAAAAAGTCCGACATTTAATCTTGGTCCAGGAACTTATACAGTCAGCTTAACAGTTTCCGGCACTTGTACCATTACTCAAACTATTGTAGTACCTCCTCTGCCAAATGCTTCCTTCACAGTGATGGACAGCGTTTGTCAAGGCACACCGGTACAATACACCAATACAAGTACAGGTAGCGGACTAAGCTCAACATGGACTTTTGGAGATGGCTCAAGTTCACTTTTAACAAATCCCATCAGAACATTCGGCACAGCTGGCAATTTCCTTACAACACTTACCATTGTCAATAATCTGGGTTGCAGAGACACCGCAAGAAAGTTGGTAAGAGTTCTTCCAAATACTCTGAGTGGTATTGTTGTAGCTGGTGGACCATTAAAATTCTGTGAAGGTGACAGCGTTAAATTAACTGCTATTCCCTCAGGTGGATATCCATCATACAATTACTTATGGTCTACTTTAGCAACCACTAATATTATCTGGGCCAATCAGACAGGTAATTTCAATGTAGAAATTAAGGATAGCAAGGGTTGTTTCTTTAAGAGCGGCAATATCAATGTTCTTGCTAAAACAAAACCAAAACCTCAGGTCATTGGTCCGGATAAGGTTTGTGAAAACAGCAATTATACCTATTACATCAATTATCCAAATATACCGGGCGCTAAATTCGACTGGATTTTAGATGGCATTAACCAGGGTGTAGCGTTTAATCAATTTAATTTAGGCACATACAGTATGGCACTGGGAACACATCAGATTATTGTCAATGTGATGAGTCCGGATACTTGTTATGGCACGGATACTTTCTATTTTAATTTATTCGCCAATCCGAACGTCAACATAGTTGCCAATCCTGTTCTATGTGCCGGCTCTAATAACATGTTGGTAGCCACCAGTACTTCAACCAATCTGACTGGCTATTACTGGAGCAATGGTATCAGCAATGACACCATGTATACAGGTGTGCCAAATATTTATACCGTAACTGTAATCGATTCCAATGGTTGCAAGGCTCAGGCAACTACTGTTGTCAATCCTTTGCCTGACTTCTGTGGTTTGATGACAGGTTGTTATGACATCTGTGATACAGTGAAAAATCTGGTTTGGTATGGGCCTAAAGGTTATGCATCCTATCAGTGGTATTATGGCAATACACCAATTCCATGGGCTACATCTGACACATTCCATGTACCGCTTTATCAATCGGGTACCTATAGTTTGCAGATTACAACCATCAATGGATGTACTGATAAATCGGATGACATTAAAATAGATTTTGTAAAATGCGGAGGCTGCAGATTCAATGCCAACATAAAAGTAGATTGCGGACCTGTGAGTCCAAATGGCAATCAGACTTATAGTTTGAGTTTCAATTTCAATAACACTTTAGGAGCGGGTGCAACAGTCAATATCAGCAGTCCTAACGGTATCATCAGTAGTTTAAGTCCCGCTATACTTGCAGCAGGCATAAACACTGTTACTGCTAATTTTGAAGACACGCCTCCGGTGGATACAATTGCATGTTTTACCATTACAATTTCGAATCAGGATCAGATTTGCGACACAACAGTTTGTATTAAACTTCCGCCTTGTGGTCAGAAAGATTGTAAAATCAGTCCGAAATTAACAGAGTTTACCTGTATTGGACAGGACGGCAGCGGCAATCCTCAATACTATGTATGCATGAACATTAACTGGAGTGGCAGCAATGGTTCAACATTAACATTAAGTTCACCTTCATCCAGTTTTACAGTAAATCCTGTAACCATCAATAATGGTTTACAAAGTATTTGCTGGACCTATACTGACCTACCGCCTTACAATACATTTATGACTATTTACCTTTATGCATTTGATCCGGTAACAGGTAAAGTTTGTAAAGATTCAATACGCACAGATTATAAACCTTGCAGTAAAGACAGTTGTAAAGTTGGCGTTTATGGTGAATGTGCTCATTGTCATGAATTGGAAGGTGGCAACTGGACTTATGATATTGATCTCACAGTTTTAAATCCTTTTGCCAATGCAGCTAATATCTCCATCACTCCTATTGCTGCTGGTACATTTGGACCAATAAGCCCTAATCCTGTACCGCCGGGCATGCAAAATGTGAGTACTACTTTTACAGATATTGCCCCTGTGGATCAGATTATATGTTTCAAGGTGATTCTAACTGACCCTGTAACCAACAAAACATGCTGGAGAGATGTCTGCATTGCCTTGCCACCTTGTGACTCAAATGTCAACATAATGGTTAATCTTATTGAAAATTTCAATCTGATGGTATATCCAAATCCGGCCAATTCATTTATTCATATCAATTATCAATTCTTTGATGCTCCTGAGCAATTGAGTTTTGAAATTGTCGATATCAATGGAAGAGTTATTCGACAAATTACCGGCACCGGTTCATCCGCGGATCAATTAGTAAATATTGAAGATTTAAATGATGGTCTTTATTTTATACGTGTTGTGAAGGATGGTCGGGTTGTAGGCAATACAAAATTGGTTGTCAAGAAGGAGTGATGTAACATTTTATAGAAAAGCCCGAAGTAAACTTCGGGCTTTTTTTATTACTGTTCACTAAATATAATTTTCAATTCTATTTTTTTGCCTGCTCATGCCGCAGGCTTGGCACTTACTTTTTTTATGGCAAAAAAAAGTAAGCAACTTAGCGAAGCGGTCTCACGAGCTTGCGAGTAAAAAAAGGCCACCACGAACCAAAATTTCAATCATGGCTTTGCCGCTGCATATCCTGCCTGCTCGTGGCTGCCATGATTTAAATTCTACGCGTTCGTGGACTCAACCCGCACATCCGTTTTCATAAAAGATTCATTAAAAAATTAAAATTTGAAGAAACCTGTCAACATAGGATTTAATCCTACTTTGAATATTCAAAATTTTTAAATAGTAGATTATAGAAATAGGTCTCTATCTAAAAAATAAAAAGAAGGGGGTTCTTGATTATTAATAAGAATTACTAATTTATCAGGTTTACTTCGGGTTCGAGAAGTATACCAAATTTATCTTTTACACTTTGAATGATATCAAGTGCCAATTGGTAGATTTCTTCTCCTTTTGCAGCTCCATAATTCACCAATACCAATGCTTGCTTAGCATGTGAACCTGTCTCTCCTACCCTTTTGCCTTTCCATCCACACTGTTCAATCAACCAGGCTGCAGGAACTTTAACTCCGTTCTCTTGTGGGAAATGTTTTATATCCGGAAAATCTGTTTTGAGCTTCTCAAACTGGTCAACAGGGATGACTGGATTCTTAAAAAAACTTCCACTGTTCCCCAAAACTTTTGGATCAGGTAATTTGCTGCTTCTTATCGCAATAATTGCATCTGATACTTCACGAATACTGGCTGACTCAGGCGCTGTGCCTTTCTCAGATAATATTTGTCTGATATCACCGTATTCAATATTCGAATGCGGATGTTTATCCAGTTTCAATGTAATTGAATAGATAAAATAATGGCCTTTCAAATGACGTTTGAAAACACTTTCTCTATAACCGAACTGACATTGTTCTTTATTAAAAGTTTGTAATTCGAGCGTTTCCAGATTCAATGCTTCGAGTTCAACAAAGCACTTTTCCAGCTCGACGCCATAAGCACCAATGTTTTGCATAGGAGCAGCACCAACA
The DNA here is from genome assembly GCA_963169345.1 of Bacteroidota bacterium. GTDB lineage: Bacteria > Bacteroidota > Bacteroidia > NS11-12g > UBA955 > JABMMZ01. The sequence continues at coordinate 59,469 of CAUJCT010000013.1, forward strand.
GTTCCCGGAATCAGAGAAAGATTTTCTATTCCGCCCCAGTTGCGCTCCACACAATGCATCACTAACTCGTGCCAGACCTCTCCACTGTATGCTTTCAAATAAACATATTGCTCGTCTTCACGTTCGATGTGAATACCCTTGATGTTATTGCGGATTATCAGCCCATCGTAGTCTTTACAAAATAAAACATTGCTGCCACCTCCAAGGAACATATAATGTTCATAAGGATTCTCTAGCAAACACTGTTTCAGTTCGACAAGAGATTTGACTTCACAAAACGCTGAAGCATTAACATCCAGTCCGAATGTATTGTAAGGCTTAAGAGATATATTGTGTTGCAGAATGATAAAGACTATTTAAGACGTTCCTTGATATCCAAACGGTGTTTTCTGGCTGTATCCATAGCGATATCGTAACCGGCATCCATGTGACGGATAACTCCCATAGCAGGGTCGTTGTGCAATACACGTTTCAATCGAGTTGCTGCTTCATCAGTACCATCTGCTACAATGACCATACCGGCATGTATGCTATAACCTATTCCAACACCACCTCCGTGATGCAAGGATACCCATGACGCTCCTCCTGCAGTATTGATTAATGCGTTGAGAACCGGCCAGTCGGCAATGGCATCACTGCCATCTTTCATTGCTTCTGTTTCGCGGTTTGGACTGGCAACTGAGCCTGTATCCAGGTGGTCGCGACCAATAACGATAGGTGCACTGACTTCTCCATTCTTAACCATTTCATTGAAAGCCAAGCCTGCTTTTTCACGCTGTCCCTGACCTAACCAACAAATACGAGCAGGCAGTCCCTGAAACTCTATTTTTTGTTGCGCCATACTGATCCAGCGCTTGAGTCCCTCATCCTCTGGGAAGAGTTCTAATATTTTTCTATCTGTTGCGTATATATCTTCAGGGTCTCCGCTTAAAGCTACCCATCTGAAAGGACCACGTCCTTCACAGAATTGAGGGCGAATAAAGGCTGGAACGAAGCCCGGAAAATCAAATGCATTCGTTAATCCTTTTTCCAATGCCCTACCGCGCAAATTATTTCCATAATCAAACACAACTGAACCTTTAGTCTGAAACTCAATCATCAATTTCACATGATGTACCATAGTGGCGTAGCTCTCGTTGACATAACGTTCAGGATCCGTTTTTCTCAGTTTATCTGCACTCTCCACATCATATCCTTCAGGGAAATAACCTACCAGCGGATCATGGGCACTGGTTTGGTCAGTAAGCGTATCTGGCACAATGTTTCTGGCTTTGAGTCTTTCCAATAAATCTACTGCATTGCAATGTACACCTATTGAAACTGCATCGCCATTTTCCTTAGCTTTAAGAGCCATATCAATAGCCTGATCAATGTCCTTAGTCATTACATCCAGATAACGAGTATCCAAACGTTTTTTAATACGCCATTCCTCCATTTCAGCAGCAAGGCAAACACCTTCATTCATGGTAATCGCCAATGGCTGAGCTCCACCCATACCGCCTAAACCCGCCGTAACATTTAAAGTACCTTTAAGCGTTCCACCAAAATGCTGACGAGCACATTCAGCAAATGTTTCATAAGTACCCTGAACAATACCTTGTGAACCGATATAAATCCATGAGCCTGCAGTCATCTGACCGTACATAATCAAACCCTTAGCTTCCAATTGACGGAAGTAATCGAGATTGGCCCAATGCGGCACCAGCTGCGAATTAGAAATCAAAACGCGAGGTGCATCTTTATGAGTTGGCAATATGCCGACAGGTTTTCCGGATTGAACGAGCAGAGTTTCATCTTCATTTAAGTCTTCGAGGGCTTTAACGATGAGGTGATAGCTTTCCCAGTTACGGGCAGCTTTACCAGTTCCACCATACACAACTAGATTCTCAGGTTTCTCGGCCACATCTGGATCCAGATTGTTCATCAGCATTCTGTAAGCAGCTTCAGTCACCCAGTTTTTACAATGTAACTTAGTGCCAGTAGGTGCTTTTATAATTCTCGAAGATTCTGTCATACTCATGCTGCGAAATTAGTAAAAAAAGAGGAAAGACACTTCGCTGTTAAGTCGTTAAGTTGTTAAGTCGTTAAGTCGTAGAGTATGTGGATATTCTTTTAGTTTCTGCTATGGTAAGGCTCGAAATATTTTTGTCGATTCTATTGGCATTGTCGTTACCTGTCAGCCTCTGGCTGATCGCGATGCTACAGAAATTGGAAGCCGTCGCTGAAACCTTTCTGCCACAAGCAAGACGCTTCACTGTTAAGTCGTTAAGTTGAGGGGAAGTAGATCGCAGAACAAGGAGAGAACACGCTGAAAGCGCAGAAATAAAAGACTTTTGACACGGCAGTGGTTTGCTTGCGCAAACGGGAATTCACAGATGGATTCGGGATTAAAATTTGTGTCCTTTTGAGCTATGTAAGTATGTTGAAGCTCCCTGGTATCGATAACTTAGAGTTTTGCGTAAACTATCTGTGAAATCGCTCCGCTTAAGGCGGATAGTTCGCTAAACATTTTGGAATCAAAACATAGAATTATTTTGAAGTCCTAAACATCAAGATACCTTACTTTCTGAGATATCTGCGTTAAAAAAACGAATCTGTTAAGTCGTGGGGAGTTGAGGGGAGGTTGAACGCAGAACAAAGACAGAACACGCTGAAAGCGCAGAAATAAAAGACTTTTGACACGGCAGTGGTTTGCTTGCGCAAACTGGAATTCACAGAAAAATTATGGAGAGCATAAAAATCTATCGATAAGCTTTACAACTTAACGACTTAACAACTTAACGACTTAACATTACAATCTCATTTCCAAACGAATCTCAGGAGAAAACCACAATCCTCTTACATGTTGACTGATGGGAATGTTATATCTCTCGTTGCCTGCAATCACTGCTTTCACGCCACCTAAAACTGAAATATATTTTCGCTTGTAACGGTTAAGCGGAAATGACATACCCCCAAATATTGAAGCACAGGGTCCGCCATCGTCAATTATACTGGGTGAATATAGATTAAAAGCATAACCCAAACTATAACCAACTATTCCGGGTTTCAGAGGATTTTTTGGATTGGTATAAAACCGCCCTTCAAAACTGACCGGAACTAATAGCACTTGCCGCAGACTGTATAAACTTACGCCAATATTCATTCCTATTGTGCTGTGCCTGCTTCTGACTGTCTGATAACTTATACCATAATTGAGATTATTTTCAATGCCAGACAACATATAGCCTCTGGAAAAAGAAGCATAATAACCAATGGCACTAACCGAATCCAGATAAGGCAAATTAGCCCTGATAACTTCAGTAACTTTTTTACCCGAGTGTTTTGGCAACTGTCGGTTAAAACTATCAATTTCTCTTAATGGAACCATCCTTACAATGCCTTCCAGATAGATTTTAACAAAGGTATCATGAATAGAGATTAGATTGACTTTCTCGATTTTACCTGAACGATGGTACAGATAATAGCCCGGATATTCCTGTGCTTTCAGAGAACAGAAACATTGAATGAATAATAGGAAAAACCAGACTCTTAATAACGCCATTCAAACTTTACCTCAAATCTATTGATATTGTTATATGTATACACCTGACCAGCTCCCCAGATATTTCTCAATTCTCTGAATCTTTGAAATCTGTATCCAAGCATAAATGAGAAAATAACACCACTGCGCGTTCTGAATGAATTACCAAAACCCAGAGAGGTATTGGCACCTCCATCTTTCCCTAACGCAGGTGATGTGATATTAAAACCATATCCGGCGGTTAAATAGGCAAATGGTGATTTAGTGGTATTTTTTTTAAAGTATTGCCTTCCTTCCATTGATACAATTCCAAAAGCTTGCTCATAAAGATAATAAGGGTCAATACCTAAATTAAACCCATACATAGATTTTTTACCATTATTTTTTAATAAAGACGTTCGAAAAGTAAAGCTGGATGTAATGCCCCATCCCCCAAATCCTGCAGTAAAACCGGGTTGTAATCCAAAGCTCCAGCCAGAATCCAGTAATTGTTTGCGTTCTGCCTTTTGAATTGAATTATTGAAAACTACTGTAGTGACACGACTTTCATCAAAAACCACCGAATCAACATCCTTAAATTTAACATTGGTAATCATGCCGTATTGCTTGATTTGAACCAATGAATCAGGAATCACTTTAACCAATTCAGCCTTAATTACCAGACCAGATTTCAAATAAACTTTATATAAATCTGTATTCTGTGCTTTCAATTGACAAAAAAATGACAAATAAATAACAATAAATGCGAGTAGTTTTTTCATGGAAATTCGAGCAAATGTAATTAAGTTTGAATAAAAATCACCTCAAATGAAAACTACAATTTCACGCATTTTAGTATCGTTAACCCTTATATTTTTATTGAATGGTTGCGAAGACAAGTGTTTTTATTATGTAGACCGTGTAAACTTCGACCCCATTTTGCAACCATTATCTGAGATTAAATCCTCGTTTGAAGTGCAAAGTGATTATGCTATTTCTAAACCTGGCAACATATACTCATACAAGAACTATCTCTTTGTCAGCGAAAAGACCAAAGGCATACACATTCTAGAAAATTCCAATCCTGCCAATCCACTCCCGCTTAAGTTTATTCAGTTGAAAGGCAATACCAACTTCTCGGTAGTCAATGACATTTTACTGGCAGACAATGGTCCGGATTTGGTATCCATTGACATTCACGATTTAAATGACATTCGATTGGTCAATAGAGAAGAAAACATCAACAATGAAAACATTCGAGGCGACCAGTTCATTGTTGATTTCGTAAGAACCATTAAAAAGGAGAAAGTTGAATGCTCCAATAACGGGCGCAACAGAGGTTTTATGTCTGATGGTATTTCCAGCAGTGGAGGCGCCAATCCCATCAGCACTGGCAAAGGAGGCTCTATGTCTAAATTTGCAGTGATCGATAACTTTCTTTATATAGTCAACAGTTCGGAACTAATGCCATTTGATGTAACCAATCCATCCAAACCTTTGAAAAAATTAAAGATTGGTCTGGCTGCTTCCAACATAGAAACCTTGTTTCCATATAAAACTTTTTTGTACATGGGTGCAAGTGATGGTGTACATATATATAACACAGGTGCATCAAAAGAATCTCCGGGATTTGTTTCCACCATCACCCATTTTTACGGATGCGACCCAGTCATTGTTGACAGAGATTATGCATTCAGTACCATTAGAGGCGGAACAACTTGCAGAACCACTAATGTAAGCGCATTAAATATTTACAATGTAAGCAATCCAGTTAGCAGCAATTGGGTCAACTCTATGAATCTTGAAGAGCCTTATGGACTGGGCATAAAAGACGATTTGCTGTTTATCTGTCAGGGAACAAAAGGTCTATATGTATACAACTGGAACATCCAAACCCAAAATGTCAGTTTACGTCACAGTTATCCGGACATTCATGCATTTGATGTTATAGTCAACGGCAATACATTAATTGTAACAGCAGACAACGGATTATTTCAGTTCGACATCAGCAGCAAAGACAACATTGTTTATTTGAGCAAGCTCGCGGAATGGCAGTAGATATATTTAAAGCAGGTTCAATCACAAGTGATTGAACCTGCCCTAACAAAAAAGCCCGACAAAGTCGGGCTTTTTTGTTAAAAGACATTTTGTACCCGGGGCGGGACTTGAACCCGCACAGTATTGCTACCACAGGATTTTAAGTCCTGCGTGTCTACCGATTCCACCACCCGGGCAGAAATAAAAAAAGCCCTGATAAGGGCTCTTTCTTTCGAGCGAGAA